>NZ_CP079869.1:0-620467 GCF_025263265.1 Mycobacterium sp. SMC-4 | reverse complement strand
GGATGACCGAGACGACCGGCTCGATCACCCAACTCGACGGCGCCGAACACCTGCCGCCGCTGCTGCGGTCGTGCGGCCGGCCCTATCCGTGGGTCGAGGTGCGAGTCGCCGACGCCGACGGCGCCGACGTACCGCTCGGTTCGGTGGGCGAGGTGTGGACCCGCTCGGCGCAGAACATGCTGGGCTATTGGAACGACCCCGACGCCACCGCGGCCACACTGACCGCCGACGGTTGGCTGCGCACCGGAGACGCCGGCTACCTCGACGCCGACGGCTACCTGTACCTGCACGACCGGGTCAAGGACATGATCGTCTCCGGCGGCGAGAACGTGTACCCCGCCGAGGTCGAAAACGTGCTGATGACCCATCCGAAGGTCGCCGACGCGGCCGTGATCGGGGTTCCCGACCAGCGCTGGGGTGAAGCCGTCAAAGCCGTGGTCGTGCCGGTGGCCGACACCGCACTGGACGGACCCGAGCTCATCGAATTCGCCCGCGCGCGGCTGGGCGGCTTCAAGTTGCCCAAGAGCGTTGACTTCGTCGACGCGCTGCCCCGCACACCCAGCGGAAAGGTCCTCAAACGCGCACTGCGCGAACCCTATTGGGCCGACACCGACCGTCATATCGGTTGACAGTGGTAGACACGACGTCATGGAGATCCTCGCCAGCCGGGTGCTGTTCCGACCGAAGGACTATCAACGCTCGGTGTCCTTCTACCGCGACCAGCTCGGCTTGGCCGTGGCCCGTGAGTACGCAGGCGGCACGGTGTTCTATGCCGGACAGTCGCTGATCGAACTGGCCGGCCACGGTGGTCCCGACACCGCAGCCCCGCCGTTCCCCGGTGCGCTGTGGCTTCAGGTGCGCGACCTTCACGCCACCCAGGACGAGTTGCGGGTCCGCGGGATCGCGATCGCGCGCGAAGCGCGGAAAGAACCGTGGGGTCTGCACGAAATGCATGTGACCGATCCCGACGGGGTGAACCTGATCTTCGTCGAAGTTCCCGACGACCATCCGCTGCGTCGCGACACCCGCTAGCCGAGGACACGCCATCGCCACCCTGCACCCTGTCGAGATCGGCTCCGGGCCGGCCGCGCTCTCGGCGTTGCCGATCGTGCACGATGTCGTGGCCGGGCGAGTCTGTGCACTACCGGTGCCGGCTGCCGATCGCGCACAAATCTCCGCTCTGACAACGGCATTGCGGGCCGGCGAGCCGATCGACGACGGCGTCGCGGCGGTGTTGTCGACGTCGGGGACCACCGGTACCCCCAAAGGTGCGCTGCTGCCCGCCACGGCACTGATGGCCAGTGCACAGGCCACCCACGACCGGCTGGGCGGTCCCGGGCAATGGCTGCTGGCGCTGCCGGCCTACCACGTTGCCGGCTTTCAGGTGTTGGTGCGCAGTGTGATTGCCGGCGTCGACCCGGTGGCACTGCATCCCGGATTCGATCCGGCCGAGTTGGTGACCGCGGTGGACGCGATGGGCAACAGGCGCCGGTATGCATCGCTGGTTGCCGCGCAATTGGACAAAGCACTGCGCGAGCCCGCTGCAGCAGAGGCCCTGTCCGGATTCGATGCCGTGCTTGTCGGAGGTGGGCCGATGCCGCCCGGTCTCTCCGAGAGGGCCTCGGCTGCAAGAGTTTCCGTGGTACGCACGTACGGCATGAGCGAGACCGCCGGTGGCTGTGTGTACGACGGCGTCCCGCTGGCCGGGGTCAGCGTGAAAGTTGCTGATAACGGTCTGATTTCGCTGGGCGGCCCCACCATCGCCCTGGGTTACCGCAACCCCGTCCTACCGGACCCGTTCGCCGAGACCGGCTGGTTTCGCACCGGCGACGTCGGCACCATCGACCAAGCGCGGGTCCTGCGGGTGCTGGGACGCGCCGACGACGGCATCAGCACCGGCGGACTGACCGTGCTGCCCGATCTGGTCGAAGCGGTGTTGCTGGGCCATCCCGCGGTGGCCGAGTGCGCGGTCTTCGGTGTCGCCGACCCACGCCTGGGCCAGCGCGTGGTCGCTGCGCTGGTCCTGCGGCCCGGAGCCGCGGTGACGCTGGACGACGTACGCGCGCACGTGGCAGGACAGCTGCCGGCCACGGCGGCACCGCGCGAGGTGCACGTCGTCGACGAGTTGCCGCGCCGCGGCATCGGAAAGGTGGACCGCAGGGCGCTGACGCGCACGTTCGGGGACGTGCCCGATCCCGGCGCTTCGACGGCATGATGGCACCCATGAGCCGAGAAGTGACCACCGCCGAGGAGTTACGGGAGATCGTGGGTCATCCGAACCAACTGGTGGCCGACAAGGTCAAGGAGCGACTGGGGCCGGCCCATCAGCTGTGGCTGGCCCACTCGCCGCTGGGTTTTGTGGCGACCACCGACGCCGCCGGCCGGGTCGACGTGTCACCGAAGGGAGACCCCGCAGGCTTCGTCCACGTCATCGACGAGAAGACGATCGCGATCCCCGAACGCCCCGGCAACCGCCGCGTCGACGGCTATCTCAACGTGTTGCAGCGCCCGCGGGTGGGCACGTTGTTCGTCATTCCGGGCCGCGGCGACACCCTGCGCATCAACGGCAGCGCCCGCGTCCTGGCCGACGCCGACTACTTCGATGCAATGACCGTGCGGGGCAAGCGTCCGATCCTGGCGCTCGAGGTCGGCGTCGAAGAAGTGTTCTTCCATTGCTCCAAGGCGTTCTTGCGCTCCGACGCGTGGCAGCCTGACAGCTGGGATCCAGCGGCGGTGCCCAGCGCCGCGCAACTGGTCAAGATGATGATCGACGGGGTCGACGTCGATGAGCTCGCCAAGTATCTGGACGAGGCGAACATGCGCACGATGCTGTACTGAGCCGCGAACTCCTAGGGTGGGATAGTGCCCATCGGTCGTAGAGAAGCGCTGGCGGTCGGCCTGGGCGTCATCCTGGTGGTCGCGGCATTCGTCGTCCCGCGCCTGGACCTGGCCGTCACGCCGCTGATCAACGCCGACGAGGAACGCTTCGAGGCCTTCGCCGGCGCGGCGCCCATCTTCGGCTGGTGGGAAACCCACATCGGCTGGGGCACCGGCCCCGCGATCCTGATCGCACTGGCCGCTGTGGTGTGGGGTCACCAGGTCGCCCGCCGGCTGCCTTGGCGGGTGCTGCTGCTCGTGACGTGGGCGACGTCGGCGACCTGGGCGTTCTCGCTGGCGATGATCGACGGCTGGCAGCGGGGTTTCGCCGGCCGGCTCACCGCCCGCCACGAGTATCTGCGCCAGGTGCCGACCGTCGACGACGTCGGTGAAGCGGTTCGGACGTTCGCCGGCCGGATCCTCGACTACCAGCCCGACTCATGGATCACTCACGTCTCCGGCCACCCGCCCGGTGCGCTGCTGACGTTCGTCTGGCTGGACCGGATCGGTCTCGGCGGCGGCGCCTGGGCGGGAATGCTGTGCCTGCTGGTCGGCTCGAGTGCGGCGGCGGCGATCATCGTCGCGGTGCGGGCACTGGCCGATGAGGATTGCGCCCGGATGGCCGCCCCCTTCGTCGCGGTCGCGCCGACCGCCATCTGGGTGGCGGTGTCCGCCGACGGCTACTTCGCGGGCGTGGCGGCCTGGGGCATTGCGCTGCTCGCCCTTGCCGTCTCGGGGCACGCCCGGCTGCCGATGGTGGCCGCAGCCGGCGCCGGACTCCTGCTGGGCTGGTCCATCTTCCTCAGCTACGGCCTGGGTCTGATGGCCCTTCCGGCGGTTGCGGTACTGCTGTGCGCTGCGAACTGGCGTGCCGCGCTGCGGGCGTTGGTCCCGGCCGCACTGGCCGCCGTGGTGGTGGTTGCCGTGTTCGCTGTGGCCGGGTTCTGGTGGTTCGACGGCTATCACCTGGTGCAAGAACGGTACTGGCAGGGCATTGCCAGTGACCGGCCGTTCTCGTACTGGGTGTGGGGGAACCTCGCGGCGACAGTGATCGCGATCGGATTGGGCAGTGTCGCCGGCATCGCGCGGGTGTTCGACGTCGATGCATTGCGCCGCCGTGCGGGACTACATCTGCTGGTGCTCGGCGCGCTGGCCGCCGTGCTGGCCGCCAATTTGAGCATGTTGAGCAAAGCCGAGGTGGAACGGATCTGGCTGCCCTTCACCGTGTGGCTGACCGCCGCCGCGGCGCTGCTGCCGCCGCGGTCGCAGCGCTGGTGGCTGGCCGTCAACGCGCTGGGAGCGTTGGTGCTCAACCACGTCATCTTCACCAATTGGTAAGGCCGCGCTCTGGGTTCCGGCTCGCGATCTGCAGGTCAGCGGATCGCCAGAGTAGCCAGAACCCGGCTGCGCACCGGGTGCAGGCCCGTCAACACCAGCCCGACCTCGTCGGCCAGCTCTGCGGCCGAGTCCACACCCACCGATGCCCAGCGAAACCACGGGCCGATCGTGTTCGACGACTCCAATCGAACCATCCCGGTGCGCACGCCGCTGATCGTCGGATCGAACTCGGCGACACATCGGCCGCCGTGTGAGAGCAGCTCACCAACCCGTCGCAGCAGTCGGCGCGGATCACCACCGAGTCCGATGTTGCCGTCGGCCAGCAATGCGGTGCGCCAACGACCGGTTCCCGGTAAAGCGTCGAAGAGGTCGCGACACAGCGCCTGGGCCCCGGTGCTCCTGGCCAGCTGCACAGCCGCCATGGACTGGTCGATGCCGAGGGCCGGGATTCCGCGCCGAATCAGGTCGACGACCAGGCGGCCCGGCCCGCAGCCCAGATCGATGGTCGGACCGTCGCAGAGGTCGACGATCGCCCGGTCGAACTGCTCGTCGGCGTGCCGGCCACCGAGCCAGGTGCGCACCGGGAGGTTTCTGATCTCACCGTCGTCGCGTCGGATCCAGCAGCGCTCACCGTCGAGCGCGCGGTCGTAGAGGTTTCCCATCATCGCCGTTACAGCCCTGCCGCTCTGGTCGCGGCGGCGAATCGACTGTCCGGAGCGCAACACCGCCGCACGCCCTCGACGTCGGCGACGGTGTCGACATCGGCCAGTTCCTCGACCAACGCGACCCCATATCCTTTGTTGCGCAAAGCTTCCAATGTCAGCGCGCCGGTATCGGGCTGCGACATCGGCACCGGCCGCAGGCATTCGGCCATCACCGCCGACCGCACTCCCAGCACCCACCAACCGCCGTCAGCGGCCATGCCCAACACCGCCTGGGCATCCCCGAGACCGGCGGCGCAGCCGGCGATCAGTTCGCTGCTCACCTGCGGGGTGTCCATCCCGATCTGCACGATCGGATGCTCACCGGCAGCGGCGGCGGCATCGGCGTGGGCGCAGACCAGGCGCTCGGCGAAGTCGGTCCCCCGCTGGGCCACGACGGCGAACGATTTCAGGCGCTGCCGGATCTCCTCGGAACGGCACGCACGCTGCAGGTCACCGGTCATGGCCACCACCCGCGCCGAGACCGGGGCGGCCGCCACGGCATCGAGGGT
The DNA here is from genome assembly GCF_025263265.1 of Mycobacterium sp. SMC-4. Lineage (NCBI taxonomy): Bacteria > Bacillati > Actinomycetota > Actinomycetes > Mycobacteriales > Mycobacteriaceae > Mycobacterium > Mycobacterium sp. SMC-4. The sequence continues at coordinate 615,039 of NZ_CP079869.1, read as the reverse complement.
GTCGAGCAGCGCTGCCGCGGCCACATCGGCTGCGGCCGCGTCACCGATCGACGCGGCGAGCCGGGTCTTCGCCAACCCGGGCACCGGAGCCTTGGCCACCACGAGCACGGTCGTCGGCGGTGGTGTCACGAGATCACCCGCCAGAAGTCCAGAGCCGCGGTGACACTTCCCCGCATTGAACCGGACACCTTCGACCGGCCCCCTGTACGCGGGCCGTACCTGACGTCGCGTTCCACCACGTGCCAGTCCCCCGCAGCCGCTCGGACCAGCAATTCGAGGGGATACCCGGATCGGCGGTCGTTCACCCCGAGTTCGAGCAGCCAATCCCGGCGCGCCACTCGCGTCGGGGCGATGTCATGCACCGGTAAGCCGTGGCGCTGACGCAACCGCCAGCACACCGCGGCGGTACCCCACCGGGCATGCCACGGCCATTGCAGGCCTGGCACCGGACGTCGGCGGCCGACCACCAGGTCGGCACCCCGATCCAGTTCGGCGACCAAAGCGGGAAGGTCGCCGGGGTCCAGCGAACCGTCGGCGTCGATGACCGCCACCACCGGCGTCGTCGCCGCCACAACGCCGGCATGCACCGCGGACCCGTACCCCGGCCGGGGCTCGAAGACCACCGTCGCCCCGTGGGCACGGGCGACCTGGGCGGTGTCATCGGTGCTGTTGTTGTCGACGACGAGCGCCCGATACCCATCCGGGATGGCGTTCAGCACACCGGGGAGGGACTCGGCCTCGTCAAGGCATGGCAGGACCACCGTGACCGCACACTCGGGCATAGCTCCCGACGGTAGGTCAGCACCCTGGGGGTGCGCCGTGCCATCGCTGACAAAACCGTGACATCCACGCAGGTAACCGCCACTGCGCGCTAACCTCGGAGTGGTGACCCGTGTGCTGATCGCCGACGATGACGACGTGGTTCGCAACGTCGTGCGTCGCTACCTGGAGCGCGACGGCTTGGAGGTGTCCACCGCCCACGACGGCAGCGAGGCCCTGCGACTGCTGCGCGCAGAGCGCTTCGACGTCGCCATCCTCGACGTGATGATGCCCGGCCCCAGCGGTCTGTCGCTGTGCCGCAGCCTGCGCCGCGGCGGGGACTTCTCGGTGCCGGTGATCCTGCTGACGGCGCTGGGCGAAGAGGACGATCGGATCGCGGGCCTGGAGGCCGGCGCCGACGATTACCTGACCAAACCGTTCAGTCCGCGCGAGCTGGCGCTGCGGGTGCGTTCGGTGCTGCGCCGGGCACCGGCGAGCACAGCGGCGCCCGTGCAGATCCAGGCCGGCGACCTGGCGGTGTCGGCCGCGTCGCGCACCGTGTCCGTCGGCGGCACACCGGTCAGCCTGACCAACCGGGAATTCGATCTCCTGCTGTTCTTCCTGACCCACACCGACACCGTCTTCACCCGCGAGGACCTGCTCAAACAGGTGTGGCACTGGGACTTCGGGGACCTGTCGACGGTGACCGTGCACGTCAAGCGGCTGCGGTCCAAGCTCGGCGACCGGCACCGGGTTCAGACGGTGTGGGGCCGCGGCTACATGTGGGCCTCCGACGAGTCGGGTTCCGGACACACGGATGCCGCCAGCTGAGCTGCTCGAGATCGTCGGCTGGGCACTGGCGTGCTCGGTTCCGGTGGTCATCGTCGGCGCTGCGGTGATCCGGTTGGCCCGCTCCTGGTCGCTGGCGGTCAGCATGGTGGCACTGGTGTTGATCCCGGTGCTGGCGACATTTGCCGGTGTACTGGGCGCCAGCGGATCCATGGTCACCGGGACCTTCGAGCGCACCGCCGTGGTGCTGGTGGTGGTATCGATCGTCACCGTCCCCGCGGCGGTGATGCTGGGCCGCTACCAGGCCCGGCGCACGGTGTGGGAGGCCGAGATCCGCGACTCAGAGCGCGCCGCCGAACAGTCCCGACGGCAACTGGTGGCGTTCGTCAGCCACGACCTGCGCACACCGCTGGCCGGGATCCGGGCGGTGTCAGAGGCACTCGCCGACGGTCTGGTACCCGCCGACGAAGTGCAGGTACACGCCAAACAGATCGAACACGAGTCGGTGCGGCTGAGCGAGATGGTCGACGACCTGTTCGAGATGTCGAAGATCAACGCCGGAGCGATGACGCCCTCGTTCAACAAGGTCGCACTCGACGAGGTGGTCGACGACGTGCTGGCCGCACACCGCATCGCCGCCGAACGCGCGGGCGTGCGTCTGCATGCCAATCTGCCCGACCAGCCGGTCCGGGTGCGCGGCAGCGACCGGGCCCTGGTGCGGGTGCTGTCGAATCTGGTGGCCAACGCGATCGCCCATACCCCGACCGGCGGACGGGTGGACCTGACGCTGGGCTCTGACGGGGATTCTGCGTGGGCCCGGGTCGACGACACCGGCGTCGGTATCGACGAAGCCGACCTACCCCGGGTATTCGACGTGGCCTACCGCGGATCGAACAACCGTGTGCCGCGGGCGGATTCGTCGCTGCCGAGCGGGTCGGGCCTGGGCCTGGCGATCGCGGCGGGCCTGGTGCAGGCGCACCGCGGGACGCTGTCGGCGCGAAATCTGGCCACCGGGGCACGCTTCGAGGTGCGGCTGCCGCTGGCCGACTGAGTTCCGTTGCCGCGGCCTCGCGAAAGTGCAGCCACGGTAGTCGTCACACGGGCGGAACTACGCTGGGTGCACCTTGGCGGTGATGGTCAGCCGGGCAGGGAGTTGCTCAGCCGCTCCGCGGCGACCAGGTAGTCCTCGATGAACTCGCGCACGACTTCGCGGGCCGGCTTGACCTTGTTCATCAGTCCGACGCCCTGCCCGACGAAGTACGTGGCCAACGCCTGCGCCCCTTCATGGCCTTGGGCGGCCAGCACGTCGATACGGCGAATCACCGGCTCGCACAGCATCGACTGCAAAGGCAACGGCAGCGGCTGCTGACCGTCCTTGGCGGGCTTCCAGGCATTCGTCCAGTCCGACACCAGCTGACGCGACGGCTTGCCGGTGCGACCCGCCGAACGCACGGTGTCCCGCGAGCTGGCGGCCAGCATCTTGGCCACGGTGTGCGGCGCGGTCTCGGCCTCCTCAGTGGTCAGCCACACCGAGCCGGTCCACGCTCCCGCCGCGCCGATGGCCACCATTGCGGCCATCTGCCGACCGGTGACGATGCCGCCCGCGGCGAGCACGGGCGTCGAACCACCCGCCGCTGCTACAGCTTCTACAACCTCCGGGACGACGACGAGCGTGCTGACCTCCCCGCAGTGGCCGCCGGCCTCGGTGCCCTGCGCCACGATCAGGTCCACACCCGCGGCGACCTGCTTGACCGCGTGCTCCTTGGCGCCGACCAGCGCCGCGACCGGGATGCCGCGTTCCTTGCCGGCCTCGATCATGTAGTCCGGCGGCACCCCGAGCGCATTGGCGATCAGCTTGATCGGGTGTGACAACGCGACGTCGAGCAGTTCGCGGCCGGTGTTGCCGGACAGCATCGGCTTACCCAGCCGGCGCTGCGGCTCGGGCTCGATGTCGTGGGCGCGCAGCAGGTCATCGACGAGCTCGCGATAGTCCTGCGGGATGCGTTCGGCGAGATCCTCACTGGAGAGCTTCTCGCCCTTACCCTCGAACTTGGCAGGCACGATCAGGTCCACACCGTAGGGCTTGCCGCCGACCGCCTCGTCGATCCACGCCAGCTCCTGGTCGAGCTGATCGGGACTGTAAGCGGTGGCGCCCAGCACCCCGAATCCACCGGCATTGGTGACGGCGGCCACCACGTCGCGGCAGTGGCTGAACGCGAAGAGCGGGAAGTCGATGCCGTACTGCTCACATAGTGCTCTGCTCATGCCGCCAGTATGACTTGACAGGTGTCAAGGCTAAGCGGTGACCCCCCGCAGCGGGGCCGTGGCGAACTCGACCAGCCCGTCGACCGGATCGATCGCAGCACGAAAACCGAGTTCCCGCACGGCCTTAGACGGATCCGCCACGATGTGGCGGACGTCGCCGTCACGGTAGGCGCCGGTGATCAGCGGGGTCATGCCGCCGTGGGCGCGGCACAGCGCGCTCGCCACATCGAAGATGGTCACCGGACGGCCCGAGCAGACGTTGAACGCGGCGAAGCCCGCGGGATCCGCGTGCACCGCAGCCACGTTGGCCGCGGCGACGTCGTCGACGTGGACGAAGTCACGCATCTGCCCACCGTCCTCGAAAACTCTTGGGGATTCGCCTTTTTCAAGCGAAGATCGAAAGATCGCCGCGACCCCCGAGTATGGGGTGTCGCGGGGCATCCCCGGTCCGTACACGTTGTGATAGCGCAGCGCCACCACCGAGCCGTCACACGCCTGAGCCCAGGCCAACGCGTAATGCTCCTGCGCGGTCTTGCTGGCCGCGTACAGGCTGCGCGGACGCAGAGCCGCGTCCTCACCCACCAGCGCCCAGTCGACCTGCTCACCGCCGAGCGGACAGCGATGATCGAACACACCGGCGTCGAGGTCCTCGCGCCGCCGGGGCATCGGATCAACCTCACCGTGCTCGGCGCAGACGAAACGACCTTGCCCATACACCACCATCGACGATGCCAGCACCAGCCGCCGACACCCCGCGGCGAACATCTGCGCCAACAGCACCGCGGTCCCGAAGTCGTTGTGCCCCGCATATCTCGGGGCGTCGGCGGCGTCCACACCCGCACCCACCACCGCAGCCTGATGACACACCACGTCGATGCCGGCGAGGACGTCGGCGACCGCGGCGGCGTCACGCACATCCACGTGCCGCACGCCCTCCGGGACGACGGCGTCGTCGCCGTGCGCGGCCGAGAGCATCGCGTCGACGGCGACGACCTCATGCCCGGCGGCGGTCAGCGCGGCATGCACCCGGGCGCCGATGAACCCCGCCGCGCCGGTCAGCAGCACCCTCACGGGAGCTCGATCGGCAGCGACACCCCGTCGTGCGGCAGGCAGTGTGTGCAGGTGCGCTCGGCGGCGACGGCGTCGATGGCCTCATGCACCAGCTTCTTGAACGGCACCAGGTTGCGCTGGAACTCGGCGAACACATCCACTGCACGAACCCCCTGCCCGGAATCGATTCCGGCATCCAGGTCGGTCACCAATGCTATTGCGGCATAACAGATTTCAAGCTCACGGGCCAGCACCGTCTCCGGGTAGCCGGTCATGTTGACCAGCCGGAAACCCTGACTGGCGAACCACCGACTCTCGGCGCGGGTGGAAAACCGCGGACCCTGAATCACCACCATCGCCCCGCCGTCGACGACGCCGGGCAGATCGGTGACCGCGGCGCGCAACGTCGGGCAGTACGGATCGGCGAAATCGACGTGGATACCGCCGGAATCGAAGTAGGTGTCGTCGCGTCCGGACGTGCGGTCGACCAGCTGGTCGGGCACCACGATCGCGCCGGGACCCAGCTGCGGGTCGAGGCTGCCTACCGCGCACGGCCCGAAGACCCGCCGCACTCCGAGCGCGCGCAACGCCCACATGTTGGCGCGATAGGGCACGGTGTGCGGTGAGAACTCGTGTCCGACACCGTGGCGCGGCAGGAAGGCGACCTCGTGGGCGCCGACGGTGCCCACGGTGATCGGCGCGCTCGGCGAACCGTAGGGCGTGTCCAGGCTGACCGCCCGGGCGTCGGAGCCGAAGAACGAGTAGAAACCGCTACCCCCGATGACTCCCAGCACCGGCGTTACTCGTCAGACTGTTGGGCCGCGCGTCGCGCACTGTCGCGGATCTCGAACACATCGGTGGCAAAGCCGCCGATGGCGTTGGCGACGTCCTTGACCGCCGTGGTGATGATCGTGGTGACCTCACCGACGGCCGACGCGCCGGCCGACACGATCTCCTGGACCGCGTCCTTTCCGATCTCGGTCTTGCTCAGTCGCTCGTCCATGCGCTCAGTCTGCCACGGTCGCGACCTGCAAGACTGACCGTCGTGGCCACTATCGCCCAGTGGGTCGAGGGTGCGCGTCCGCGGACGCTGCCCAACGCTGTCGCGCCCGTCATCGCAGGGACCGGGGCCGCCGCGCATGTTGACGCGGCGTCGTGGTGGAAGGCGTTGCTGGCGCTGCTCGTCGCGCTCGGCATGGTGGTCGGGGTCAATTACGCCAACGACTACTCCGACGGCATCCGCGGCACCGACGATGTGCGGGCCGGGCCGCTGCGGTTGGTCGGCTCGAAGCTCGCCGCGCCGCGGGCGGTGCTGACGGCGGCGGTGGTGAGCCTGACGCTGGCGGCGGTAGCCGGACTGGTGCTGGCGTGGGTATCGGCGCCGTGGCTGATCGCGGTCGGTGCGATGTGCATCGCCGGCGCCTGGCTCTACACCGGAGGCGCCAGGCCCTACGGGTACCGGGGGTTCGGCGAGGTCGCGGTGTTCGTGTTCTTCGGGCTGGTCGCGGTGCTGGGCACGCAGTACACCCAGGCGCTGCGCGTCGACTGGGTGGGCGTGACGCTGGCCGTCGCGACGGGCTGCCTGTCCTCGGCGGTGCTGGTGGCCAACAATCTGCGCGACATCCCGACGGATGCGCAGACCGGCAAGATCACCCTGGCCGTGCGCCTGGGCGACGCCCGTACCCGGGTGCTGTTCCAGGTGCTGCTGGCGGTGGCGTTCGTGTTGACGCTGGCGCTGGTGTTCGCCACGCCGTGGTGTTTGGTGGGCCTGGTCGCTGCGCCGCTGGCGGTGCGCGCAGCCAGGCCGGTGCGTGGTGGTCAGGGCGGCCGGGAGTTGATCCCGGTGCTGCGCGACACCGGGTTGACAATGCTGGTGTGGGCGCTGGCGGTGAGCCTCGCACTCGCCTTTTCCTAGCGGTTTCAGCGCGCTTTACGACACCCAGCGTCGCTTTACGCGCCGAAATCACAGGTGGTGAGCGGTTTGCGGGCCAGATTGGCGTGGTACATAGCCCGGGATGAATGCTGCGCCTGCGCCCCGCGACACCGCTGAGCATGTCCGCGCGGCACAAGAGGTGGTGGCGGCGCTGTCGGAAGCGTTCTCCGCGAAGGTGGTGGGTCAACAACACCTGCGCGAATCGCTGCTGATCGGCCTGCTCACCGGGGGCCACGTGCTGCTCGAGAGCGTGCCGGGACTGGCCAAGACCACCGCCGCGCGGGTGATCGCCGAATCCATCGACGGGCAGTTCCGCCGCATCCAATGCACCCCGGACCTCCTGCCCAGCGACATCGTGGGCACCCAGATCTACGACGCGTCGAACGGCTCCTTCGTCACCCAGCTCGGGCCCGTACACGCCAACATCGTGTTGCTCGACGAGATCAACCGCTCCAGCGCCAAAACTCAGAGCGCGATGCTCGAAGCCATGGAGGAACGCCAGACCACCATCGCCGGCACCGTCTACCCGATCCCGGAGCCGTTCCTGGTCATCGCCACCCAGAACCCGGTGGACCAGGAGGGGACCTACGCCCTCTCCGAAGCCCAGACCGATCGCTTCCTGATCAAGGAGATCGTGCGTTACCCGTCGCCGGAGCAGGAGGTCGAGGTGCTGATCCGCCGCGACGCCGGGCTCTACGACAAAGACCACCGCACCCGGGCGGTGGCCACCCTCGAACAGGTCCGCAGGCTGCAGCAGGTGGCCCGCGACGTCTACATGAGCCGCGAGTTGATGCTCTACGCAGGACGCCTGGTCGGTGTCACGCGGGAGCCGGCCAAGCACCTGCCCTCGCAGCTGGCCCGGCTGATCGACTACGGCGCCAGCCCGCGCGCAACCATCGCGCTGTGCACCGCGGCCCGCGCGCTGGCCGTGCTCGCGGGCCGTAACCACGTCCTGCCCAGCGACGTCGCCGACGTGGCTCACCGAGTGCTCCAGCACCGGCTGATCCTCGGGTTCGAAGCGGCCAGTGCCGGCGTCACCGCCGACCGGGTCATCGACGCGACGCTGCAGGCAGTGCGGGTGCCCTGAGGGGGCCGCGTGGGCAAGCACCTCAACCGGGCCAGGTCGGTCTTCGGCTCCGATACCCGCGGCATGCTCGAAGGCGGACGCCACGCGCTGCTGCACACCCGGACCCTGGAATTCGACGAGCTGCGGCCCTACGTCCCCGGCGACGACGTCCGCGACATCGACTGGAAGGCCTCGGCCCGTTCCGGTCACGTGCTGATCAAGCGCTTCGTCTCCGAAACCCACCACAAGGTGCTGTTGGTCGCCGATGCCGGAACCAACATGACCGCCCTGGCACCCAGCGCAGAACGCAAGTGCGACATCGCCACCCACATCCTCGGTGCCGTCGGACTGATCACCCTGGGCCGTGCCGACGAGATCGGGATGGTCTACGGCGACGCGCGCGGCAGCATCAACGTACGGCTGCGGCGCGGCGAGAACCATGTCGAAGGCCTGCTACAGCGCTATCACGCCCACACCGCCCAGCAACGCGGCCCCAGCGACATCAGCTGCCAATTGACTTACGTGGCAGAGCATTACCGGCACGCCATGCTGATCATCGTCGTCTCCGACGAACCCGAACCCGACCCTGCCCTCGACGAACTGCTGACCCGGCTGAGTGCCCGCCACGACATGATGTGGGCGATGGTGGCCGATCTTGCGGCGGTGGCCGTCGGCGCCGACGGGGGCTTCGACGTGTCGACCGGTCGACCGGTGCTGGGGCCGGCGGCGACCGACCCGCGGGTCGTGGCCGCCTACCGGCGTGCCGAGCAGCAGCGCGCAGCCCGCGTCACAGAGATGATGACGCGCCACGCGATCCCCCACACCACCATCGGCTCAGGCGGCGACATCCGCTCCCGGCTGGCCGAAATGACCCGGGTGTACTCCCGTGCCGGATGATCTGCTGCGCTTCGTCAGCGGCCCACCCGGTTACTCACCCTGGTGGCTGGTCCTGGGCTTGATTCTGCTGGCACTGGTGATCGCATGGTGGACAGCAGTTTTCGTGGCGACGATGCCGTCGGCGCGCTTACGCCGCATGTCGGTGGTGAGCGGTCTGCACGCCCGGGTTCTGCGGTACCGGTTCGCCCGGACCGCCGCAGCGCTGGGCCGACAGCATCGCGACGGCGAGTTGACCGACGAGCAGACCGCCGCGGCGCTGAGCCGCATCCTGCGCAGTTTCCTGCATCAGGCCACCGGTCAGCCTGCCCAGTACATGCACGTGCGCGCCATCGCCGCTGCGGATCTGGGCGCAGCGGCCCCGTTACTGGAGGCGCTGGGTGATGCCCGGTTCGACCGAGCGTCGCACGCCGATGTCGACCAGTTGGGCAGCGCCACCGAAGAATTGATCCGCACATGGCGCTGATGTGGTGGCCGGTCGCGGCCGTGGCCGTGATGCTGTTGATCGCAGCGATCGCACTGGCAGTGTTGACACCGACCAAACGGACTGCCCAGCAGCGGTATCCGTTGGCCAACACCGTCAGGCTGACCCGGCTTCCCGAGTACCGCTCCGTCGTTCGCCGCCAGCTGCAAGCCACCGCGATGGTGCTGGCGCTGACCATTCCGTTGTTCGTCGCCGCAGTGCTCGCCAGCGCGCGGCCGACCGAATCGGTGCTCGACGCCGCGGGAGCCGAACGACGCACCGACATCATGCTGTGCGTCGGGCAACCGGTCACCGACGAGTCCTCCGCAGAGTTCCTCGGCTACTTCGCCCGGCAGGTCGGTGCGTACGGCGCCGAACGAATCGGGCTGACGTCGACCAACCGGCGGGTGATACCGATGACGCGCGATTATCAGTTCGCGGCCGGCCGAATCGGCGAATATGCGCAGCTGGCCCGACTACGCGCCGACGCCGAGGCCGGAACTCTGGCACCGCCCGGGGCGCTGACCCTGCGAACCCGTGCGGCGTCGTTTTCGCCGACGATCACCTACGGCGACTACGCACCGACGGTGGCCGACGTCCTCGCGTTGTGCCTGACCGGCTTTCCCGGCTTCGAGGCCCCCGGCGACACCCCACGCTCGGTGATCTACCTGGGGCCCGGGGACCTACGCTCCCCCGACGACAACAGGCCCTCGCTGTATGACGACACAGAAGTCGCCGACCTGGCGCGGCAGGCGGGGGCGCGCATCGATGCCGTCGCCACGCCGGGCCGCTCCACCGAGACGCTGAGCTCGCTCGCCTCCGACACCGGCGGACAGTTCGTCCGACTCGACCCCCAGCAGCTACCCGCACAACTCGACGAGATCATGGCCGATCTGCGGGACTCCGGTGACGCCGCGGACCGGCGCGACGCGCCGGTGCCGGCACTGCTGGTGGCTGTGGCGGTCAGCGCTCTGCTGGGCGTGGCTCTGATGGCGGTGCGGCGATGACGTTCGATCCGGTCGCCCCGGCGCCCGCACTGGCGGTGATCGCCGCGGTGTTGCTGGTGCTGCGTCTGGTGACGCTGCGCCCGGCGGTGACCACCGGAGCGGAATCGGTGTCGCGGTGGGCCGCGATGACGACTGCGATGCTGCTGATGTTGCTGGCCGCCTTCCGTCCGGGCCTCGGTGACGTCGCCGAGGAGACGAGCCCGGCGGCCGCGTCGCGCGGGGGTGCCAACGTGTTCTTCGTTGTGGACCGCTCGGCGGAGTCGGCACTACCGGATTGGGACGGCGCACCACGGTTGACGGGTATGCGCCAAGACATGGTCGAGCTGATGCAGAGTAACCCCGACGCCCGGTTCGCGGTGATCTCGTTCGCGTCGCGACCGGCGATCGACTGGCCGCTCTCGGGTGACACCTGGAGTCTGGAGCCGGTGGTGGCGGCGATGAATCCGTATCCCGCAGACCCGGATGAGCAGGTCAATCCCGGCGCGGCAGCCAATGTGCTGCGCTATCAGCTGATCGCCGCGCGTCAGCAGTACCCGGCTGCGGACAACCTGGTGTATTACTTCGGTTCGGGCGCCGCGGCGCCCGACACCCCGCAGGGACAGTTCCAGTCCGGCGGGGTCGACGGCGGCGCGGTGTTCGGCTACGGGCCACGAACCGGTCAGGCCGAACTCGGTGACATCGCCGGCCAGCTGGGCCTGCCCTACCTGCAACGATCTCCTGGGACCGATGTGCCGCAGGCACAGACGCATTCGGCCGCCACCGCAGTGGCCGCCGACTCCGGGACACCTCAACGTCGCGAGTTCTACTGGCTGTTGACCATGGTGGCGGCGGTGTTGCTGCTCGGTGAGATCTATCTGTCGGTGCGCGATCTGCGTCGCGCCCGGGCGACCCAGCGGCAGGTGCTGTCATGACACCGGCCCGGCTGCGGTTGCGGCGACGGCTGCTCGTCGCCTCAGCGCTTCCCGCACTCGTTGTGCTGATGGTGGCGGCCAAGCTGATCTCGGTGGTGATCGCGGGCAACGCGGCTCAGCGCGACTTCGCCGCGGGTCGCGCCGACGCGATGGCAACCGATGTGGCGATCCTGCAGATGCTCGACGTCATCGAGCCGTCCACCACCGCATTCGCGGCGGGCAGCCTCGCCGTCCTCGACGAGAAACTCGACGCGGCCGATCGGCACTTCACCGAGTCGCTGGCAGCTACCGCAGCCGGCGCGTCGTGTGCGGTACGGGTCAACCTCGCGCTGGTACGCGAACGCCAGGGTGACATCGACGCCTGGGAAGCGCGGCTGGATGCCGCCCGCACCCAGTACGACAGTGCGTTGGGGGTGATCGCCGCGGCGCCCTCGGGTTGCTTCGCCGGCAATCAGGACCCCGATCCGCAGCGCCGGGCGGTCCGCGAAGACGCGGCGGCCCGGATCGAGGCGAAGATCCGGGGCCTCGGCACGGTGACACCCCTCACGCCACCGTCGCCGCCGGCCCCGCCCGTCGCTGCAGCGCCGCCGCCGCCCGCGATCACCGACGTCCCGGATTCCCCCCGTGACGAACGTCAGCTCGAACCCGAGGGCACCGATCCGCTGGACACGCTGCGGCGACTGTTGGGCGACGCCGCCGGCGGCTAACCACGCGCCGAGCCGTTCCAGTACTCGACGATCCTGCCGTTGGCGATCCGGACGATGTCATTGCCGGTGTAACGCACCGGCCCGTCCTTGGTGGAACCGGTCCCGATCCACCGACCCGCCACGAACTCACCGTCGTAGAGCGGACCCACGTCCATCACGCACTGCAGTTCCTTGAATGCGTCACGGGTGTCGTCGACGAGAGACTGCAGTTCGGAGGGGCCGCGGATATCGCGGTTGGGCCAATGCCCGACGAAATCGTCGGACACCAGGTCCGCGGCGCGACACCGCCCACTCCACAGATCGGTCACCCACCGTCGGAACAACATCTTGTGCATCACCCCTGGTCGGGGACCGCTGACATTTCTGTGACCGCCGAGGTACCTCGGTCGGTCGGCTACCTGCCGCTCACTCATGTGACGCCGATTACCCGAAAGGGCCGGACGTTATTCCTCCGTGATGTTGCCGAGCAAACATCGACGTTGCCGCATCCGATTGTTCTCACACTCGGAAACCACTGGTAGATAACGAAATCAACGTCAGGAGGACGAGCCCGGAGCACCCTTTGCATCATCGTCGGGCCGTTGCGGCGCGGCCTCACCCCGCAGCCGGGCCCGCAGCTGCTCGCGGTCGCGCCGACGACGCTCATCCCAGACCGCGATGCTCGCGGTGGCGCGCTGCCGCAGCGGTGCGAACAACCAGATGCCCAGCGGAAGCCCGATCACGATGGCGAACAACAGCGCCATCACCACCGGAAACTCTCGGACACCGAGCAGATGTCCACCGCCGATGATGACCGCGGTCAACACCGCGACCAGCACCAGACGGGCCGCGGTATAGGCCAGTACGTCGAAGAGCAGGCGTGTTGTCGGGCGTGGCTCGGACACGGTCTGAGCCTACCGAGGACGCGTATATTGACTGTAAGGAGGTTTTTGGTGGCGTATTTGGTCCTGATGCTCGTTCTGGCCGCCGTCGTCTATGTGGGCTGGCGGGTTACCCGGATGGCCGCGAACAGACCGCGTACCCGGGTGATCGGTCCAGACGATGATCCGGATTTCCTGCGGCGGATCACTCCCCGCGACGATCAGCCGCGGTCCTGAGCCGGGTCGACCGACGAGGCGCCGGTCGGATGACCGGAGCCCGGAAAGCCGGCGGCCACCGCCGCCGCGAGTTCCAGCAGTGCCGCACGGGTGCCCGGACGTAACCGATCCAGGCTGATCTCCGCGCCTTCCTCCAGATGCGGGTCGAACGGCACCACGCACACCGAACGGCAGCGCCGAGCGAAGTGGTCCACCACTTTTTTGATGTCGACCTTGCCGCCGCCCCGGGCACTGCGCGGCCTGACCCCGTTGATGACGGCGATCGAATGGCGAACCATGTCCTCGTGACCGTGCGCGTCCAGCCAATCCAGCGTCGACGAGGCACTGCGGGCGCCGTCCACCGAGCCTGAACTGACCACCAGCAGCACATCGGCGCGTTCGAGCACCGCCGACATCACCGAATGCACCATGCCGGTGCCGCAGTCAGTCAGCACCACGCTGTAGTACTGCTCGAGCAGTTCCACCGCGCGGCTGTAGTCCTGCGCGCTGAACGCCTCCGACACCGACGGATCGCTCTCCGATGCCAGCACCTCCAGTCGGCTGTCGCCCTGCGAGGTGTACTGGCGGACATCGCTGTAGGCGCCGATGCCCTCGGCGTCGCGGAGCAGGTGCCGGATGGTCGCCGGGGTTTCCACCGGCACCTTCTGACTGAGCGTGCCGCGGTCGGGATTGGCATCGACGGCGATCACCCGGTCACCGCGCAGCGAGGCGAACGTCGCGCCCAGCGTTGCGGTGACCGTCGTCTTCCCGACCCCGCCCTTCTGGGACAGCATCGCAATGCGGTAACAGCCCCGCAGCGGCCGGGCGGCCTGCTCGACCAGGGCGTGGTGTCGCAAGACCTTCGGGCTCTCGCCGAGATCGATCAGCCCTGCCGAGGCACGGTAGAGCCACTTGCGCCAACCCGCCGACGGGCCACTGCGGGTGTGTCCGAGCAGCGCGACGGTGGAAAGCTCCCCCGACTGCGGCGGGGCCGACGCCGGCTGCGGCGGGGCCGACGCCGGCTGCGGTTGCGGCGGGTTCAACGGCACCGGCGGCTGGGGTGCGGGCGGGGGCGGTCCCGGCAGCTGACCCAGCGGCGGCGTGGCCAGCAGCCCCTCGGGCGGGGTCGGCGCCGTCCACTCGGCGGGCACGACCGCCATCGGGTCGGTGAACCGTTGCTGTGCCCGAAAGCTGGTCGGCACGTCAGACAACGGTCGATCCTCCTTCGCTTCGCACGCTCTCGATAGCCGACGCTACCGAAAGAATCGGCTCAGCCGCGCGCCTCGACTGTCGGCTCAGCCGACGCCGCCCAATTTGTCGGCTCAGCCGCGCGCCTCGATTGTCGGCTCAGCCGACGCCGGCATACGAGTGCAGGCCCACCGTCACCAAATTGATGAAGAACAAATTGAACACCATCGCGACCAGCCCGATCACGTTGATCCAGGCCGCCTTACGGTCCCGCCAGCCGGCCGTCGAGCGGGCATGCAGATAGGCCGCGTAGAGCACCCACGCGATGAACGACACCGTCTCTTTCGGGTCCCAGCCCCAATAGCGGCCCCACGCTTCCTCCGCCCAGATCGCGCCGAAGATCACGCCGAACCCGAACACCGGGAACGCGAAGATCGTCGTGCGGTAGGCAATGCGATCCAGCAACTGCGCGTCGGGCAGCTTGGCCACCAGCCGGCCCAGCGCATCCGCACGTTCGGGCCCGCCGAACCGAGACATTTTGAGCAGGAACAGGATGCTGGCCACACCCGCCACCAGGAAAACTCCGGACCCCAGGCTCACGACTGATACGTGGATCGGCAACCAGTAGGACTGCAGGGCAGGCATCACCGGTGCGGCGTGCGAATACAACCACTTGCCCGAGACTGTCAGCAGGATCAACACCGGCACCAACACGAACACCCACAGCGACCGGTACTGCGGTCGGCGCAGGACCACGGCCGCAGCCACCAGACCACACCAGCAGGTGAGGTTGATGAACTCATACATGTTGCCCCACGGCACCCGCGAGGTGGACAGTCCGCGCAGCACGATGCACGCCAGCAGCAACAGGGTGCCCACATAGACCAACGCGACGCCGCCCGACCCGATGCGTTCGTCGACGCGACGGCGGGGGACATCGACGACCACACCCGGGCGGGCGCTGTCGGCGCTCACCCCGGCGTTGACCAGATCCCGGCTCTCCACCCTGCGGCTACGGCTGTAGGCCAGTTCCACCGCCAGCAGCAGCAGCGCCACCAGCAGAACCAGCACCGACGAGGTGAACGCCAAGTCGGAGTAGCGGGCCAACCCGATGTCGACGGTGGTGTTCATGCGCGATCTGCCTTCTTCTCGTCCTGCGAGTGATCGGTACCCGGCCCGGCGCCGACGTCGTCCAGCAGCCGTGCGGTCAGCCGCTCGAACTCCTCACCCCAGCCGGAATTGTCGGTGCGGGCCAGCCCGCCCAGCTCGACGTTCACGGTACCCGGCGACCCCGGCGTCAACCGAACCCAGACGCGTCGGCGCCGGATGATCAGCGACACCAGCAGCCCGCCCATCATGGTCATCGAGAACACCAGCACCCAGATCTGGGCAGGATCGTGGGAGACCTGGAGGTTCACGAACGGGGTGGCACCGTCGAAGCGGACCACGGTTCCGTCCTCGAGCCGAGTGTCCTCGCCCGCTTTGAGGTTGACGCGCGCCATCTTGGTCAGCCGGCCCTGACCGATCATCCGCTCGTCGAGGTTGAACAACGACTGCGGTCGGCCGGTGTCGAGCCCGGTGTCGCCCTTGAAGATGTCGATCGCGACGGCCGGGTCGTTGAGCTCCGGCCAGCGCGACGACAACAGCGTGCCGTCGAGCTGGGCGGTCGGGGCGAACAACCCCTGGATGGCGATCTGGTTGCGGCGACGCTCGCGCTCGTCGGAGTAGATGCCGCCAGGTGGGTCGAAGCGCATCGCGCCCGAGGACAGCAGCGTCATCTGGTCGTCGGGTCGAAATTGCACGGTCTGGCTGCGGATCTGCCCGTCGGGGAAAGTCACCGTCAGCGTGGGGGCGTAGCCGTGGCCCTGCAGATAGACTCGGTCTCCGCCGACCCGCAGCGGCTCGTTGACCTGTAACCGGTAGGGCTGCCACGTCCCGGTGGTCAGGTCGTCGCCGGCTTGGTAGTCGATGTCGGCCTGGAATCCGACTGCCTGACCGTTCTCCGTGTAGGTGGCGGTGAAGTCGTTGACCCGCACACAGATCGGATACAGCGAGGTGCCGTCGACCGTGTTGCCGGCGCGGAACGAGTCGAACGCCGCCGGAGAGGCCGAACAGAAACCCGGCCCCCCGTCAGCGATGACGATGACGTTGCCCTCGTAGCTGAACATCTTGCCCGCCGCGATCGCCACCAGCAGTCCCAGCAGCGAGAAGTGGAACACGATGTTGCCGAACTCGCGTAGATAGCCCTTCTCCGCGGAAATCTCGGTGCCCGATGTCGCGGCGTCTTTACGTACGGTGCGGCGCCACCCGCGCAGACGCGCGTCGACGGCGGAGGCGATCGCGTCGACGCCGGTGCCGCTGACCTGCGCCTCGTGGTGCTTGGGCAGCCGGGCCAGGTTGCGCGGCGCGGCCACCGGGACTGCGCGCAGGCTGCGGACGTGCTCGAACAGTCGCGGGGTCAGGCACCCGACCAGCGAGATGAACAGCAGTACGTAGATCGCGGTGAACCAGATGCTGGAGAACACGTCGAAGGCCTGCACCCGGTCCAGCCACGGACCCAGCGTGGGACGCTCGGCGATGTACTCGGCGACTTTGGCCTCGTTGAGGCTGCGCTGCGGCAACAGTGCGCCCGGGATCGCCGCAAGCGCCAGCAGGAACAACAGCACCAGCGCGGTGCCCATCGACGTCAGGGTGCGCCAGGTGTTGCGCACGCCCGCGAGCAGTCGCGAAAGCCCCCATCTGGGGCCTTTTTTGGGAGTTTGCGCGTCTGCTCGCGCAGAGGGCGGTGCCATGCCGGGGGAGGTGGTCATCAGATCGGGAGCCTGACGTCGCTGACGAACGCGTCGCGGATCCAGGACACGAAATCGTTCCACAGCCCCGTCACCAGCGCGGTGCCGACGACGATCAGCAGGATACCGCCGAAGACCTGGATGCTGCGGGTGTGCCGGCGCAGCCAGCTCAACCCGGTGACCGCACTGGACGAGCCGAAAGCCAACAACACGAACGGGATTCCCAGACCCAGGCAGTAGGCCAGGACCAGAACCACCCCGCGCGCTACGTTGGCCCCTTCGGTGGCCGAAGCCACCGCGATCACGCCGGTCAGCGTGGGCCCCAGACAGGGCGTCCAGCCCAGCGCGAACACCGCGCCCAGCAGGGGGGCGCCGGCCAGCGTGGAGATCTGCCGCGGCGCGAAGCGGGTGTCGCGTTGCAGCACCGGGACCAGACCGATGAACACCAGTCCCATGAAGATCGTGACGACGCCACCGACTCGTTGCAGCAGCAACTGATTGGTGATCAGCGTGGTCGTCATGCCCAGCACCGCGACGGTGCCCATCACGAACACCACGGTGAACCCGGCCACGAACAACGCCGCCGCACCGGCGACCCGGACCCGGGACCGGCGCACCGCGACCGCGCCAGGGCTGTCCTGCACGCCGACCACCGCGGCCAGATACGACAGGTAGCCGGGCACCAGCGGCACCACGCACGGCGACGCGAAGGACACCAGCCCGGCCAGCACGCTGACCGCCATCGCCAGCAGCACCGGCCCGGTGGCAGTCAATTGGTCGAGCTGATCGAGGTTCACTGCTCGGCAGCCAACCGTTCGACGACCGGTTGCAGGTCCTGGGCCAGCAGTTCCCGCAGGAACACCGCCGCGACACGGTGCGACCGGTCGAGCACCACCGTCGACGGGATGACGGTGGTCGGGTATCGACCGCCGAAGGCGATCAGGGTGCGCATCGGCGGATCGTATATCGACGGGAACGTCACACCGCGATCGATGATGAAGTCACGGGGAGCGTCGATGTTGTTGTCGCGCACGTCGATTCCGAGGAACGCCACACCCTGGTCTCGGGTGGCCTCATACACCTGCTGCAGCTCGGTGATCTCGGTGCGACACGGCCCGCACCACTGCCCCCACACGTTGATGACGACCACCTGACCGGCGAAGTCGTCGAGCGAGAGCGTCCGGTCGGTGTCCATCAGGTCCGGACCCGACAGCGGACCCGGCCTACCCCGCTCAGCCGGCGGATCGTAGAAGATGTCGGTCTGGCCGCCGGGGGCGACGAACTCGAAGGTGCCGCCCTGGGCGACGGCGTCGCTGCCGGTGGCACAACCGGCGAGCACGAAGGTGGCCGCGCACGCCGTCACCAACGCACGCCTCAGGGCCACCAGCCGACTCACTGCCCGGCCAGCTCCGCGTACCCCCAGCCGACACACGCCTCTCCGTGAAAGTAGAACGAGGTGACCGACGCCAGATTGCACAACCGCCGGGTCGGGAAGTGGTGCAGCGGGCGGGCGGTCATCGCGCGCCGCAGCGTCTCGACCGGAAGCTGGTGACTCACACACACTGCTTCGTGGCCGGCGGCAGTCAGGCGCGCCCGGTGCAGCGCGCGGCGCATCCGCGCGGCGATGTCGACATAGGGCTCACCCCAGGACGGGGTGCGCGGATTACGCAGATGCCACCAGTTGCGCGGGTCGCGCAGCGCACCGTCACCCGGCGACACCCGTTGCCCCTGAAACACATTCAGGGATTCGATCAGCTCGTCGTCGGTGACGATGTCCAGGCCGTGCCGGGCTGCGATCGGGGCCGCCGTCTCCTGCGCCCGCTCCAGCGGGGAGGCCACCACGTGGGCGATGTCGCGGTGGGCCAGCCACTCCGCGACGGCCTGGGCCTGCGCCTGACCGCGCTCGGAGAGGTGATAGTCGGGCAGCCGGCCGTAGAGGATCTTGTCGGGGTTGTGCACCTCGCCGTGGCGCATCACGTGCACGACGGTCTTGGTCGATGCGGCGTCGGAGGCGTCGGTCATGCGGGTTTCTGCACCTTCGCAGCGGTGCGGGCGGCGCCGGGCAGCGCCGCGGCGATGCGGTCGAAGGCGTCGTCATCGAGTGCGGTGGAGACGAACCATGCTTCGTAGGCGCTGGGCGGCGGGTACACCCCGGCGTCGAGCAAGGCATGGAAGAACGCCGGGAATCGCCACGTCTCGGTGGCCCGGGCCGAGCCGAAATCGGTGACCGGCTGATCACCGAAGAACACGCTGAACATGTTGCCGGCGCGCGGAATCTGGTGTGCCACACCGGCTTCAGTCAACGCATTGCCGATCAGCGCGACCAGCCGGTCGGCGTTGGCGTCCAACCTGGCGTAGACGGCCTCGTCAGCGGCGCGCAGGGTGGCCAGCCCGGCCGCCATTGCGACCGGGTTCCCGGACAGCGTGCCGGCCTGATACACCGGGCCCAGCGGCGCCAGCCGGCCCATGACCTCGGCGGTGCCACCGAACGCGGCCGCCGGCAATCCACCGCTCATCACCTTGCCGAACGTGAACAGATCGGCGTCGACCGGATCCACGCCGTACCAGCCCGATCGGCTGACCCGGAACCCGGTCATCACCTCGTCGACGATCAGCAGCGCACCGTGCGCGGCGGTGATGCGGCGCAGCGCGGCGTTGAATCCGGGCAGCGGCGGCACCACACCCATATTGCCGGGGCTGGCCTCGGTGATGACGCAGGCGATGTCGGCGCCGACTCGGTCGAAGACGTCGGCGACGGCGGCTTCGTCGTTGTAGGGCAGCACGATGGTGTCGGCCGCGGCCGCACCCGTCACCCCTGGGGACGACGGCAGCCCCAGCGTTGCCACACCCGAGCCGGCGTCGGCAAGCAGCGCGTCACTGTGGCCGTGGTAGCAGCCGGAGAACTTGACGATCTTGGACCGGCCGGTGAATCCGCGGGCCAGCCGGATCGCACTCATGGTGGCTTCGGTGCCGGAGTTGACCAGCCGCAACCGCTCGACGGGAGCGACCCGGTCGATGATCTCGCCGGCCAGTTCGGACTCCGACGGCGTCGGCGCCCCGAAGGACAGTCCGTCAGCGGCGGCTCGCTGCACGGCCTCCACGACGGCCGGGTGCGCGTGACCCAGGATCATCGGTCCCCAGGAGCACACCAGGTCGACGTAGCGGTTGCCGTCGGCGTCGGTCAGTTTGCAGCCCTGGGCCGACGTGATGAACCGCGGGGTGCCGCCGACCGAGGAGAACGCGCGCACCGGGGAGTTCACTCCGCCCGGGATCAGGGCGGACGCGTCGGCGAACAACTTCGCCGACGCCTCGGTTGTGCTCATGTCGACCAGTGTCCCAGCCGGGGCCAAAGCGTCAACTACAGGGTGTAGTGGTAGCGCTCACGGGCCGGCCAGCAGCGCCTCTCCCAGGGTCTGGCCCGGTTCGACACCGGGCAGGATGGCAAACGTCGCCGAACCGATCGTGGTGATCCACGGGTTGAGCCCGTCCGCGGCGGCCAGCCGTTCCTGTACCGGGACGAACTGGGTGGCGGGGTTCTTCTGATAGGTCGCGAAGAGCAGTCCGCTGTCGGTGGTCTGCCCCGGCGCCGGCGGGTCGTCGTAGTTGTACGGCCGACGCAGAAAACGTTCGCCGTCGTGGCGGTGACGCGCCAGCGCGATGTGGGAGTTGGGCGCGATGACCGGTATACCCCCGACCTTGGCCTCGAAGTCCGGCTCGTCGGTCTCGTTGTCCCCGGTCAGCGGGGCACCGTTGGCCAGCCGCCGGCCGACGACCAGCTCCTTGGCGTCTCGGCTGAGTTCGTCCCAGGTGTCCATGATCGCGTGGATGCGCCTCAGCACCAGCACCGTCCCCCCGGCGAACCACTGCTGGTCGGCGCCGTCGTCCCAGACCAGCCGATCGAACTCGTCGGCACTGCGCAGGTTGACCGTGCCGTCGACCTGGCCCATCAGGTTGCGCATGCTGGCGCCGGCCGGGCCGGCCCCGTGGGCGTTGCGGAAGCCGCGCTGCCGCCAGCGCTGCCGCGTCATCGAGCGAACGTTCTTGGTCATCACCCGACCGGCATGCGCGATGGCGACCGGATCGTCGGCACACAACTGCAGCAGCAGGTCACCACCGCACCACCGCGGATCCAACGCGTCGGTGCGAAATGCCGGCAGTTCGGCGGCCGAGGCCGGCTTGCGGTGGCCCAGCCCGGCCCGGTCGAAGACCGTCGAGCCCAACCCCACCGTGACCGTCAGCCGAGCCGGACGCTCGGCCAGTTCGGGTTCGGTGTCGGCCAGCGCCGGCCGGCCTTGGGTCAGCCGCTGCGCATCGGCGGTCCACAGCCGCAGGATCGCCCCGAGGGTGTCGCGAGCGGTGCGGTCCGGCTGTGGGACCAGGTCCAGCGCGATGAACTGGGCATGGGCCTGCGGGGCCGTCGCGACACCCGCTTGATGGGGCCCATGGAAAGCCTCGACCGAACTGCCGAAGCCGTCGGCGCTGACCGCCGAGTTGGCCGGCGCGCATCCTGCCACCCCGGCGGCGGCCAGCGTGGCGGCACTTCCGGTGAAGAAGTGCCGCCGGCTGACCCCCGCCGAGAAGCGCCGATCAGCCATCCGATCAGCCATGGTGATGCGGCGCCCCCTCAGCACCGGCGCCAGGGCTGTACTCCTCGTGACCTCCGGCGAAGTCGCGAACCTGAGCGATCACCGGCAGTGTCGACCCGTCCTCGAACTCCACCGTCACCTCGACATCGGCGCCCGGGAGCAGGGGCTGCGTGAGGTCCATCAACATCAGATGGTCCCCGCCGGGGATCAGCTCCCGCGTCCCACCGGCAGGCACGGTCAGCCCGCCGTCGATCTGTCGCATGATCATCGTTCCGGTCGCATCGGGCACCACTTCGTGCACCTCGACGTGACCGGCCTGGGGTGAACTGCCCCCGACGATGCGGGCGTCGCCGGGACCGGTGTTGGCGACGCTGCCGAACACCGCGGTCATCCCGGAGTCCGCTGCCGAGGCCCACTGGTCGCTGATCGTCACGCCCTCGGCCATCGGCGCCGGCGATTCGTCAGCTGATCCGCACGCCGCGCCCAGCAGGACCCCGGTGACCAACAGACCGCCGACGGCTTTGCCAAACATGTTGTTTTTCATCATTTTTCATCTCCTGCAGCAATTTCGGCATCGACGAGCGAACCGGACTCGTCGACGGCCGGGGAATCGGATTCGTTGTGCACTTCACGTGTCCGGCGTCGGCGGGCCAGTGCAGCCTCCAAAACCAACACCACCAGCAGCGAGACGCCGAACACCGGAAAGAGCACTCCCAGTGCGACGGCAGCCGCGCAGAGCACCACCATCGCGCTGCGCGGTGTCCTGGCCCGCGCTGCCGCGCTCGTCGGTGCGGGCAACCCGGTCCGGCCGGCGGGCCGGCGTTTCCACCACATCAGCACTCCGGTCAGGACGCTGAGAAGCACTGCCAGGCAGGCGATGGTGGCCATGATGCGGGTGAGGACGCCGTACTGGGTGCCCATGTGCACGGCGATGCCGAAACTGGTCAGCCGGGACAGCGCCCCGTTCTGCTCCGCGGTGGCGTTGGTGATGGTCCGGCCGGTGAACTGGTTCAGGTACAGGGTGCGCTGTTCGGAGATCTTCTGTGGCCATGCGTTGACCACGGTGTAGCTGCCGTACACCGGGGCCTCGTCGGCGATCGAGTTCGACGGCGGGATGATCGAGTAGCCGGGCACCATGTGCTCGCCCTTGGCGATCCGGTCGATATCGGCATACGAGAGTGGCTGCGCGACAGCGCCGTCCGCGGAGGAGGCATAGACCGGGTCGGTGACGGCAGCCCAGGCGATGCGGCGGCCCAGCCGGTCGTGGTCACCCATCGTCGCCGGGGTCGACGGGGCGTCGATCTGCGTCGACGGTGTGACCGCCGCGGAGAACGCCCGCCAGTTCTCACCCCAGTACCGTGACCATGTCATGCCCGAGAGCACGTACCCGATCAGGATCAGCGCGACGAGCACCCCGGTGAGCGCGTGCACGTCACGCCACCGGACACGTCCGCCGCGCCGCCATCGCACCTTCAGCAGCGGTTTGGTCGCCTCGATCGCCCGCGGCCACCACAGGTAGATGCCGCTGGCCAGCAACACCAAGATCCAGACCGCGGTCAGTTCGAGCCACAGGTTGCCGATGCCCACCGGGATCGTCGCGTCCGGATAGGTCGACGGGTTGATCAGATGTCCCAGCGACGGCAACTGCAGCTGGGGCGCGTCATTGCCGAACATCCGGTGGACCTGGTTCGCCCAGCCGACCAGACCGGACAGTTCGCTGCGCTGCCCCAGATATTGACCGGTATAGGGGTCGACGAAGACTTGGGTGACGTTGCCTTCCGCGGCCGGGTACGACAACGCGTCCGGCGGCAGGAAATCGACGCGGGTGGAACGTCCCGGACCGGCCGGGGGTGTCACGGCGTCGAGGGTGTAGTCGGCGGCGACGTGCAGTTGGGCCGTTGCGACCTGCTGGTCGAGCGAGACGCTCTGGCTGTGCTGATCCACCACGAAAAGTGAGCGGTTCAGCCAGTCATCAAGGGGTTGGCTGTACAAGATGATCAGGCCCGAACAGGCCAGGGCGATCAGGGCGGGGGCGGTGAAAAGCGCCACCCAGAAATGGATTCGCCATATGCGGCGGAGCAGGGCGGCATTACCCCTGCGGTTGGTAGGGACACGGGTCAATTCAGATGTTGCCATGGTGGCGGGTGCTTTCGGTACTTTCGATGGAGCGGAGAAGCAGAAAGCGCGATCCGGCGGAGGGGACACGACGAAGGTCGGCCGCACTCGACGGTTCAGCGCGCGACACCCGCGCGAGCCTTCGCGCGGTGTAAGGAAACGACGTTCAGGCCGCTAAGCGGCCAGCCGGGCGGCCCACGGCGGGGCGCGCATGCCCAAACCGGAGGCACGCAGCACCGACTGCGCAAAAGACTGCCGCGGCTCAGTCGGACGTGGGCGGCAGGGCGGTCGGTGCCTGGCCACGGCGAACAGCCGCAACCAGCTCAGCACCGAAACGCAGACAACGTAAAGGTATTCGACCGTCGTGATCGCCGCGCCCAACAGCAGCGCGCCGGCGACGTGAGCGGCTGCCATCGACCACGACAGGCCGAGCCCCCCGTGATGGTGGCCGGCGGCCAGCGCCAAGGTGATGTGGCCCAGTATCTGTGCAGCGATCAGCCCACCGATGACGGCGATCAACCGCAGATGGCGGCCCTCCAGAGCCGTCCCGGCCAGCACAGCGCCCACGACCGCGCACACCAGGCCCACCAGGATCAGCGCCGAGCCGGACGGGACGTGTCCGCCGGCGGCCGCATGCGCACCGCAGGTGATCACCGTCGAGCACACACCCACCAGCGCGCCGCGCAACCCGCGCGCGCGTGATTTCGGTGTGCCCACGTCACGGACCCTACCGCTGCGCTACTACATCGCCTAGTAGAGGTGGTTTCCGTCAAGCCGACGGTGGGTCCCGGTGGGTCAGCGTCATCGCGATGGTTTGCAGAATCTCCTGCGCACTTTTGCCGAGAGTCGCCTCCATGCCCATCAACAGCAGGCCGGACAGATTCACCAGTCCGGTCGTCAGCGAGGCCGCACCATCAGGCTCGGCCAGATACTCGTCGAGCCTGGCGTGCAGCAGGTCGTCAGCGTGGTCGTCGATCCAGGCGGTCATGACGTCGATGGCCCAGCGGGTCTTCTCGTCGTCAGCCATTGGCGGTCAACCACTTCCGTTTGCTGTGTTCCGACGGCGCTGCCGAAGGTCCGACCGGTCACGCCATATCCTAGCGACTGAACACATGTGCAGGTGGACAGGTGTGGCCGAGCACCCCTACGCTGGTCGCGATATCGAGGACGAGAGGACTGACATGGCCGAGTACACGCTGCCGGATCTGGATTACGACTACGGCGCGCTGGAACCCCATATTTCCGGACAGATCAACGAGATTCACCACAGCAAGCACCACGCCACCTACGTCAAGGGCCTCAACGACGCGATCTCCAAGCTCGAAGAGGCACGGGCCGACGGTGATCACGCGACGATCTTCCTCAACGAGAAGAACCTGGCATTCCATCTCGGCGGACACGTCAACCACACCATCTGGTGGAAGAACCTCTCGCCCAACGGCGGCGACAAGCCCACCGGGGAACTTGCCGCGGCCATCGACGACCAGTTCGGGTCCTTCGACAAGTTCCGGGCGCAGTTCACCGCGGCGGCCAACGGACTGCAGGGCTCGGGCTGGGCGGTCCTGGGATACGACACTCTCGGTCAGCGGCTGCTGACGTTCCAGCTCTACGACCAGCAGGCCAACGTGCCGCTGGGCATCATCCCGCTGCTGCAGGTCGACATGTGGGAGCACGCGTACTACCTGCAGTACAAGAACGTCAAAGCCGACTACGTCAAGGCGTTCTGGAACGTGGTCAACTGGGAAGACGTGCAGAATCGGTTCGCCGCTGCGACCAGCAAGGCCCAGGGCCTGATCTTCTGACGTTGCTACCGCGGACGCAGCTGCGCCCTGATCGGCCCTTTGGCCACGGTGGTGAACGGCACTTCGCAGTCGAAGACGTCGTCGACCGACTCGATCACCCGCGCCCGCACGATGGTGGCCAGCGCCAGCGTCGTCTCCAACCGCGCGAAGTGCTCACCGATGCACGGTCGTCCACCGCCCAGGAACGGCAGGAACTGCCAGCGGTCCCGGTTCTTGACGTTCTCCGGGCTGAACCGGTCCGGGTCGAACACCATCGGATCCGGCCACAGCTGCGGATCATGGTGCAGCGCATACAATCCCAACGCGATCAGGCTGCCCGCCTCTACCCGGTAGCCGTCGACGGCGATGTCGCGGGTCGCCAACCGCGCCACCCCGGCAGCCGGCGGACACAGCCGCAGCGCCTCGTGCAGCACCTGCACGGTGTAGCCAAGCCGGGGTACATCGTCGGGCGTCAGTTCCCGGTCCCCGATCGCGGCCACCTCCGCTGCGACGCGGTCCTGCACCTCGCGATGATGCCCGAGCACCCACAGCGAGTAGGTCAGCGCGGTCGCGGTGGTGTCGTGACCGGCCAGCATGAAGATCAACAGGTCGTTGGAGATCTCGGCGTCGGACAACGGTTGACCGGTCTGTGGGTCGGTCGCCGCGATCAACGCGTGCACCAGCGGAGCATCGCGGGTGGGGTCGGCCCGGCAGGCGCGCACCATCTCGTCGGTGATCCCGCGCATGGCCGCCACCGCTGCGCGGGTCCGGCCACGCGCCGGCGTCGGCAGCCACCGGGGGGCCCGTACCGGCCGCAGAGCCCGATCGGCAGTGTAGGACGATGCCACATGCATACAGCGCGCGATGGTGTCGGCGCGCTCGTTGAGGTCGACGCCGAGCACCGAGCGGCCCAGCGAAGCCATCGCGACGCGCCGACACTCCACGTCCAGGTCGACCTCACCCCCTGCGGGGTGCCGATCGACGAAATCCTGCGCAGCCCTGGACATGTGACCACCAAAGGCCCGCACACTCTGCTTGGTGAACACCGGGGCCAGTGCGCGTTTGCGCGGTCGCCACTGCTCGTTGGGCAGCACGAACAGGCTGTCCCCGGCCGCGTGCTGCACCTCTTCGTGGATGATGCACCGCTCGGAGGCAGCATCGCTGCGGCCCAGTACGTCACGCATCCCGGCCGGCGACATCACCGCAACGATGGGCGGGACCAGCGTTTTCGGCCCGAGCTGGATGCGGGTGATAGGGCCACCCGCGTCACGGATGACTTCCTGTCCGGTGTCCAGCGTGCGGACCAGCTTGGCCAGCCGCCACAACGGAAGCGGGTTGCGGGGCGCCAGCGGCAGTGCCGCCACAGGTGGCAACTCGGTGGCCGTCACGACGCGCTCCAGGTGAGCACTTCACCGGCGCCCTGCGTCAGCACCGTGCCCGGCATCACCCGCAGCCGGTACGGGGCCAGCCGCAACACCGCAAAGGCCTCCGACGTCGGACCGTCGGCCCACATCGGGATGACGAACGGGTCGTAGCCCACGGGCTCGGGCGCGG
This sequence comes from Mycobacterium sp. SMC-4, assembly GCF_025263265.1. NCBI lineage: Bacteria > Bacillati > Actinomycetota > Actinomycetes > Mycobacteriales > Mycobacteriaceae > Mycobacterium > Mycobacterium sp. SMC-4. The sequence goes on along the minus strand of NZ_CP079869.1, from coordinate 588,106 downwards.
TGGCGAACTTCTGCCACACCGCCGCGCAGGTGTCGTCGTCGCGGTACCACTCGACCAGGCACTCGGCCGAGCAGGTGTCATGGCTAGGGGTCCAGTAGTTCACCGACACGTCCGGGTGGACGGCCAGGTGGGCGCGCTTGACGGGCGACGGGACGGTGGCGATCCAACCGAACAGGTCGGTGCCGTCCCACTCCCAGATCGGATGCAGCACGCGCGAGCGGGGCTTGCTGTCGGCGTCGACGGTGGCCACCGACGCCCACACGATCGAATGGGCCATGGCCACGAAGGCGGGAGCGATCTGCGCCAGCGGTGTCACGAGTGTCCAGCCTAGGCAAGCACCGCGAGAGCAGTCACTCTTCGAGCTTCTTGCGGAACTCCTCGGTGTTGCGGTACACGACGTTGCCTTCCTCGGCACTGGTCTCGATCTTGCCTTTGTGCTCGTCGTCCACCCAGTCGGTGACCGACGTTCCGGTGACCGTGCCACCGCTGCCGGGCAGCGTGGTGGTCTGCAGGTCGTTGTCGTAGGCCTTGGCCATCTCCCTGGCCTTTTCCCGGTGCTCCTCGGTGACCTCTGGTTTCTCGGTGAGCCGGGTCTGGTCGTCGCTGTCGGACGTCTCGGTGGTTTGCTGGTCTGAGGCTGTGTTGTCATCCATGCGATTCGGGATGACCACAAGTGTGATCTGCGAAACTTCACGCCGGCACAGTGCGCAGCACCACCGGAAGGCTGGGCAGGAAGTGCTGGCGCGCGAAGGCGCGGACATCCTCGGCGCTGTCCATCGGCTGCGCGCTGGGCAGCAGCAACACCATCGCGGCGTAACGCAGGACGCAGTCGGCGAGTTCGTCGACGGCATCGGCGCCGATGCGCTCGGCGAATCCCGGCGGGAAGATCACCCGCAGCGCCTCGGCCATCCGATCGATGGCGGCGCGGTGGTAGCGGCTTGCCAGTTCGAGCACCAGACCGGGCTCGTCGGTGAACATCTGGTTGAGCACCCGGTGGCGCCGAAACTTCATGATCGACAAGGTGAACGCCTCGACGTAGACGTTGGACTGCGGCTCCGCCTGCTTCAGTTCGGCGGCGATGTCGGCGAACAGGCGGACGTTCTCCCGCTCGATCACCGCGCCGACGAGCTCGTCCTTGTTGGCAAATCGGCGATAGATGGTGGTCCGGCTCACCCCGGCGCGACGCGCGACGTCCTCCAGCGCCACCCGGCGGAAGCCGTGCCGTTCGAACTCGATGATCGCCGCGTCGAGGATCTCGGTCGCGGCCCGGTCAGCCCCGCCCATAAGCCCGCACGGCATACCCGTTGAAGCGCACTTTCATCGGCAACCGGTCCCACAGCCAGTTCACCGGACGCGACCGCCAGAGCGCCGCGAAGCGCTGGTAGCGCCGCTCCTGACGGTCGGTCCAGGGCAACCCCAGCAGGGTGCGCGCCCGCGGTGGCAATCCCCCGGTGGTCAGGAACGCCGCCAGCGGGTTGAACACCGGCGCGACCAGCCGCCACACCAGCGGGTGCACGGCCTTCGGTTTCGGGAAGCCCTTGGTGACGTAACCGACGCCGTACCTGGCGGTCGGGTGCGCGACGACGACGTCGTTCATCATCCGGTCCCAGTACTGCTCGAACTCGGCGTAGGTGGCCGGCATCGGACGATCACTGACGCCGTAGCGGCGGTACCAGGTCTTGGACTCCAGCCAGATCTGCTCCCTCTCCGCGGGGCTCAGACGCTTCACGAAAGTGTCGGCGAAGTAATAGATCTGCTCGACGAAGGTGGCGTGCGCCCAGAAGTAGGTGTCAGGGTCCAGCGCGTGGTAGCGGCCGGCCGATTGTCCATCGGGGCCGGGCATGTCGCCCTTGATCGAGACGTGGAAGTCGCGGACCTGGGTGCCGGCGTTGTTGTCGTCGGAGCCGTACACCGTGTTGAAGATCGGCGGAATGGTCCGCTTGAGGCGTTCGGCGGTGTCGGCGAAGAACGTGGAGTGGTCGTAGACGCCCTGTCCGAGCTCGGCGAGCATGTTCTGCAGCACGGCCGGCCGCGGGCCGATCAGATACATCCGGTTGTCGCCGAAGTATCGCCAGACCAGCGATTGCGGTCCCAGGGGCAGCGCGTCGTCGAGGTGTTCGGTGTTCTGCGCCAACTCCGTCATGAGCAACAGTGTTACAAATTCTGCACTTTGTACCAAGCCGTTGTGGTGAGAGTAACACCACGCTCAGCGGGCGGTTCGCGCCCTGTGAGCAATGACGGCTGTGCGGCAGGGCCGAATCACGACCCGGAACTCAATGCCGAGGCGGGGCGGTCCGGCGTGAGGCGCTGGCGGGCTACCCGGGTCAGGCCGAGCACCGCCGCAACCCCGGCGACGGTGGCCAGTAGCAGCGACAGCGTCAGCAGCGGCGCGGAGTACACCTGCGACACCGTGGCCGGCTCCCCCTCCAGGATCGGCGCGACGACGACCGCAGACGAGGCCGCGAGCCAGCTCAGCACAGCCCCGGCGGCAACGACCACCGCCACCAGTAACTCGACGACAGCGCGTCGTGTCACGGCGCGGGCTCCGGGGGGATGCGTTCGTCGAGCAGGTTGGTCAGCGCCGCCCGCAGCTGGTGATGCTTGCGGGCCCACGCCTGGGCGGTCCTGTCGTTGGTCAGCCGCAGCCCGATGCCGGTGCGGCCCCGTGGCACGCCGGTGAGCTCGCCGAGCGCCCGGGCGTACTGCCACTTCGGTGTCTCGGCGCCGCTGGCCTCGGGGTAGACCCGGACGATCTCGTCGACCAACAGGACCTCGGTGCCCTGGCGCAACTTCTCGGGCGTGAGTTCGACCGAGGTGTGGATGCGGGCCGCCTTGACCTGGATGCTCAGGAAAAGGGTCACCAGGATGAAGAACAGGCCGGGCACCATCCACTGGATGCCGTAGCCGGCCGACATCTGGATCATCGCCATGGCCACGCCTGCGCCGGGGCCGGCCAGCACCCACAGCCAGCTCGCACCCTGCTCGTAGAACAACACCTCGGTGGTGTCGGTGGCTTCGGTCATCGCCGATCCTCGGGGTGAAACCACCGGCTCGCGGCCGGCCGGACGAACAGCAGCGCACCGATCAGCAGTGGTAGCTGCGCCAACAGGATCAGCGGCTGGGCGACCCCGATGCCGATGGCCAGCAGCACGACCACCACGACGGTGGCCCACGTCAGACCCACCAGCGCACGACGGAAGCGGGCGTCACCGCGGCGGGCCTGCCCGGCCAGGTACGCCGACGCGCCACCCAGCAGTACCGCCCCGATTCCGGTGGTCCGGTAGATCGTCAGATAAGTGCGCACCTGGTCGTCGCCGACGTCGTCGGGGATCGCCGAGCGGGCGGCGTCGAACGTGGCACTGGCGGCCATCAGCCCGCCCACGATCAGCACCACCGCGCCGGCGATGCAGATCCAGAACGCCACGTCGACGACGCGGGGGCGCCCAGCGGAGGACGGCGACGAGGATGACGCGGTCATGGTCGGGTCAGCGTAACCAATCACCGGGCGAAGAATTCATGGGCTTCCTTGCGGTGCAGCAGATACATGCCGCCGACGATCAGCACCGAACCGATGATCACCGGTGCGGCATAGCCGAGCGCCGCCGCGGGGTTCAACCGTTCGACACCGAAAAGGTTGCTCACCGAGTAGACCACCGCGGCGATCGCACCGCCGGTCAGGCAGGTGCGCGCCCAGCGGTAGCCCTGCCGCATCAAGTACACGAAGGTCGCCACGACCGCGGCGAGCACCGCAACGAACACACCGTTGATGGCCAGGAACAGGCCGCTTTGCCCGTTCTGGACGGTGAACAGGTCAACCAGGTACCCGGCCACCATCAGCGGCAGAGCCACCAGCCACAACAAGCACGCCGTGTCGACATCGGGCGGGCGGACCGGGGGTGACCCGTCAGGGCCGCCCGGGGCGGCCGGCGGTTCGGTCACGACAGCCAACGTGCCGCATCGGCGGCCCAATAGGTCAGCACGAAGTCGGCACCCGCGCGCCGGATCGAGGTCAGCGACTCAAGCACCACGGTGTGCAGGTCGAGCCAGCCCTTCTCGGCCGCGGCGCAGATCATCGAGTACTCGCCCGAGACCTGGTATGCCGCCACCGGAACCGTCGAGATGTCGGCCGCGGCGGCCACTACGTCCAGAAACGCCATCGCGGGTTTGACCATGATGAAGTCCGCGCCCTCGGCCAGGTCGAGTTCGATCTCCCGGATCGACTCCCTGGTATTGCCCGGATCCTGCTGGTATGTCCGGCGATCGCCCTCCAAGCTGGAGGCCACGGCCTCCCGGAACGGACCGTAGAAACCGGAGGCGAACTTGGCCGCGTAAGCCAGGATCGCGGTGTCGGTGAATCCGGCGCTGTCCAGCCCATCCCGGATCGCGGCCACCTGACCGTCCATCATCCCGCTCGGGCTGACCACGTGGGCACCCGAATCTGCTTGCGCCACCGCCAGTTCGACATAGCGCCGATTAGTCGCGTCATTGTCCACTCTGCCCGACTCATCGATCACGCCGCAGTGTCCGTGATCGGTGAACTCGTCCAGGCAGGTATCGGCCATCACCACCGTGGCATCGCCGAGGTCGGCCGCCAGATCGCGCAACGCCACATTGAGGATCCCGTCGGGGTCGATCCCTGCCGATCCGTGGGCGTCCTTGTCGGCGCCGCGCGGAACCCCGAACAGCATCAGCCCGCCCACGCCGAGTTGCACGGCTTCAGCGGCGGCACGGCGCAGAGAGTCACGGGTGTGCTGCACCACCCCGGGCATCGACGCGATCTCCCGCGGTTCGTCCAGACCGTCGGCGACGAACATCGGCAGCACGAGATGGCGTGGCATCAGCGTGGTCTCGCCGACCAGGCGACGCATGGCTGCAGTGGTCCGCAGCCTCCTGGGGCGGTGGCTCGGGAAGCTCATCGGCGGCCCCCGGCTAGCGGCGACGGCTCTTTTTGCGCGGCGGCGGCAGGGCACCCTCGGCGCGGAGCCGGGCAGCGTGCTCGGCGAGCGCCTCCACCAGCGGGCCGACCGCGGCCACCTCGGGCTGCACGTCGACCCGCAACCCGAACTCCGCTGCGGTCTCGGCGGTCTTGGGCCCGATGCACGCAACGATGGTGCGGGCGTGCGGCTTCCCGGCGATACCGACCAGATTGCGCACGGTGGAGCTCGACGTGAAGCACACCGCGTCGAATCCGCCCGTCTTGATCATCTCGCGGGTGTGCGCCGGCGGCGGGGCCGCACGCACCGTGCGGTAGGCGGTGACATCCTCGATCTCCCAGCCGCGTTCGCGCAGACCCTCGGCCAGCGTCTCGGTGGCGATGTCGGCGCGTGGCAGCAGCACCCGGTTCACCGGGTCGAACACGTCGTCGTAGGGCGGGAAGTCATCCAACAAACCGAGCGAGGACTGCTCACCACTGGGCACCAGCTCGGGGTTGATGCCGAAGGCACGGACCCGGTCGGCGGTGGCCTGCCCGACGCAGGCGATCTTGACCCCGGAGAACGCGCGGGCGTCCAGACCGAACTCGTTGAATTTCTCCCACACCGCGCGCACCGCGTTGGTCGAGGTGAACACCACCCACTGGAACCGGCCGTCGACCAGACCCTTGACGGCGCGCTCCATCTGAGCCGGGCTGCGCGGCGGTTCGACGGCAATCGTCGGCACCTCGATGGGCAGTGCCCCGTGGGTGACCAATCGGTCGCTCATCTCGCCGGCCTGGTCCTTGGTGCGCGGCACCAGCACGGTCCAGCCGTACAGCGCGCGGCTCTCCCACCAGTTGAGCTTCGCGCGGTGGGCGACGGTGCGCCCGATGGTCACCACCAGGGTCCCGGTCAGCGGTCCGACGGGCTCGGCCAGTGCCGGCTTGTCCAGGACGGCCTTGTCGAGCAGACCGGCCAGCGTGGTCTCCACCGAACGCTGCTGGCAGGTGGTGCCGTTTCCGGTGACCACCGCCGGCGTCGATTCGGCCAGGCCGAAATCGATCAACGTGCGCGCGGCTTCGGGCAGATGCGATGCGGTGGCGTGCAGGATCAGCGGGCCCGGTGCGGCGGCCAGCGCCGCCCAGTCCACGTCGGGGTCACGCACGTCGGCCACGGTGTGTGACGACCCCAGCGGCAGGCCGGCATAGGTGGGCACCGCCGTGGTGTCGGGCAGGCCCGGCACGATCTCGAAGCTCAGCTGGGTCCGGGCCACCGCATTGACCTCGGTGATCACCGAGTCCACCGACAGCGGGTCACCCGCCACCAGGCGTACGACATCGACGCCGGTGCGGGCCTCGGTGGCCAGCGTCTTGGCGACCTCGGAGGGGTCGCCCAGCGCAGGACGCACATCGGGACCACCGGGGATGACCGGTTCGGCCGCCGGCGCGTCGGTGTTCTTGTCGGCATCGCCGCCGTTGGCCTTGGCCGCGCCGGCTGCCACCTCGGGCAGCGGCCCCGACGGCGGCGGCAGCTCGGTGCCGACCAGCGCCAACACCGACTCGGGCACGTCGGGATCGGTGAAAACCAGGGCGGCGTTGGCCAGCACGGCACGGGCTCGTGTGGTCAACAGGCCCGGATCCCCGGGCCCGGAGCCGACGAACGTGATGCGGCCGGGCTTGCCCTTGCGTCCTCGCAAGCTCATGTGTCTCTCCCGCCTTTGTCCAACAGATCGCGTGCACCCAGCTCGAACAACTCCTCGGCCACCGAGAGACCCAGCTCCCGGGCCCGATCGGGTTTCCCGATACCGGACGCGCGGATCACGTCGGATCCGTCCAGCGTCGCCACGCAGCCGCGCAGCGACAGCTCTTCGAAGACACGACCCTCCTCATCGATCGACTCGACCACCTCGGCGATCGCGCCGACCGGTGCGGAACATCCCGCCTCCAGTTCGGCCAGCAGAGCTCGCTCGGCGGTGACCGCGGCCCGGGTGTCGGCGTCGTCCAACTCCGCCAACAGTTTCACCAGGCCGTTGTCGCCGGCACGACACTCGATCGCCAACGCTCCCTGCGCCGGTGCCGGCAACATCTGGACCGGCTCCAACGTCTCGGTGATGACGTCGAGGCGACCGATACGGGACAGACCCGCACGGGCCACCACGATGGCGTCGAGTTCGCCGCGGCTTACCCTGCTCAACCTGGTATCTAGGTTGCCTCGTAGGGGGCGGATTTCCAAACCGAGACCCAGTGCTCTAAGCTGCGCCGCCCGCCGCGGGGAGGAGGTGCCGACCGTCGACCCGGCCGGCAACTCGCCCAGCACCATCCCATCGCGGGCCACCAGCGCATCTCGGGCGTCTTCACGCACCGGCGCAGCGGCGATGGTGAACCGCGGGTCGGCCGCGGTGGGAAGATCCTTGTACGAGTGCACGGCGGCGTCGACGGTCCCGTCGGCAATGGCCTCACGCAGCGCCGCGGTGAATACCCCGACGCCGATGTCGGCGATGGGGTCGTCGGCACGGCGGTCACCCTCGGTGGAGATGATCACCAACTCGGCGGGGTGGCCGGCGGCGACCAGCGCGTCGCGCACGGTCCCGGCCTGGGTGGTGGCCAGCAGGCTGCCGCGGGTTCCCAGACGTATCACGGGATGGCTCGCCACGGGCGTTGAGTCACTCGGACGTGTCGAAATCTGTTGTCACCACCGATATTTCACTACCACTGACGGCATTGATGTCCAGACCGTCAAGCGGCAGCTCACCGGCGGCCACGGCGTCGACCGCCTGCTGGTCGAGTTCGAACAGTTCGCGCAACGCCTCGGCGTAGCTGTCCCCACCCGGCGCGCTGGCGAGTTGCTTGACGCGCACCGTGGGTGCGTGCAGGAGCTTGTCGACCACCCGGCGCACGGTGTTGGCCACCTCGTCGCGATGCAGCGAATCCAGGCCGGGCAGCCTGTTGTCCAGCCGCAGCAACTCGGCCTCGACGACGTCAGCCGCGCGCTGGCGCAGCGCGGTGACCGTCGGGGTGACCTCGGCCATCCGCTGACCCGCCAGGTAGAGCGCGACCTCGGCGGCGACGATGGTGCGGGCGGCATCAGCGTCCGAGGCGGCCGCCCGGGCGGAGGGCTCGCGCTGGATGCGCTCCATGTCGACCACCAACACCCCGGGCAGACCTGCCACCGCCGGATCCACGTCGCGGGGCATCCCGAGATCGCAGAACACCAGCTGCTTACGGTCGGTCCCATGCGCGAGGCCGCGGTGCACATCGGCCAGCGACACCACCGGGCGCACCGCGCCGGTGCAACTGATGACGATGTCGGCGTCGGTCAGCAGCGGAGGAAGATGATCGAACGGAAAGGCCTCGGCGGCGACACCGTGGCCGCCGATGGTCTCGGCGAGCCGCTTGGCACGCGGCAAGGTCCGGTTGACTACGTGAATCCGCTCGACCCCGGCGCGCACCAGCTGTTTGGCTGCCAACGCGCCCATCGAACCGGCCCCTACCACCACCGCGCGGCGACCGGCCAGCGAACCCAGCTTGCGCTCGGCGATGTCGAGTGAGACCGACACCACCGAGGCGCCGGCGGCATCGATGCCGGTTTCGGTGTGCACCCGCTTGCCCACCGACAAAGCCCGCTGGGACAGCTCGTGCAGCGTGCGTCCCACCGTGTGATTGGCCTCGGCGGCGGCATAGGCCCGGCGCACCTGGCCGAGCACCTGCTGCTCGCCGATGACCGCCGAGTCCAGCCCGCTGGCCACGGCGAACAGGTGCTCGACGGCGGCTTCGGCGTAGCGCACATAGGCGTACTTGGTGAGATCCTGCAGCGACATGCCCGAGTGCTCGGCCAGGATCTGGCCGATCACCGACAGACCACCGTGGAACGCTTCCACCACCGCGTAGACCTCGATGCGGTTGCATGTGGACAGCACCATCGCCTCGGTGACCAGCGACGAACGCAGGACCTCTTCGATGATCTTGGCCTGGTCGGCCTCGTCGGTGCTCAGCTGTTCCAGCACCGACACCGGCGCACTGCGGTGCGACACCCCGAAAAGCAGTACGCTCATGGCTCCATCACCGCCCTCACCACGTGTTCAAAGGTAGTCGCTGACCGCTGGGCCACCAAATTCGCTCAGCTAAGCGCTCCGCCTCGGCCGCCCAGGTCGGCACGCAGTCGGGCCTCGTCGACCTCCCAGTAGGAGTGTTCGGCCCCGTCGAGCAGAACCACCGGTAGCCGGTCACCGAACTCCGCCCGCAACGCGGGCTGCCCCGCCGCGGCCGCCTCGTCGACATCGGTGACGGTCAGGGTGAAACCCAACTCGTCGGCCAGCTCTGCCAGGCGGCCGGCCGCGGCCGTACACATCGGGCAACCCTGCCGGGAGAGCAACTGCACCGCGCGATCCACTCCGCCAGTATTGCGCCCGGGTGCCCTACTGTTGTAGCCGTGTCCGATACCGGGGAGAGGGAGGGCGGGTTCGCCGACCGGGCGCAGGAACTCGCCGGTCAGGCCAGTGCGGAGGCCGCTGCCCTCGGCCTGACCGAACTGCCTGAGCAGGCCGCGGGCCCGCCGCAGCCGCCACCTGATCTGACCGCCGCGGCGTTCTTCGACGTCGACAACACCTTGGTCCACGGGTCGTCGTTGGTGCACTTCGCCCGCGGGCTGGCCGCGCGGGACTACTTCACCTACTCCGACCTCGCCCGGTTCGCTGTCGCGCAGGCCAAGTTCCAGCTCACCGGCCGGGAGAACAGCGACGACGTGGCCGCCGGCCGGCGCAAGGCGCTGTCTTTCATCGAGGGCCGATCCACCGCCGAGTTGGTCGCGTTGGGCGAGGAGATCTACGACGAGATCATCGCCGACAAGATCTGGCCCGGCACCCGGGCGCTGGCGCAGATGCACCTCGACGCGGGCCAGCAGGTCTGGCTGGTGACGGCAACGCCCTATGAGCTGGCAGAGACGATTGCCCGGCGGCTGGGGTTGACCGGCGCGCTGGGCACGGTGGCCGAGTCCGTCGACGGGGTGTTCACCGGCCGACTGGTCGGCGACCTGCTGCACGGCGTCGGCAAGGCCCACGCGGTGCGCTCACTGGCCATCCGCGAGGGGCTGAACCTGCGGCGCTGCACCGCCTACTCGGACAGCTTCAACGACGTGCCGATGTTGTCGCTGGTCGGCACCGCGGTCGCGATCAACCCGGACAACCACCTACGCGACCTGGCCCGCCAGCGCGGTTGGGAGATCCGCGACTTCCGCACCGCCCGCAAGGCCGCCCGGATCGGGGTCCCCTCGGCGCTGGCGCTGGGCGCCGCGGGCGGAGCGCTGGCCGCGGCGGTGTCGCGCCGCGACCGAAAGTGAGACCTGGCTCCGCTGATAGGCTCGCGCCGCCACCTGACGAGCAACGGAAGAACGCGCCAGCATGAGCATCGCCGAGAACATCATCGGGACCCATTACCGGTACCCGGATTACTTCGAGGTCGGCCGCGAGAAGATCCGCGAGTTCGCCCGTGCCGTCAAAGACGAGCACCCCGCGCACTATGACGAGGCCGCCGCCCAGGAGTGCGGACACGACGCCCTGATCGCGTCGCTGACGTTCCTGGCCGTCGCCGGGCGGCGGGTGCAATTGGAGATCTTCAACCAGTTCGACGTGCCCATCAACATGGAACGGGTGCTGCATCGCGACCAGAAGATCACCTTCCACCGGCCGATACTGGCCGGCGACAAACTCTTCTTCGACTCCTACCTCGACTCGGTGACCGAGTCGCACGGCGCCGTGGTCACCGAGGTTCGTGGCGAGGTCACCGACGAACACGGTGCCCCGGTACTGACGAGCGTCGTCACGGTGATGGGTGAAGCCCAATCCGACACCGAGGCCGACGAGATCAGCGACCGGATCGCCGCGGCCCGCGACGAGGCCCTGCGGAAGATGGTTGCCAAGCAAACCGCACAGGCCGATTGACCTGCACTGGCCGGTCAGCCGAAAAAGGTGTTACGGCGGTTGGCCAGCAGCCGGTAGAGCGTCTGTTGGATGGTCTCGCGCACCTGGTCGGTGAGGTCGAAGGTGACCATCGGATCATCAGCGGCGGCCTCGTCGTAATCGGTCGTCTGGATCGGCTCACCGAACTCGATGTACCACTTCGACGGCAGCGGCACCAGGCCCAGCGGTCCTGCCAGCGGGAACAACGGCGTCACCGGGAAGTACGGCAGTCCGAGCAACCGCGCCAACAACTTGACGTCGGCGACCATCGGATAGATCTCCTCAGACCCCACGATCGAGCACGGCACGATCGGCGCCTGGGTGCGTAGCGCGGCGGAGACGAACCCGCCCCGGCCGAAGCGCTGCAGCTTGTAGCGGTCCTGGAAACGCTTGCCCAGGCCTTTGTAGCCCTCCGGGAACACCGCGGTCAGCTCGCCGGCCACGAGCAGCCGGTGCGCGTCGTCGGTGCAGGCCATGGTGTGCCCGGCCTTACGCGCGGCCTGCCCGACCGCCGGCATGTCGAACACCATGTCGGCGGCCAGCAGCCGGAGGTAGCGATGGGCGGGGTGATGGTCGCGCACTGCGACCGAGGCCATCAGACCGTCCATCGGCAGCACCCCGGCGTGGTTGGCCACCACCAACGCCGCGCCGGACTCCGGCAGGTTCTCGATCCCGCTGACCTCCACCCGGAACCAGGAGTTGAAGAACACTCTCAGCAAAGGAAGGAAGATTGCTTCGTTGAGGTGGGGGTCGAAGCCGAACTCGTCGACGGTGTAGTCACCGGTCATCCTCTTGCGGACGAAGTCGGCCACCGCGGCGATCTTCTTGGCGAGCTCGTTGGGCTCGGTGCCGGCACCGTCGGCGCCGGCACGATGTTGATCGATCTCGCGGATGACGGCGTCGAGTTCCTCGGCCGTGGCGCGGCTGTCGGAATCGGCCAGCGAGGACGGATGTCGGCGCGAACTGTCGGCACGCTGGGTCGCGCTGCGTCGCTGAGCGGCGCTACGACTCGAATTCGAGTGCAGCGGAATGACTTTCGCTTTCGGCTCGCCCGCCACCGGTGTTTCCTCTCCCCCAGATACCCCGGCCTTGAACCGGGAACTGAGTCTATCGCCCCCAGCGCTGCGCCGCAGCGACGGCGCGTTCCTCGACCGAGCGTACCCACTGTGGATCGACGATGGGTTTCAACGCCCGTCCTCGCACATAGTCGTCGAAGGCCTCGGCCGTCGTCCACTTCGGTGTGTAGCCGAGCTCGTGACGCATCCGGGTGGTATCCATGACCCGCCCGTAACTGAGGTAGGCGAGCTGCTCGCGGTCGAGTTCGGACGGTCGGGCGGCCCGCCACAGCGAATCCACGGCGACCAGTGCCGGACTCGGCAGCGGCAACGGGATGCGTCCAGCCCGGCGGATCGCCTGGCTCATCATGATGATTCCCGAGGCGCCGACGTTGTAGGTGCCGGCCTTACCGGCCACCGTCGCACGCTCCAGAGCACCCAGGGCGTCCTGCTCGTGCAACAGCTGCATCCGCGGGTCGTGACCGACCACCGTCGGTACCACCGGCCCCGCCAGATAGCGCGACAGCGCGGTGTCCATGGCCGGACCGATCATGTTGGCCAGCCGCAGGATCGTGACGGCGATGTCGGGGCGACGGCGGCCCAGCCCGCGCGCGTATCCCTCGATGTCGATGCTGTCACGGGCGAAGCCCTCACCGGGTGGCCGTCGGCGGCTGCTGCTCTCGGTGAACAGCACCGGGTCACGTGAGCTGGACCCATACACCTCGGAGGTGGACTTCAGGATGACCCGGCGCACCGAAGGCGCCTTCTGACAGGCCGCGAACAACTGGATCGCGCCCATCACGTTGAGTTCCTTGAGCGTGGCCCGACCACCCGAACGCGGGGAGTAGGACGCCGCGGCGGCGTGCACCACGGTGTCGACGTCCCCGGTGCGGATGACTTTCGCGATGAACGGGTTGCGGATGTCGGCACGCACGAACTCCGCACGGCCCATCCGGCGCAGCAGATCCTTGCTCGGCGCGATCGCGTCGACCGCGATCACGTGGTTGATCAGCGGGTTCTGCGCCAGCCGCGCGGTCAGGTACCCGCCGAGGAAACGGCAGGCACCGGTGACGAGTACCACCTTCGGGTAGTTGAGTTCATCGCGGGTGCCAGAGTGGTCAGCCTTGCCGCCGGCGCCGCCTCCAGAATCCATCCCGACAGCCTAGCGGCCGGGCCGTCGGCCTACTTGCCCAGTTTTCTGCGCTGGACCCGGGTGCGACGCAGCAGCTTGCGGTGCTTCTTCTTCGACATGCGCTTGCGCCGCTTCTTGATGACAGAACCCATGAACTCCGCTACCTAAAGTTGTCTTGACATTCGGGCACCGTCGATCAACGGCGCCAGTCTCGACCGGTCACTTTACCTGGGCCCTCGCGGCAAACGGAAAACGGCTGCGTCGAGAACCCCATGCCGCGACTACCCGGCGTCGAAGTACGAACTCTCCAACATGTCGTGAACAGCCTTGGCGTGCACGCGAAACGAGCGACCGACCCGAACCGCGGGCAGCTCGCCGTTGTGCACCAGCCGGTACACCGTCATCTTGCTCACCCGCATCAGACTCGCCACTTCGGCGACGGTGAGGAACTGCGCGCGCGGCGCCTGGCCTTCACCCTGGCCGGCATCCCGTGCCGCCTTGCCTCCGCTGGCCGAATCCCGCGCCGACGGCCCGTTCGTAGACGTCATCGCAACCCAATCCATCAGGCACGGGCAGTTCCAGCGGCTTCCCCACCGCTGGCACCGACCCATGCTTACCACTGGGAGAATAGCGTGGCAGGTGGGGTTACTGCGACGGGTGTGGGGCAATCAGTTCGAAATTAGTGAACTACTCGGATGTAATTCCGAGCTGCTCAGAGCGGGTTTTGGCAGCTTCCACCGCATTGGCCACGGCTGCCCGCAGGCCACCGCGCTCGAGTTCACGCAGCCCAGCGGCGGTGGTACCGCCCGGAGAGGTCACCGTGGCGCGCAGCTCGGCAGCCGAGGTGTCCATCACGCCCGCGGGCGAACCCGCCGACGCCGACCCGCCTGCCCGGTCGAATCGCTCCAGCAGCATCGCCGCCGATCCCGCCATGGTCTGCGCCACCATCTCGGTGGCCACTGCCCGGGACAGACCGGCGTCGACCGCGGCGTCGACGAGCGCCTCCACCATCAGGAAGAAGTACGCCGGCCCTGAACCCGACACCGCGGTCACCGCATCCATCTGAGACTCGGTGACGGTGAGCACCCCGCCCACGGCGTCGAACAGCGAGGAAACCTCCTTGAGGTGCTCGGCGGTGGCGAAGCGGCCCGGCGCCAGCGCAGTGACGCCACCGCCGACGAGCATCGGGGCATTGGGCATCACCCGCACCACCGGCGACCCGGCAGGCAGCTTGTTCTCGTAGTAATCGGTACTGACCCCGGCGGCGACGCTGACGAAAACCTGCTCGGCGGCGTCGCTTTCGGCACGAGCCGCGGTGTCGGCGATGTCGCCGATGACGTGGGTGACGTCACCGGGTTTGACCGCGACGACCACGTAGGTGGCGGTGTCGACGGCGTCGGCGACCGTCGTCACCAGCACTGAGTACTTCTCGGCAAGGAATTCCGCACGCGCCGGATGCTTCTCGGCCACCACGAGGTCCTTGACCTGCCTACCTGCCCGCAACAGCCCCGCCAGCAGGGCCTCGCCGATGTTTCCGCCACCGATGATCGCGATTCTGGCCATGCCGCCCAGCATCGCACGATGCCCCGCGGTGCTGGCCGCCGCATCGCGGTGACACGGGCCGCTCAGGCGCTGGACGCGCCCTCGGGCTCCGGGGGCACCATGGCCAGCTGCCGGGTCTGCACCACGATGTGCCCCTGCGAGTCGACCACGATGTGGTCCTCGTCGAACCAGTCCTGACCGATCTGCGTCGTCGTACACATCACCCGCAGCCACCCCGGCGCCGGACGGGCACGCAGATAGGCGGTCAGCTGGACCGTGGGGGCCCAGCCGAACCGGTTGACCCCGTAGGTCACCGGCGCCGACACATCGCCGCACAGCAGCGCGAACAGCAGGTCCGGTTCGACGCCCTTGGGGCGCACCCAGTACTCGATCATCGGTGGCCCGCCGTCGGTGCGCGGTGTGAACGTCGTCAACGACGGCCGGATCTCGCAACCGCGGGACAGATGCACGATGTCGGCCATCGGATGACCCGGACCGATCGGCTCCAAGCCCGGCGGCGGATCGGGCATCATCAACGGCAGCACCGGGTTGACCGACAACAGCGGCGGCACGTGGTGTTCAGGGATACCCATGGTGATCGCCGCGCGCACGGCCGTTCGATCACCCTGCCGAAGTTCGACGTCGATCAGACTGACCCGTCGGCCGCGCTTGCGAACCACCGTGACCACATCCATCGCACCGGGATCGGGCGCCCACAGAAAACTGCCCGAGACCGCGATCGGCTCCAGATCGGGCATTTCGTGGCGGGCGGCATTCGCGCACAGCGCCAGCATCGCGCCGCCGTGCACCTTCGGGCCGATCGTCCAGTGCTCATTCAGCAGACCGCGATACACACCGCCGCCGGCCGGGGTGAGCGCCATGGCGTCGGTGAACAGCGTCGAGCTCGTCATCGGGGCAATCCTCAGCGGTTTCGGCTCAGCGCAGCAGATACGTCCGGGCGAACTGCAGCGACTCGGTCAGGAGGGCCTCACGTTCGGCCGCGTTGCGCGCGCCGGAGGTCGTCACCTCGAGGATGACATGGCCGGCGAAGTCGCTGGCGGCCAGCATCTCGCAGATCTCCACAGTGGGCTGGGTGCCGCGGCCGGGCACCAGGTGCTCGTCGGTCGATGCGCCGCTGCCGTCACATAGATGCAGATGGACCAGACCCTCACCCATCCGCCGAGCCATATCGACAGCATCGGTACCCGCGGTGGCGGTGTGGGACAGGTCCAGCGTGTAATGGGCATGCCCGCCGTCGAGCGGGTCGTACGACGGAGCGAACGCCGATAGTCCCGGGCCGGGACGACCGCCCCGTTTACGCATCCGCTCGATCGACGTTTGTCCGGCACCGAAGAACCGGTCGGCACGAAACGGGAACATGTTCTCCACCGCGACCAGCACATCGCTGCGGGCCTCCAGGTCGGCGACCTGCGCGCTGAAGCCCTCGGCATAGCGGCGCTGCCACCGGAAGGGCGGGTGCACCACCACGGTCTGGGCACCGAGCGCTTCGGCGGCGCGCACGCTGCGTTCCAGTTTCGGGATCGGGTTGGCACCCCAGACCCGCTGCGAGATCAACAGGCACGGCGCGTGCACGGACAGCACCGGCACGTCGTAGCGCGCGGACAGTTCGGCGATCGCATCGATGTCCTGGCTGATCGATTCGGCCCACACCATCAGTTCGACGCCGTCATAACCCAGGGTGGCCGCATACTCGAACGCGGCTTCGGTTCGCAGCGGGTAGACCGAGGCGGTCGACAGGCCGACCTTGATGGCGGGGCGCACGATGGATGTTTGGCCTGGCCGCCGTCAGCCCGACTGCAACAACGCCAGCGGACCCAGCGTCACCAGGGCGCCCACAGCGACGGCGATCAGCGTGCTGCCGATGTCCTCGGTCTTGCGCACCACCCGGACCGCGACCACCAGGCCGAGGATCACCAGCACCGAGAGCACCAGCGCAACGATGTTGTTCCAGGTCCACAGCTGGTCGAAGGCGATGAACAGGCCGGCGCCGAAAACGACGGCAAGGACGCTCTGCGCGACGATCCAGGTCCCGTGCACGAAAGACGACATCCGCCGCGGCTCGGCGTGCTCCGGCTCGTCGAAGTCCTCGTCGAGGTCGGTGTTCTCCAACTCGGCACGGTCGGCTCGGGTGAGACCATCGGCCAACGACGAGCCGCCGAACAGCGGTTCGGACGTCGAACGCAGATAGGACGGGAGTTCGTCGTCGGTGTCATCCTCGGCATCGGCATCAGCATCGAGATCCAGGTCGAGATCGATGTCGGACGCGGCAGAGTCCCCATCGTCGAACGCCGCCTCGGTATCGAGGTCCTCCAGCTCGGGCACGTCGGTCAGCACCAGCGACGCCACCTCGGCCTCGTCACCGTCGACCACCGGATCGGGGCTCATGCCCTCGGCGTCCACGGCCGACTCATCGTCGTCGGTGGTGGCTGGCTCGGTGTCAGCCTGCTCGGCGCGTGCGGCGAACTCGGCGACGGCGTCGGCGTAGTCGACCTCTGTCTGGGAAGACTCCGCTGCCTCCGACGACTCCTCAGTGACGTCGGGGACGTCGGTGGCCTCGGAGACGTCTGTGACGCCGGTTTCCTCGGTGGCCGCGTCCTGCTCGGCGGGTTCGACGACCTCGGGTTGTTCGGGAGCGGGCGCTTCGGCGACCGGCTCGGCCGACTTCTCGACACGCGGTGGCGGTGGGGCGGTATCGACGTCACGGATCACCGGAATCTCGCCGGTCAGCTCGGCTACGGTCACCGCATCGGCGTTGCCGCGGCGCCGTCGACGCCGACCGCCGACCGGAGGCGCCCCGATCGTGCCGTTCTTGGCCAGCAGTTCGGCGACCGAGATCGGCCGCGTGCTGCTGGAGTCGTCAGGTCGAGTCATGGTCTGTCGCCTTTGCGCCTCACTGCTTCATCGTCCAGCATCGCGCACGGGTATCCGTTGCGTGCCCGATTCGTCGGCGCCCCCCGCCTCGCCAGGGCCCCCCACCCCACCAGGACCGTCGGCCCCGCCGACCCCACCAGGACCGTCGGCCCCGCCGACCAAAGCCGTGCCGTCGGCTTCGCTGTCGAGTTTCCGCAGAATCAACCCCTCCCGCAACGCCCAAGGGCAGATATCCACCGTTTCGATACCGAGGGCCTTCATGCTCGCCTCCGCCACCAGCGCGCCCGCGACGATCTGCGGCGCGCGGTCGGCGCTCACTCCCTCCAGCTCCGCGCGGTCAGTCGCGGTCATCCTCGAGATGAATGCGATGAGCTGGCGAAGACCCGTCGCCGTCAACGTCCGCTTGACCCGCGGGCCGGCACCCGACGGCGCCGCACCGGTCAGCCGGGCCAGCGAGCGGAATGTCTTCGACGTCGCCACCGCCAGGTCAGCCGGTCCGGCCGCGGTGATCGCGCCCCCGGTGCCGGCCAACTCGTTGGCCAGCCACTCCCGCAGCATGTTCACCCGGCGCCGGCCCGGCGGGTCGTCGGGCAGCCACTCACGGGTCAGGCGGCCGGCCCCCAGCGGCAACGACAGCGCCACGTCGGGCTCCTCGTCCACCCCGCTGGAGAGCTCCAGCGAGCCGCCACCGATGTCGATGTTGATGATCCGTCCGGCACTCCAGCCGTACCACCGGCGCACCGCCAGGAACGTCAGCCGGGACTCGTCGACGCCGCTGAGCACTCGTAGGGCCACGCCGGTCTCGGCCCGCACCCGCGCCAGCACGTCGTCGGAGTTCTTGGCGTCCCGCACCGCCGAGGTGGCGAAAGCCATCATCTCCGCACATCCCGAGCTCCGGGCGATCTTGGCGAACTCGTCGACCGTGCTGATCAACTTCTCGGCGCCGCGCCGGGTGATCTTGCCCGAGTTGTCGGTGGCCTCGGCCAGCCGCAGCGACGCCTTGGTCGAACTCATCGGAGTCGGGTGGCCACCTCGACGCGCATCCACCACCAACAGGTGAACCGTGTTGCTGCCCACGTCGAGCACGCCTAATCGCACCCAACCAACTTAATGGGTCTACCGTGGGAAACCGTGAGCGGATCGGACTATCCCGGTGAGGTCGAGCTGGATTTCGCCCGCGAGTGGGTGGAGTTCTACGACCCTGAAGATCCCACTCATCTGATCGCGGCGGACATGACCTGGTTGCTGTCCCGGTGGACGTGCGTGTTCGGCACGCCGGCCTGCAAAGGGACCGTCGACGATCGCCCCGACGACGGATGTTGTTCGCACGGAGCGTTTCTCTCCGACGACGACGACCGCGCCAAACTCGACGACGCCGTGCAGCTGCTGACCGCCGAGGACTGGCAGTACCGCGACAAGGGGCTGGGGAAGAAGGGCTACCTGGAGTGGGACGAGCACGACGACGAACCCAGCTTGCGCACGCGGAAGTACAAGGGTGCGTGCATCTTCCTGAACCGGCCGGGATGGCCCGGGGGCATCGGTTGCGCACTGCACAGCAAGGCGCTCAAGCTGGGCGTCGAACCGTTGACGCTCAAACCCGAGGTGTGCTGGCAGTTGCCCATCCGACGCACCCAGGAGTGGGTCACCCGTCCTGACGGATCGGAGATCCTGCGGTCGACGATCACCGAGTACGACCGGCGCGGCTGGGGCGAGGGCGGCCTGGATCTGACCTGGTACTGCACCGGCGACCCAGCCGCCCACGTCGGCGAGAGGCCGGTCTGGCAGTCCTACGCCCCGGAGCTGACCGAGTTGCTCGGCGAGAAGGCCTATGCCGAGCTGGCGGCAATGTGCAAGCGCCGCAGCGCTTTAGGGCTTATCGCGGTGCATCCGGCCACCCGCGCCGCACAGTGAGCCCTCACCCTTCGAGCTTGTAGCCCAACCCGCGGACGGTGACCAGGTGCACCGGATTGGCGGGGTCGGACTCGATTTTGCTGCGCAGCCGCTTGACGTGCACGTCGAGGGTCTTGGTGTCCCCGACGTAGTCCGCACCCCACACCCGGTCGATGAGCTGACCGCGGGTCAGCACCCGGCCGCTGTTGCGCATCAGATACTCCAGCAGGTCGAATTCCTTGAGCGGCAGAGTGATCGGGCTGCCGTTGACACTGACGACGTGACGTTCGACGTCCATCCGGACCGGACCGGCCTCCAATACGCCGTCGTCGATCCCGAGCTCGTCCTGGTCGGCGCCGCGCCGAAGCACCGCCCGGATCCGGGCGATCAACTCCCGTGCGGAGTACGGCTTGGTGACGTAGTCGTCGGCGCCGAGTTCCAGGCCGACCACCTTGTCGATCTCGCTGTCCCGAGCGGTCACCATGATCACCGGCACGCTCGAGCGCGACCGCAGCTGTCGGCACACATCGGTGCCGCTCATCCCCGGCAGCATCAGGTCCAGCAGCACGATGTCGGCTCCGGAGCGGTCGAACTCGGCCAGCGCCGAGGGACCGTCGGCCACCACGGTGGTCTCGAAGCCCTCTTTGCGTAACAGGAAGGCCAGGGGATCGGCCAAGGACTCCTCGTCCTCCACGATCAACACGCTGGTCATCGATGCACTAGTCCTCTCGGTCGTCGTTGTCGGAGTCCTTGTCAGGCACATAAGCCGGAATCGACAAGGTGAACGTCGATCCGGTTCCCGGCCGACTCCATAGCCGGATGGATCCGTTGTGGTTGGCCGCGACGTGTTTGACGATCGCCAGCCCCAGGCCGGTCCCGCCGGTGGCGCGTGAGCGCGCCTTGTCGACCCGGAAGAACCGTTCGAACACCCGCTCCTGGTCGGCCGCGGCGATGCCGATGCCGCGATCGGTGACCGCGATCTCGATGTTGGTGCCTTTGCGGCGCCGGCTGATCGACACCGCCGAACCGTGCGGTGAGTAGGCAATCGCGTTGGACATCAGGTTGGCCAATGCCGTCACCAGCAGGGTCTGGTCACCGAGCACCCGGAATCCGGTGGGCGCATCGGTGGTGATGGCGATGTCGGCGTTGTCGGCGGCCACCTTGTGCCGCGACAACGCTTCGGCCACCACGGTGTCGACGTCGACGACACCCAGATCGGGCAGCGCTTCGGCACCCTGCAGCCGGGACAGCTCGATCAGCTCCCCCACCATGTCGGCCAGCCGGTTGGACTCGGTGACGATCTTCTCGGCGAAGTGCCGTACCGTCTCGGGGTCGTCAGCCGAGGCCAGTACCGCTTCGGCCAGCACACTCATCGCGCCGACCGGCGTCTTGAGCTCATGGCTGACGTTGGCCACGAAATCGCGCCGGGTCGCCTCCATCCGGGCCTGTTCGGACTGGTCGTCGACGTAGATCACGGCGAACCGCCGGTCGGTGTCGGTCAGCGGCCGGACGTACCCGCGAACCGAGAGCCCCGACCGACCGGTCCGGCTGGGACTGCGCGACAGGTCGAGCTCGCACTCCTGGCCGGTGGTCAGGGTGCGGCGCGCGGCCGCCCAGGCCCGGTCGTCGAGCAGCCGGTCACGCACCACGCCCAGCTCCTGGGCGCGTTCGTTGCAGTACACGACGTCTCGGAAGGTGTCGACGACGACGACACCGTTGGGCGACTGCGCGGAGATGCGCTCGAGCATCTGGGAGACGGTGAGGCCGGACTGCGCGGCCATGCGGCGCTGACGGCGCTCACGCAGTCGCGGAGCCACCTTGGCTCCGACCGTCACACCGACCAGCAACGCCAGCAGTGCCACGACCGCTGCGAGCAGCAGCGCCGATACGACACTCACGCGATGATCGTACGTATCCGGTGAACGTCATCCCAGCAGCGTGCGGCCAGAACGGGACAACTCACACCGTCAAACCCAACTGTTCGGCAGCGCGTTTGTTGGTGTTCACCTGACGTTCGCCGGCGCCGGTCCCCGGCTACTTGGCGCCCTGGGCGGCCACCGCGGCCGCACCCGCGGCAGCCGCGTCGGGATCGAGGTACGTGCCACCGGCGAGGGTGGGCTTGAGGTTCTCGTCGAGGTCGTAGCGCAGCGGGATCCCGGTCGGGATGTTGAGCCCCACGACATCGTCGTCGGACATCCCGTCGAGGTACTTGACCAGCGCACGCAACGAGTTGCCGTGGGCGGCGATCAACACGGTCTTACCAGCCTGCAGATCAGGCACGATGGTCTCGGTGTAGTACGGAACGAAGCGCTCGACGACGTCCTTGAGGCACTCGGTCAATGGCGGACCGCCGGGCACGTCGGCGTAACGCGGATCGCTGTCCTGACTGAACGTCGAACCGATCTCGATGGCCGGGGGCGGGGTGTCGTAGCTGCGCCGCCAGGCCATGAACTGTTCATCCCCGTACTTGGCCTTGGTCTCGGCCTTGTCCAAGCCCTGCAGCGCGCCATAGTGACGTTCGTTGAGCCGCCAGTCGCGGTGCACCGGGATCCAATGCCGGTCGGCCTTGTCCAGGGCGATGTTGGCGGTGGTGATGGCGCGCCGCAACAACGATGTGTAGACCACGTCGGGCTGCCGGTCCTGCTGGGCGAGCAACTCCCCGGCGCGGGTGGCTTCGGCGCGGCCCTCCTCGGTCAGGTCGACGTCGACCCAGCCGGTGAACAGGTTCAGCGCGTTCCACTCACTCTGGCCGTGGCGGAGCAGGATCAACGTCGCGGTATCTGCCATGTACGGCATCTTCTCACGCGGGCCATCAGTCGTCCTGATCGCTGATGAGGTGCGCGAACGCGCGCAGGTTCTGCAGCGATTCCCCGCGCGAGACCCGCCATTCCCACTCTTTCTCGATCGACGAGCGGAAACCCAGTTCCAACAGCGTGTTGAAGTCGGAGTCGACGGCTTCGAGGACCTGGCCGAGAACCCGGTCGACCTCGTCGGCGGTGACCGAGGCCAGCGCCATCCGGCCGACGAGGTAGATATCGCCGACGTTGTCGAGGGTGTAGGCGACCCCGTAGAGCCGGCGGTTGCGTTTGAGCAGGAACCGGTACACGCCCTCGTGGTTCTCATCGGGCCGGCGGCAGACGAACGCCTCAACACGTACCGAGTGCTCGCCGACGGTCAGGATGGTGTTGGTCGTCAGGCGCCGCTCACCGGGTAACTGGACGACCACACCGGGCAGCCCGCCGTGCGCGCCGGCGTGGTGGAAGTAGGTCAGTTCATGCTCGTTGAGGGTTTCCTCGATGACCGCCACGACGGTGGCCGGGGTGGCGGTCGAGCTGGGCTGATCCGCGGCGCTCATGCCGACACCCCGCGGCGCCGAGAGAAGCGCGGCCGCTGCCGCACAGCCGAGTGCTGGGCAGCCTCGCCTGCCGCACCGGCCCGGTGGTCGGCCGCGGCGCGCCGGTAGCTGGCCAGCAGCGCGTCGACGGTGTGGGCCCAGGAGAACCTGGCGGCATGCTCGACGGCCGCCGAGGCCATCCCGGCCGGATTATCGGAGAAGACCGCACCGAGGGTCCTGGCCCAGTCGCCGATGTCGTGGCCGTCGACCAGGGCCCCGCTGACGCCGTCGCGCACCGCGACCGGCAGCCCGCCCACCGCAGCGGCCACCACCGGGGTTCCGCAGGCCTGCGCCTCGACTGCGACCAGTCCGAAGGACTCCGAATAGCTCGGAACAGCGACGACGTCGGCGGCGCGGTACACCCGCACCAGGTCCGGGCGGGACTGCGGGGGCAGGAAGGTCACCCGCTCGGTGATACCCAGCTCGGCGGCCAGGTGAACCAAGCTGTCCGGGGTGTCCAGTCCCGATCCCGACGGGCCACCGGCGATCACCACCCGCACACCGGGTAACCGTGCCGCGGCCCGCAGCAGCACATCGGGCGCCTTGAGCGGCTGGATCCGGCCGACGAACGCGACGACGGGCTCGCCGTCGGCCAGCCCGAGTGCGGCACGGGCCGCACCGCGATCGCCGGGCGAGAAGGTGTCCAGGTCGACGCCGGGGTGCACGACGTCGATCCGCGCCGGGTCGGCGTGGTGCAGCGAAACCAACTGTTGCGCTTCGTGTTCGGTGTTGACGATGAGCCGGTCGGCTTCGTCGGCCACCTGCTGTTCGCCGACCGAGCGCATCGGCGGTTCGGGACTGTCGCCGTCGGCCAGGGCAGCGTTCTTCACCGCGGCCAGCGTGTGCGCGGTGTGCACCAGTGGCACCGCCCAGCGGTCGGCGGCCAGCCAGCCGACCTGCCCGGACAGCCAGTAATGCGAGTGCACGACGTCGTAGTAACCGGGCTCGTGGGTCGCCTCGGCGCGCAGCACGCCCGCGGTGAACGCGCACAGCTGGGTGGGCAGGTCGTTCTTGTCCAGACCTTCGAATGGACCGGCCACCACGTTGCGCACCAGCACACCGGGCGCCACCCTCACGATCGGCTGATCCGACGACGAGGTGGCCCGGGTGAAGATCTCGACCTCCACGCCGCGGCGGGCCAGCTCCAACGCCGTCTGCAGCACGTAGACGTTCATGCCCCCGGCGTCACCGGTTCCCGGCTGGGCCAGCGGTGAGGTGTGCACGGACAGCACCGCCACGCGGCGCGGCTCGGGCACGCTGGACGCCAGGCCGGCCTGGTCGGTCGCGGGAGACACATCGTCATGTCTACACCGCTCTCGCTACCGCGGGACTGCGGCACTCACCTCACAGGCGGCGTGAACGTGCGCGGCGCATCGCGCCGATCGGGTCGGCGTAAAGCCCGCCGAGGGACACCACACCGGCCCCGGCAGCCTGGACGCGGTTGCCGAATGCGGTGATCCGGATGTCGCGCGGCGCCAGCACGGAGCGCTGCTGGAATGCCTGCTCGACGATCGCCATGCCCTCGGGATACTCGGTGAACGCCTGACCGCCCACCACCAGATCGTCGGGGTTGAGCATGTCGCGCAGCAGTGCCACCGCCTCACCGAGGACGCGGGCACGTTCGGCGACCAGGGCCGCGGCGTCCTCGTTGCCCTGGCGGGCGGCGCGCAACACCGCGGTCACCGTCGAGGGTGGACCGTCGCTGCGCAGGACACCCACGCGGCGGGCCGCCACCAGCACTGCCTCGTCGCTGACCGTGGACTCCAACTGCCCTGAGCCGCCCAGCAACTCGGACTGCACCGGCAACTCGGCGATGGTGCCGGGACCGCTGGCCGGCGAGTGCACCCGACCTCCGATGGACAGCGCATAGCCAACGGTCTCGCGCGCGTAGACGTAGAGGCTGGTCGCGGTCGCAGACGGTTGCCGACGCACCCCGAGCAGCAGCTCGGCGCCCGCCATGGCGTCCACGTGTGATGCCACCGAGACCGGTAGGCCGAGCGCTTCGGCGAGCACCGGGCCCACCGGGGCGTCCGACCAGCCCAGCCGCGGGTGGTCCAGGTAGCCCAGCGTGCTGTCGACGACACCGCCGGTGGCCACGCCGACCCACAACGGGCGGCGCCGGTGCCGGGCAGCACCGCCGGCTCGCGGGGGGCGGCTCAGGTAACGGCGGGCGCTGGCGGCGATCTCGGCCAGCGCGGGCGCCTGCGGCCCGCGCGGTGTCGGGATCTCCACGACGTCGAGGGTGCGACCGAACAGGTCGGCGGCGACGATGCTGGTGGTGCGTGCACCGATGTGCACACCGAGGGTCAGGTAGGGCTCGTGGTTGACCTCGACGGGCACGCGGGGTCGGCCGATGGCGCCGGATACCGCCAGGTCGGGGCGCTCCCGCAGCATGCCCACCTCGAGCAGCGCAGTGACCTGGCGGTTCACCGTCGCGATGCTCAGGCCGCTGACCTGGGCGATGACGTCGCGGGCGATCGGACCGCGCTGTCGTGCGGCGGCGAACACCAGGGCCGCGGCCGCTTCGGGTACACGCAGCGACGGCGCCACGACGTGGTGCAGCAGCGCCTGCGGGTAGCGCGCCGACACGGCGACCGGCGTCAGACGTTCGGCCGGTGCGGGGCGGGCGGCAAGGGTGGAAACGGAAGCGCTCACGAGGGTTGTCCTTCTGCAGAGGTCGGTCAGGGGGCTGGGCCACACCTGGCGACTCGCAGGGACTGCGGTGGAGTCCGGGTTCGGTCAGGCGCGGCGAAGTGCGTGGCAACAACACGCACGCCGCGCGGCAGCGAGTACTGCCTGACCATTCCGGTACACGCAGTCAAGTTAACACGATGCAGGCGAGCGCGCTAAGCCTGTGCTGCGCGGCCTACTGTTGAGTCCATGACGACCCCTTCCGACACCCGCCGAGTCGCCGTGGTCACCGGAGCCAGCGCCGGAATCGGTGAGGCGACCGCGAGAACCCTTGCCGGGCAAGGATTTCATGTGGTCTGTGTGGCTCGCCGGGAAGCACCGATCAAGGCTCTTGCCGCGGAGATCGACGGCACCGCGATTGTGGCCGACGTCACTGACGCGACGGCGGTGGCGGCCATGGCCGGCCGCCTGGACCGGGTCGA
Organism: Mycobacterium sp. SMC-4; assembly: GCF_025263265.1. Classification (NCBI taxonomy): domain Bacteria; kingdom Bacillati; phylum Actinomycetota; class Actinomycetes; order Mycobacteriales; family Mycobacteriaceae; genus Mycobacterium; species Mycobacterium sp. SMC-4. Next base: position 562,222 of record NZ_CP079869.1, on the reverse strand, counting down.
CTTGCTGGTCAACAATGCCGGCGGGGCGCGCGGGCTGGAGTCGGTCGCCGACGCCGACGTCGAGCACTGGCGCTGGATGTGGGAGGCCAACGTGCTGGGCACACTGCACGTCACCCGCGCGCTGCTGCCCAAGCTGATCGAGTCCGGTGATGGGCTGATCGTGACCGTCACGTCGATAGCAGCGGTGGAAATCTACGACAACGGCGGCGGGTACACCTCGGCCAAGCACGCCCAGGGGGTGCTGCACCGCACGTTGCGCAGCGAACTGCTGGGACAACCGGTGCGGCTCACCGAGGTCGCGCCCGGAATGGTCAAGACCGACTTTTCGCTGAACCGCTTCTCCGGCGACGCGGAACGGGCCGAGAAGGTCTACCAGGGCGTCACCCCGTTGGTCGCCGAGGACATCGCCGAGGTGATCGGGTTCGTCGCGTCCCGGCCCCCGCACGTGGACCTGGACCTGATCGTGGTCCGGCCGCGGGACCAGGTCAGCGGCGCCGCCGGTTCGCGGTTCAACCGCCGGTAGGCCAACAGCTCGGCGCTGTCGCGGGCCGCGAGAGTGCGTTGAGAGCGTCCGCGCGGCCTCAAGACGCGATCTGTGGGCACTCTCGACGCAGGCCAGCGGTTAGCCGCCGGGCGCACCGGCCGGTTGCGGCGCCTGCGACGGTGTCACCGGCGCCGTGTCGGGAATGCCGGCCGGCGCCTGCGGCGAGAGCGCCGACATCGCCTCCCACTGCTCCCACGGCGCGGCCCAGTCCCAGATGTCGCCGTCGGCATAGGACAGCGGGATGCGGGTGCCGGTGACCTCGACCGGGTCCCCGTACACCGCGCTGTGGAAGTACTGCTCGGCGTCCTCTAGCGAAAGGTTGATGCAGCCGTTGGTGACATTGCTGTTGCCCTGCGCGCCGGCGCTGGCCGGGTTGGCGTGGATGAACTCGCCGTTGTTGGAGATCCGCACCGCGAACCGCTCACGCACGTTGGCGTAACCGGCGGCCGGATTGGTCATGTAGAAGTCCTCGTACTTCTCGGTGACCACGTGGATTCCGCTGCGGGTGACGTTACGGTCCAGGTCGCCCTCGCCGTAGCTGCAGGGGAAATCCATCATCACCCCGTCGTCGGTGATGACCTGGATGCGGTGGCTACTCGCCTCGGCCTTGACGATCTGGCGCCGGCCGATGGCGAAGTCCAGCGTGGAGTCGGCCGCGCCATAGGCCCCGTCGCCGAACGGCACCCCGTAGAGCCTCGCGTCGACGTGCACGGTGGTGCCGGCCGGAAAGTACTCGCGGGTGCGCCAGTGCACCCGGGAACCGGCGGCCTCGTCAGGCAGCCAGGCCCAACCACCCTCGACCGCCGGGGTGGTGGTGACGGTGAGCGCCTGCTCCACACCGGCGCGGGCGGACTCCGGGACCGACGAATTGAACTGCAGCATGATCGGCGTGGCGACGCCTACGGTCTGGCCGTCGGCCAGTTGGAACCGACCGTTGACCTGGTTTGCGGGGTTGACCGTGGTGAACGCGCCCGCAACCGGGACGGTTGCGCCGTCCGGGCCCAGCGCGCTGCCGGCCCAGGTGTAGGTCATGCCGTAACCGAGCGGTTCGGTGATGGTGAACGACGTGCGCTCGGGATTGAGCTCGCCGGCGACGATCTTGCCGTGAGGATTGGTCAACCGGACGTGATCGAGCGTGCCGCCCTCGACGTGCACCGCGATGCGAGCGGTCGGGTTGACCTCGCGTGCGGCATCTGCCGGCTCGAAATCGACGGAGGGCTGCGGGGGCGCCTCGTCGGCCTCGTCACCGCCGAGCCCGCCACCGGATCCACAGGCCGCCAGCGCACCCGGGGCGATGACGCCGACGGCCAGCGCGGCCAGCACGCGCCGTCTGCTCAGCGCGGGATCTGCAGAGCTCACGCCCATCGACAGTACCTAGAGAACGGCCCCGATCAGGGTTGGCTCCGGGGTGAGTTCGATCTCGAAAACCGCGGCGACCCCGTCGCGTATGTCCCTGGCCAGCGCCACGATGTCTGCGCTGGTCGCGTGTCCGCGGTTGGTCAATGCCAGCGCGTGCTTGGTGGACAGCCGTGCCGGTGCGCCGGCGCCCGGGTATCCCTTCCCGAAGCCCGACTGCTCGACCAGCCAGCCGGCGGCCAGCTTCACCCCGTGCGGGGCCGGATAGTGCGGGACCGGTCCTCGGGCCGCCGCCACCACGCGCTCGTAGTCGGCATGCGAGACCACCGGATTGGTGAAGAACGACCCGACGCTCCAGGTGTCGTGGTCGACCTCGTCGAGCACCATGCCTTTGCCGGCGCGCAAGGCCAGCACCGCCGACCGCACGGCCGCCGGGTCGGTGCGCTCCCCCGGCTCGACACGCAGTGCCGCGGCCAGCTCTCGGTAGCGCACCGGGGCGCTGCGGCCCGACGCGTCGAGCGTGAACTCCACCTCCAACACCACCATCGTCGACGAGTTCTTCAAGATACTTGTGCGGTAACCGAATTCGAGCTCCTCCGGGCAGACCCAGCGATCCGCACCGGTGCGTCGGTCCAGTAACCGCACCCGGCTCAGCGTGTCGGCGACCTCGGCACCGTAGGCGCCGACGTTCTGCACCGGCGTCGCACCCGCCGATCCCGGGATGCCGGACAGGCATTCCAGTCCACCCAGTCGGTGCGACAGCGCGGTCACGACGACGTCGTCCCACACCGCGCCGGCCTCGGCGCGCACTCGGTCCCCGTCGACGGCGATGCCTCTATTGGCCAGGCGGACCACGGTCAGATCGGCGAGGTCCTCGCTGAGCACCACGTTGGAGCCGCCGGCCAGGATCAGCGCGTCGGGGCCGGCGGCCTGTACGGCGTCGATCACCTGATCGGTGGTGGTGCACGTCGCGACCCGTGCTGCCACCGGACCCACACGCAATGTGGTCAGCGGCGCCAGCGGCACCCGCTCGGCGACCGCCACGCCCCCTAGCGTCGAAGTGACCACGGCCGCTAACGGTAGCGTGGTTTGCTATGCCGCGTTCATTCGACTTGGCCGCCGAATACGAGGGCACCGTCGAACAGGTTCACCGCGCCTTCAGTGACGAGCAGTACTGGTTGGTGCGCCTGGAGGATTCCGGCGCAGATCACGTTCGACTCGACGAGATGACCATCGAGACATCAGGAACCATCCGCGTCCGTACCACCCAGATTCTGCGATCCGACCGGCTCCCGGCGGTGGTGACGCAGTTCCACCGCGGCGACCTCAGTTTCGTGCGGGAAGAGGTGTGGACACCGGTGGTCGACGGGCAGGCCAGCGCGGTGGTCAGCGGCTCCGTTCCGGGCGCTCCGGCCAGCCTGACCGGCAACGCGTCGTTGATTCCGGGGCCCGCCGACGGTCGCGCACGGATGGACCTCAAGGCCACCGTCGAGGTTCGGGTGCCGTTGGTCGGCGGCAAGATCGAGAATTTCATCGGTAGCCAGCTGGTCGAGCTGCTGATCGCCGAGCAACGTTTCACCACGGGGTGGATCACCGAGAACGGCTGACGTCGGCCTTACCATCGGGCCATGCCGCCAGCGCGCCCGCTCGGTGCGATCACCCGGGGCACCACCGGCCACAACCGGTTACGCCGTAGCGATCGATGGATGGTGCACTCCTCCCGGGTCCGCACCGCGTTGCAGGCCGGCCGGGACCCGCTGGTGATCGACCTGGGTTACGGCGCCAAACCTGTCACCACGCTCGAGCTGGCCGTCCGGTTGCGCGAGGTGCGCGCCGATGTCCGGGTGGTCGGCCTGGAGATCGACCCCGACCGGGTGCAGGCCGCCCGTCCGGCGACCGAGCCCGGGGTCGAGTTCGCGCTCGGAGGTTTCGAATTGGCCGGCCATCGCCCGGTGCTGGTGCGCGCTTTCAACGTGTTGCGGCAATACCCCGTCGACGCGGTACCACAGGCGTGGGCTGAGATGCAGCGCCGGCTGGCGCCGGGCGGCCTGATCGTCGACGGCACCTGTGACGAGCTCGGCCGCCGCTGCTGCTGGGTGTTGCTGGACGGCGAGGCTGCGGTCAGTCTCACGCTGGCCTGCGATCCGTTCGCCATCGAGCGGCCCTCCGACCTGGCCGAGCGGCTGCCCAAGGTGTTGATCCATCACAACGTCGACGGTCAACCGATCCACACGTTGCTGCGCGCCGCCGACCAGGCTTGGGCCAACGTGGCCGGCCACGGCGTCTTCGGGCCGCGCGCCCGTTGGCGTGCGATGACCGAAGCCCTTGCCGCGGCCGGTTTTCCGGTGAGCAGCCCGCGGCGCAGCGTACGTGACGGGGTGCTGACGGTGCCGTGGTCGGCCGTGGCGCCCATCAGCTGAGACCGCGGGAACCGGACCCGTCACTACGCTGGGGGCATGCGCATCGCCCTGGCCCAGATCCGCAGCAGCGACGAGCCGGCCGCCAACCTGGCCCTGGTCGAGGACTACACCCGGCAGGCCGTGCACGCCGGCGCGTCGCTGGTGCTGTTCCCCGAGGCGACCATGTGCCGGTTCGGAGTGCCGCTGGCTCCAGTCGCCGAGCCGTTCGACGGGCAGTGGGCTTCCGGGGTGCGGGCCATCGCGCAGCGTGCCGGCGTGGTCGTGGTGGCCGGCATGTTCTGTCCCGCCGAGGACGGGTCACGGGTGACCAACACGTTGATCGCCACCGGACCCGGCGTCGACGCGCGCTACGACAAGATCCACCTCTACGACGCGTTCGGCTTCACCGAGTCCAAGACCGTCGCCCCCGGCACCGAGCCGGTCGTCGTCACCGTCGACGGCGTAGGTGTCGGACTGACGCTGTGTTACGACATCCGCTTCCCCGAACTCTATGTCGAACTCGCCGAACGTGGCGCCGAGGTGATCACCGCACACGCGTCCTGGGGCACCGGTCCCGGCAAACTCGAGCAGTGGACGTTGCTGGCACGCGCGCGGGCCATCGACACCAGCTGCGTGGTCGCCGCCGTGGGGCAGGCCTATCCCGGAGACGAGTTGGCCAAGCTGGGCCCCACCGGGGTGGGCGGCAGCCTGGTGGCCTCCGCGCTGGGCGAGGTGGTGACCTCGGCGGGCCCCGACCCGCAGCTACTGGTCGGCGACGTCGACCTGGAAGCGGCCCGCGCGGCCCGCGCCACCGTGGCGGTCATGGACAACCGCTCAGCGTGTGCTCATCCGGGTAGGGCAGAATCGCGGGCGTGACCGATCCCTGGGCCCGTCCGCCGCAGCAACCCGGCCCGCCGCAGCCACAATTCCCCCCGAATATTCCGCAGGGGTCCGCACCGGGTGTTCCCCCCGGTTATCCGCCGCCCCCGCCGACCGACCAGGAGGGGTCCTCGTTGCCGGCAAAGTTGAAGAAGCTGCTCAGCGACCCCCTCTCGGTGGTGCTGGCGGTGGTGATCGTCGTCGCTCTGGTGGTGGCCGGTTTCCTCGCCGGCGAGCTGTATGCCCGCAACCGCGCCGACTCGGTGGTCGCCGGTGTCGTCGCGTGCGTGGTCCAAGATGACGCCGAGGCGTCGTTCGGTGCGCTGCCGCCCTTCCTGATGCAGCATGTGACGGGTCACTACACCAACATCCGCATTCAGACGGCCGGAAATCAGGTCCGCGACGCCAAGGGCATGAAGGTGGAACTGGACATCAACGATGTCCGGCTGGAGGACACCGCCGACTCCGGCGGCTCGGTCGGGTCATTGGTCGCGCACATCACATGGAGTGCCGAGGGAATCAAGCAGACCCTGCAGGGCGCTATCCCGCTGGTCGGTAGCTTCGTCAGCGGGGTGACCACCAATCCGGGTGACGGCACCATCGAGCTCGAGGGGGCGCTGGGCAGCATCACCGCGCGCCCGCAGGTCACCGATGGCGGCATCGCGCTGCAGGTGCAGCGGGTGACCGGATTGGGCTTCACCCTTCCCCGCGAGGCAGTCCAGCCGGCGTTGGACGCGTTCACCTCCGAGCTGACGCAGAACTATCCGATGGACATCAAGGCCGATTCGGTGCAGGTCACCGATTCCGGTGTGGTGAGCCAATTCTCGACGCGCAACGCCTCGATTCCGAAACAGTCACAGGATCCCTGTTTCAGCGGGCTGTGACCCTCTAGCGGTCGAAACCGTCGAGAACGGCTCTGCTGCCCGATAATCCGAGACGCGTGGCGCCGGCGTCGAGCAATGCCGCTGCGTGGTCCGCGGTGCGGATCCCGCCGCTTGCTTTGATGCCCAGCCGCGTACCCACCACCTCGGCCATCAGCTCGACCGCACGCACCGAGGCGCCGCCACCGGGATGAAACCCGGTGGATGTCTTGACGAAGTCGGCACCGGCATCCTCTGCGGCCCGGCAGGCACCCACCAGGCAATCGTGGTCGCCGAGACTCAACAGCGCCGCGGATTCGACGATGACCTTGAGGACGGTCTGCGGCACTGCGCTGCGCACCGCGGCGATGTCGGCGCGCACCCGGTCGAAATCGCCGCTCAGCGCCACACCGACGTCGATCACCATATCGATCTCGGCTGCACCGACTGCCGCGGCCAGCTCGGCTTCGGCCGCCTTGACCGCCGAGAAGTGCTTGCCGGACGGGAAACCCACCACCGCAGCCACCGTTTGCGGGCCCCGCAAGGCCCCCATGGCCGCGGCCACCAGGGTCGGTGACACGCAGATCGCGTAGACGTCGAGTTCGGCAGCTTCAGCGGCCAATGCGGCGACGTCGGTCTCTGTCGCTTCGGGTTTGAGCAGGGTGTGGTCGACCAAGGCCGCGACGTCGGCGCGGCGGCGCGAACCCATCAGAAGGGTTCTTCGGTGCCACCCGGGTTGCAGCCGCTGGCCATCATCACCTCGGGGGTGACCTCCGGACGCCACGGCTCCAGGTTCCAGCTGGTCTTGCCAGGCTGAAAGATCTCGGCGATCTTCCAGTGGCACATGAATTGTTCTTTCATCCCGGGGATCTCGGCCTCGGGCGAGAGTGCCAGCACTTCGACCCACGCCTGTTCGCCGGCCGCGCTGCTACCGGGGCGCGCCGAGGTGTCACGCCCGGCCGGGGTGGGATAGACCCGCAGGCTCGACAGATCGCCCCACTTGGCCCACTCCACCGAGTCGACATACGGGGGCTGTTGCAGCACCGGGGTGGCCGGCGCGGCCGGAGCGAAGACGGTGGGCAGCGCGCACGCCGCCGCAGCGACGGCGAGGATGCGACGCCGCACTACCGCGACTTCCCTTGCACGTCGAGGATCTTCGGGCGCACGTCGACGAGGTAGACACCCGCGGCGACGGCGGCGATGGCCGCCCCCAGCACGCCCCGGAACAGCAGCAGCAGCAGGATGCTGATGCCCAGGATCGCCAGCCAGGCCGGCTTGGAGAGTTTGTCGGCTGCGGTGTACGCATCCGGTCGCTGCATCGCCGCGTGTACGAACGAGTACACTCCGGCGACCAGAACGACAAGGGTCAACGCCATGATGATGACGCCCGCAAGGTCGGCAAGTATCACCTCACCAGCCTATGCGGGCGTCAACGTCGGCGTCGAATTACTTCTGGGTGACCTTCTTGGCTGCGGCCTTCTTGGCCGGAGCCTTCTTGGCCGGAGTCTTCTTGGCCGGAGCCTTCTTGGCCGGAGCCTTCTTGGCCGGAGCCTTCTCGGCAGCCTTCTGCACCGGCTCGGCGGCGGACTCCGCGCGCTTGGGCAGCTCGACGCCGACCAGCTTGGCGGCGCGCTCACCGACCGCACGGGTCTGCGAGGCGACATTGCCCAGAGCTTCCTGAGTCAGCTCGACGGCCTGGTCGGTGTACTCCTCCACCCGGCTGGCGGCCTCCTCCAGCGCCGGCTGCGCACGCAGCCGCTCCAGCGCTGCCTCGCCGCGCTCGACGAGCTTGTTGTAGGTCGTCTGAGCGGCATCGGCATAGGTTTCGGCGAACTTGCGCAGCTCGTCGGAGCTGAGCCGGCCGCGCAGATCGGCGTACTGGCTGGGCAGGTCTTCCTGCAGCCGGTTGATCCGGGCGCGGCTCTCCTCGACGCGGGTCCCGGCGTCGCTTCGAGCATCGCCGGCCCGCTCGCGCAGCGCCGCGACGATCTCGTTGACGCGCTCGAGGGCAAGATCCGCGGCGCCGACGGCGGCGAGCAGCGGAGCCTTCAGATCATCGATGTCGAACTGGTTCTTGTCGTCAGCCATGGTCGTTCCTTTCAATTCACGTGTGTGGGGTCAATCAGCACTGAGCTCGTTATGGCTAGTGGGCGCTTTTCTTCAGTGGTCGACTCCTCGTCTGGTTCGCTGACACGGTCCGGTGCCCCTGCTGCGTCAAGGGCCACCTCGTTCTGCTGGCAGAAGGAGGTGTAGATGTCGAGCAGCACCTGCTTCTGCCGCTCGTTGATCGCCGTATCGGTGACGATCGCGTCACGAACCTCGTTGGTCTCACTCGGCTCGAGAATCCCAGCCTGGATGTAGAGCACCTCTGCGGAGACGCGGAGCGCTTTGGCGATCTGGTTGAGCACATCCGCCGAAGGTTTGCGCAGTCCCCGCTCGATCTGGCTGAGGTAGGGATTGCTGACGCCGGCCTTCTCGGCCAGCTGGCGCACGGAGACCTGGGCGGCCTCCCGTTGGCTCCGGATGAAGGAACCGATGTCCTGGGCCGCATTGGACACAACCGCGGCGAGTTTCTCCTCCTGCGCCATGAGTTGCCCCCTCGTGCGATGGGTATCCGTTACCGACGTCCTTCACGGTACGCCCGGGTGCTAACTTTTGCAAGCACTAGTTAGCGCAGGTCAGAAGGCTAAGTGGGCGACGGTGTAGATCACCAGGCCGGCCAGGGACCCCACCACGGTGCCGTTGATCCGGATGAACTGCAGATCCCGGCCGACGTGCAACTCGATGCGGCGGCTGGCCTCGGCGGCGTCCCAACGCTCGATGGTCTCGGTGATGATCGCGGTGATCTCGGCCCCGTACTGTGCGACCAGATGCTCGGCGCCGCGCGCGATCCAGGCGTCGACCTTGTCGCGCAGCGCGGCGTCCTCGCACAACGACTCACCGATCCGCATGACCGTATCGGCGGTTCGGGCTCGCAGCGCCGAGGACGGATCATCAACCCCCTCCAAGATCATGCGCTTGGCGGCGCACCACGCCGTCTCGGCCGCCCGGGTCACCTCGTCGCGGCTCATGATCTGCTCTTTGACGTTCTCGGCCTTCTGGATCGTGGCCGCATCGTTTTGCAGATCGTCGGCGAAGTCGAACAGGAACTTCGTCGCCGAGCGCCGCAGTTCGTGGTCGGGGTTACGGCGCACCTTGTCGGTGAAGTCCATCAGCTCGCGGTGGATCCGGTCGCCGACGAGATGGTCCACCCAGCGCGGTGACCATGTCGGGGAGTCACGTTCCACCACCCGTTCGATGACCTCGTCGGCGTTGAGCGACCACTGGAACGCGCGGTCGGCCAGCAACTGCAGCAGCGCCTCCTGACGCCCCTCGGCCAGCAGTGTCGAGAGCACCCGGCCCAGCGGGGGACCCCACTGCGGTTCGGCGATCCGCTTGACGATCATCCGGTCCAGCACCTGCTGGACGTCGTCGTCGCGCAACATCTCCACCAGCACCCGCAGCACGGTTGCGGTCTCGGCCGCGACCCGCTCGGCGTGCTCGCGGTCCGACAGCCACTTGCCGACCCGTCCGGCGACCTCGGCATTGCTCAGCTTGGTCTTGATGTTCTCCGGGGACAGGAAGTTCTCCCGGACGAAGTTGCCCAGGCCCTCCCCCAACTGGTCCTTCTTGCGCTTGATGATCGCGGTGTGCGGGATCGGGATTCCGAGCGGGTGCTTGAACAGCGCGGTGACCGCGAACCAGTCGGCCAGTGCGCCGACCATGCCGGCCTCGGCCGCGGCTCGCACGTAGCCGACCCAGGGGTCCGCGCCCCGGGACTGCGCCCAGCTGCACAGCAGGAAGATCACCGTCGCACCGAGCAGGAAGCTCAGCGCGACGACCTTCATCCGCCGCAGCGACCGGCGCCGCTCGGCGTCGCCCGCAGAATCGGCACCGGCAAGCGTCTCGGCGAAGCTCGGCCGGGCGGGGCCGGCGTCGGTCAGTCGGTGTGCCACGCACACCATCATCCGCTACCTGCGGGAGTGCGCCGTCCCAGCAATGCCGCGGGTCGGCCGTCCCCGTATCATCGACCAGGACAACGGAACGGATCAGCGCGAACGTGGCACAAACATCACCCTCGGCTGCGGCCAAGACGGATGGGCGCAAGCGTCGCTGGCATCGACATAAGGTCGAGCGGCGAAATGAGCTGGTAGATGGCACTCTGGAGGCCATCCGCCGGCTGGGCAGCAACGTCAGCATGGACGAGATCGCCGCGGAGATCGGCGTCTCCAAGACGGTGCTCTATCGATACTTCGTGGACAAGAACGATCTGACGACCGCGGTGATGATGCGGTTCGCGCAGACCACGCTGATCCCGAACATGGCCTCCGCACTGTCGTCGAATCTGGATGGCTACGAACTCACTCGCGAGATCATCCGCGTCTATGTCGCGACCGTCGCCGCCGAGCCCGAGCCGTACCAGTTCGTGATGGCCAACAACTCGGCCAGCAAGAGCAAAGCGGTCGCCGAGTCCGAGCGGATCATCGCCCGGATGCTCGCGGTGATGCTGCGCCGGCGCATGGTGGCCGTCGGCATGGACACCGGCGGTGTGGAGCCGTGGGCCTTCCATATCGTCGGGGGCGTGCAGTTGGCCACGCACTCCTGGATGTCGCATCCGAGAATGACCGCCGACGAGCTGATCGACTATCTGACGATGCTGTCGTGGAGTGCGCTGTGCGGGATCGTCGAGGTCAACGGCTCGCTGGACCGGTTCCGCCAGACCCCGCACCCCTCGCCCCTGCTTCCTGCTTCACTGGACGGATGAGCGAACCTCTCGATCTACCGTCGCTGTGGTCGCACGAACCGCACGAGCACCTCAAGTTCCGGCCGGGCGACCTGGTTTCGGCCATCGACACCGAGGCTACGCCCGGGTTCCGCGGCGACAAATCCGACGCCCCCACCCTGCAGGAGGAGCGAAATGTGCGCTTCGCCGAGCTGCAGGAGAAGCTGTACGCCAACAGCCGGGCCGGTGACAAGCGCTCGGTGCTGCTGGTGCTGCAGGGCATGGACACCGCGGGCAAGGGCGGTATCGTCAAACACGTTGTCGGCGGTGGCAATCCGCAGGGCATCCAGTACCGCAGCTTCGGAAAGCCCACCGCCGAGGAGCTTTCCCACCATTATCTGTGGCGGATTCGCAAGGCACTGCCGACAGCAGGCCACATCGGCGTGTTCGACCGCTCCCACTACGAGGACGTCCTGATCGTACGGGTGCACAATCTGGTGCCGCCGGAGGTCTGGGAGCCGCGTTACGACGAGATCAACGCCTTCGAGCGCGAACTCGTCGACGGCGGAATGTCGTTGGTGAAGGTGGCGATGTTCGTCTCGCTCGACGAACAGAAGCAGCGACTGGCCTCGCGGCTGGCGCGTCCCGACAAGTACTGGAAGTACAACCCGGCCGATATCGACGAGCGACGCAAATGGCCGCTGTACCAGCAGGCCTACCAGGCCATGCTCGACCGCACGTCGACCGACTACGCGCCCTGGCACGTCGTGCCGTGCAACCGGAAGTGGTACAGCCGGCTGGCCATCACCGAATTGCTCATCGAGGCGCTCAAACGACTCAACATGTCCTGGCCGCCACCGGATTTCGACGTCAAGGCGGAGAAGAAGCGGTTGGCCTCGGCTTGAAGGTTCGCCGAGTGTTCGGTTTCTGATGCGATCGGCGCGCTTTCGCATCAGATTTCGAACATTCGAGACCGCGGTCAGGAGCCGGGCCACCCTCTGCGGCGCAGCGCGCGCTCAGCGCGCCGCCAGATGTCATCGGGTGCAACACGCAGATGGCGTGCGCTGACGCGGATGATGATCCATCCGCAATCGGCGAGGAACTCCAGTCGGGCGATGTCGGCGCTGTGGGCCGTCGGATCCGTCCAGTGCTGTTCACCGTCATACTCGACGCCGACGCGGTAGTCCTCCCACCCCATGTCGATGCGGCGCACAGCTCGGCCCGAGGCGTTCCTGATCGGGATCTGGGTCTGCAGCCGCGGTGCGCCATCGCGGATCAGCCTCAGCCGGACCCGGGTCTCCTGCGGGGACTCCGCGCCACCGTCGACGAGCTCCAGCACCTCCCGCAAGCGGCGGATCCCCCGCGCGCCGGGATGCCTGGTGACAACTGCGCCCACGTCAGCGAGAGGACATCGGGTGGCGTTGAGTAGCGCGTCGATGCGAATGACCGCTTCGTCACCGGGGACTCGGCGTCCGATGTCGAAGACCGTGCGCGCCACCGAAGTGCAGTCGATGCTGCTGACCAGGCAGACCTCGTCGTCGAGCAGGGCTTCGCGACGGATCAGTATCCCGGGTGCCGTTGCCGCGCGCATGCGGGTCAGCTCGGCGGGGCCATCCGCCGGCAACCACCGGGAACCGTGCATCGCCGCCGCCGACAGTCCCGCCAGGGTGGCACGACGTCGGGACCACAACCACGCCGCATAGGCGCGGTCCCGGGCCGTCAGCGTCATACCTCGCGGCGCGTACACGTTGTGGTGCAGTTTGACGAAGCGCCGCCGCAGGTCCTGACGTGTCACCGTCCGGTCGGCGAGGGCTTCGGACCCGACGATGAGTTCTCGCACATAGCATTAGGCGCGCACCGAGCCGGATCGGTTCCCGACTGTCCGCATTGTGATGGCGAATCGGCCCGAACCCGTCAGAAAGCGGACACTCGGCGCCAGCTCAGTAGGTATAGAAGCCTTTGCCCGACTTCTTTCCGAGCTGCCCGGCCTCAACCATGCGCTGGAGCAGCGGCGGCGGTGCGTAGTGCGGATCGCGGTACTCGTCGTACATCGAGTCGGCAATCAGCTTCATGGTGTCCAGGCCGATCAGGTCCGAGAGTCGCAGCGGACCCATCGGGTGCGACAGTCCCGCCACCACCGCGGTGTCGATGTCCTCGACGCTGGCCACACCGGCCTCGGCCATTCGGATGGCCGACAGCAGGTAGGGCACCAGCAGCGCATTGACGATGAAGCCGGAACGGTCGCCGCAGCGCACCACCTTCTTGCCCAGCACCTCCCCGGCGAACTGCTCGACACGGGCCAGCGCAGCATCGGAGGTGACGAGGGTGTGGATCAGCTCGACCAGTGGCAGCACCGGCACCGGGTTGAAGAAGTGCAAACCCAGCACGCGGCTCGGATCCTTGGTCGCCGCAGCGATTTTCATGATCGGGATGCTGGACGTGTTCGACGCCAACACCGCATCGGGATCGGTGACGACGGCATCGAGCTCGGCGAAGACCTTGGTTTTGACCGCCTCGTCTTCGATGATCGCCTCGATGACCAGCTGGCGGTCGGCGAGATCGGACAGCTCGGTGGTCAACCTCAGGCGGCGCAGCGCGGCATCGCGGTCGGCCTCGGAGAGCTTGCCCTTGCTGGTGGCGCGCTCCAGCGACGAGGTGATGCGGTCGCGTCCCGCGTTGACCAGTGCGTCGCTCGGCTCGTAGACGACAACCTCGGCGCCGGCTTTGGCACACACCTCGGCGATCCCGCTGCCCATCTGTCCGGCGCCGACGACGCCCACCCGTTCAATGCTCACAAGCTCTCCTCTGTACGGCATCAGGCCCCGCCCAATATAAGGACGGGGCCTGATGGCAGAACCTACCGGCTCAGCGACCTAGTGGAACTGGCCCTCTTCGGTCGAACCGGACAGCGCCGTGGTCGAGCTGGTCGGATCCACAGTGGTGGCGATCCGGTCGAAGTAGCCGGCGCCGACCTCACGCTGGTGCTTGGTGGCGGTGTAACCGCGCTCCTCAGCGGCGAATTCGCGCTCCTGCAGGTCCACGTAGGCGGTCATCTGGTTGCGGGCGTAGCCGTAGGCCAGATCGAACATCGAGTAGTTGAGCGCGTGGAAACCGGCCAGCGTGATGAACTGGAACTTGAAGCCCATCGCGCCGAGTTCCTTCTGGAACTTTGCGATCGTCGCGTCGTCGAGGTGCTTGCGCCAGTTGAACGACGGCGAGCAGTTGTAGGCCAGCATCTGGTCCGGGAACTCGCTCTTGACGCCCTCGGCGAACTTCTTCGCCAGCTCGAGATCCGGGGTGCCGGTCTCCATCCAGATCAGGTCGGAGAACGGCGCGTAGGCCTTGGCGCGGGCGATGCAGGGCTCCAGGCCGTTCTTGACCCGGTAGAAGCCCTCGGCGGTGCGCTCACCGGTGATGAACGGGCGGTCGCGCTCGTCGACATCGGAGGTGATCAGCGTCGCGGCCTCGGCATCGGTGCGGGCGATGACGACAGTCGGCACGCCGGCCACGTCAGCGGCCAGCCGGGCCGAGGTCAAGGTGCGGATGTGCTGCTGGGTCGGGATCAGCACCTTGCCACCGAGGTGGCCGCACTTCTTCTCCGAGGCCAGCTGGTCTTCCCAGTGTGAGCCGGCGACACCGGCGGCGATCATCGCCTTCTGCAGCTCGTAGACGTTCAACGCGCCGCCGAAGCCGGCCTCACCGTCGGCCACGATCGGGGCCAGCCAGTTCTCCACCGAGGTGTCGCCCTCGACCTTGGCGATCTCGTCGGCACGCAGCAGCGCGTTGTTGATCCGGCGCACCACCTGCGGCACCGAGTTGGCCGGATACAGGCTCTGGTCGGGGTAGGTGTGACCGGACAGGTTCGCGTCACCGGCGACCTGCCAGCCCGACAGGTAGATGGCCTTGAGGCCGGCACGGACCTGCTGCACGGCCATGTTGCCGGTCAGCGCCCCCAGCGCATTGACGAAGTCCATGTCGTGGAGCTGCTCCCAGAGCACCTCGGCGCCGCGACGGGCCAAGGTGTGCTCCTCGACCACGTGACCCTGCAGCGCGACGACGTCGGCCGGGGTGTAGGTGCGGGTGACGCCCTTCCAGCGGGGGTTGTGGTCCCAATCGTGCTGAATCTGTTCCGGGCTCTTCGGCGTGCCAACGGTCGACATTGCGCAACTCCTTCATTGTGCACATCACGGTCGACCGGGAGGCCGCCGCAAATTGTTAATGCTCCAGCCAGATGTCTGGTGCGTTAACTCGAGGATGCCCCAACCCATAACTGCAGGTCCACAACTTTCCTCTGCGAACTTTCGCCAACTAACGATGACAACTTGCAAACTTTGCTAAGTCCGTCATCACTAAACCGGTTCAGAAGTTACCGAGTGGTAGCGAATTTCCGCAGGTCAGTACGCCCGTACTGTTAACGGTTCAAGATCACAGGGCGAAGATCGCCGCGACCGCTTTGGTCTGGTCGCCGACGGCGTATGTGAGCGTTGTAACAGTGCGATCGGTCAGCTCGACGCCGAACTGGTCGGTGGAGCCGGGCGGATGGACGTGGCGCAGGATCTCGAGTTTCTCACCGAGAGCCACCGGGAGGTCGTGCTCGATCGTCACCCGCAGCGGTGCGCGCATCAGCTCGGGTTCGGAGGCGAGGAAATCCTCCACCACGCTCCAATAGACCGAGTTGTTCATGTGGTCGAAGATGTCGATGTCGCTGACCCGCATGGGGAAGTTGAGCACCGCGGCGGCATCTTCGCGTGCTCCGCCCTTGAGATAGGGCTTCCAGCGCAGCCGGTTCTCGTCGGTGGTGCGACGCAGACCTTCGATGAAGTCGTCGGAGATGCGCGCGGGCCCCTGGGTCTCCCGGTTGATGTTGATCCAGAACGCCTCGGATTCGACCAGCCCGCCCTTGCGTCCGTCGATCCGCACCCGCATCTCGCACCAACGATTCGACGTACCCGAACACCAGCGCCGCAGCCGCAGGATGTCCTTGAACACGATGGGCTCGATCATGTCGATCATGGTCCGCCGCACGATCCACAGCGGATGGGTTTGTTCGTACCCCATTTCGCGCAGCTGATCGGTACCGACGTCTTGAATGTGGCGAGTGGCCGCGTCGAACTTGAGCCGACCCTCACGGTCGACGTCGGCGACCCGCAGCGGCCACTGGATGTCGAAAACGTCGGGGTGCGGGTCAGGTACCGGCATCAGCGTCTTGGCCAAGCTCACGAAACTTGATACTGCCACACCGGCCAGGCTTCCCACCTTTGCGAATTATTGGTTAGCAGCCCAGCTATTGTGGTTGACGTGGCCAAGACGTTCGTCGGTGCGCGCTTGCGTCAGCTGCGCGGTGAGCGTGGTTTCAGCCAGGCGGCGCTGGCCCAGATGCTGGAGATCTCGGCGAGCTACCTCAACCAGATCGAGCACGACGTCCGGCCCCTGACGGTTCCGGTCTTGCTGCGCATCACCGAGGTTTTCGGTGTCGATGCGACGTTCTTCGCTTCACAGGACGACACCCGGCTGATCGCCGAACTGCGTGAGGTCCTGCTCGACCGTGACCTCGACGTCGAGGTGGATGCCACCGAGGTCGCCGACATGGTCGGCACCCACCCCGCATTGGCCCGCGCGATGGTCAACCTGCACCGGCGCTACCAACTGACCACCACGCGGCTGGCCGCGGCCACCGAGGGCCGGTTCAACGACGGAAGCGGTTCGGGCTCGGGCGCGATCACGATGCCCCACGAGGAAGTGCGTGATTACTTCTACCAACGGCAGAACTATCTGCACGACCTCGACACCGCCGCCGAGGAGCTGACCTCGGGCATGCGGATCCAGCGTGGTGAACTCGCCGGGGACCTGTCCGACCGGCTGCGGTTCGTCCACGGGGTCACCATCCGCCGCCACGACCTCGGGGAGAGTGTGCTGCACCGCTTCGACCCCGCGTCGAAAACCCTGCACCTCAACGCGCAACTGGCGCCGGGCCAGCGAGTGTTCCGGATGGCCTCCGAACTGGCCTTCCTCGAATACGGAGAGCTGATCGAAAAGCTCACCGACGAGGGCAAGTTCACCAGCGACGAGTCGCGCCGGCTGGCCCGGATGGGGTTGGCCAACTACTTCGCCGCCGCGACGGTACTGCCCTACGCACAGTTCCACCAGGTGGCCGAGCAGTTCCGCTACGACATCGAACGGCTCTCGGCGTACTACTCGGCCAGCTACGAAACCATCTGCCATCGACTGTCCACGCTGCAGCGGCCCTCGATGCGCGGGGTCCCGTTCTCCTTCGTGCGCGTCGACCGTGCCGGAAACATGTCAAAACGGCAATCCGCCACCGGATTTCACTTCTCGTCTTCCGGTGGAACTTGTCCGCTGTGGAACGTCTACGAGACGTTTGCCAACCCTGGCAAGATCCTGGTGCAGATCGCCGAGATGCCCGATGGCCGCAGCTACCTGTGGGTGGCGCGCACGGTGGAACGACGCGCGGCGCGCTATGGTCAACCGGGCAAGACGTTCGCGATCGGCGTCGGCTGCGAACTGCGGCACGCCCACCGGCTGGTCTATTCGGAAGGCTTGGACCTGCACAGTGACTCCAACGTTCGCGCGACCCCGATCGGCGCCGGCTGCCGCGTCTGCGAACGCGACAACTGCCCGCAGCGGGCCTTTCCGGCCCTCGGTCGCGCCCTGGACATCGACGAACACCGCTCCACGGTGTCGCCCTACCTGGTGAGGCCCGCATGAATTACCCCGTACGCATTCCGCCCGGTGGGTTCAAAGAACTCGGCCCGATCAATTGGGCTGCAGCCAAACTCGGCGCCCGCAAGATCCGCGCCCCCCGGTTCAGCCTGTTCAACGTACTGGGGCGGCATCGCCTGCTGTTCTGGGCCTGGCTACCGCTGTCGGGTTATCTGCTCTACACCGGCAAGTTACCCCGCCGCGATGCCGAGATCGTGATCCTGCGGGTGGGTCATCTTCGCGGTTGTGAGTATGAGCTGCAACAACATCGGCGACTGGCGCGCAGCCGGGGCGTGGACGCCGACACCCAGGTGCGCATCTTCACCGGCCCGGATGCCGAGGGACTGTCCGACCGGGAACGGGTTTTGATCACCGCCACCGACGAGTTCGTCGTCACCCGCGGAGTCTCCGGCCAGACCTGGCAGCGGCTGGCCCAGCATCTGAGCACCCCGCAATTGATCGAATTCTGCATGCTGGCAGCACAATACGACGGCCTAGCGGCCACCATCACCACGCTGGGTGTGCCGCTGGACTTCCCGGACTGAGTTCATCGGCGGCGACGACGACGCAGTTTCCGCCGCGCTGCTTGGCCTCGTACATCGCCGTGTCGGCGGCTTTGATCACCTGATCGATCCGGGCCTGCGCCGCAGCGCAGGTCGCCACGCCGATGCTCACGCTGACCGCAGGCTCCCCCGACGCGGACACCGCCGAACAGACCCGCTCGGCGAAGAGGGCAGCCCGCCGCGCCGGGATCCGGTCCAGCACCAGGAATTCCTCGCCGCCCCAGCGCACGACGACGGCGTCGCTGCGCACACTGGATCGGATCCGGCGCGCCGTCCGGATCAGCACGTCGTCGCCGACCGCGTGCCCGAGGGTGTCGTTGACGTTCTTGAAGCCGTCGACGTCGATCAGCAGTGCACTCAGGTCCGCCTCGGCGGGCGCGGCCTCGTTGAGCCTTTGCACCGCGACAGCCACCCCTCGACGGTTGGTCAGCTCGGTCAGCGGGTCGATCAGTGACTGCATCGAACTCGACTGCAGCAGCCAGAAACCGAATTGCAGCGCCGGCAGGATGCATACCGTGACCAGCAGCGCGATCACGGCCCGCGACACCGCCACCTGGAGTCCGTGATCTGGTGTGGCCGCTGCCAGCCAGATCGCGATGCCGACCACACTGGCGATGCACCATGCGATATGGACGAGGTGCAGTCGCGGACCGTGGAAGAACGCCACGTAGCCGCCGGCGCAGAGCAGGATCGGAATTCCCGACATGGCCAAGTTGGGATCGCCGAACAGCAACGTCGACATTGTCATGATCACGTCGACATAGACCACCAGCGCCGCGGACTCCCGCATACCGGGCCATGCCAGCAGCGCCCAGCGCAGCGCCCAGGCCAGCGAGCCCACCCCCACGACCGCCCAGCCGACCCGGAACAGTGCGCTGTCGGCGCCCGGCGGTTGGACGGCGTTGATCAGTGCCAGCAGGCCCATTACCGCGCCGATTCCGGCGATCACATGGCGCAGGACGGCCAGCAGTCCGCGACTTCGCAGGAACTCGATCCGCCACTCGTAGTCGTCGCGCTGCCGCCACCATTGGCGCAGCAATCCCCCCAATGCGCCGTCGCCCACCCGCTCAGTATCGTCGCTCGTGCACGTCAGCGAGGCACAATCGGCGATGTCCCGGCGGCGGGTTCTGTGCCGTCAGCTAAAGGTAGGTGACGCCCAGAACCACCAGTGACAACAGCACCGGCGCCACCGGAAGCGTCCACCAGAACGCGGTCCACACCTGCGAGTTCGGATTCCGGCGGCGCTGCCAGGTAGCGCGGCCGGCCAGGCCGGCGGCCACACCGACCAGCAGTGACACCGCGGCCACCACCAGCACCCAGGTGGAGACGCTCGTCGTCGCGATGGCCGCCGAGATCCCGGCCAGCCACAGGATGTGGCCTACCAGCAACCCGCCGAGACCGGCGACCCAGATCGCCCTCAACTAGAAGTTGATCATGTGGCCGACCAGGCCGTGGAAGCATTCCTGCATGGCCTCCGACAGGGTCGGGTGGGTGTGCACGTTGCGGGCCAGTTCGTGGGCGGTCAGGTCCCACTTCTGCGCCAATGTCAGCTCGGGCAGCAGCTCCGACACGTCGGGGCCGATCAGGTGTCCGCCGAGCAGCTCGAGGTGTTTCCTGTCGGCGACGAGCTTGACGAACCCGGTCGGTTCGGCCAGGCCGTGGGCCTTGCCGTTCGCGGTGAACGGGAACTTCGCGACGACAACGTCGTATCCCTCTTCGCGAGCCTGATCCTCGGTGAGCCCGAAGCTGGCGACCTGCGGCTGGCAGAACGTGGCGCGCGGCAGCATCCGGTAGTCCCCCAGGGCCAGGGTCTCGGCTCCGGCGATGGTCTCGGCAGCGACCACGCCCATCGCCTCGGCGACGTGGGCCAGCTGCAGCTTGCCGGTGACGTCACCGATGGCATAGATGTGGCTGACGTTGGTGCGCATGTAGTCGTCGATACCGATGGCCTTGCGGTCGGTGAGCTCGACCCCCGCCTTGTCCAGCCCGAAGCCCTCGACGTTGGGCGCAAAACCGATGGCCTGCAGCACCCGGTCGGCCTTGAGCTCGTCGCTGTTGCCGTCCTTGGAGACCTTCACCGTCACCGTCGACCCGTCGTCGTCGATGGACTCGACCTTGGTGCCGGTCAGGATCTTCACGCCGAGCTTCTTGTACTGCTTCTCGATCTCCTTGGAGACCTCGGCGTCCTCATTGGGCAGCGCGCGCGGCAGGAACTCGACGATCGTGACGTCGACGCCGTAGTTCTTCATCACATAGGCGAACTCCATGCCGATCGCGCCGGCGCCGGCGATGACGATCGAGCCGGGCAACTCCCGGTCCATGATCTGTTCTTCGTAGGTGACGACGTTCTCCGACAGCGACGTGTTCGGTACCAGTTTGGTGCTGGCACCGGTCGCGATGATCGCGTGGTCGAACTCGACCGTCTGAGTCTCTCCCTCGTTGAGATCCACCTCGATGCTGTTGGCGCCGGTGAACTTCCCGTAGCCGTGGATCTCGGTGATCTTGTTCTTCTTCATCAGGAAGTGCACGCCGGCGACGCGGCCGTCGGCGACCTTGCGACTACGGTCGAAGGCTGCCCCGTAGTCGAATTCAGCCTCCCCGCTGATGCCGAACGTCTTGGCCTGTTTGGTGAAGATATGGGCCAGTTCGGCGTTGCGCAGCAAGGCTTTCGACGGGATGCACCCGACGTTCAGACACACCCCGCCCCAGTACTTGGGTTCGATGATGGCGGTGTTGAGCCCGAGTTGGGCGGCGCGGATGGCTGCGACGTATCCGCCGGGGCCGGCTCCGAGAACGACGACGTCATAGTGAGTCACGTCCCCAACCCTAGTGGTCGCGGCAAGGCCAGCGCGTCATCGGCGAGCGCCTGGACCAATCCGGGGTCATGGCTGACCAGAACCACCGCGGCCCCGGCTGCGGCGAACTCGCCGAGCACGGAAACCACCGAGCCGGTGGCGATCGGGTCGAGCATCGCGGTCGGCTCGTCACACAGCACGTAGCGCGCCCGCTGAACCACCGCACGGCCCAGGCAGGCCCGCTGCAGCTGACCGTCGCTGACCTGTCCCGGGTAACGGTCCAGCAGCGCCGGTTCCAGCCCGACCCGCACGGCAACCTCATCGATGCTGCCAGAGCCGGACGGCTCGCCCCGGATCGTGGCCGGTTCGGCGATGATCTGCGCCAACGTCCAGCGGGGATTGCAGACCAGCCGGGGATGCTGAGCCAACAGCGCCACCGACCCCGGGACCGGCCGGGGGTCGCCGTCGTAGTGGACTTCGCCGGCGTCAGGTGTGAGCAGCCCCGCCAGCACCCGCAGCAGCGTGGTCTTCCCGCTGCCGGATACCCCGGTGACACCGGTGACGGCGCCGGCCGGCGCGGCCACGTCGACCCGGTCCAGCACCGACCTGCCTGCCAGGGTGACGACGATGCCGGTGGCGCGGATCCCGGTCATACCGGCACGGTCCCGAGCAGCGCCCGCTGGTACGGGTCGGCTCTGGTCAGCACCTCGCCCAGCGGATCCTGGGAGAGCACGGTGCCGCGGGCCATCACCGCGACCTCGTCGCAGACCTCGGCGCGCAGCAACGACGGCATGTCGTGGGTGATCACCAGCACCGCGGCCCCGGCAGCGGCCGCATCACCGAGTAACCGCCACACCAGCGCGGCATTGTCGGGGTCCAGCGCCGAGGTCGGCTCGTCGGCGATCAACAGACCAGGACGCCCGGCCAACGCTGCGGCGATCGCGACACGCTGCGCCATCCCGCCGGAGAGTTCGTGCGGGTAGCGGTCTGAGACGGAGTCCGGCAGCGCGACGGCCGCACACAGCTGCTCCGGCGAGCGGTCGGCGCCGAGGCGCGCGCAGACCTCGGCCAATTGGGAGCCGACGGTGCGCACCGGCGTGAGTGAGGTCGCAGCAGACTGCGGAACCACGCCGATGTGCCGCCCGCGCAGCGTCCGCCAGGCGCGTTCGTCGTCCGGCCGTAGCTCACGCGCACCGATGTGCACCTGCCCCCGCACCCGGGAGCCCGGCGGCATCAGTCCGGACAGCGCGGCGGCGACAAGCGACTTCCCGCAACCGGACTCACCGACCAGCGCGGTCACCCGGCCTGCGGTGACCACCAGGTCGACCGCGTCGAGGACGGACACCGCAGCCGAGCGCCGGCCCCGCCGCAGG
Source organism: Mycobacterium sp. SMC-4 (assembly GCF_025263265.1). Lineage (NCBI taxonomy): Bacteria > Bacillati > Actinomycetota > Actinomycetes > Mycobacteriales > Mycobacteriaceae > Mycobacterium > Mycobacterium sp. SMC-4. The sequence continues at coordinate 539,971 of NZ_CP079869.1, read as the reverse complement.
TCGATGTCGACGGTCAGGCCGGTCAGCCGCGCGGCGGGGGTCACCACACCTGTCCCGACGGGGGGCGGTGCCGGCTGCGCAATGATGCGCCGGCCATCGCGAAGGCCAGGGCGGTGGCGATGAGTGCCGCTGCGGGGACCGCCAACGTCCACCACGCGCCGGTGAGGACGGCGCCGCGGGCCTCACTGAGCAAGGTGCCGAGGCTGGCGCGGTCCGGTGAGAGGCCGACGCCGAGAAACGACAGTGTCGATTCGTGCCACACCGCGTGCGGAAGCAGCACCACCATCGCCACCAGCGCCTGCGCCGTCACCGCCGGAGCCAGGTGCCGCCGCGCGACGAACCATCGGGAGCCACCGGCCAGTCGCGCGGTCTCCACCCATCCGGCCTCGGCGACCGCCAACAGTTCGGCGCGCACCACCCGGGCCACCGCCGGCCAGTGCGTCAACGCGATCGAGGCGATGATCGCCAGCGGCGCACCGCGCCACATCGCGGCGATCACGATGCCGAGCACCAGATGGGGCAAGGCGTTGACGCCGTCGACCAGCCGCATCACCACCGCGTCGAGCCATCCGCCGGCCAGCGCCGCAAGGACACCGACGGCCGCACCCAGCACGGTGGCGGCGATTGCGCAGATCACCGCGATCAACAGCGACATCTGCAGCCCCTCGGCGGTGCGGGTGAGCAGGTCATAGCCCGAATGATCGGTTCCGGCAAGGTGTTCGGCGCTCGGTGGCCGAAGGGCGGCCGAGAAATCGGCGATCTGCTCACCGGCGAACAGCGGGATACCCACCGCGGTGACGGCGATGATGCCCAGAACGATCCACGGCCACCTCAGACCGGGCCGCAGGCGCTGCAATACCGGAACGCTCATGCGGCCATCCGGATGCGCGGATCGAGGGCGACCGCGGCAGCATCGGAGAGCGCCGAACCGGCCAGCACCGCCACCGCAGCCGCAACCGTCAGCGCGGCCAGTAGCGGGAAGTCCAGTGCGGCAGCGGAATCCACCAACACCGCAGCCATGCCCGGCCAACCGAACACGGTCTCGACGATGGCCGCGCCGGCGATCAGCTCGGGCAACCGGGTGCCCAGCAGCGCCAGGGTGGGCAGCACCGAGACCGGCGCGATGTGGCCGCGCAGCAGTGCCCAGCCGTGGACACCGCGAGACCGGGCTCCGCGCACCGCATCGGAGTCGACGCTTTCCACCACCGCCGCGCGGGTGGTCAACAACAGCCACGGGATCATCGAGACCGTCAGCGCGATCCAGGGCAGGATGCCGTAGCGCAGCACGCCTGACACCGTGTAGTCCGCGCCTGGCGCGGCAGCCCCCGACGCGGGCAACCAGCGCAGGCCCACGGCCACCACGACCACCAAGGCCAGCGACACCACGAACGGCGGCACCGCGGCGAAGGTCACCGAGAGCCCGGTGAGCAGCCGGTCGATCAGGCCACCGCGGCGCATACCGGCCAGGCACCCCAGCACGATGGCCAGCACGGTGGCGGTCAGCAGCGCGGCCCCGGACAAGGCCAACGTGAACGGCAGCCGTTCGGCCAGCACCGTGGCCACCGGCTGGGACTGGGTCGACGACCACCCCAGGTCACCGCGGGCCAGTCCACCCAGCCACTGCCACCACGCCCCGTACCAGGACTGATCGGTGTTGTAGGCCGCGCGCATGGCGTCGCGCTGGGACGGGGTGGCGAACTGATAGTTGCCGCCCAGATACGCGGCCAATGGATCGAACGGGGACAGCGACGCGACAGCGAAGATCGCTGCCGAGATGGCCGCGGTCAACGGAACCGCGATGGCGGTGCGCACGGCCAGCAGCCGCGCGGCCGCCCGCAGCGGCCGGACCTGCCGTCCCGCCGGGGCGTGCTCGGCGACGGTCGCCGGGGTCAGCGTGTCCATCGGGCGATGTCCCACCACGGTCCCCAGGACACTCCGTGCGAGTGGGGCTCCATGATCGGCGCCGTCTGCGTCCAGCCCCGGTCGCGGTAGGCGTAGGTGTGGTCGAGGAATGCCAGGAATACATACGACGGCTGCTCGGCGTAGGTGGCCTGGATGTCGCGGTAGAGACGGTCCTTGTCGGGACCGGTGGCCGCCTGGGCGGCAGCCTCGAGCATCTCGTCGAGACCGGGCGCGGTGAAGTTGCCCGGGTTCGAGTACGGCGAGGAGTCCGCGACGCGGGTGTGCAGTGTGTCGTAGACCTGGGAATCGATGCTGTAGGGCCGCGAGCCGCCGCCGAGCACCACCGCCGAATCCCCGAACCGGGTGTCGATCTCGTCCCAGCTGGTGCCGCGCGGCCGCACGTCGATGCCCAGCGGTCGCATGGCCGCGGCGAAGGCCACGGCCAGATCTCGTCGCAACGTGTCCTGGGCGTTGTAGAGCAGTTCGAACGACGCGGGGACACCGTCTCGTTCGCGGATCTGATTGGCGCCCACCCGCCACCCGGCGTCGTCGAGGATGGCATCGGCACCCTCGATGTCGAAGGCGAACCGGGCGTCGGGGTTGTGAGCCGCGCCGTAGGCCTCGGCAACCGGGGTGCTGGCTTCGCGACCGTATCCGAGCAGGACGTCGCGCACCATCGCCGCGCGGTCGACGCCGAGGTTCATCGCCAGGCGGGCGCGGACATCCGCGGTGAACAGATTGCCGGCCGGCAGCGCCACCGCGCGCCAGTCCGCGGATTGCACGCCGACGGTCTCGACGTCGTCGCCGCCGACCGAATCGAGCAGTCGGGGCGGCAGATTCGTTCCGTCGACCGCGCCGGAGGCCATGCTCTGGGCGCGCGCGTTGTCGTCCGGGGCGTAGGTGTAGACCAGGCGCCTGACCTGCGGTGGGTCACCCCAATAGTCGTCGCGCGCGACGAGCACCGCCTGGTCGGGCCGCAGGCTCTCCAGCCGGTAGGGGCCGGTACCCACCGGCGCGGTGTTGACCGCCCAGTCGGCGGCCGGGGCGGCCTGCACCTGCTCCGAGGGCAGGATGCCGAGCAGCAGATGGGGCCGGGGGTCGGCGGCGGTGTTCAACTCCACGGTGACCGCATCGGCACCGTCGGCGGCGATCGACACGATGGGCGCCACCGAGGTGGAGATCTCCGAGGCCACCTGCGGGTCGGCGACGGCGGTGTAGGTGGCGACCACGTCGGCCGAGTCGAAGGCGCTGCCGTCGGAAAACACCACGCCGGTGCGCAACGGAATGCGCCAGCGATTCGGACCGATCGGTTCGGGATCCTGTTCGGCCAGCGCCGGCCTCAGTTCGGGCACCACGGTGTCGGTGGTCGCGCTCGGCCGGTACAGCCCGTCGTAGATCGGCGAAACGCCGGACTCGGAATACCCGTTCACCGGGTTGTACGCGCCGAGTTCGTAACCCTCGGCGAGCACAATCTGGTCGGTGCTGTCCCGGCCGGGCTGCCCGGCGCAGGCTGCGAGGACCGCAACAGTCAGGGCGCAGGCGAGCGCTGCGCGGCGATTCATCTGTTTATCTGAACATATGAATGGCCCCGGCGGCCAACCAGACCGTCGAAAAACTCAGCGGCTGATCCACCCGAACACGTAGCCACCGTAGAGCAGCGCGGCTCCGGACACCGCCGCCAGTGGCGCCGACATCAGTCCGATGGCCAGCGCTGCGGCTGCGGGCCGGTTCTGCACCAGTGCGGTGAGCAGACTTCCCACCGTGGCGGCCACCAGGTAGACCAGCACCACGAACACCGGCATCGTCTTGTCCAGCGAATGGAACCACCAGTAGTACAGCCCGGCCCCTGCCGCCGCGGCGACGATCCACACAGCGAACACCACCAGGACGAATCGCCAACGGCTCAGATACTGCGCCACACCAGGGAGCACCACTGGTTGGGCCGGGTGCGGGGGCAGCATCCCGACAGCGGGGGTTGCCGGCTGCTCCAGCACGGAGGCCGCCGCGAGTGCCCCGGTGAACTCCGGGGTGAACGCCTCGGTGTGCTCGCCTGGGGCGCTGTCTCGGTCGGTGTCAGACACCGGTGGCCACCTGAACAGCGGTCAGCGCACCGAGGCAGCCCGGCCCGATCGCGAGGATCATCGCGCCGACAGCGGTGACCCAGCGGCGGCGCGCGGCCAGAATCATGGTCAACCCGATCGCCCCGGGGACCCCGACCACCAGCGCGATCACGATGTCCGGGCGGACCGTCGCGGTGATCTCGACCGCGGCGGCGATCGCGGCGATCATGCCGATCGCCACTCCGACGATCATCACCCCGGCCAGCGCCGAGGCTCTCGGCAGCGGAATCACGTTTCTGACGATAACGCCGCACCCCCCACCACGTGCGGCGGCGCGCCGCGGACTCCGGTTGCCCGGCCGTCGGCGATGGTGCGCAGAATGGGGAGATGGCCGACACCGAAGACCCGCATCTGTGGCTTGAAGACGTCACCGGAGACGACGCGCTGGCCTGGGTGCGCGCCCACAACGAACCCACCCTCACCGAGTTGTCCGGCCAGCGCTTCGAGCAGATGCGCGCAGAGGCGCTGGAGGTGCTCGACACCGACACCCGCATCCCGTACGTGCGTCGCCGCGGTGGCCACCTCTACAACTTCTGGCGCGACTCCAACAATCCCAAGGGCGTGTGGCGACGCACCACACTGGAGAGCTACCTGCGTGAGCAGCCGGCCTGGGACATCCTCATCGACGTCGACGCACTGGCTCTCTCCGATGACACGAACTGGGTGTGGGCCGGGGCACAGGTCATCGAGCCGGACTTCTCGCGCGCGCTGGTCAGCCTGTCTCGGGGCGGCTCCGACGCCGCCGTGGTCCGTGAATTCGACATGACGACAAGGCAATTCGTTACCGACGGGTTTGAGCTGGCGGAAGCCAAGTCGCAGGTGGCCTGGGAGGACCTGGACACGCTGTTGGTGGGCACCGATCTCGGGGAAGGCTCGCTGACCGAGTCCGGATATCCCCGCGAAGTGCGGCGCTGGCGGCGAGGCCGGCCACTGGCCGAGGCGGAGCTGGTGTTCGGCGGCGCGTCCACCGATGTCGTGGTCGCGGCCTCAGTCGACCGGACCGCGGGTTTCGAACGCACCCTGATCGCCCGTGCGCTGGATTTCTTCAACGAGGAGGTCTACGAGCTGCGCGACGGAGAGCTCATCCGGATCGACACGCCTACCGACGCCAGCATCTCGCTGCACCGCGACTGGCTGCTCATCGAATTGCGTACCGACTGGCAGCACGATCGGGCCCGGTACCGGGCCGGCTCGCTGCTGGCTGCGCCTTACGACGAGTTCCTGGCCGGCACCGCCGAGTTGACGACGGTGTTCGAACCGGATGCGCACACCTGCCTGTACCACTACGCGTGGACGCGCGACCGATTGGTGGTCGTCACACTCGCCGACGTGGCCAGCCGCGTCGAGATCTACACACCGGGCTCCTGGAACCGCGAGCCCGTGCGCGGGCTGCCGGAGAACACCAACACCGTGATCGTCGCCGCCGACGACCAGGGCGACGAGATCTTCTTGGACTCCTCGGGTTTCGACACCCCGTCGCGGCTGCTGTACGGCGCTGCCGGCGCGACGCTGCGCGAGATCAAGCGGGCACCATCGTTCTTCGACGCCGCCGACCTGACCGTCACCCAGCATTTCGCCACCTCCGACGACGGAACCGCGGTCCCCTATTTCGTCGTCGGCCATCGACACACCCAGGGCCCTGCGCCCACCCTGCTGGGCGGATACGGCGGTTTCGAGGTTGCGCGCACACCGTCCTACGACGGAGTGCTGGGCCGGCTGTGGCTGGCCCGCGGCGGCACCTACGTGCTGGCCAACATCCGGGGCGGCGGTGAGTACGGACCCACCTGGCACACCCAGGCGATGCGCGAGGGGCGACATCTGGTCGCCGAGGATTTCGCCGCAGTCGCCAAAGACTTGGTGGCCCGCGGGATCACCACCGTCGAGCAGCTCGGCGCCCAGGGCGGAAGCAACGGCGGGTTGCTCATGGGCATCATGCTCACCCAGTACCCGGAGTTGTTCGGCGCGTTGGTGTGCAGCGTGCCGCTGCTGGACATGCGACGCTTCCATCTACTGCTTGCCGGCGCGTCCTGGGTTGCCGAGTACGGGAACCCGGACGACCCGGACGACTGGGCCTTCATCTCGAAATACTCGCCCTACCAGAATATCTCGTCCGATCACCGCTACCCACCGGTGCTGATAACCACCTCCACCCGAGATGACCGGGTCCATCCCGGCCATGCGCGCAAGATGACCGCAGCACTTGAGGCCGCCGGACACCCGGTCCGCTATTACGAGAACATTGAAGGCGGACACGCCGGCGCAGCCGACAACCCCCAGACCGCGTTCCGCGCCGCGCTCATCTACGAGTTCCTCCTCCGCACCCTCGACGGGAGTTGACATGCCGACCACCATCCGATCACTGGTGATCCTCGCCTGCGCCACCGCGTTGGCGCTGACGGGGTGCGCCCGTGAGATCACCGGGACGCCGGTGCTGGCCGCGGGTCAGCAGGCCGGCGGCCAGGCCGCGTGCGCGACCGTCGACGCGCCGCTGGCCGACGTGCCGGCCATGAGTCCCCGTGAACCCCAACTGCGCATCCCGGTCCCGGCCGGCTGGCAGCGCAACGCCATGATGGACAGCCAGGTGATCCGGTATGCGATCGTCGCCGAACAGTTGATCGCCAACGGTTTTGCACCCAACGCGGTCGTCACCCTGGAACGCGCCCGGGGGGTGGCCGATGCCACCGAGGTGTTCGAGGAGAACCGGGCGAACCTGGTGCGCATCATGAATGCCACCGATCTGCAGACCGAGGACAACACCACATGCGGATTCCCCTCGGAGACAACGACATACATGGCTCCACCGATGGGCCCGGCGCCGCGCCGGCCGATCATCATGCACGCGGTGGTGGCCCAGCGCGGTAACGCCACCTACCTGGCGACGGTGACCATTCAGACCTCCGACGGGGCGAACCCCACCTATCAGCGCGACGCCCAGCAGATCGTCGACGGATTCCAGCTGCTGCTGCCCTGATGGACCAGACATCCGACCTGCTGTTGATCGCCGGCGCGGCAGCGCTCGCGGGAGCCATCGTGGCGCCCGGCCGAGACACCGCGCGGCTGCCGGCGCGCGCGGTCAAGCGACGTCTGTACTGGTCGGGCACCGTGATCGGCGGGGCGCTGCTGTTCGCCGGCGGACTGCCAGACGTGCAAAGCGCAGTGGCGTTCCTGGCCGCCGCGGCGATCCTGATGACCGGGTGGGCCTACTTCCGCACCCCGAACCTCAAGATCGGCGGCCGAATTCACGCGGCGCAGCCTGCGCACCGCCAGCCTGATCCGCCACTGCGGTCCTAGACTCCACGCCGCCGGCGCTGGAACGCAGTCGCCGGCGGCGGATTCGCGAGAGCACGAATCGGACGACCAGCACGGCAACGACAACCATGACGACGTACTGCACGACCGCCGCATACGGCTCGACGTGATGCCAGTTGGCGCCCAGTCCGTAGCCCAGCCCGATGAAAACACTGTTCCACGTCAGGCTCCCGAGGGCGGTCAGCCCGGTGAATACGAGGAAGTTCATCCGCTCGGTGCCCGCCGGTACCGAGATGAAGCTGCGAAACAGCGGCAGCATTCTGCCGAAGAGCACCGCTTTGGTGCCGTGGCGGGCGAACCACGCCGTGGCCTTGTCGATGTCCTCGGTGTCCACCAGCGGGATCTTGGTGGCCAACCAGCGCATGCGGTGATGGCCCAGCCGCGCGCCCAGCAGGTAGAGGACCCAGGCGCCGAGCACCGAACCCAGCGTGGTCCAGATGATCGCCTCGGCCACGGAGAAGGCGCCGAGCCGTCCGGCGAACCCGGCCAACGGCAGGATGACCTCACTGGGCAGCGGCGGGAACAGGTTCTCCAGGAAGATCGCCAGTCCGGCGCCCGCACCTCCGATACCGTCCATCAGACTTACGGTCCAACCGGCCAGACCATCGAGTTCGGCGATTCTGTCTACTGACAACGGCCGGCCTCTTCTCTCTGTACCCCGAACGTCGCGGCGATTGCCGGTACGCGCCTCGTCGAGGATAGCCGCGCGCCGGACCGGTACCCCCGTCGCCGCGCGGTCGCCGTCGCCGGGCGGGGGAGGTGCTCGACCTGGCCTTACCGAGGTCAACGACGGGGCACACTGGCAATCATGGCGTCGTTCCAGACCATCCTGTACCGGGCTGAACCGCCCGTCGCGACCATCACCCTGAACCGTCCTGAGCAGCTCAACACCATCGTGCCGCCCATGCCCGACGAGATCGAAGCCGCTGTGGGATTGGCCGAACGCGACCCCGCCGTCAAGGTGATCGTGCTGCGCGGCGCCGGGCGGTCGTTCTCCGGCGGCTACGACTTCGGCGGCGGGTTCACCCACTGGGGCGAGGCGATGAACACCGACGGCCGCTGGGATCCGGGCAAGGACTTCGCGATGGTCAGCGCCCGCGAGACCGGTCCGACGCAGAAGTTCATGGCGATCTGGCGGGCGTCCAAGCCGGTGATCGCCCAGGTGCACGGCTGGTGCGTGGGTGGGGCCAGCGATTACGCGCTGTGCGCGGACCTCGTCATCGCCAGCGACGATGCCGTCATCGGTACGCCGTACGCCCGGATGTGGGGCGCCTACCTGACCGGGATGTGGTTGTACCGGCTGTCGATGGCCAAGGTGAAGTGGCATGCCCTCACCGGCGAGCCATTGACCGGTCAGGAAGCCGCCGCCGTGGAGCTGATCAACGAGTCGGTGCCTTTCGAACGACTGGAAGCACGGGTGGCAGAGGTCGCCGCCATGCTCGCCACCATCCCGCTGTCACAGCTGCAGGCGCAGAAGCTGATCGTCAACCAGGCCTACGAGAACATGGGCCTGGCCTCGACGCAGACCCTCGGCGGCATCCTGGACGGACTGATGCGTAACACCCCCGATGCGCTGCGGTTCGTCGAGACCGCCGCCACCGACGGGGTGCGCGCGGCCGTCGAGCAGCGCGACGGCCCGTGGCGGGACTACAGCCAGGCTCCGCCACACCGACGACCCGACCCGTCGCACGTCATCGAACCCTGAGCTCTTTTCATTACGGAACGGTTCCGTTACGTTATGGCTATGGCCGACACCGATGTCCTCGTTGTGGGTGCGGGACCTACTGGCCTCGCGCTGGCCTGCGCGCTGCGTCTGCAGGGCGTCGGCGTCCGCGTCGTCGACCGCGCCGGCGGCCCCGCCACCACGTCACGGGCGAACTTCCTGCATGCCCGGGGATCGGAGGTCCTCGGCCGCATCGGCGCGCTGGGCAGCCTGCCCGACGAGTCGCTGCGGGCCATGCGGATCATCAACTACCTCGGCGACCGCCCCCTGGCCACGCTGGAGTTCGGGGATCCGCAGATGCACACCGCGGCACCGCCGATGGTCATCTCGCAGGCCAAGGTCGAGGCCGCGCTGCGCGCCCGACTGGCCGACCTCGGCACCGTTGCCGAATGGGGTTGCGCCCTGGTGGGTCTGCGCGCCGAGCCTGACGCCGTGCACGCCGAACTCGAGGACGGAAGCACCATCGGGGCGCGTTGGCTGGTCGGCTGCGACGGCACCGCCAGCGTCACCCGTAGCCTGGCCGGAATCGCGTTTCCCGGAGTCAAACTGACCGAACGCTGGCTGCTGGCCGACCTGCACCTGGACTGGGACCTCGACCGCGGCGGGACGACCGGCTGGGTTCACCCCGCCGGCATAGTCGGTGCGATGCCCATGCCCGATGACACCGGGCGCGGTGATCTCTGGCGACTGTTCGCCTACGACCCAGGCCTCACCCAACGACCGGCCGACCGCGAAATCCTCGACCGGATCGAGCACATCATCCCCGAACGCACCGGCCGGGATGCCCACATCAACGGTGCCGAATGGCTGTCGGTCTTCACCGTGCACCGCAGACTGGCCGACACCTACCGGCGGGGCCGAGTGTTGATCGCCGGTGACGCCGCCCATGCCCACGCCCCGTTCGGCGGTCAGGGGATGCTCACCGGCATCGGCGACGCCGAGAACCTCGCCTTCAAACTCGCGTTGGTCGTTCATGGGCGTGCTGACGACGCCCTGATCGACACCTACCAGGCCGAGCGACGCCCGTTGGCCACCGACGTGCTGCGCGGCACCAGCGTGGTGACCAAGATCAACATCGCCAGCAATCCGTTCGGCCGGTTCCTGCGCGACCACGTCGCCGCACGCATCTTCCGGCTCCCGGCGATGCAGCGCTGGACGACCTACACCGCGTCGCAACTGTGGGTCAGCTATCACAAGGGCCCACTGGGCGGTTCGGGCCGCAGACTGCGACCGGGAGATCGCGTTGCCGACACGGTTTGCCATCGCCCCGACGGCACGGCGACCAGCATCCACCGCGAACTCGGCGCCCACTGGGCGCTGCTGCTCCCGGCCGACGCAGACCGGGCACCTGCCGAGGTGGCACGCGGCCATCTCGGCGACTTCGTCACCACCCTCAACCACCGCAGCGACGAGGTGCTGCTGATCCGCCCCGATGCCCACCTGGCCTGGCGGGGTGCGGCCTCCGACTCGGCGAGCCTGGACCGCTGGCTGACGGGTGCTCTGCAGACCGGTCGTGCACGGTGACCCCCGGCGCCGCTCGCGGTCGACCGCGACACGCCGCGACCGACCGGGCGATCCTTCGCGTCGCGCTGGAGCTGTTCATCGAACGGGGCGTCGAGGGCACGAGCATGGAGCAGATTGCCCGGCAGGCCGGGGTCGGAAAGCCCACCGTGTACCGCCGCTGGGCCAACAAGGAAGAAGTCATCGCCGCAGCCATGGAGGTGCTGGTCGCCGACGACGTCGCACACGCCTCCGCTGAACAGATCGACACTGAATCGCCGTATGAGCTCGTCGAAACCGCCATCGAGAGTGCGGCGGCCGCGACCAGCACTCCGCAGTACCGGGCGCTGGTCGCCAGGGTGTTCGGGTCCGCGGTCAGCCATCCCGAACTGATGGCCACCTACTGGGAGAACTACATCGTGCCCCGCCGCATACTGGCCGGCCGACTCCTCGAACGCGCCCGCGAGCTCGGCACCGTCGCCGCCGACACCGATACCGAGGTCGCCATCGACATGATGGTGGGCGCCGTCATGTATCGGGCGCTGCAACCACATCCGCCCGACACCGCCGAGATGCGTCGGTATCTCCGTGCCGTGTACCGGCAGATCGGCTTGCTGCCGCGCTGAGCTCACGGCTCACCCCGAGCGCCGCAGCATCCCCCCGAGCCCCGCGGCGACCACGCCCAGCACCACCAGCCCACCACCGGCAATCAGCGTGACGTTGAGCCAGTGGTGCAGGCTGTCCACAGCGTGGGCCACCATCACCTCGGCCACGGTTCGGATATTGCCGGCCGTCTGGTCCAGCGCCGCGTCGCGGTAGCGGTCGGCCATCTCGATACCGGCCCACCCCGCAGCGCCGACCAGCAGAGCCGAAACCCCCAGCGCTGTCAGCGCTTTGCCGCGCGAGCGCGCCGCAGCCAGCGTCAGCAGCGCCAGCAGGACCGTCACCACGGCCGCCCCGATGCTGACCCATGGCCCCCAGGTCGCCAGCCACCGCAGCTTGCCGGGTCGCAACTCCGGCGAGTCCACGGTGATCGGCACCGTCAGGCTGTCGGGCACCTGAAGGTCGAGGCTGCCCAGCGTGGCGTCGAATGACGGGTCGGCCAGCATGGGTGCCACATCGATCAGCCACTGGTCGGTCGAGTTGCCGCTGGGCACAGCTCCGGTGAACATCCACCGGTGTGCGATGCGATTGGCCTGGGCGAACTGTCCGCTGAATCCTTCGTTGTGAGTGTAGGAATCGGCCACCCGAGAAACCAACTGCAGGTTGAGGTTAAACCCGTTCTCGGCAGCCAGCGCGATCGCCTGGGTGGTCAGTTCGTCGGCCATCGCCTGTCGCAGCCGAGGATCCTCCGCGGCCGAAGCGGCCAGCGCGGCATAACCGTTCTCGTTGACGATCGTCGCCTGCGTCCACAGCGCGGGCACCGACGCGGCCAGCGCGACGGTGGTGAGCAGCCACAGTAGTAGCGCAGCCAGAAAACGCATCGCTGGTGGCGGAGCGTCTATTTGGCGATCCGGCGGGGCCGGATCAGCGCGAGTTTGGTCATCATCGTGTTCATCCGCTTCAGCGCCCGGTGGGAGTTGTGGTAGTAGTTGCCGCCGGCGCCGACGTTGGTGCGGGGGCTGACCACGGTCTCAATCCGGCAGTACTTGCGCAGACCCTCCGGACCTCCGAACCGCGCACCGATACCCGAGGTCTTCCAGCCACCCATCGGGGCGGTGGTGCACATCAGGTTCGAAATCACGTCGTTGACGTTGACTCCACCGCAATCAAGTTGCAGTGCAACGCTATTGGCGCGATCAATGTCCTTGGAGAACACCGCGGCCGACAATCCGTACGGGCTGTCGTTGGCCAGCCGAACCGCCTCATCGACCGAGGAGACCTTCATGATCGGCAGCGTCGGACCGAATGTCTCCTCGGTCATGCAGGACATCGAGTGGTCGACGTCGACGAGCACCGTGGGCTCGTAGAAGCTTCCGGGCCCGGTGCCGCGCTTGCCGCCGGTCAGCACGCGCGCGCCCTTGGCCACCGCATCGGCAATGTGCCGTTCGGCGACGTCGACCTGGCTCTGGTCGATCAGGGAGCCCACATCGTGACCCGCTCCGCTGCCCACCTTGAGGTTCTTCACGTCGCGCACCACGGCGTCGACGAACTGGTCGTAGACGGGCTCGAGGACGTAGGCCCGCTCGACCGACACGCAGGTCTGGCCGGCGTTGAACATCGCACCCCAGACCGCGGCGTGCGCCGCAAGGTCGATGTCGGCGTCCTCCAGCACGATCATCGGGTCCTTGCCGCCGAGCTCCAGGCTCACCGGGGTCAGCCGACGCGCCGCACGCTCCATCACCTTCGCGCCGGTCGCGCTGGAACCGGTGAACTGAACGAAGTCGGCGTTGTCGATGACCGCCTCGGAAACCGCCCGCGCGCCCTGGGATAGAGCCAGCACCTCGGGTGCGCCGGAATCGAGCCACCCTCGCAGCAGCAACTCGGCGGTCAGCGGAGTGCGCTCAGAGGGCTTGAGCAGCACCGAGCAGCCGGCGGCCAACGCCCCGATCGCATCCATCAGCGCATTGGCGACCGGATAGTTCCACGGCGCGATGATGCCGACCACCGGCCGCGGCCGGTAGTGCACCGAGATCTTCTTGATCGACAGGAACGGCAGCGCAGCCGGCCGTGACTCCGGCGCCAGCGCCTTGTCCATGGTCCGGATGTAGTACGAGGTGATCATCAGGATCAGCGGTACTTCCTGGGCGGCGTCGACCGCGGACTTGCCGGTTTCGGCGATCAGCAGGTCCTCGATCTCGCTTCGATGCTCACCGAGCCAGACGGCGTACCGCGCCAATACCTTCGCCCGGCCCTTCGGACCGCGCGCTTCCCAGTCACGCTGAGCCGCCCGCAGCCCGGCGGCCAGTCGCGGCACGTCGCCCGGATCGGTCCAGTGCACCTCACCGACAACGCCCCCGGTCGCCGGGTTCCTGATCGTCCCGGTGCCGGTGAACGGGTCGGGCAGCTCGACATCGGGCGTGGCGCTCATAGCCCTATGCTAACGAGCGGCGTGACACGCGTCTCCGTCCTGTTGACGCCCGTCAAACTGACTGCGGGGCGATGCCACGCAGGTACGCGGCCTGGCCCAGATGCTGGGCCGCGTCGTCGATGATGCTGACCAGCCGTGCGCCGGCCGTCACCGGCGGGTTCCAGTGCCGGTCGACGACCCGAGTCAGTTCATCTGCCGACAGCGAGGCCACATACTGCAGCGACTCGCGGTGCACGGCGTGGTAGTAACCGGCCAGCAGGTCGGCCGACACACGCACCTTCGCGACGTCCTCGGGGGTGTGCCCGTACCCGTGCGCGTCGCGGGGCAGGTCCAGCGCGAAGCGGTCCACCCAGCCGTCACGCAGCCACACCTGCTCGGTGCCGGCAATGTCGCACAACTGCGCGTCCTGGATGCGCGCGCTGTGCCAGGTCAGCCACGCGATCGTGTTGGCCTGCGGCGTGGGCCGAAACAACGCGGCCTCGTCTGTCAGGCCATCGGTCACTTCGTCGACGTGCTCGATCAGCCGGGTGAAGAAGTCACGCAGCAGTTCCCGGGCGGCGTCGGCGTCGGCCATGGTTCCACGCTACGCGCGCTCAGGCGGCCCGCCGCCTCACCCCTCAGGCGGCCCGCCGCCTCACCCCTCAGGCGGCCCGCCGCCGTGGAACACCGCTTCGACGTTGTTGCCGTCCGGGTCCCGGACGAACGCGCCGTAGTAATGCTCGTGGTATTCCGGCCACAACCGAGGCTGGTGCAGCGGCTCGGCGCCCAGCGCCAGGGCAGTCTGAAAGAACGACTGAACCGACTCGGCATCCTTGGCCGCGAACGCAATGTGTACCTCGCGGTTGGGACCCTCGACGTGTCCGGCCGACGCATCGGCGATCCAGAATGACGGATGGCCGTCGGTGCCGTAGCCGATTGCGACACCGAAGTCCATCTGCCGGGAATAGCCGAGAACACCGAGAACCTTGTCGTAGAACGCTTTCGACTGATCCCAGCCGACGCAGTTGATTCCGAAGTGGTCGATCATGGGCTCACCGTACATTCGTCGTATGACATTCGATCTGCTCATTCGCAACGGCACCATCGTCGACGGATCCGGTGGTGAGCCGTTCGTCGGTGACGTCGCGGTTCGGGACGCAGTGATCGTCGCGGTGAACCGCGCCGGAGATGCCGTGGTCAACCGTGCAGACGACGCCACACCCGCGCAGGTCGACGCCACCCGCGTCATCGACGCGACCGGGCTGCTGGTCACCCCCGGTTTCGTCGATCTACACACCCACTACGACGGCCAGGCGATCTGGTCGGACCGGCTGACCCCGTCCTCCGCGCACGGCGTGACCACCGCCGTGATGGGCAACTGCGGTGTCGGCTTCGCGCCATGCCGGCCCGAAGACCACGACGTCCTCGTCGACGTGATGGCCGGCGTCGAGGACATCCCGGGCGTGGTCATGGTGGACGGGTTGCCCTGGCACTGGGAGACCTTCCCGGAGTTCCTCGATGCCCTCGAAGCGCGACGCCGCGATATCGACGTGGCGGCCCTGCTGCCGCACTCACCGCTGCGGGTGTACGTGATGGGCCGGCGCGGGGTCGACCGCGAACCGGCCACCCCCGAGGATCTGGCATCGATGCGCAAACTGGCCGAAGAAGCGGTCCAGTCGGGCGCACTGGGCTTCGCGTCCTCGCGCTTCACCCTGCACAAGACCGAGAGCGGCCGCCCGATCCCCAGTTACGACGCCGACCGCGCCGAGATCGAGGCGATCGCTCGCGGACTCGATGACGGAGGCGGCGGCTTGATCCAGTTCGTCCCCGACCTGGTCGCCGGGGATTACGAGCCGGTGCTGCGGACGGTGTTCGACGTGGCCGCCGACGTCGGACTGCCGGTCACCTTCACGCTGGCGATCGGCAATGCCGGCGAACCCTCCTTCCTCGACGCGCTGACCATGGTCGAGAAAGCCAACCAGGACGCCGGAGCCGGCGGGCCGGCCGTGACCGCCCAGATCTTTCCTCGCCCCATCGGCCTGGTGTTGGGTCTGGAGCTGTCGGGTAACCCGTTCGTGATGTACCCGAGCTATCGCGAGATCGCGGCGCTGCCGCTGGCCGAGAAGGTCGCCGAGATGCGCAAACCCGAAGTGCGACAGCGGATCCTGGACGACACACCAGCCTCCGACGGCCACCCGCTGATGTTCGCCGCACAAGCCTGGGACTACATGTTCCCGCTCGAGGACCCCCCGAATTACGAACCGGCACCGTCAGATTCGATCGGTGCGCGAGCCCGGGCCCGCGGAGTCAGTCCGCTCGAAGAAGCCTACGATCGACTGCTCGACGATGACGGCCACGCCATGTTGCTGGTCACGCTGGCCAACTTCCGTGACGGCAGCCTGGACACCGTCGCCGAACTGATCCGCCGCGACGATGTGGTGCTCGGCCTCGGTGACGGCGGTGCGCACTACGGGATGATCTGCGACGCAAGCTTTCCGACCTATATGCTGACGCACTGGGTGCGATATCGTGCGTCAGGAAGGTTGACGGTGGCCGAAGCGGTACGGGAACTGACCTCGGTGCCGGCCCGGGTGGCCGGCCTGCACGATCGCGGCCGAATCGCGCCGGGCTACAAGGCGGACCTCAACGTCATCGACCCTGAGGCGGTCCGGCTGCACCGGCCGGTGATCCGCCACGACCTGCCGGCCGGTGGTCGTCGCCTGGACCAGACCGCAGAGGGATATGTCGCCACCATCGTCTCAGGTGCGGTGATCGCCGAGAACGGCACGCCGACCGACGCGCGGCCCGGTCGCCTGGTGCGCGGCCGACAGCCCGCTCCGGTGAGGTGACCGCCCGATTGTGGAGCGCTTCCTCGCGATCGCGGCTGCCGTACTCATCGTCAATGTCATCGTCGGCGGTGTGCGCGTGGCACTCGGGCCCAGCGCGCGCGACCGCATCGCCGGGGTGGCACTGCTGTCCACCACCGGTGTGGGCGCCCTGCTGCTGATCGCCGAACTGGTCGACGTCCCCGCGCTGCGCACCGCCGGTCTGGTGCTCGTCGCGCTGGCCCTGGTGGTGGTGGCCGTGCTGGTCGCCGCACAGGAACACCACGGCCGCACCGGGGAGGGACGGTGATGGTGGCAACCCTGACCACGGTGGCGACCGTCGGATTCATCGTCGCCGGCTGCGCGATGTACACCCTGGGCACCATCGGTCTGCTGCGCTTCCCGGACACCCGCAGCCGGCTGCACGCGCTGACCAAGGCCGACAACCTCGGCTTGGGCCTGCTGGTCATCGGCCTGTCATTGGCCGCGGGGTCGGTGGCCACCGTGGGCCTGCTGATCCTGATCTGGTTGTTGGCGCTGGCCGCCAGCGCCACCGCGGCCGGACTGCTCGCCCGCGGTGGCACGGAGACCGAACCACGATGAACTCCGTCGCGGTGCTCGACATCGCCCTCGGCGGCGGGGTGCTGGTGGCAGCGTGGGTGACACTGCTGCACCCCGATCGCATCGCCTCGGTCACCATGTTCCTGGGCATGGGCGTACTGCTGGTCGGCGTATGGGCGCGCCTGGGCGCCCCGGACGTGGCGTTGGCAGAAGCCGCGCTGGCCGCCGGGGTCACCGGCGCGCTGCTGGTGGCAGCGGTGGCACGCGACAACGACGAAGTGCGCATCCGGCGGGCCATGCTGACCGGCCAGGCCGTGCTGGTTTTGGCCGCGGGCGCCCTACTGGCCGTGGTGCTGATCCCGGCCGCGGCCGGCCCGGTCGGCGATCAAGCGCTGGCCCGGCAGGCCACCGCCAGCATCCCCGACGCGGCGGTCAGTCACCCGGTCACCGCGGTACTGCTGGATTTCCGCGCGTACGACACCCTGCTCGAGGTGGTCGTCCTCGCGGTGGCCGCGGTGGCCGCGCTGTCTCTGCACCCGAGAGGCTCCCTGCGCACGGTCGACACACCCGTCGACCGGCGCCCGACGGTGATGGTCCTGCTGCGCGTACTGGGCCCGGTCCTGGTGCTGCTGGCGGCATGGTTGCTGGTCGCCGGCTCGTCGCGGCCCGGGGGGGCCTTCCAGTCCGGAGCCGTGGTGGCCGGCTTGCTCATCCTGGCGTTGTTGACCAGTTCGGTGCGGGTACCGGCAGGCCCGGTGTTGCGGCTGCTGATCGTGGCCGGTGCGGCCGTGTTCGTCGCGCTGGCCGCCGGCACCGCCACCCTGACGGGCTGGCTCACCCTCGAAGAACCGTGGGCCGGCACCGCGGTCGTGGCCGTGGAGGCCGTGCTGGCGGTGTCGATCGGTGTCGCACTGGCGGCGCTGCTGGTGGCCCAGGAGCCCAGCCGGTGACACGTCTGGAGTGGTTTCTCGCACTCGGCGCGGTCCTGATAGCGCTCGGATCTGTCCGGATGCTGCTCGACTCGGACCCGGTGCGCCGGGTGGTCGCGGTGAACGTGGCCGGTTCCGGGGTGTTCGTCATCCTGGTCGCGTTGGCCGCACGCACCGACCCGCCCGACCCGGTGCTGCATGCCCTGGTGCTCACCGGCATCGTCATCGCGGTGTCGGTGACCGGGCTGGCGCTGGTGTTGATCCGACAGACCCGGCCACCGTCGCCGGGTGACGGCCCGGCCGACGAATCCGACACCGAGGACCCCGCGTGAACCTGGCGCAGTGGTTGCTCGGGTCGGTCGTGTTCGTCCCACTGGCTGCCGCAATGATCACCGCGGTCATTCCGCAGCGTGGATTCGCGGTGGGTTTGCCGACGGCAGTGGCCGGTTGCGTGGCCTCGGTGTTGCTGGCCCTGGAGGTGGCCCGGTCGGGTCCGGTGGCGATGACGTTGGGCGGTTGGGCCGAGCCGGTCGGCATCGGGCTGCGGGCCGACGGGATGTCGGTAGTTTTCCTGGCCACCGCCGCGGTGGTCGGTCTGCTGGTGACCGTGTACGCCAGCGGGTCGGCCGACGCCCGCGGCACACCGTTCTTCTGGCCGCTCTGGTTGGCGATGTGGGCCGGCCTCAATGCCGTGTTCGTCGCGGCTGATCTGTTCAACACCTATGTGGCGCTGGAACTGGTGACAGTGGCCGGAGTGGGTGCCGTCGCGTTGGGCGGGGCGCGCGCGGCCGGTGCTGCCCTGCGTTACCTGCTGTTGGCCGTGCTCGGATCGCTGTGGTTCCTGCTGGCCGTCGCGCTGCTCTACGCCACCACCGGGTCATTGGCGCTCGAGCAGGTCAGCAGTCGGCTGACGACCGCGGACGGCCTGACCGTGGCGGTGGCAGTCAGCGTGGCGACGCTGGGCCTGGGTCTGAAGTCCGCGCTGGCGCCGATGCACGCCTGGCTGCCGCCGGCACACGCCGGCGCGCCCAGCGCCGTCAGTCCGTTGATGTCGGCGTTGGTCGTCAAGGCATCGCTGTTCGTGCTGTTCCGGCTGTGGACCACGCTGCCCGTCGATGCTGCGCTGCTGGTCGTGTCGCAGGTGGTCGGGGTGCTGGGATGCATCGCGGTCGTCTGGGGCAGCGTGGCCGCTCTGCGACAGGACCGACTCAAGCGCGTCGTGGCGTACTCGACGGTGGCCCAGGTCGGTTACTTCGTGCTGCTGGTCCCACTGACCGCGCCGGCACTCGTCGACGGTGCCGGCGCCGAAGCCCGAGCCGTCGCGACCATGGCCGTGCAGGGCACGATCGCGTTCGTGGTGGGCCATGCGTTGGCCAAGACCGCAATGTTCACCGCTGCAGGTGCGCTGCTGCACAGCTACGGCACCGACAAGCTCACCGCGATGCGCGGCGCAGCCGCCCGCCATCCGGTGCCGGTGATGGCCTTCGGGTTGGCCTCCATCGCGCTGGCCGGGCTGCCGCCGGCAGTGGCGTTCGCCGGGAAGTGGCAGCTGATGACGGCCTCGATGCACAGCGGTCAGTGGTGGTGGCTGCCCGTGCTGGTCGGAGGCGGCCTGCTGACCGCCGCCTACAGCGGGCGGGTCCTGACCGTGATGTTCAGCGCGACGCGCACCGAGCCGGCCGACGAATCACCGGCGGACCCGGCCAGGATGCGGTATGCGGCCCTGGCGGCCGCCGTCGCAGCAGCCGTCCTGGGCATCGGGACCTCGGCGGCACTCGCGCTGAGCTCCACCGGGGTGCTGGGGGTGGCGCTGTGACCGGCTCACTGCTCCCGCTGGCCGTGCTGGCCACGTCGTTGATTCCCGGCGTCGTCATCTTCGCCCTCCCCGAACGCGCCCGGCGCACCCGCGTCGCCTTCAACCTCGCCGGCGCGATCGGCAAGGTCGTCCTGGTCGCCGCGCTGATCCCGGCTGCCGCGGCAGGAGCACGCTTCGAGTTCCAGGCCCCGTTCGTGCCCGGCATCGACCTGGTTCTGCGGGTGGAACCGTTCGCGCTGTACTTCCTGGCGTTGTCGGCGGTGCTGTGGCTGCTCACCACGATTTATGCCATCGGCTACCTGGGCCAGGGGCCGCACCTCAACCGATTCTTCGGCTTCTTCAGCCTGTGCGTGCTGGCCACCAGCGGTATCGCGCTGTCGGGGAACCTGACCACTTTCGTGATCTTCTTCGAGCTACTGACGCTGGTCACCTACCCGCTGGTCGTGCACGAGGGCACCCCCGCCGCGGTAGCCGGTGGCCGCACCTACCTGGCCTACACCCTGACCGGCGGCGTGGTTCTGCTGCTCGGCGTGGTGTGGCTGACCGCGACGGTCGGCCCGGTGGACTTCACCGACCGGGGCAGCCCCGCGCTGCGGGACTTCGCCGACCAGCACCCGCTGACGGCCACCGCGATTTTCGTGTTGATCTTGGCCGGTCTCGGGGTCAAGGCGGCCCTGGTCCCACTGCACGGTTGGCTGCCGCGAGCCATGGTGGCGCCGGCACCGGTCAGCGCACTGCTGCACGCGGTGGCCGTCGTCAAGGCCGGCGTTTTCGGGGTGGTGTTGCTCGTCGACTACGTCTACGGCGTCGAGCTGGCCGAGGAACTCGGCGTGTTGACCCCGCTGGCGGTGCTGGCCAGCGTGACCATCATCTACGGCTCGGTCCAGGCGTTGCGCCAGGACGGCCTCAAAGCGCGGCTGGCCTATTCGACGGTCAGCCAAGTCGCCTACGTCACCCTCGGGGTATCGGTGGCCTCGGTGTTGGCCACCACCGGCGGCATCGCCCACATCGTCAACCAAGGCTTCATGAAGATCACCATGTTCTTCTGCGCCGGCCTGTTCGCCACCGTGCTCGGGCTGAGCAAGGTGTCCGAACTCGACGGGGTAGGCCGCCGGATGCCGGTGACGGCGACGGCGTTCACCATCGCTGTGGTCGGCATGGTCGGGATCCCGCCACTGGCCGGTTTCCTGTCCAAGTGGTACCTGGCCGGCGGTGCCGTCGAAACCGGCCAAGGCTGGATACTGGCCGTGTTGATCACCTCCAGCCTGCTCAACGCTTTGTACTTCTTCCCGATCGTCTACCGGCTCTGGTGGAAGCGCTCGAAGGCCGCCGAACTGACGCCCCTGACGGGTCTGGAGGCGGCACCGTCACTGGTGCTGCCGACCGCCACCACCGCCCTGCTGGTGCTGGGGATCGGCGTGGTCGCCGGCTGGCCCTACTCCCCGCTGGAGCTGGCTCGCCTCATCACCGAGGGGATCTACGGACAATGACCACCGGGCTGAGCGCGCCGCAGACCGCGCTGTGGATCGCAGCGATCAGCGCACCGCTGGCCGTGATGATCGCGCTGGCCACCACCGGCTGGTGGAACACCCGAGTCGGCGTGCACCGGCGCCGCACCCTGGTCCGCTGGGCCGCCGTGTCCACCGTGCCGGCCGGAGTGCTGGCCGCGCTCGGGCCGGGCGCCGGCGTGCTCGACGTTCCGTGGCTGGTGCTGGGCACCAGCCTGCAGGTCGACGCACTGGCCCGGCCATTGGTGTTGATGACCGTGGTGCTCTACGGCGCTGCCCTGGTGACCGTGGCGTTCAGCAACAACGCGCGAGCCCACATCCTCAGCGGCTTCCTGCTGACCAGCTTCCTGGGCAATATCGGGGTATTCCTGGCCGCCGACACCGTGAGCTTCTACACCGCCTTCGCCGTGATGAGCCTGTCGGCCTACGGCTGCGTCGTGCACACCACCTCGGCCGAGGCGCGTCGGGCGGGGCGGGTGTATCTGGTGCTGACCATGATCTCCGAATTGGCGGTGCTCGCGGCGCTGGTGATGGTGGTCGGCGCCGGCGGGGGACTGATCGCCGACGCCCCCGCGGCAGTAGCACAGTCCGAGCATCGCGCCGCGATCATCGCGCTGCTGTTCGTCGGGTTCGGGATCAAAGCCGGCACCGTGCCGCTGCATGTGTGGCTGCCGCTGGCACACCCGGCCGCACCGATTGCCGCCAGCGCCGTGCTGTCCGGGGCGATGGTCAAGGCCGGGCTGTTCGGTTGGTTGCGTTTCCTGCCGCTCGGCGAGGTCGCCTTGCCGGGCTGGGGTGTGACGCTGGTGGTGCTGGCCGTGCTCGGCGCGTTCCTGGCGCTGCCGATCGGGGTGCTGCACCGCGATCCGAAGGTGGCACTGGCCTACAGCACCATCAGCCAGATGGGATTTCTGACCGTGCTCGTCGGTATCGCGCTGGCCCAGCCGGAGCTGGCCGAGCCCGCCATCCTGGCCGCGGTGGTCTATGCCGTGCACCACGGCGTCGCCAAGGGTGGATTGTTCCTCGGGGTCGCGGTGTGGCGCCGTAACTACACCGCCCCGGCCCGCTACCTGGTGCTGGCGGTACTGGCGCTGTTGGCGCTGGCCGTCGCCGGCGCTCCGCTGGGGTCGGGCTCCGTCGCCAAATACGCCGCCAAGGAGGCCATCAGCCCGGTCACCTTCGCGGGCGTGGAGCTGACCAGTCTGCTGCCGTGGGTGGGCACGGTATCGACCTTGCTGCTCGCCCGTGCCGGCTGGGTGCTGCTGACCGGCCGGCGCGGGCCGGCACACCGGCCCGACCCCGCCCTGGCGTCCTGGGTGTTGTTGGCCCTCGCCGGGACCGGCGCCACCTGGGTGTTGGCCGAAAGCTGGGCACCGCTGATCCGGGTGCCGGGACTGGACACCGTCACCGTCTGGGACGCCAGTTGGCCGATCCTGATCGGGGTGCTGATCGCCGGCGCGGCAATGATGCTGTCCGTCCGCGACATGCTGCCCCCGCGGCTGGCGCATCCGGACGGCACCCTGGTGCCCGCCGGGGACCTCATCGTGCCGGAAGAGGCCGTGCTGGCCCGGATCGCCCGCGCTGCCCGTCGGGCCGGGGCACGCAGCTACCTCGAACAGGCACGATGGATTGATGCCGGGCGGGTGTGGCACCGCCTCGATGCCGTCACCGCGCGGTGGGAGTCCGCGCTGGACCGGTGGGGTGTCTCCGGTGTGGCGATCCTCTGCGTCGGCGCGATGCTGGTGGTCGCGTTGTGCGTCGGGGTGCTCTGGTGAGCCGGCCGCTACGGGTGGTCCGTGTCGCGCTGACCCGCACGGCAGTGTTCGCGGCGCTGTGGTGGGTGCTGTCGGAAGGCGACGGTCTCTGGCAATACGGGGCGCCGGTGATCGGCGCGCTGACGGTGGCGACCCTGCTCGTGAGTCCGCCGCGACCGACTGTGCGCCGGCCCTGGCCGGTGCGTATCGGGGCCGCCCTACGGATCATGGTGTGGTTCGTGCACCGCTCGGTGGGCGGCGCGGTCGACGTGGCACGGCGGGGCCTGGCCACGCCGGTGGACGTGGCCCCGGCCGAGGCCGAGCTATTCGTGTACCTGCAGTCCCCGGTCGCCCGGGTCCTCCTGGCCGACTTGGCGTCGCTGACGCCCGGAACGCTGTCGGTCGACATCGTCGAGGTGCCCGACGGACATCTGCTGCAGCTGCATGTGCTGCACCACGAGATCGACGTCGACGAGCCGTTGAATACGTTGCAGCGATTCTTGGCTGACGTGTTCGACCCGCCGGACATCTCCGACGCCGCACCGCAGTCCTGAGGCCAGGCGAGTAGATGACGCCGACGTGGCAAACGCGATAACGCTGTCACACAACCTGTTTTGCATATGAAAACAGTGGATAACCTGGACCGATGGACAACACCCCTGGTTCGGACCCGGTTGTGGAGGCGGTTCCCCTGCTGGTCCGCAAAACCACGGCATGGGCGTGGCGGTTGCTCGTCATCGGCGCGGCGGTGGTCGCCACCATCTGGGTGATCGCGCAAGTTCAGTTGATCGTCGTCTCGGTGGCCATCTCGATCATCTTGTGCGCCTTGCTGTTGCCTCAGGTGGACCGGCTGACCCGGTGGGGTGTCCCGCGCGGTTTGTCGGTGGCCTCGGTGCTGCTGGTCAGCGGTGCAGCGCTGGGCGGTGTGCTGACCTTCGTGATCTCGCAGCTGATCGCGGGGCTGCCCGAACTCAGCGGCGAGGTCACCCGCAGCATCGCCGCGGCCAACGAGTGGCTCACCGAAGGACCACTCGGGTTGAGCCGCGAGCAACTCGACAGCGCGGCCGAGGCCGCCATCTCGGCGATCACCGACAACCAGGCGCGCCTGACCACTGGTGCCATCTCCACCGCGACGGCGGTCACCCAAATCGTCACCGCCTTCTTCATGATCCTTTTCATCGTGATCTTCCTGCTCTACGGCGGGCGCGGCATCTGGTCCTACGTCACCAAGATCATCCCGATGCCTTCCCGCGAGCGGGTGCGCGAGGCGGGCAAGGCCGGGTACGGATCCCTGACCGGGTTCGTGCGGGCGACCTTCCTGGTCGCCCTCGTCGACGCCGTCGGCATAGGCATCGGCCTGGTCATCCTCGGCGTGCCGTTGGCGCTGCCGCTGGCCTCGCTGGTCTTCCTCGGCGCGTTCATCCCGGTGGTCGGAGCTGTGGTCAGCGGTTTCCTCGCGGTCGTGGTGGCGCTGTTGTCGAAGGGTTTCCTGGTGGCGGCATTGACGCTGGGGGTCGTGTTGGCCGTTCAACAGCTCGAGGGAAATGTGTTGCAGCCATTCGTGATGGGTCGCGCGGTGCGACTGCATCCACTGGCGGTGCTGTTGGCGATCACCGCGGGTGCGTTGCTGGCCGGCATCATCGGCGCGCTGCTGGCGGTGCCGTTGCTGGCCTTCCTCAACGCCGCCGGTAAACGACTACTTTCGGATCAGGAGGAATCCACGGACGCCGATCCCGACCCGCCGGCTGAACCCGACGAGGAACCTGCCGCGGATTCGGCCGACGATGACGCGCCCGCCGAAGCGCTGTCGAAGGCGCCGCGCGACAGTGAGGACTGACGGCTGTTCTACCGCCGCGAACGGCGCAGCGCGGGATGGCGGCCGGCCAACAGGGGCAGCAGTAGTCGACGGGGCATGAACTCGAACAACCGCGCCGGGATCTCGTTCTGCAGACCGGGTATCACCGCGCCGCGGTCGTTGGCCAGCGCGTCGATGCCCGCTTTGGCCACCGCGGGTGACGGCATCCACAGCAGCTTCGGAAACGCCGCGGCGAAGGTGTCCTCGTCCATGCCGGCGGACTGGAGAAACTCAGTGCGCACCGGTCCCGGGTGCAGCGCGGCCACGGTCACGCCAGTGCCCGCGAGCTCTCCGCGCAACCCGTCGGTGTACGTGCGCACGAACGCCTTGGTTCCCGCATAACCTGCTTGGCCGGGGAAGGGCTGAAAACCTGCCGTGGATCCGACGTTGAGGATTGCGCCGCGCCCGCGCGGCACCATCTGCCGCACAGCACGCGTGGTCAGGTCGATCAGCGCCTCCACGTTGACGCGGACCTGCGCCACCTCGGCTTCCGGTGTCGACTCGGCCACCGGCCCGATGGTGCCGATGCCGGCGTTGTTGATCAGCACGTCGACGGTCAGACCGCGGCGGTCCACCTCCGCAAGCAGGTCGGCCCGGGCAGCAGCGTCAGCGACGTCGCACGCGATCACCTCGACGCGCACGGCGCCGGACAATTCGTCGGCGAGCGCACGCAGGCGGTCCTCCCGCCGGCCACGAGCGTCAGGCCGTGGCCACGCGCGGCGAGTTCGCGGGCCAGGTCGGCGCCGATCCCAGCGGACGCTCCGGTGACGACGGCGGTGGTGGTGGGCGACGGTGTCGGCAGAGGCATGTCGTGCGAAACCACGCGCGCTGTGCTCTTGTTCCCCGAGCCGCCGTACGCTCGGCCTATGAGCGTGCAGGTGAACCTCGACCGCTTGGCGGACACCCTCGCCGATTTCACGTTCGCCTACCTGGTCACTGTCGGCGACGACTTCCGCGCCCACACTGTCGCCGTCGACCCGGTGCTCCACGGGGATGTCCTGCATCTCGGGTCGATCGGCAACAGCACCCGCCGCAACGCGTCCGCCCACCCACAGGTGACGTTGGTGTGGCCGCCGCGCGCCGACGGGGGATACACGCTGATCGTCGATGGGCACGCGACCGTAGACGCGGGGCTACACGTGAGGCCCACCGGCGCCGTCCTACACCGGCCGGCGACACCCGGCAGTGCCGCGGCGTCCGGCTGTGGCGACGACTGCGTCCCGATCTAGTTCCGACGCCAGCGTGGGTCTTGTGCACGGAATTTCACGCGGAAGCGTGCACAGGGCCCACGGTCGGCTTCCCATGGCTTCACAGTGGGCACCCCGCGGCGCGCAGTTTGGAGCGAACCCTCTCGACAATGACCTCCCGACGACCGAGCATGTCGCTGCTCACCCTGACCACTGTCCAGCCGACGGATTCCAACAGCACCGATCTTTCTATATCCCAAGCCCGTTGACGGCGATCATTCCAGTGCTGCACACCGTCGTACTCGACGGCGACCTTCCATTCACGCCACCCCATGTCCACCCGGATGCGGAGCTCGCGGAACGCGATCTGCGTTTCGGGGCGGGGCAGGCCGCCACGCACGAGAATCAGCCGCAATGTGGTCTCCCGGGGCGACTCCGCGCCCCCATCCACAAAATCGAGCACCTGTGACAGACGTCGGACTCCGCGGGCACCGGGGTGGGCGGCAGCGACTCGTGCGACCTCGGCGGCAGAGACGCGCGTGGCGTTCATCAACGCGTCGATGACGGGTATCGCCTGATCGGGTGGGCGGCTACGTCCGATATCAAAGGCCGTTCGTGCGGGCGTGGTGGCACTTACACCGCCGACCAAACAGGTCTCACCAGCTCCGAGGCTCCATGAGTGCGCGAGAATGCCTGCGGCGCAATGCCGGTCGGGGCGGATGATCTCTGCGGGCGCTGCCGGATCAATCCACTTCGTGCCGAAGACCGCGGCAGCCGACATCCCGCCGAGTACCGCACCCGTGGCCAGCCAGGCGCCTTCCGCTTTGATCCTGGCCGTGAGTTCGACATTCTTCCCCACGTAGACGTCACGGAAGATCGCGCGGTGATGACGGGTCAAACCACGTCGAGTCAGCGCGCCGTCGCGCACCGCCACGCTGCCGAGAAAGGGCTCCATACGCCGACCGTCGCCACGGTCACCGACGAGAGTGGGCCTCCCGCACGCTTTTCTGGCCGAACCTGTGCATAGGCCCCACGTTGGGGACACAGCAAGAAGCCCCGACTCGCCAGGCGAGCCGGGGCCTCTGCTGTCGACTTCTTAGAAGTCCATACCGCCCATGCCACCGGTCGGGTCGCCCGCAGGTGCGGCGGCCTTCTCCGGCTTGTCGGCGACGACGGCCTCGGTGGTAAGGAACAGCGCCGCGATCGAGGCTGCGTTCTGCAGCGCCGAACGGGTGACCTTCACCGGGTCGGCGACGCCGGCCTTGAGCAGGTCCTCGTACTCACCGGTGGCGGCGTTGAGGCCGGTGCCGGCAGGCGAGTTGGTGACCTTCTCGGCGACCACGCCGGGCTCCAGACCACCGTTGAAGGCGATCTGCTTGAGCGGAGCCGACAGCGCGACACGCACGATGTTGGCACCGGTGGCCTCGTCACCTTCGAGCTTGAGCTCGTCCAGCGACGGCGCCGACTGCAGCAGGGCCACACCACCACCGGCGACGATGCCCTCCTCGACGGCGGCCTTGGCGTTGCGCACCGCGTCCTCGATGCGGTGCTTGCGCTCCTTGAGCTCCACCTCGGTGGCAGCGCCGGCCTTGATCACCGCAACACCGCCGGCCAGCTTGGCCAGGCGCTCCTGCAGCTTCTCGCGGTCGTAGTCGGAGTCGCTGTTCTCGATCTCGGCGCGGATCTGAGCCACCCGGCCGGCGATGGCGTCGGAGTCACCGGCGCCCTCGACGATGGTGGTCTCGTCCTTGGTCACGACGACCTTGCGGGCCTGGCCCAGCAGCGAGATGTCAGCGGTCTCCAGGGACAGACCGACCTCTTCGCTGACGACCTGGCCACCGGTGAGGATCGCCATGTCCTGCAGCATCGCCTTGCGGCGGTCACCGAAGCCCGGAGCCTTGACGGCGACGGACTTGAAGGTGCCACGGATCTTGTTGACCACCAGGGTCGACAGGGCCTCGCCCTCGACGTCCTCGGCGATGATCAGCAGCGGCTTGCCGGCCTGGATGACCTTCTCCAGCAGCGGCAGCAGATCCTTGACCGTCGACACCTTGGAGCTGACCAGCAGGATGTAGGGATCCTCCAGGACGGCTTCCTGACGCTCGGCGTCGGTCACGAAGTAACCCGAGATGTAGCCCTTGTCGAAGCGCATACCCTCGGTGAGCTCGAGCTGCAGGCCGAAGGTGTTGGACTCCTCGACGGTGATGACACCCTCGTTGCCGACCTTGTCCATCGCCTCGGCGATGAGCTCGCCGATCTGGGTGTCGCCGGCCGAGATCGCGGCGGTGGCAGCGATCTGCTCCTTGGTCTCGACCTCCTTGGCCGACTTCAGCAAGGTCTCGGTGACCTTCTCGACGGCCTTCTCGATGCCGCGCTTGAGGCCGAGCGGGTTGGCACCGGCGGCCACGTTGCGCAGCCCTTCACGGACCAGCGCCTGTGCCAGCACGGTGGCGGTGGTGGTGCCGTCGCCGGCGACGTCGTCGGTCTTCTTGGCGACCTCCTTGACCAGCTCGGCGCCGATCTTCTCGTAGGGGTCCTCCAGCTCGATCTCCTTGGCGATGGACACACCATCGTTGGTGATCGTGGGAGCGCCCCACTTCTTCTCCAGGACGACGTTGCGACCCTTGGGGCCCAGCGTCACCTTTACCGCGTCGGCGAGGGCGTTGAGCCCACGCTCGAGGCCGCGACGGGCCTCTTCGTCGTACGCAATTGTCTTGGCCATTGCGAAGTGTTCCTCCGGATTGGGGATGCACGTCTTGCTGGTCGGGCGCAGTGCCCGCGACGGACGACCGAGGTGTGCTCGCAGAACACTGCGCCCCGGCCTCACCGTCCCGACCTAGCACTCGCCGGTCGCGAGTGCCAACTGCATTCTTAGCACTCGACCAGGGCGAGTGCAAGGTTGGCACCCGTTCCTCTCTCCGCGAACGTGCGAGCTGCCCCAAGCTCCGTAAAGTCGACGCCATGACCGACTGGAGCAGCGCCGACATCCCCGACCAGACTGGCCGCACCGCCGTGATCACCGGAGCCAACACCGGGCTCGGTTTCGAGACGGCCAAGGCGCTGGCCGCGCACGGTGCGCATGTGGTGCTCGCCGTGCGCGACACCGCCAAGGGTGAGCAGGCTGCGGCCCGGATCACCGGCGATGTCACCGTCCAGGAGCTCGACCTCACCTCACTGGCCTCGATCGCCGCCGCCGCAGATGCGTTGAAGAGCCGCTACGAACGCATCGAGCTGCTGATCAACAACGCCGGGGTGATGACCACGCCGAAGAGCACCACCGCCGACGGCTTCGAGCTGCAGTTCGGCACCAACCACCTCGGCCATTTCGCGTTGACCGGGCTGCTGCTCGACAGGATTCTCGACGTCCCCGGATCGCGCATCGTCACGGTCAGCAGCAACGGCCACAAGATGGGCGGCGCCATCCACTGGGACGATCTGCAGTGGGAACGCAGCTACAGCCGGATGGGCGCCTACACCCAGTCCAAGCTGGCCAACCTGATGTTCACCTATGAGCTCCAGCGCCGCCTGGCGCCCCGCGGCACGACGATCGCCGTCGCCGCCCACCCGGGCACGTCGACCACCGACCTGGCCCGCAGCCTGCCGCGGCCGATCGAGCGGGCCTTCCTGGCCATCGCGCCGGTGGTGTTCGCCCAGACCCCCGACCAGGGGGCGCTGCCCACGCTGCGCGCCGCCACC
Organism: Mycobacterium sp. SMC-4; assembly: GCF_025263265.1. NCBI lineage: Bacteria > Bacillati > Actinomycetota > Actinomycetes > Mycobacteriales > Mycobacteriaceae > Mycobacterium > Mycobacterium sp. SMC-4. Next base: position 510,276 of record NZ_CP079869.1, on the reverse strand, counting down.
GATCCGGGGGTCCTCGGCGGGCAGTATTACGGACCCAAGGGCATCGGCCAGCAGCGCGGCGCGCCGGTCGTCGTGGCCTCCAGCGCACAGTCGCACGACGTCGACCAGCAGCGCCGACTCTGGGAGATCTCCGAGGAGTTGACCAAGGTGACCTTCCCGGTCTGACACCACGGGCAGACTCACCGAGGTGTCCCTTGTCGTCCCGCCGCCGTATCCACCGCCGCGCTACACCGCCGACGAACCCGAAGTCAGCGCGTGGCTCAAACGCGCTGACGAGCCGCCGGACCACGACGCGTTCGGCCACGTCCAGTACCACTATCTGGCCGGCCAACAGGACACCGACGGCGACTACGGCCTGTACCGCGTGCAGATCGCGCCGCGCGGAGGCGGGCCCGGACCGCACTTCCACCGCGGTATGTCGGAAGCTTTCTATGTGCTGTCGGGCACTCTGTCGCTCTACGACGGCACCGCCTGGGTCGACGGGCACGCCGGGGACTTCCTCTACGTCCCACCCGGCGGCGTGCACGGTTTCCGCAACGCAGCCGACGAGTCCGTCTCGATCTTGATCCTGTTCGCCCCCGGCGCGCCGCGCGAGTACTACTTCGAGGGATTGGCGCAGCTGAGTGAGCTGACCGATGACGAGCGTCGGGAGTGGTTCGTCGCCCACGACAACCATTGGGTCGAGTAGTCCGGCCGGACACGCCGCAGCCGGACACGCCGCGGAGATGCGGCCGCGGAACAGACTGTCCTAGACTGCATTTCCGGTCATGGGAGTCGGTGACCGTCAACATGCTGGGAGGAGTCGTGGGTGCGGGCTGATGCAGCACCCAGGTCCGGTTCTGCTGGGGCGTCCAACACCCAGGCGTTGCGGGGCTGGCAGCGGCGGGCTCTGGTCAAATACCTGACGGGCAAGCCGCGAGACTTCCTGGCGGTGGCGACCCCCGGGGCCGGAAAGACCACCTTCGCGCTGCGCATCGTCGCCGAGCTGCTCGCCGAGGGCACCGTGGAGACCGTCACGATCGTCGTCCCGACCGAGCACCTCAAGGTCCAGTGGGCGCAGGCCGCGGCCCGGCACGGCATCGCGCTGGACCCGAAGTTCTCCAACTCCAACTCCCAGACCTCGTCGGAATACCACGGCGTGGTCGTCACCTACGCCCAGGTGGCCACCCATCCGGCCCGGCACCGGGTGCGCACCGAGAACCGCCGGACGCTGGTGGTGTTCGACGAGATCCACCACGGAGGTGACGCTAAGAGCTGGGGTGATGCGATCCGTGAGGCCTTCGACGACGCGACCCGCCGTCTCGCGCTGACCGGGACGCCGTTTCGCAGCGACGACAGCGCCATCCCGTTCGTCAGCTACGAAGAGGACGCCGCGGGCTTCAAGACTTCGGTGGCCGACTACACCTACGGTTACAGCGACGCGCTGGCCGACGGCGTGGTGCGGCCGGTGATGTTCATGGCCTACTCCGGTGAGGCTCGCTGGCGCGACAGCGCCGGGGAGGAGCACGCCGCCCGGCTCGGCGAACCGTTGACCGCCGAGCAGACCGCACGCGCGTGGAAGACCGCGCTGAACCCGAAGGGTGAATGGATGCCCGCGGTGATCGCCGCGGCTGACACCCGGCTGCAGGGGTTGCGCCAGCATGTCCCCGACGCCGGCGGAATGATCATCGCCTCCGACCAGACCACTGCCCGCGCCTACGCCGAGCTGCTGCTCAAGATCACCGGGGAGGCCCCGACGGTGGTGCTCTCCGACGACAAGGGCGCCTCGGACCGCATCTCGCAGTTCTCGGCGGGCACCTCGCGGTGGCTGGTCGCGGTGCGGATGGTCTCCGAGGGCGTCGACGTGCCACGACTGGCCGTGGGCGTGTACGCAACCAGTGCGTCGACGCCGTTGTTCTTCGCCCAGGCCATCGGACGGTTCGTCCGGTCCCGCCAGGCGGGCGAGACCGCCAGCATCTTCCTACCGTCGGTGCCGAACCTGCTGCTGCTGGCCAGCGAGATGGAGGCGCAGCGCAACCACGTGCTGGGCAAGCCGCACCGCGAGACGCTGGACGATCCGCTCGACGCCGAACTCGCCGAGCAGAAGCGCGACGAGGCCGGCGACGAGGAGAACAAGATCGAGTACCTCGGCGCCGACGCCGAACTCGACCAGGTGATCTTCGACGGGTCCTCCTTCGGCACGGCCACCCCCGCCGGCAGCGAGGAGGAGGCCGACTACCTCGGCATCCCCGGCCTGCTCGATGCCGCGTCCATGCGGGATCTGTTGCGGCGCAGGCAAGAAGAGCAACTCACCAAGCGCACCGAAGCGGGCGCGCCCCCGGCGCCGAGGACCACCCATGGCCAGCTCCGCGAGCTGCGCAGCGAACTCAACACGCTGGTGTCGCTAGCCCACCATCGCACCGGCCGGCCGCACGGCTGGATCCACAACGAGCTGCGCCGCCGGTGCGGGGGCCCGCCGGTGGCGGCTGCGACGCGTGAACAACTGCAGGCCCGCATCGAGGCGGTTCGGGTGCTACAGCGCGAGCTGACGGCGTAGCCGCCTCAGCCCGCCACCAGTTCTGCCAGGTTGGCCAGCGAATTGTGTAGGTGCTCGGCCGGAAACGGCGGGAACTCGATCTGCTCGCGAAACGCCGCCGGCACCGCCGACCAGTCGTAGGTCAACGTCACGCGCGTCTGCCCATCGCCCTGCGGCTGGAGGTCGTAACGCCAGGTCCAGCCGCCGCCTTCGACAACGCCGTCCGCGCCGGGCTGCCCGGGCTCCCAGGCGATGACCCGGTCGGGTTGGAACGCGATCACCGTGTTGGCCATCTCGTAGGCACCGTCGGGATGGTTGTCGTGGTACATCGCCATCCGGAAGATCTGCCCCACACCGGTGATGCGCTCGCCGTCGACGGGTTCACGAACCCAGCCGGTGCCGTCGATCGCGGCGTGGTTGGCGGGATCGGCCAGTGCGGCGAACACGGTGGCAGCGGGGGCATCGACGGTGGTGTGCACGATCATGGTCTCTTCCATGAAGCGATAGACCGGCGCTCGCTTCCAAACTCATCGCAGCAGCGCGACGACCTCGCCGATCGCGGGCAACGCCGACTCGCGGCCGGGCAGTTCATCGAACACCGTCCAGTAGCTGAGGCCGAAGTCGCGCTGCCGCGCGCAGAGTTGCTCGGCCATCTGCTCATGCGTGCCGAGCAGCAGGAACGGTGAGTCCAGCAGGGTGTCGGCGTCGGCACCCAGCGTCGCGGCCAGTTCGGCGGCGGTGCGACGCCGGTCGGTGGTGACCACGACGGCCTGAATCAGCGCGTTGAGTTCGATCTGGTCGAACCGCTCCCCCGCCGCAGCCTGCACGACAGCGATGCGGTCGGCCAGACCCCTGCCATCGAAATGACTGAGCGTCACCCGGGTGGCGTCGCGGTTGTGCGAGATGCCGGCGAATCCGGCGATGTCGGCGACCTGACCGGCGAGCTGCAGCACGCGGGTGCCGTTACCGCCGACGAGGATCGGGACGCGCTGCGGCGGCGGCGCCACCAATTCACCGGCACCGGCGCGCACGCGGTAGTGCTCGCCCTCCATATCGACTGCCGCACCGTCGAGCAGAGCTCGGATGATCGGGACCGACTCGACCAGTCTGGACACCCGTACCCGTCCGTCGTCAAATCGCAGACCGGCGGCATCGTATTCGGATTTCATGTGCCCCGCGCCGATGCCGAGTTCGAAGCGGCCGTCGGAAAGTGTTGCCACACCCGCTGTCTCGCGGGCAGTCTCGACCGGGTGCCGGAAGTCGTTGTTGAGCACCAGCGTTCCGACGTGTAACCGCGAGGTGAGTGCGGCCGCGGCGGCCGATCCGCTGAACGGCGCCACCGTGGGCATCAGATGGTCGGCGAAGGTGAGCACGTCGAGACCGGCCGCTTCGACGTGCTGGGCGAACGCGCGCGCATCCGCGCCGGTGCGCGGCAGCGCGGTGGTCACGCCGAATCTCATCGGCCGGGTGCGGTGCGCCTCGGTGCTCACCAGCACCAGGCTACAGCTCGAGCAGCCCCGGCAAGTCGGCGACCGAGTCGATGACGTGGTTGGGCTGCATCGCGAATTCGTCTGCCGCCCAACGATCCAGGGTGTCCTGGCGGAACTTGCCGGTGCGCACCAGCACCCCGGTCATCCCGACCACCTGAGCGGCCAGCACGTCGTTGTTGAGATCGTCACCGATCATGTACATCTCGTCGGGATCCACGCCGAGCCGCCCGGCCGCGGCCAGGAATCCCTCCGGCGCCGGCTTGCCGACCGCGGTCGCTTTGCGTCCCGAGGTCTCCTCCATCCCGATCAGGTACATGCCGGTGTCGATGCGCAGCCCGTCGGTGGTGGTCCACGAGGTACTGCGGTGCATCGCCACCACCGGAACCCCTTGTGCCATCCAGTCATACACCCAGGACAGGGTCAGGTGGCTGTACTCCGGACCGGCACCGCCCAGCAGCACCACATCGGGCGCCGCCGGGGCCTGCGGTCCACTGAACTCGCTGGAGTAGACGAGGTCGATACCGGGCATGTCCTCGGCGATCTGCCCGCTGTTGACCAGCAGACACCGGGCGCCGGGATAACGGCTGCGCACGTACTCTGCGGTCAACACCGCGGCGGTGATCACCTCGTCGGGCGCCACCGCCATACCCGCGTCGGTGAGCAGTTCGGCGATCTGCACCCGGGTACGGGTGGTGGTGTTGGTCAGATAAGCGCAGGCGACCTGGTGCCTGGCCAGTGCCTGCAGCGTCTGCGCGGCGCCGGGGATCGGCTTCCACGAGGTCACCAACACGCCATCGATGTCGAAGAGCACTCCACCGATAGCCATGATTCGACAGTAAACCGCCGTCGAACGGATGCAAGTCGGGCTGGGTCAGTCCCGAGCCCAGCTGCTGGCCCCGACCCACGGCGAGACCGCCGCAGCGATCGCCCACGCCTGGTCGGCGGGAACGTCGACCACCTCGTAACGTTTCACCCCCGCCGCGGTCGCCGCGACCAGGGTGGCGACCCCGACCCGGCGCTGCGGCCACGTCTGGCGCACCGTCCACGCGACGATGCCCGCTCCGGCCACGCAGTCGCGCCGCCGTCCGAGGCTGCCGGCGCGCGCCGCCAGCCAACCGTTGTCGACCCGGTGTCCGAGTGCGCGGGCCCGGTCGGCGGCCAGCGCCGCGCCGGCGATCACCAGCAGGCCGACGATCACCCAGGCCCACACCGGCACCGCGGTCAGCGACGCGGTCACCGCCAGGGCAACGGCCGCGACGACCGGCAACGCCATCGCCCGTATCCAGCGTCGACGCACCGCCGCCGGACCGTGCGGTCGCAGCGGACCGTCGACGATCTGCGGCTCGCCGATCAGCCCGCGCAGCACCGTCGAGGCGGTCTGGCGCGGACACGGCGGAAGCAGCTGCGAGGCCTCCCCGACACCGGCCACCCCGGTCATCACCGCATCCAGCCGGGCCCCGCCGAACAACCGCACGAGCAATGGCTCTCGCAGCGTGCCACCACGCAGGCGGCGCATGTCGAACGTGCGTTCCCGGACCCGCACCAACCCGTGCGACAGGTGCAGGATGTCGGCGTCGCGCCGCAACTCCAGATTGGCGTAGGACAGCAACGACTGCGCCACCGACAGCGCCACCGACGCCAGCACCAGAGCCACCACGACCGCGGCCACCACCGCCGCCACGCCGAAACTGTTCAGCAGACCGGCCCCGGCCTGCTCCCACGGCGAATCATCCAATGCGCCAAGCACTCCGGTCTGACTGAGCACACCGGCCGCGGCGCCGATGGTGATCAAGCCGCCGAAGGTCAATGCGCTGTAGCGCAGCCAGGACGGCTGCCAGCGGGCCAGCACCTGGCCCTGGGTGTAGACAGCAGCGGGCCCCAACGATTCGGCCAGCAGGATCGCGCGTAGGTGTGGCACCTCGGCAGCCGGCACCGCATCGAGCGCGAATGCGGTCTCGGTGCTGGCCTGCTGTCCGGTGCTGACGGTGACCACGGTCAGCCCCAGCATCCGGTGCAGCAGTCGGGCATCGGTGGAAACCGAGCGGATCCTGTTGCGCGGCAATGACACCACGGTGCGTTGCAACACTCCCGACCGTAGCTGGACATCGTCTCCCCCGATGCGATAGGCGGTGGTGAACCACCGGGCCAATCCGAAGGCGACGATCAGAACCACAGCCAGAATTGCCCAGGCCGGGTTGCCGGTCGCCGAACCGAGCACGAACGAGCCGATCAGGACCGGGATCTGGCGCAGCACCTCGTGCACCGGGTGCACCAACAGCATGCGCGGGCTCAACCGCTGCCAGTCGGCGCTCACGTGGCGTCCTCGCCGCCCAGTGCTGCGATGTCGGTCAGGCGGGCCACCAGCCAGTCGGCGACGTTCTTGTCCAACGCCACGATGCGCACCGCCCCCGCCGAGGACGCCGTCGTGACGGTCACGTTGGCCAGGCCGAACAGCCGATCCAGCGGCCCGCGGTAGGTGTCGACGGTCTGCACCCGCGAGATCGGCGCGATCCTGCGCTCCTGCACCAACCACCCCGTCCGGGTATAGACCGCGGTGGCGTCCAGATCCCAGCGATGCACGCGATAACGCCACAGCGGTGCAATCACCACGTTGACCACGATGCCCAGCACGGTCGCGACGGCCACCAGGGCATGCAGCCACAGCCGCGGGCTGCCTGCGCTTTCCAACGCGAACCACACCAGCTGGCCCAGGATCGCCACCGACCACGGGATCGCGGCGCCGATCGCCCAGACCAGCGGGGCATTGCTGCTTGGCGGATGCGCAGGTTCGACCAGGTCCATGTGTCGAGAATGCCTGGCCGATGTCAGTAAGTTGAACCCATGACCCCTAAATGGACTGCCGCCGACGTCCCCGACCAGTCCGGCCGGGTGGCCGTGATCACCGGCTCGAACACCGGAATCGGTTACGAGACCGCGGCCGTCCTCGCCGCGCACGGCGCCCGGGTGGTGCTCGCGGTGCGCGATCTGGCCAAGGGTCGCAGCGCGGCCGAGCGGATCACCCGCGCCACCCCGGATGCGCAGGTCAGCGTGCAGGAACTCGACCTGTCCTCGCTGGACAGCGTGCGCCGGGCCGCGGCCGAACTCGGCGAAACACACCCGCGCATCGACCTGCTGATCAACAACGGCGGCGTGATGTACCCACCCAAGCAGGTCACCCGGGACGGGTTCGAGCTGCAGTTCGGCACCAACCACCTCGGCCACTTCGCGTTGACCGGGCTGCTGCTCGAGCATCTACTGCCCGTCGCGGGTTCTCGCGTGGTCAGCGTCGCGAGCATCGCCCACAACATCCGGGCCGGCATCCACTTCGAGGACCTGCAGTGGGAGCGCAGCTACAACCGCGTCGCCGCCTACGGGCAATCCAAGCTGGCCAACCTGATGTTCAGCTACGAGCTGGCGCGCCGACTGGCCGCCAAAGGCGCGCCGACGATCGCGGTCGCCGCGCATCCCGGGATCTCCAACACCGAGCTGATGCGCCACATCCCCGGCACCAGCCTGCCCGGCGCCGACAAGCTCGTCGGCCTTTTCACCAACAGTCCTGCCGTCGGTGCGCTGGCCACGCTGCGCGCCGCCACCGACCCTGGCGTGCAAGGCGGGCAGTACTACGGTCCGTCGGGATTCCGCGAGCTCATCGGTCACCCCGTCCTCGTGCAATCCAGCAAGCAGTCCCACGACGTCGCGACCCAGCAGCGGCTGTGGGCGGTGTCGGAGGAACTCACCGGCGTCACCTACGGCATCTGATGCGGTCCGTCGACGAGCACCGGCAGGTGGTGGCCAGGCTGATCAAGCCCCGCCCGCCGGTCGACATCCCGCTGTCCGGCGCGCTGGGCCTGGTGCTGGCTCAGGATGTGGTCGCCGGGCTCGCGCTGCCCGCGTTCGACAACTCGGCGATGGACGGTTACGCAGTGCTGGCCGAGGACGTCGCCGACGCCGGCGCCGACCATCCGGTGCGATTGCCGGTGGCCGAAGACATCCCGGCCGGCCGTACCGACATCCCCGCACTGACGCCGGGTACCGCACACCGGATCATGACCGGCGCGCCGTTGCCGGGCGGGGCGACCGCGGTGATCCCGGTGGAGGCGACCGACGCGGCGACCGACGTCGTCACCATCCGCGCCGGCGCCCGACGCGGCCAGCACATCCGACGCGCCGGTGAGGACGTCACCGCCGGCACCACGGTGCTGCGGGCCGGTCAGATGCTCACTCCGGCCGCGCTCGGGCTGGCCGCCGCACTGGGACTCGCCGAGCTCACCGTGCGGCCGCGGCTGCGGGTGCTGGTGGTCTCGACCGGCACCGAACTGGTCAGCGCGGGAACCCCGCTGCAACCGGGCCAGATCTATGAATCCAACGGGGTGATGCTGGCCGCCGCGGTCCGCGACGCCGGCGCCGAGGTGGTGGCCGCCCCGATGACCGGGGACGACGTCACCGCGTTCACCACCGCGGTACGCGACGCGGGGGACGCCGATGTCGTGCTGACCACCGGCGGGGTCAGCGCCGGCGCCTACGAGGTGGTCAAGGATGCGTGGTCGGACCAGGTCGAGTTCGTCAAAGTGGCGATGCAACCCGGCATGCCGCAGGGCGCCGGTGTGGTCGACGGCACCGCGGTGATCACGCTGCCGGGAAACCCGGTCAGCGCTCTGGTGTCCTTCGAGGTGTTCGTGCGGCCCGCGCTGCGCGCGGCGATGGGCCTGGCCGACGCCGAACGGCCGCGCCGCAGCGCCGTGCTCGCCGAAGACCTCACCTCACCGAAAGGCAAACGCCAGTTCCGGCGCGGCGTGCTCGACGGCGACTCGGTGACCAGCTACGGCCCGCCGGCCTCGCACCATCTGCGGTGGCTGGCGTCGGCGAACTGTCTGCTCGAGCTCGACGAGGACACCACCCAAGCGGCTGCCGGATCACGAGTCCAGGTGTGGGACCTGCGGTGAGCGCTCGTCGGGACTCGATGACTCCTCGCGCAAGCGCTCGTCGGGACTCGATGACTCCTCGCGCAAGCGCTCGTCGGTAGTATTCAGCGCACGATGGCCAGACGCCCCGACCTCACCACAGGCCCCGCGCGGTTGGCGGCCCTGGTTCGCTCCGCGATACCCCCGATGCACCCCGAAGGACTGCCGTTCGTCGGCGCCAGCCTCGCAGTGGCGCTGGCCGGGCGACGACGCCCTTGGGTCCGCCGCACCGCGCTGACCGCCGCGGCCGCCAACGCCGCATTCTTCCGTCATCCGCCCCGCACCCCACCGGTGCGACCCGGTGTCGTGGTGGCGCCCGCCGACGGATTGATCTGCGTGGTCGACGAGCACAGCCCCCCTGCCGAGTTGGGTATGGACCCCACGCCGGTGCCTCGCATCAGCATCTTCCTGTCGGTGCTGGATGCCCACGTGCAGCGGGCGCCGATCGGTGGCGAGGTGGTCTCGGTGGTACACCGGCCCGGGTTGTTCGGCTCGGCTGACCTGGAGGCCGCCAGCCTGGACAACGAACGCAACAGCGTGGTGATCCGCACCCCGGACGGTGCCACCGTCGTCGCGGTGCAGATCGCCGGCTTGATCGCGCGGCGCATCGTGTGCGATGTCCACGCCGGTGACAAGCTGGCCATCGGCGACACCTACGGTCTGATCCGGTACGGCTCGCGGCTGGACACCTACCTGCCCGCGGGCTCGAACATCCTGATCACCAACGGCCAGCGCACCCTTGCCGGTGAGACCGTGCTGGCCGAGCTGCCATGATCCGACCACGCAAGCCGCGCCTGCCCACCCCGGTGGTCAGCGCCAAAATCCTGCCCAGCGCGATGACCGTGGTGGCGATCTGTCTGGGCCTGTCGGCGGTCAAGTTCGCACTGGACAACCGGCCCACCGAGGCGATGGCGTTCCTGGCGGCCGCGGCGATCCTCGACGCCCTCGACGGCCGCACCGCACGCGCGCTCAACGCCACCTCGCGGATGGGCGAAGAGATCGACTCACTGGCCGACGCGGTGAACTTCGGTGTGGCGCCGGCGTTCATCGTCTACGGCACGCTGCTATCGACCTCACGGATCGGCTGGATCGTGGTGCTGCTCTACGCGGTGTGCATCGTGTTGCGGCTGGCCCGGTACAACGCGATGCTCGACATCGACCAGCCGGAGTATGCATCGAAATACTTCGTCGGGATGCCCGCCCCGGCGGGTGCGATCGGCGCAATCGGGCCGCTGGCGGCCAAGATGCAGTTCGGTGAGGGCTGGTGGACCTCCGAGCCTGCCGTGGTGATCTGGATGATCGGCATCTCGCTGCTGGTGGTCTCCACGCTGCCGATGCGCAAGATCCACACCTTCGCGGTGCCCTCGCACATGGTGGCGCCGCTGCTGGCACTGCTGGCGATCGCGGTGGCCGCCGCGATCCTCTACGGCTACCTGGTGATCCTGGTCATCATCGTCGCCTACGTCATCCACATCCCCTTCGCGATCCGGACCCGCCGGTTCCTGGCCCAGCATCCCGAGGTGTGGGGTGACAAGCCGCGCGAACAGCGGGCGGCCCGGCGGGCGATCCGACGGGCCCAGCCGCACCGCCGGTCGATGGCGCGGCTCGGGCTGCGCAGGCCGCCGAGGGGGTGAGGTGTCCTCCGTCGACGAGGCCGCGGCGCGCAGCGGGCCACCGCCACACCTGACGCTGACCGCACGGCTGAACACCGCCGCCCTGGATTCCCGTCGCGGGGTGGTGCGGTTGCACCCCGAGGCGATCACCGCGCTGGGCATCCGCGAGTGGGACGCGGTGTCGCTGACCGGTACCCGCACCACCGCCGCGGTGGTGGGGCCGGCTCCGGCCGGCACCCCGACGGGCACCGCACTGCTCGACGACGTGACGCTGTCCAACGCCGGCCTGCGCGAGGACAGCGCGGTACTGGTCTCCCCGGTGACGGTGCACGGTGCCCGCGAGGTGACGCTGAGCGGCTCGCGGCTGACCACCCAGTCGCTGTCCCCGGCGACGCTACGACAAGCGTTGCTGGGCAAGGTGATGACGGTGGGCGACACGGTGTCCCTGCTGCCCCGTGACCTGGGACCGGGCACGTCGACGTCGCAGGCCAGCGCGGCGTTGGCCGCCGCTGTCGGGATCACCTGGACGTCCGAGCTGCTGACGGTGACCGGCGTCGACCCCGCCGGACCAGTCAGCGTGCAACCCAATTCGCTGGTGCGCTGGGGCGATTCCACGAGTACCGCCCCGGTGCAGCAGACCGGTCAGCATGTCGTGACCAGCTCGGCGCCACCGGCCATCGGCTTCGACGACCTCAAGGGCGCCCACACCCAGGCCGGCCGCCTCAAGGAGTGGCTCAAGCTCGCCCTTGACCAACCGGAGCTTCTCGAAAAGCTCGGCGCCACAGCACATCTGGGGGTTCTGGTGTCGGGGCCGGCCGGCGTCGGCAAGGCCACGATGGTCCGCACGGTGTGCGCCGACCGGCGGCTGGTCGAACTCGACGGGCCGGAGGTCGGCTCATTGCGCGCCGAGGACCGGTTGGCCAAGGTCAGCTCCGCAGTGACGGCGGTGCGCGACGGCGGCGGGGTCCTGCTCGTCACCGACGTCGATGCGCTGCTGACCGTGCCCGCCGACCCGGTCGCCACCCTGATCCTCGCCGAGTTCCGAAAAGCGGTGTCCAACCGGGGGGTTGCCTTCGTCGCCACCACGGCACGACCGGATGCCCTGGATCCACGGCTGCGCGCACCCGAGCTGTGCGACCGCGAGTTGGGGCTGAGCCTGCCCGACGGGGCAGTGCGCGGCCAGCTGCTCGAGGCGTTGCTGCGCGACGTACCGTCCGAAGATCTCGAACTTTCCGAAATCGCGGAACGCACACCGGGTTTCGTCGTTGCCGACCTTGCTGCTCTGATCCGGGAGGCCGCGTTGCGCGCGGCCGCACGGGCCAGCGACAGCGGTGAACCGCCGGCACTGCGCCAAGAAGACCTGACCGGAGCCTTGAGTGTGATCAGGCCGCTGTCACGATCGGCCACCGAGGAGGTTTCGGTCGGTTCGATCACTCTCGACGACGTGGGCGACATGGCCGACACCAAGCAGGCGCTGACCGAGGCGGTGCTGTGGCCGCTGCAACACCCGGAGACCTTCGAACGGCTCGGTGTGCAACCGCCACGCGGCGTATTGCTCTACGGCCCGCCGGGCTGCGGGAAGACGTTCGTGGTGCGCGCGCTGGCAAGCTCGGGCCGTCTCAGCGTGCATGCGGTCAAAGGCGCTGAGCTGATGGACAAATGGGTCGGCTCCTCGGAGAAAGCGGTGCGTGAGCTGTTCCAGCGGGCGCGTGACTCCGCACCGTCGCTGGTGTTCCTCGACGAGATCGACGCGCTGACCCCGCGACGTGGGCAGAGCTTCGATTCGGGGGTGACCGACCGTGTAGTGGCCGCGATGCTGACCGAACTCGACGGCATCGAACCGCTGCGCGACGTCGTGGTGCTGGGTGCGACCAACCGCCCCGACCTGATCGACCCGGCGCTGCTGCGACCGGGCCGGCTGGAGAAGTTGGTGTTCGTCGAGCCACCGGATGCCGAGGCCCGGATCCAGATTCTGCGCACCGCGGGCAGATCGGTGCCTTTGGCCTCCGAAGGCCCCGACGCCGTAGATCTGGAGGCGCTGGCCGAAGACCTCGACGGGTACAGCGCTGCCGATTGCGTGGCGCTGCTGCGCGAAGCCGCGCTGACCGCGATGCGCCGATCCATCGACGCCGCCGACGTCACCGCCGGCGACGTCGCCGCGGCCCGCCAGACGGTCCGGCCGTCGCTGGACCCGGTGCAGGTCGACGCGCTGCGCGCGTTCGCCGACAACCGCTGACATCAGCCGATCCACCATCTTGACAGTGCCTAAACGAGCTGACATCCTCAAACTAGGCATTGTCAAGATTGGAGGAGGCATGACCGTCATCGACACCTCTGTGCGGGCCGGGGACCGCGACCGGGAATCCACCGCTGCTGTGCTCGGGCTGGCACTGTCCCAGGGTTATCTGGACATGCCGGAGTACGAGCAGCGCGTCACCGCGGTCTTCGACGCGAGCACCACCCCTGATCTGCGCGCCTTGACCGCAGACCTGCCGGTGGCCGATCTACGCCGCAACGACCCGCGCCGGCGGTCTGCCCGACAGGCCGCCGCGCGCCGGGCCGTGCGGATACACCTGGCGGGCTACCTGGTGATGGTGCTGATTGTGCTGACCGTGTGGCTGGCCGTCGGAATGTCGACCGGCGCCTGGTACTTCTGGCCAATCTGGCCGATCCTGGGCGCCGGGATCGGGGTGGCGTCCCATGCGATTCCGATCCGGTTCGCCGTGCCGGCGTGCGCACGATCGGGCCCCCGCTGACCGGGCCCGACGAGGCAGCGTCAGGTGTGTTCAGGCGACGGTCGCGCAGACCCGACATCCCCTCGAAACATACGTGGTTCAGACTGTCGACCGCACTCCCTTCGGAGGTGGCGCCGTCGACGTGGTGGGAGAAACCTCATGACCCGGATTCGTCGCGGGACACAGTTCACCGCACACCTGGTCAACTCGTCCGCCGAGACCGGCCAACCACGGGTGACCGACGACATCCGCGATGCGATCCTGTCCGGCGATCAACCGCCGGGCACCGCCATCCCGGTGGACGCAGTCGCCGCGCACCTGGGCGTCAGCCAGATCCCGGTGCGTGAAGCTCTCATGACGCTGGTCGGCGAAGGCCTGGTCGAACATCGTCCCCATGTGGGATACCGGGTGGCGACGCTCACGTTCGAAGAGTTCACCGACCTCTATCGGGTGCGTGAGGTGCTCGAAGCGGGTGCGCTGGCCGCATCGATCAGGCACGCGACGGCCCAAGACGACGCCGAGATCTGGGCCAGTCACCACGGATTGGATTCGGCCATCCGCGGCCACGATGACCGGATCTATCACAGCGAGTCTCGGCGCCTCCACCTGGCGATGATCCGGCCGTCGAGAATGGGCCGCCTGGTTCGCATGTACGAGTCCGCGTGGAATCTGACCGAACCGGCGCGACCGATGGCACATGTCTCAGACGAGGCCCGGCATCGTTTCCACTCCGACCACGGCGAGATGATCAGCGCCTTCGTTGCTCGCGATGGCGAGGCGCTGGCGGCCGCATCGCAGCGACACTACGAACACCTGCGGGCCGAGTTCGATCCGCTGCGCGACGACGCCGATCTGTTCCGTCGCCCGTGATTTCCTATAGGTGAGTGGTAACTGCGGGTTAACGCCGCTATGGCCGTTACGGAAACACTGCGCTCCTAAGTTCTTGGCACTGTCCGACTCGGGCTGTGCCAACCTCGCTAGGAGACCGTCATGACAACCGAAACACCGCCCCTGGTTGCCGGCACTCACCATGGACCGGCGGGTACCTCGATCATCAAGACCTCCTACCATCCGCGACTCACCAACGAGGATCTGGCGCCGTTGGTCGAACAGAAGTGGAACTGGTACAACATCTTTGCCTTCTGGATGGCCGACGTACACAGCGTCGGCGGCTACGTCACCGCTGGCGCACTGTTCGCCCTCGGGCTGACCAGTTGGCAGGTCTTCGTGTGCCTCATCGTCGGCATCTGCATCGTGCAGTTGGCCTGCAACCTGGTGGCAAAGCCCAGCCAGGTGCACGGGATCGCCTACCCGGTGGTCGCACGTGCGGCATTCGGTGTGATGGGCGCCAACATCGCCGCGATCATCCGCGGCAGCATCGCCATTGCCTGGTACGGGGTTCAGACATTCCTGGCAGCCGGAGCTCTGACCATCGTGCTGCTCAAACTGTTTCCCGGGATGGCGGCCTACGCCACCGACGACACCAGCTTCCTGGGCCTGTCCTATGTGGGCTACCTGAGTTTCGCCATTCTCTGGGTGGTTCAGGCGCTGGTGTTCTGGTGGGGAATGGAGATGGTGCGGTGGCTGTGCGATGTCAGCGGTCCGCTCATCTACACCATGATGTTCATCCTGTGCTTCTACATGATGGCCCGCGCCGACTGGCAGATCAGCCTGACGCTGTCGGACCGGCAACTCACGACCGGACAGCAGATCACAGCGATGCTGGGCGCTATCGCCCTGGTGGTGTCCTACTTCGCGGGACCGATGCTCAACTTCGGCGATTTTTCCCGGTATGCGAAGTCGTACAAGGAACTCAAGTTCGGCAACCTGGTCGGTTTGCCGATCAACTTCGTGGTGTTCTCCCTGTTGGTCGTGCTGACCGCCTCGGCCACCCTGCCGGTGTTCGGCGAAGTGATGACCAACCCCATCGACACCGTGGAGGCCATCGACACGTACACCGCGATACTGCTGGGTGGCTTCACCTTCGTGCTCGCCACCATCGGGATCAACATCGTGGCCAACTTCGTGGCGCCCGCCTTCGACTTCTCGAATGTCAACCCGCAGAAGATCAGTTGGCGCACCGGAGGCATGATCGCAGCCGTCGGATCGGTGCTCCTGACACCGTGGAACTGGTACAACAACGACGAGGCGATCTTCTGGACCCTCGGACTGCTTGGCGCCCTGATCGGTCCGCTGTTCGGCATCTTGATCGCCGACTACTACCTGGTCCGCAAGCAGCGCATCGTGGTCGATGACCTGTTCACCATGGAGGAAACTGGAACATACTGGTACAGAAAAGGATTCAACCCAGTAGCGGTCAGGGCAACCATCATCGGGGGCGCCGCATCGATCGGTTCGGTGGTGTTACCCAAGATCCTCGGCGTTGTTGAATCGCTGGGCCAGTTCAGTTGGTTCATCGGGTGCTTCGCGGGCTTCATCGCCTACTACGCACTCGCCTACCGCGCCAACGTCGCCGGCGTAGCCGACGAGAACAGGGCTGTCGCCGCGGAATGACCGCAGTCACGCCGATAAGGATCAAGGTCGTCAACCCCAACACCACGGAGTCGATGACGGCAATGATCGCCGTGAGTGCCAGGGCCAGCGTCGCCCCAGGCACGCGCGTGGACGCGGTCAACCCCACCACCGGGCCGGAGTCCATCGAGAGCCACTACGACGACGCTCTGGCCGCCGCCGGGGTGTTGCGGGAGGTCGAAGCCGGTGAGGCTGAGGGTTACCACGGTTACGTGATCGCCTGCTTCGGCGATCCGGGGCTGCTCGCCGCGCGAGAGGTGGCCCGAGGACCCGTCGTCGGGATCGCCGAGGCATCCATGCGAACGGCTGGTTACCTCGGGCGCACGTTCAGTGTGGTCACGACGCTGGCGCGGACGATCGGGCACATAGCAGACCTCACCCATCGGTACGGGGTGGCGCCGGCGTGCGGTGGAATCCATGCCTGTGACATTCCCGTGGTCGAACTCGAACGTGAGCCACTGGCATATAAGGGCATTCGCGATGCCGCAGAGCAAGCGCTGGTCAGCGACGGTTCAGACGTCATCGTGCTCGGTTGCGCCGGCATGTCGGACCTATGCGCCCGCTTACAAGCCGAGCTGGACGTTCCGGTCATCGACGGAGTGGCCGCAGCGACCGCCCAGGTGGAGGCACTCGTCCGCATGGACCTACGAACGTCCGTACGCGGCGAATTCGCACCCCCGCCAAGCAAACTGCGCCGATGAGGATGCTAACCCGGGTCGCCGTACTCGTCGAACCAGTGCGCGAGTTTGCCGCGGCGGCTGACCGCGCGCAGCCGACGCTCGGCGAGATCCCTTGTGGCGGTGGTGGTGACGATCATCAGCTCGTCATCGGTGCGCAGCCGGGTGGTCGGCTGGGGCACGAAGGAGCGACCGTCGCGGATGATCAGCGTGATCACGCTGGGGTCGGGCAGCTGCAGCTCGAGCACCGTGACATTGTGCAGCCGTGAACCCGGCATCACGGTCATCGTGATCAGCTCGGCGCCCAGCACGTCCAGCGGTGCCGCGTCCACCTGAATCTCGCGGGTGGCGTCCCTCGGCACCAGCCGCAGCAGGCCGGCGACAAATTTCAGACTCGGCCCCTGCACCAGGGTGAACACAACGACCAGCATGAACACGATGTTGAGCAAGCGTCCGCTGTCGGGCACGCCCTCGACGACCGGATACGTCGCCAGCACGATCGGCACCGCGCCCCGCAAACCGGCCCAGGAGATGAAGGCCTGCTCGCGCCAAGGAATGCGGAACCCGATGAGCGACACGACCACCGACACTGGCCGGGCAATCAGCAGCAGCACCAGCCCGGCCACCACGGCGGGCACGATGTCGCCGATCAGTTGACCGGGCGAGGCCAGCAGACCCAACAACACGAACAGCCCGATCTGGGCCAGCCACCCCGACCCTTCTGCAAACGATCGGGTCGCCGAACGGTGCGGCAGTCCGGAGTTGGCCAGCACCACGCTGGCCAGATAGGCCGCGACGAACGCACTGGCGTTGGCCGCACCACCGGCCGCGAACGCCAGCATGCCCAGGCCGAAGGCCGCCAACGGGTACAGCCCCGCCGAGGGCAACGCGATGCGCCGCAGCGCGACCGCGCCGAGGAAGCCACAGGCCAGGCCGATCACGATGCCGATGGCCAGGTTGTAGAACAGCGTCACCGCAATGCGGCCGGGATCGAGCTCCAGCGGCACCGTGGCGAACAGCACCACCAGGATCACCGCGGGGGCGTCGTTGAATCCCGATTCGGCCTCCAGCAGCCCACTCACCCGCCGCGGCAGCGGCACGACCCGCAGCACCGAGAACACCGCAGCGGCGTCGGTGCTCGAGACGATCGCCCCCAGCAGCAGTGCCAGCTGCCAGTTCACGCCGAGCAGGAAGTGCACGCAACTGGCCGTGACCACCGCACTCACGCCGACCCCGACCGTCGCCAGCACAGTAGCCGGCGCGAGCACGCGACGGATGTCGCTGAACTTCGTCGTCAGACCACCCTCGACGAGGATCACGCCCAACGCCGCGATACCCAGATTCTGCGCCAGCTGCGCGTCGTCGAAATTCAGCCCGAGGCCCGCCTCCCCGACAAAGACGCCGACACCGAGAAACAGCAACAGACTGGGCAGGCCGATGCCGGTGGCCAACCGTGTCGCGATGATGCTTGCCAGCAGAACGAGGCCCCCGATCAACAGCGCCACGTACAGCTGGTGCAGGCTCAAGCGGACCTCATTCACAATTGGTTGGTCGACGGGGTTGTCGACGAATAGCTCGCAGCAAGTATTTCAGGGGCTGAAGGAGCCATCCATGCGGATAGCGGTTGCCGGTGCCGGTGCGGTCGGCCGGTCGGTTGCCGCCGAACTCGTCGGGTACGGCCACAAGGTGCTGCTGATCGAGCAGAACATCGCCCGTTATGCACCCACGACGGTGCCCGGCGCCGACTGGTTCCTGGCCGACGCGTGCGAACTGTCCTCGCTGCAGGAGGCCGAGATCCAGATCTGTGACGTCGCGATCGCGGCCACCGGCGACGACAAGGCCAACCTGGCGATGGCGCTGCTGGCCAAGACCGAATTCGGTGTCGGGAGGGTGGTCGCCCGGATCAACGACTCCCGCAACGAGTGGCTGTTCACCGACGCCTGGGGGGTCGACGTGGCGGTGTCGACACCGCTGGCCATGGTCGCCGCGGTGGAGGGAGCGATCGATGTCGGCCACCTGGTGCGCTTGATGGCATTGGGCCGCGGGCTGCCCACCCAGGTCGGCCAGGCCAACGTGGCCAAGCTCACGGTGCCCGTCGACAGCCCGCTGGTCGGCCGGCGGGTGGGTGCCCTGCGCATGCCCGCCGACAGTGCACTGGTGGCATTGCTGCGGGTCAAACACCTGATGGTCGCCGAGCCCCATGAGGTGATGCAGGCCGGCGACGAACTGCTGTTCGTAGCCACAGCCGACGCCGAAGACCAGATTTCGGCCCTGGTGCTGGGCGGGCCCGCGGATCGCCCACCTCAGCGCCGATGAGGACGAGCAGTCCGCGCAGCCGCAACGAGCACCCGACCGGCCCTGAAGTAGACTGACCTCGCCGGTCTCGCCGGCAAACACCACCGATCCCCGGAGTCCATGCTCGCGATACTGCTTGCCCACGCGGTTGCCGCCGCCGTGGCGCCGCTGCTTGTCCGCCGCTGGGACAGTCGGGCGTTTCCGCTGCTCGCCCTGGTACCGGCCGGGTCGCTGATCTGGGTGGTCACGAACTGGCCCACCGACGGCCGGGAAGCCCGTGTCGACGTGCCCTGGGTGCCCGACCTGTCGATGGACATCGCGCTGCGGTTCGACCCGCTGGCTGCGCTGATGAGCGTCATCGTCCTCGCGGTGGGTGCGCTGGTACTGCTCTACTGCACCGAGTACTTCCACCATCACGACGGTCACCGGGAGGACCGGTTACCCAGCTTCGCCGCCCAGCTGGTCGCCTTCGCCGGAGCGATGTTCGGCCTGGTCACCTCGGACAACATGTTGGTGCTCTACGTGTTCTGGGAGCTGACGACAGTGTTGTCGTTCCTGTTGGTGGGCCACTACGCAGAACGCGCCACGAGCCGGCGGGCAGCCATGCAGGCGCTGCTGGTGACCACCGCCGGTGGGCTCGCGATGCTGGTCGGTGTCATCGTGCTCGGTTCGGTGTCGGGCACCTACCTGCTCTCCGAACTCATCGCCGCGCCACCGAGCGGCGCGGCGGTCAACGTCGCCCTGGCACTGGTGTTGGTCGGTGCGATCAGCAAGTCCGCGCTGGTGCCGCTGCACTTCTGGCTTCCGGGCGCGATGGCGGCTCCGACACCGGTGAGCGCCTACCTGCACGCCGCGGCGATGGTCAAGGCGGGCGTGTACCTGGTGGCCCGGATGACGCCGGGGTTCGCCGATGTCGCGCTGTGGCGGGTGACCGTGGTGGTGCTGGGCACGGCGACCCTGCTCATCGCGGGGTGGCGTGCACTGCGCGAATACGATCTGAAATTGGTCCTGGCCTACGGCACGGTCAGCCAGCTCGGGATGATCACCGTGATGGTCGGCACCGGCGGTGGCGACATGATGCTGGCCGGGTTGGCCCTGCTCTGCGCGCATGCCATGTTCAAGGCCACGCTGTTCATGGTGGTCGGCATCATCGACCACGCGACCGGAACCCGCGACATCCGTCAGCTCGCCTGGCTGGGCACCCGTAGTCCGGTGTTGTTCGCCATCACCGTCACCGCGGCCGCGAGCATGGCGGGCCTGCCGCCGCTGTTCGGCTTCGTGGCCAAGGAGGGCGCCTTCGAGACCCTCGCGGCCAGCGAATCACTGGGTGCCACAGCACCTTTCGTACTGGCGGCGATCGTGCTCGGCTCCACCTTCACGTTCATGTACAGCCTGCGGGTGGTCTGGGGCGGCTTCGCCCGCAAGGGGCAGCCCGAACCCTCGCGACTGGTCGCCCAGATGCACCAGCCATCGTGGGTTTTCCTGGCCGCGCCGGCGGTGCTGGCCACAGCGGGCCTGGTCTTCGGGGTGTTCCCGTCGCCATTGGACTCGGCACTGGCGGCCTACGCCAGCACCGTGCCCGGCGGTGTCGACTACTACCTGGGGTTGTGGCACGGCTTCGGTCTGCCGCTGGTGCTGTCACTGGTGGTGATCGCGGTGGGCACGGCGGCGTTCTTCGGACGCCGGCGGTTGCCGCGCATCCGCTCCCGGTGGCTGTCGCTGGGCGACGCCGACGAACGCTACGACGCCGTGGTCCGCGGTGCCGACCTGCTCTCGCTGCGAGCTACCGCGTTGACCCAGCGCGGATCCGTTCCGGCCATCCAGGCCACCATCATGGTCACGCTGGTGCTGCTTCCGGCCGTGATGCTGGCCTGGGGCGCCCGCGACCGAGTCGAGTTCGAACTGTGGGACTCGCCGTTGCAAGCTGTGGTGGCGCTGCTGATCATCGCCGCCGCGGTCGGCGCGACGCTGACCCGCAACCGGCTGGCCGTCGTGCTTCTCATCAGCCTCACCGGGTATGGCACCGGCGTGATCTTCGCTCTGCACGGGGCACCCGATCTGGCCCTGACGCAGTTCCTGGTCGAGACGGTGCTGCTGGTCGTCTTCGTACTGGTGCTGCGCACGTTGCCGGCCGAGACCGACGCCGCCAGCGTGACACGACTGCGGTTGCCGCGCGCGGCGCTGGCCTTGGCAGTCGGGGCGACCGTGGCCACCGTGGCGGCCTTCGCGATGGCCGCCCGCCAGACGGTGCCGGTCGCCTCCCTGCTGCCCGATGCCGCCTACTACCTGGGCGACGGATCCAACGCAGTCAACGTCATCCTGGTCGACATCCGCGCCTGGGACACCCTCGGTGAGGTCTGCGTGCTGCTGATCGCCGCGACCGGGATCGCCTCGATGGTGTTCCGGCACCGGCGGTTCGGCGCGGCGCCGCGGGTCCCCGAGGCCCGTCGCAGCGCCGACGGCACCGAACGTTCGGCGGCCTTCAGTCTGCTGCGCGGCACCGCGTTCCGGGATCCGGCCGAGCGTTCGCTGGCTCTGGAGGTCGCCACCCGGATGGTCTTCCCGCTGATCATGGTGCTCTCGCTGTACTTCTTCTTCACCGGCCACAACACCCCCGGCGGCGGGTTCGCCGGCGGCCTGACCGCCGGCCTGGCGCTCACGCTGCGTTACCTGGCCGGGGGGCGCTACGAACTCGGCGAGGCACTGCCCTTCGACGCCGGCAAGGTGTTGGGCGCCGGCCTGATCCTGGCCGCCGGCGCTGCCGTCGTCTCGCTGTTCCTCGGCGCACCTGCGCTGTCCTCGGCGACATTCGAGGTCACCCTGCCCATCCTGGGTGACATCAAGTTCGTGACCTCGCTGTTCTTCGATGCCGGCGTGTACCTGATCGTGGTCGGGCTGGTGCTCGACATCCTTCGCAGCCTCGGCGCACGGTTGGACGAGGAGATCGCCGAGCAAGCGGCCCCGACGCCGTCGGGATCGGGGACCTCATGAGCGCTTCACTGGTGGGCCTGGTCGCCGTCGGCGCGATGCTCAGCTGCGGTGTTTATCTGGTGTTGGAACGCAGCCTGACCCGGATGCTGCTCGGTGTGCTGCTGATCAGCAATGCGGTCAACCTGCTGCTGCTGATCGTGGCGAGCCCGGCGGGTAATCCCCCGGTACGCGGGCGCTCGGTGCTGGGCCGCGAGATCACCGCCGACCCGCTGGCCCAGGCGATGATCCTCACCGCGATCGTCATCACCATGGGTGTGGCCTCATTCATGTTGGCGCTGGCCTATCGCTCCTATCAGCTGACCACCGAAGAGGAAATCGAGCGCGACCCCGAAGATGTTCGGGTCGCCCAGCAGACCGGCGAGGAGAACCGCGACGTCGTGACGCAACGACCGCCACGAGCGCCCGACCAGCCTGCCGAGCTGGACGATCTACCCGACGAGGAGTACGAGAAATGAGCGCCGCCGCGGTACTGATCCCGCTGCCGGCGCTGATCCCGATGCTGGGCGCGGCGGCCACCCTGATCGCCGGCCGCCGGCCCCGGGTGCAGCGATTGATCACGCTGATCTCGTTGACCGCCGTGCTGGCGGTGTCGGTGGCGCTGCTCTACCTGGCTGACCGAGGCGACACCCTGGTGGTTCAGGTCGGTGGCTGGGGCCAGTCCGAGCCGGGGATGGGGCCACTGGGCATCTCCATGGTCGTCGACCGGCTCTCGGCGCTGATGCTCGTGGTCTCCTCGATCGTGCTGCTGTCGGTCATCTGGTTCGCCATCGGCCAAGGCGTGCGCGACGGCGACGATCGCCAGCCGGTGTCGATCTTCGCCCCGACCTACCTGGCGCTGGCCTCCGGTGTCTGCATCGCGTTCATGGCCGGCGACCTGTTCAACCTGTTCGTCGGGTTCGAGGTGCTGCTGGCTGCCAGCTTCGTGCTGCTCACCATCGGCGGCAATGCCCAGCGGATACGCGCCGGGGTCGTCTACGTGATGGTCTCGCTGGTGGCGTCGATGATCTTTCTCACCGGCGTGGCGCTGGTGTATGCCGCCGCGGGCACCGTGAACATGGCCGAGCTGTCCAACCGTCTCGGTGAGGTCAGCCCCGGCACCCGCAGCGCGGTGTTCGCGGTGCTGTTGGTGGCGTTCGCCATCAAGGCCGCGGTGTTCCCGCTGTATGCGTGGCTGCCCGACTCCTACCCGACCGCCCCGGCGCCGGTGACCGCGGTGTTCGCCGGCCTGCTGACCAAGGTCGGCGTGTACGCGATCATCCGGGCCCATACCCTGCTGTTCCCCGACGGTGGGCTGGACCCGGTGCTGCTGGTGGCCGCGCTGGCCACCATGCTGCTGGGCATCTTCGGCGCGATCGCGCAGAACGACATCAAGCGATTGCTGTCGTTCACCCTGGTCAGTCATATCGGGTACATGATCTTCGGGGTAGCGCTGGCCTCCGAGCTGGGCATGTCGGGGGCCATCTACTACGCCGCGCACCACATCATCGTGCAGACCACGCTGTTCCTGGTGGTGGGTCTGATCGAGCGCCAGGGTGGTTCTGCCACGCTCAGACGGCTGGGCGGGCTGGCTGCGGCCAGCCCGCTGCTGGCGGCCCTCTATCTGGTACCAGCGCTCAATCTCGGTGGTATACCGCCGTTCTCGGGCTTCATCGGCAAAGTCGCGGTGCTGCAGGCCGGTGCCCAGGACGGCGCCGTGCTGGCGTGGATGCTGGTGGGTGGCGGCGTCGTGACGAGCCTGTTGACGCTGTATGTGATGGCGCGGGTGTACGCCAAGGCGTTCTGGCGTCCGCGCTCCGAGGCACCGGAGGGCCGGCTGTCCATGGCGGTGCCGACCGCGCTGATCGCCGACGGTGGCGGCGACGTCGAGTTCGACCAACGCGCCGACGTCGGCCGGATGCCACCGGGGATGGTCGTGCCCAGCGTCGCGCTGATCGGCGTCGGCCTCGCGCTGACCGTGTTCGCCGGACCGATCTTCGCCTACAGCGAGCGTGCCGGCCACCAGCTGTTCGACCGGCAGAACTACATCAGCGCCGTCCTCGGGGAGCCGTCATGATGCGCAAGTACGGCCTGCGCATCGGGCTGGTGTTTTGGCTGACCGTGGTGTGGGTGCTGCTGTGGGGCACGTTGTCGGCCGCCAATATCCTCGGCGGTCTGGCCGTCGCCATCCTGGTCACGGTGCTGCTGCCGCTACCGGTGATCCCGGTGCAAGGTCGGCTGCATCCGCTGTCGATGCTGCGGTTGCTCGGCCGGGTGGTCCTCGATCTGATCAAGGCCAGTACCCAGATCGCCTGGCTCACCGTGCGCCCGGGGCCGCCGCCGCGCAGCGCCGTGGTCCGGGCACCGATGGAGGTCAAGTCCGACCTGACGCTGGCGCTGACCGCGGCGATCCTGACCCTGATCCCCGGCACCATGGTCGTCGACATCGACCAAGCCAACCGGGTGCTCTACGTTCATATCCTCGACGTCCGGCCGGATGGGGCGATCGACGAGTTCTACCGTGATCTCCGGCATTTGGAGAAACTGCTGATCGCGGCGTTCGAACGCGTCGACGAATGGCAGCCGGCCCCGGAAGGGACAGCGCCGTGACCGCGATCTGGTGGGCCAGTGCGGTGATCCTCTGCCTGGCTGCGACCATCACGATGTACAGGGTGCTGGCCGGGCCCAACACCATGGACCGGCTGGTGGCCACCGACACCCTGGTCGCGGTGATGCTGTGCGGCCTGGCGACCTGGGCGGCCTACACCCTCGACACCACGGTCAAGTACGGCATCGTCGCGCTGTCGTTGATGGCCTTCGTCGGCTCGGTGAGCGTGGCGCGCTTCCGGGTCCCCGACAAGGACGGCGGTCCGCGGTCATGAGCATCCTCGATCTGATCGCCGGGCTGCTCGTGCTGGGCGGTTCGCTGCTGGCGTTGACCGCTGCCATCGGAGTAGTGCGCTTCCCCGATGCCTTGTCCCGGATGCACGCGGCTTCCAAGCCCCAGGTCCTCGGCTTGCTGCTGGTATTGGCCGGTGCCGTGATCCGACTGCGCGGTAGCGCAGATGTCGGCGTGCTGATGCTGGCCGGATTGTTCACCGTGATCACCGCCCCGGTGATCGCGATGCGCATCAGTCAGGTGGTGTACCGCGAAGGCACCTACCGCAAAGACTTGATGACGCTCGACGAACTGGGTGACCAGCGTCCCGAGGGCTGACCCGCCAACGGCGTCGGCGGTGGTGCTTAGGCCGACCGCAAAGTGGGAATCTTGCTGCAATGAGTAGTCCGGTGGTGCGCAGACCCAGCCGCACCGACGCCATGCTGGCGGCGGCCACGCTGCGTGCGGCCGAGAATCGTTCGAGTTGCCCGCTGTTCACCGACCCGTTCGTCGAGCCATTGCTGCAGGCGGCCGCGGCCCGCGGTTGGCAGCCGGGGCCCTGCGCCGACGGCGGCCCGTTGGCGGCCTACGAAGCCTATGTGGCGTGCCGCACCCGCTGGTTCGACGAGCACTTCATCGCCGCGGGTGCGCGCGGCGTCGACCAGGCGGTCATCATGGCCAGCGGACTGGATACCCGGCCGTGGCGGCTGCCGTGGTTGTCGAGCAGTGCGATTTTCGAGATCGACCACCACGAGGTGCTGGATTTCAAATGCGCTGCGCTGGACGGCCGCCGCGCCGAACACGCCGCGGCCCAGCATTGCGTGGTGCCTGCCGACCCGCGCACCGACTGGTCGATGGCATTGCAGGAGGCGGGTTTCGACGGTTCCGAACCTGCCGCATGGTCCCTGGAAGGGGTCCTGCCCGACTGGTCGAGCGACGACCGCACCGCAGCGGTCAGGCTGGCCGCCGAGCTCAGCCGGCCGGCCAGCCGACTCGCCGTCGAGATCCCCGAGGCAGAGGCCGACGCGCTGTGTGCGCAGCTGTGTGGACTGGGCTGGCAGGTCGCCGTCGAGCGGGCACAGACCCTGATGGACCGGTACTCCCGCTGTGTGCCCGACGATGCCGTCGAGTTGACGCCGCGACGTGCCTTCCTATGTGCCGTGCGGTAGGTCAATCCGACAGCTGGAAGTCCACCATCGCGGCCACGGTGTCCACCGCATCGGACAGTGCCGCAACGCGCTCAGCCACCGTCGGCGCTGCGAGTACCGCGTAGCGGTCCGCTTGTCCCATCGGCAGCCGGGTGGTCAACGCGTACAACCACATCGCCGCGTCACCGGAATCATCGGCTCCCGCCACGATGTCGCGGCCGCGCACGTCGACGCCCCGCTTGGCGGCGATCCGTTCGAACAGCGCGACCATCCGGTCCTCGATGTCGCGGATCGCCGCAACGTCGACAGCCGCGCCGGGCTGGTCGGGCCACACTTCGACGACCGCCCGCGGATAGGGATCGTCGGGCAACCACTCCAGCACCCGAATTCTGTCCCCCATCGTGCACTTGAGCCGGTATCGTCCGGAGCCCTGGTCGACGTACTCGCTGATGTGGGCCAGCGCCCCGACGTCGCTGCGGGTGTCCCCGCCGCCCACTTCCCGGCCGGCCGCGATCAGCACGACACCGAATGCCGGATCCTCGGTGGCCAGACATGCCTGCACCAGAGCGGTATAGCGCGGTTCGAAGATGCGCAGCGGTAATTCCTCGCCGGGCAACATGGCGACCTGCAGCGGGAACATCGGCACCGTCGGCACGCTCAGATCACCAGCTCTCCGACGAGCGAGTCGACCACCGCGCGCAGGTCGCCGTCGTTCTCCTCGGCGACGCGGCGCTGCCGCTGATAGGAAGCTCCGGTGCGGTAGATGTCGGCCACCCGGGCCAGCTCCGTCGTGCAGCGCAGCGATTTGGCCACCGGCGCAAGGCGTTCCAACACATCGTCGAGGTCCTCGGTGACCAGCCGCTCGTTGCTGTCGGCGTCAAGGATGACGATTGCGTCCAGCCCGTAGCGGGCCGCCCGCCACTTGTTCTCCTGTACATGCCAGGGCGGCATCACCGGCAGCGACTCGCCGGCCTCCAGACGACGGTCCAGGTCGACGATCAGACAGTGCGTCAACGCGACCAGCGCGGACAGTTCGCGCAGGTTCGACACCCCGTCGAAGATCCGCACCTCGATGGTGCCCAGGTGCGGCGAAGGCCGGATGTCCCACCGGATCTCGTTCATGTGGTCGATGATTCCGGTCTTCTTCTGGTCGGCCACGAATCCCTCGAACTCACGCCATTCCTGGAAGTGGAACGGCAGCCCCGCGGTCGGCAGTTGCTGGAACATCATCGACCGGTTGCTGGCATAGCCGGTGTCCTCGCCGTCCCAGAACGGAGAGGACGCCGAGAGTGCGAGCAGGTGCGGGTACTGGTGCAGCAACGAGGTGATGATGGGCATCACCCGGTTGGCTGAACTCACCCCGACGTGCACGTGCACACCCCAGATCAGCATCTGGCGTCCCCACCATTGGGTGCGCTTGATCAGCTCGGCGTAGCGGGGCGCGTCGGTGAGCTTCTGCACCGACCAGTGCGCGAACGGGTGTGTGCCGGCACAGAACAACTCCATGCCACGCTGCCGCACGATCGTGCGCACCGGTCGCAGGGTGTCGGCCAGGTCGTCCATCGCCTGACCGGAGTTCTCACAGATCCCGGTGACGATCTCGACGGTGTTGCGCAGCAGCTCTTTGTGCACGCGCGGGTTCTCACCGAGTTCGGCGATCACCGACGCGGCCTCGTTGCTCAGGTCCCGGCTTTCGGCGTCGACGAGGGCGAACTCCCATTCGACGCCGACAGTCGGCCGGGCAGACCCGGCGAACTCGATCCGGCTGTCAGCCGCGGCCGATGACACCGCACGCCACCCGCGCGCCGGCGTCACCGGTGTCCAGGGTGGTCTGGTCCGGTGGCGGATCGCCGTTGATCTGCTGATAGCGCTCCGGCGGGATGTTGGCGAAGTTGTCCGGGTTGGCGTGGATGATGATCGCCGTACCCTCGTCGGCGAGCAGGTCCTCGGCGGTGAACGCATCGGTGGTGGTCACCAGCATGCCGCTGCCGTCCTCGCGGATCTGCAGCGAGGTCAGGTCACCGGCGGCGGGGTGATCGTCGCCATCACGGGCGCGGTGCAGATGGCCGCCGGCGGAGTTGAAGTCCGCGCGGGCGCCGCCGGTCGGCGCGACCGAATCGGTCTCGCAGGTGCCGACCGAGTGGATGTGCAGACCGTGGAACCCCGGTGTCAGCTGACCGTCGCCGGTGGTTTCCACCGTGACGGTCGCGTAGCCGTCGCTGAACTGGAAGTCGGCAGTGGCCACGGCGGTGCCGTCGGCGTCGCGAAGTTCGGCCTTCAACGTTTCCCCGCCACCGTGGCCGGCTCCATGCCCATCGGGCCCGGCCGTCGGCGACGGCGACCCGGTCCAGATCGCCGGCGTGGTGCCGGGCGAATCGGAAGGGACCTCCCCTGGGGGCGAGCAGGCACTCAACGCAAGGGCGGGCACTGCGAACAAGGTGGCGGCAACAGTCCTACGCATGGGGGTCCTACGCATGAGCAAGAGCCTAGCCAATGACCGCGACGATCACTCCCGGTGGTTGCTCTAGCAGTGGCGGGGGCCGCGGCGCCACCGGTGCTTCCAGCAGCCTGCCGATGTCCTCGGCGGCCTGCTGCTCCTCTGGCGCCTCGCCGAAGTACACGGTGGTCACCGTGGTTTCGGGTAGCTCCAGGTTCCCGGTGTCGGCCACCGTCCAGCCATCCTCACGCAACCGGTCGGCCGTGGTCTCGGCGGCGCCCTCGACATCGGAGATGTTGAACACCCGAACCTCGGGCCGGGCCGGTTCGGCCGGCGGCGGTGGCGCGGTGGTGGTCGTCGTGGTCGCGGTGGCGGCCACCGAGGATTCCTCCCCGTCGGGGTCGTCGCCGAGCGACTGCAACGCGACCAACAGGAAAACCACGCCGAGGAACAACAGGACCATCACCATGGCACGCAGGGGCAGCCCTGAGGAATCTCGCTGGTTCATCGGCGCCTACTGTATCGACCCGGTCGGCCCGGCGGTCAAAGCTTGCGTCGCGATCAGGTCACATCGAAGCCGAGCCGACGCGCCGCACGCGCCTTCTGCCGACTGGCCCGTAGCCGCCGCAGCCTCTTGACCAGCATCGGGTCGGCTGCCAGTGCCTCAGGGCGGTCCACCAGCGCATTGAGCACTTGGTAGTAGCGGGTGGCCGACATCGAGAACAGCTCTTTGATCGCGTCTTCCTTGGAACCCGCGTACTTCCACCACTGCCGTTCGAAAGCCAAGATGTCGTGCTCCCGACGGGTCAGGCCGTCGGCGGGTTCGGTGTCGTCCCCGGACTGCTCAGCCCGCGCGATCGCGCCGTCCATTCGCTGTTGGACCTTTCCGACAATAACTGAATGACATCCATGTAGTTCCGGCGAGTATTCAATCACGGTTCAGTCACGGGCGGGGTCACGGATCGCCGCGCGTCGGCGCCGAAATATCGTCGCGGGCGCCACACTAAGCTTGCCGTCCATGGCCGTACGTCCGATCCGCATCGTGGGCGATCCCGTTCTGCACACCCCGACCGAACCGGTGCCGGTCGCCGAGGACGGGTCGCTGCCCGCCGATCTCGCCGACCTCATCACCGATCTCTACGACACGATGGACGCCGCCCATGGAGTTGGATTGGCAGCCAATCAGATCGGGGTGCCCAAGCGGGTGTTCGTCTACGACTGTGCCGACGCGCGGGGCAAAACCCTGCGCCGCCGCGGCGTGGTGGTCAATCCGGTGCTGGAGACCTCCGAGATACCGGAGACCATGCCCGATCCCGAGGACGACGACGAAGGCTGCTTGTCGGTGCCCGGGGAGTCGTTCCCGACCGGGCGGGCATCGTGGGCGCGGGTCACGGGCCTGGACGCCGACGGCACCCCGATCACCATCGAGGGCACCGACCTGTTCGCGCGGATGCTCCAGCACGAGACCGGCCACCTGGACGGCTTCCTCTACCTGGACCGGTTGATCGGCCGTAACGCCCGTAGCGCCAAGCGCACCGTCAAGTCCAACGGCTGGGGCGTGCCCGGATTGTCCTGGATGCCCGGTGAAGATCCCGATCCGTTCGGGCACTGAGCCGGCGGCCGACCGTTGACCGCCGTCCCGCCACCGGGCACTCGGGTCAGCCTGCGGTACCGGTTGCCGGCGGGATCGGTGCCGCCGCACACCGACGTCGTCGGGCATGTTCTCGGCGCTGCCGGCGACGACACCGGGGTGCGGGTGCGCACCCGGCGCGGGGACGTCGTCACCATCGCCGCAGCCGACGTCCTGGCGGTGCGCATCGTGCCCGAGATCCCGGTTCGCACCGGCGACATCCGCAACCTCGAACACGCCGCGGCGTTGGCCTGGCCCGGCACCGAACAGCACTGGCTCGGCGGGTGGTTCCTGCGTCACGGTCCGGCCACCCGCCGCGCCAATTCCGCCGTGCCGCTGCGCTTCACCTCACACAGCGAGATCGCAGCCGCCGCCCGGTGGTACGCCGAGCGTGACACACCGGCGTTGATCTCCGCGCCGGACCGGCTGTTCCGGATCCCGGCAGGTGTGCTGACAGAGGCCGAAAACCTGGTCATGGCAACCGAAGTCACCGACCGTCTGCGGACCGAGGAGATCGCGGTGTCGACCCGGCCGGATGACCGATGGCTGGAGCTCTATGCACGTGAGGTTCCTGTCGACGTGCTGAGCGCGGTCATCGACGGCCAGGTCGGGTTCGGTTCGCTGGCTGACGCCGCGGTCGGACGGGCGGCGATCACCGAAGCCCCCGACGGCACCCGCTGGGTGGGCATCTCGGCGGTGCGGGTCGCCGAATCGGCCCGTCGCCGCGGTCTGGCTCGCACGCTGTGCACCGGACTGCTGGGCTGGGCAGCGCAGCGCGGCGCGACCCGCGCCTACGTCCAGGTGGTCGACGAGAACGCCAGTGCCCGCAGGCTCTACGAGTCGCTGGGCTTCGGGGTCCACCACAGGTCGCGCTACGTGCGCGCCGAGGACCTACTGGCGCCCTAGCTAGCTGCCGAGCACCTCCAGGACCGACTGCTCGGAGTACGGATCCCCGTCGAAGGCGGTTCCGGTGATCCGTTGGTCGAAGCGTTCCTGCGCCAACCGGTAAGCCTCGGGCGCGAGCGGGTAAAAGTACACCCGCGGAACGACATCGGCGGCATGGGCCAGGTAGTAGGACAGGAACTCGCCGAGCTTGTCGTCGTCGCCCAGGGCCGCGGTGGAGACGTAGAGGAACAACGGACGGGTCAGCGGACGGTACTGACCGTCGCGGGCGTTCTCCAGCGCGGGCAGTACCCCGTCGACGGCAACGTTGGTCATGCGGTCGCGATGGTCCTCGTCGGCCGCCAGATAGTTGCCGACGCCCATGAAGGCCAGCGCATCGTCGTCGTTGGCGATCCAGGCCGACAGCTCGCCCATGTCGTCGGTGCTGCGGTAGTCCGAGGTGATCGATCCGGTCTCACCGACGACGAAATGTGTGAAGTAATCGAAGGTTCCCGAGCCCGGCGGACGGCCGTAGCGAGAGATGGCCCGGTCCGGCCATTCGGCGCGGACGTCCTGCCACGTCCGGATCTCGGAGTCCGGAGACCAGATCGCACGCAGCTCGTCGAGGGTCATATCCAGCGCGAAGGTGTTGCGCTCGTTGCGCACGATGCTCAGCGCGTCGAGGGCCACCGGCAGCTCGATGAACTCGACACCGTTTTCCTCACACATCGCGACGAAGTTCTCCGGCTGGCCCGCGCCGGGAATCGCCACCGACGCGTTGTTGATCGCCGTGTCACCGTTGCAGAACCGGGTGAATCCGTCGAGGGTGCCCTCCGCGGCGACGTCGACAGTGAATCCGCCCGCCCTGGCCACGGCCTCGGTGATCGGCGCCACCGTCGATGAGCCGGACACGGCGATCGCCGCGTCTGCCGCGTTGCCGCCGCAGGACGTAAGGGTCAGCGCGAGGGCGCCAGCGGCGGACAAGGCCGCAGCCGATCGCCGGGCCGGCCGGATGATGTCAGACACCGCGGGCATCTCCCTTCGACGTGTTGGCAGATCCGGTGATCTCTCGCCAGACGATGTCGAGGAAGTTGCGGACCTCGCGCCAGCTGACCCGGGCGTTGGCCATGTGCTCCTCGAGGCGATCGATCTCGGCGTGCTGGGCGCCGTGCTCGCGCCGCGCCTGCAGCGCGTCGCGCAGCCGCGTCACGGTCTCCTCGGCCTCGCTGAGCATTTCCTCGAGTTCCCGGTCGATGTCGTCGGGGCAAGGGTGGTGATCGTTGCTCATGGTGTTGTCGGTTCCCATCAGAAGAGGCTGGTCAGCAGTATCAGCACGAGCGGCAAGGCAACGAACACCCCGAGCACCCACGCCGCGGCGTAGATCTTGCGTTCGGCGGCCAGCGCCCCCAGCCAGGTCGCGCCGCGCAGCGGCAACCCCCGCAGGAACGGCAGCCCGAAGATCAGCAGGGTGGCGAAGACGTTGAACAGCAGGTGCACGTAGGCCGCCTGCAGCGCCAATGTCGCTTCGATGCCGGTGAACCCGAAGGCCGCGATCAGCGCGGTCACCGTGGTGCCGATGTTCGCCCCGATGGTGAAGGGATAGATCTGGCGCAGCGTGAAGGTCCCGGATCCGGCCAGCGGGACGATGAGGCTGGTCGTCGTCGACGACGACTGCACCATCGTGGTGACGACCGCGCCGGAGGCGATGCCGGTCAGCGGACCCCGACCGATCGCCGCGTGCAGAACCTCGGCGGCCCGGCCGACCATCAGCACCTTGAGCAGCTTGCCGATGACGTTGATCACCAGCAGGATCAGCGCGATCCCGACGACGATCAGCACGATGCCGCGCCACGGGTTGGGCAGCGGGCCGGCAGTCCACGCGATCAGGTCTGCGCCGGGTGTGGTTACCGCCTTGACCGCGGTGCCGATGGCTCCGAAGATCGTCGCCACCACGCCGCCGTCCGAACCCGACGAGGCATCGGCCAGCCACTCCGAGGACCGGCGCAGCACCCCGAACATCATCTCCAGGGGCAGGAAGATCGCCACCGCCATCAGGTTGAAGAAGTCGTGCACGGTCGCGGCCGAGAACGCCCGCCGGAAGTCGTCCTTGTTGCCGACCATTCCGAGGCTGACCAACGTATTGGTCAGCGTCGTACCGATGTTGGCTCCCATCAGCACCGGGATGGCGATCTCGATCGGCAAGCCGCCGGCAACCAAGCCGACGGTGATCGACGTGGTCGTCGAGGACGACTGGGTGGCCGCGGTGGCCAGCACTCCGATCATCAAAGCGATCAGCGGGTTGCTGGCGAACTGGAACAGCTCGGCGGCCCGGTCGCCGGTGGCGGATTTGAAGCCGGAGCCGATCAGGCTCACCGCGGTGATCAACACGTAGACGCCGACGACGACCCCGAGCCAGTCGGCGATGCTCTGAGCGCGCCCGGTCAGTCCGAGAAAGGTCAGTGGACCGCGCAGCTGCGCGGGCGGCGCGGATTGATCGGTCTCGGGTGCTGTGGAGCGATCCGCGGACGATGGAACGACCATGCAAGCAATGGATCATTCGGAACCGAACGCAGACCGACGTGGTCATGGCCCGGGGGTGAACGGTCGGCCTCGGCCGGGCGGATCACCGGTTTGCCGCGTCGATAGGGTGAATCCATGCGTCTGGCGACCTGGAACGTCAACTCCATCCGCGCTCGGGTGGATCGGGTGACCGACTGGCTGTCACGCGCCGACGTCGACGTGCTGGCGATGCAGGAGACGAAGTGCTCCGACGACCAGTTCCCGACCCTGCCGTTCGCCGCGCTGGGCTATGAGGTGGTGCACTGCGGTTTCAATCAGTGGAACGGGGTGGCCATCGCGTCGCGGGTGGGCATCGACGACGTCGCGGTCGGCTTCGACGGGCAGCCCAGCTGGAGCGACAAACCCGGCGCCGAGGCCGCAGCCGAAGCGCGAGCGCTGGGGGCGACGTGTGACGGGGTGCGGGTGTGGAGCCTGTATGTGCCCAACGGTCGCACGGTCGACTCGCCGCATTACGCCTACAAGCTGGAATGGCTTGCTGCACTGCGTAATACCGCTACGCAGTGGCTGGCCGCGGATCCGTCGGCCCCGATCGCGCTGGTCGGCGATTGGAACATCGCCCCGACCGACGACGACGTGTGGAGTGTGGAGTTCTACGCCGACAGCACCCACGTCACCCCACCCGAGCGTGCGGCGTTCGACGCCATCGTCGCGGCGGGCTTCACCGACGTGGTACGCCCGCACACACCCGGTCCCGGCGTCTTCACCTACTGGGATTACACCCAGCTGCGTTTTCCGAAGAACCGCGGCATGCGCATCGATTTCATCCTCGGCTCACCGGCGTTGGCCGACCGCACCGAGCACGCCGAAATCGTGCGCGACGAACGCAAGACCGGCAAGAACCGGGTGGGCAGCCCCAGTGACCACGCGCCGGTACTGGCGACTCTGCGGTAACCCCCTTCCCTCCCGCTGCACCACTGCGCTACCGTGGCACTCGTCAACCACGCGGGAGCGCATACCGAACGCGCTGAGAGGACGGGTAGGCCCGTCGACCGTACGAACCTGACCGGGTAATGCCGGCGTAGGGAGAAACGAAAATGTCTGACGTCCGTGTCGCACCCACCGTCACCACCGGTCCGATCTCGGGCAGCAGCAAGATCTATGTCGGTGACGCGCGGGTTCCGTTCCGTCGCGTGCACCTGAGCACCGGCGAGCACCTCGACCTGTACGACACCTCCGGCCCGTACACCGACGATGCCGCGGTCATCGACCTAGAGGCCGGCCTGCCGCGCCGATCGGTCGTGACCGACCGCGGTACCCAGTTGCAGCGCGCCCGTCGCGGGGAGATCACCGCCGAGATGGCGTTCATCGCCGAGCGTGAAGGCGTGCCGGCCGAGCTGGTCCGCGACGAGGTCGCGGTCGGGCGCGCGGTGATCCCGGCCAACCACAACCATCCTGAGGCCGAGCCGATGATCATCGGCAAGGCGTTCGCGGTGAAAGTCAATGCCAACATCGGCAATTCGGCGGTGTCGTCGTCGATCGCCGAGGAGGTCGACAAGATGGTGTGGGCCACCCGCTGGGGTGCCGACACCATCATGGACTTGTCCACCGGCCGCGACATCCACCAGACCCGCGAGTGGATCCTGCGCAACTCCCCGGTGCCGGTCGGCACCGTTCCGATGTATCAGGCGCTGGAGAAGACCGGTGGAGACCCGGTCGCTCTGACGTGGGAGCTGTACCGCGACACCGTGATCGAACAGTGCGAGCAGGGCGTGGATTACATGACGGTCCATGCCGGCGTGCTGCTGCGCCACATCCCGTTGACCGTCGAGCGCGTCACCGGGATCGTGTCCCGTGGCGGATCGATCATGGCGGCGTGGTGCCTGGCCCACCACCAGGAGTCGTTCCTGTACACCCACTTCGAAGAGCTCTGCGAGATCCTGGCCCGCTACGATGTCACCTTCTCCCTCGGCGACGGTTTGCGGCCCGGATCCATCGCCGACGCCAACGACGCCGCCCAGTTCGCCGAGCTGCGCACCCTCGGGGAACTGACCACGATCGCGAAATCCCATGGCGTACAGGTGATGATCGAAGGCCCCGGACACGTGCCGATGCACAAGATCGTCGAGAACGTCCGGCTCGAAGAGGAACTCTGCGAGGAGGCTCCGTTCTATACGCTGGGTCCGCTGGCCACCGACATCGCCCCGGCCTACGACCACATCACCTCGGCGATCGGCGCGGCGATGATCGCCCAGGCCGGCACCGCGATGCTGTGCTACGTCACGCCCAAGGAACACCTGGGCCTGCCCAACCGCAAGGACGTCAAGGACGGCGTGATCGCCTATCGGATCGCTGCGCACGCCGCCGATCTGGCCAAGGGCCACCCGCGGGCGCAGCAACGCGACGACGCGTTGTCCCGGGCCCGTTTCGAGTTCCGCTGGGAGGATCAGTTCAACTTGTCGTTGGACCCCGACACCGCGCGTGAGTACCACGACGAGACGCTGCCCGCCGCACCGGCGAAGACGGCGCACTTCTGTTCGATGTGTGGTCCGAAGTTCTGCTCGATGCGCATCAGCCACGATGTCCGCGACGCGTTCCACAACGAGGCCAGGGAAGCCCGAGAAAAGGGCATGGCCGACAAGGCCCGCGAGTTCGCCGAGCACGGCAACCGGGTGTACCTACCGGTGATGCCGTCGTGACCTACCTGCCGGTGGCGCCACCGGGTCAGGCACCGCTGCGGGTCATGACCATCGCGGGGTCGGACTCCGGTGGAGGCGCCGGCATTCAGGCCGACATGCGGACCTTCGCGATGCTCGGCATCCACGGACTTGTCGCGGTGACGGCGGTGACCGTGCAGAATTCCGTGGGCGTCCGGGGTTTTCACGAGATCCCACTGGACATCATCAGCGGACAGATCGAGGCGGTGGTGTCCGACATCGGTGTCCAGGCCGCCAAGACCGGCATGCTGGCCTCCGCGGAGATCATCGGCGCAGTCGCCGACGCGTGGGAGAGTCAGGGGTTGACCGGCCAGGTGCCGCTGGTGGTGGACCCGGTGTGCGCCTCGATGCACGGTGATCCGCTGCTGCACCCCAGCGCCCTGAATGCGCTCAGACAGCGCCTCTTTCCGCTGGCCACCCTGGTCACGCCGAATCTCGACGAGGTGCGCCTGCTGACCGATATCGAGGTCGTCGACGACGACAGCCAGCGCGCTGCCGCCCGGGCACTGCACGGATTGGGTCCGCAGTGGGCGCTGGTCAAGGGCGGGCACCTGAGGTCATCGGCGCACAGCCCCGATCTGTTGTTCGACGGCAACGACTTTCACGAGTTCGACGCTGCGCGCATCGACACCGGTCACGACCACGGCGCCGGGGACACGTTGGCCGCGGCCGTCGCCAGCGCGTTGGCGCACGGCTATTCGGTGCCCGATGCGGTGGCATTCGGAAAGCGCTGGGTGACCGAATGCCTGAAGGCGGCCTATCCGCTGGGTAGCGGCCACGGTCCGGTCTCGGCGCTGTTCCGGTTGCAATGATCGACGACATCGCCGGCGTGTTGCATGAGCCTGCGGGCACACCGGCCGGTGCGGTGGCGCTGACCCACGGTGCCGGCGGCAGCCGGGAATCGCCGATGCTGGCAGCTCTGTGCGAGGAGTGGGCGCGGCGCGGCTGGCTGGCGGTGCGCTACAACCTGCCCTACCGGCGACGGCGGCCCAAGGGTCCACCGTCGGGCTCCGCGGCGACCGATCAGGCCGGCGTGGTGCAGGCCGTGGCCGCGGTCCGCGCGCTGGTCGACGGACCCGTCATCGCCGGCGGACACTCCTACGGGGGCCGGCTGACCTCGATGGCTGTCGCCGACGGACTCGACGTCGACGCGTTGACGTTGTTCTCCTATCCGCTGCACCCGCCGGGCAAGCCGGAGCGGGCCCGCACCGAGCACCTGCCCCGCATCGGTGTGCCGACGGTGTTCACCCACGGCACCTCCGACCCGTTCGGCACGCTCGACGAGCTACGCGCGGCCGTTGGTCTGATCGCTGCGCCGACCCGGATCGTCGAGGTCACCGGGGCCCGCCATGACCTGAAATCCAGGGCCGTCGACGTCCCGGCAGCGGCCGTGCAGGCTGCGCTGGATCTGCTGGGCTGAGCTATCGTCGCCGGGTGACCGCGCCTCCGCCACCACCGCTGCCGTATCAGTATGGTCCGGGCGACGGGGGCCATCAGCCGCACCATCCCCCGCCCCCGAGGACCAACTGGTGGGCGATCGTGTCGCTGGTCTTCGGCCTCATCGGCGGCGTGGTGATCAGCCTGGCGTGCGGCGTGGTGGGTCTGCTCAAGAGCAAGCAGTACGGCCGCGGGCGCGGGATGTCGATCGCCGGGATCGTGCTGTCGGTGCTGTGGATGGTCGGCGTCGGTGTCGCCATCGTGATCTACAGCCTCTCGGGATCGGGCAACGTCACCGCCACCGACGTCGCCGAAGGCGACTGCCTGGCCGAGATTCCCGAGGGCGACCGGGTGCTGCGGGTGCAGACCGTCGACTGTGCGCAGCCGCACGCCGGTGAGGTGTTCGCGGTGCTGACGGTGCCCGACGGCCAGTTCCCCGGCGACGCCGCCATCGCGGCCTACCACGAACAATGCGGCCCTGCGCTGGAGTCCTACTCGCCGGCTGCGGTCACCGACGATTCAGTGCAGCTCTACGTGCTGTACCCGACCGAGCAGACCTGGGACGACGGGGACCGCGCCGTGACCTGCATCGCGACGCTGGACCCGCCGCGAACCGGGTCTCTGCGTGGCTGAGGTTCCCCGGACCTCGGGTACCGTTTGGTCATGCCTTCGGAGCATTTCGACGCGCTGATCGTGGGTGCGGGTTTCGCCGGAATCGGCGCCGCGATCCAGCTCAAGCGCATGGGATACCACAACTTCGTCCTGCTCGACCGCGAGGACGACCTCGGCGGCACCTGGTACGTCAACCACTACCCAGGCCTGGCCGTCGACGTGCCCACCACGACGTACTCGTACTATTTCGAGCCCAACCCCAACTGGTCGCGGCTGTTCTCCACTGGCACCGAGATCAAGCGCTACGCCGACGACGTCGCCGACAAGTACGACGTGCGTCGCCACATCCGTTTCAACACCACGGTGGAGGGGGCGCGCTGGGACGAGGAAGCCGCGTTGTGGCGGGTCAATGTCGCCGGCGGTCCCGAGCTGACCGCGCAGTTCCTGTTCACAGCCACCGGGTTCCTGTCCCAGCCCAAGCTGCCCGACATTCCCGGCATCGCCGACTTCGCCGGCAAGGTCGTGCACACCACGGCATGGGACGACACCTACGATCCCGCCGGTGAGCGCATCGCGGTGATCGGCACCGGCGCCACCGCGGTGCAGCTGATCCCGGAACTGGCCAAGACGGCCGCCGACCTGACGGTCTATCAGCGCACCCCGATCTGGGTCGCACCGAAGCTGGACTTCGCGATCTCCGACCGCACCAAGCGGCTGTTCGCCCGAATGCCGTGGACCCAGCGCATCGTTCGCGCGATCACCGACACCATTTACGAAGCGATGATCAACGTCGGGGTGGTGCACTACCGCGTCCCGCTGTTCCGCCGGCTGAACATCTCGGCGATGGATCTGTGCAAGATCAACCAGTTCATCCAGGTCCGGGACAAAGACCTACGACGCCGCCTCACACCGGACTACGACATCGGGTGCAAGCGGCCGACGTTCTCCAACAGCTATTTCCGCACCTTCACCAAACCGCACGTGCACCTCAACAGCGACGGCATCGACCACATCACTGCCGACGGGATCGTCAACGCCGACGGCACCAAGACCGTCATCGACACCCTGGTGCTGGCCACCGGATTTGATCTGTGGGAGGCCAACTTCCCGGCCATCGAGGTGATCGGGCGGGAAGGCCGCAACCTCGGTAAGTGGTGGCGGGAGAACAGGTTCCAGGCCTACCAGGGCGTCTCCATGCCGTACTTCCCGAACTACCTCAGTCTGGCCAGCCCCTTTGCCTTCCTCGGGTTGAACTTCTTCAACACCATGGAATACCAGATGCGGTTGATGGACCGGCTCTTCGGCGAACTGCGACGACGTCAGGCCACCACGTTCGAAGTCACCGAAGAAGCCAACTCCGCCTACCTGGACCGGATGACCCAACTGCTCGGCGACTCGCTGTGGACGCTGGGCAACTGTGCGACGTCGCGGTCGTACTATTTCAACCCGCATGGCGAACCCAGCCTGCTGCGGCCGATGTCGACGCGCGACGCCATCACCGAAGCGTCGAACTTCCCGTTGCGCGACTACCACCTCACCTAGGAGCACCGTGCCACAACAGAATTCCCGCGTCGCCACCGCCGCCGGCCTGGCATTGGCCGTCACCGGACTGTCTCACTTCGTGGCTCCGCAGCTCTATGACGGGCTCACCCGGTCGGCGTTCCCGACCGACACGCGCAAGCACGTCTACATCGACGGTGCGATCGAGACCGCAGTCGGCGTGGGCCTGGCTGTGCCGAAGACGCGCAAACTCGCGCTGGCCGGTCTGGCCGGGTACGGGCTGTACATGGCCGTCAACGTGGTGCGCCACCGCTGAGTCACCGCGCGCGGGGTGTTCACCTCTCGGCCGCCTGTTCGCTACCGGTAACGGATATCGATATCCGGTGATGGACGGACCGAGGGACACCACGCGGTGACGCCACCGGACGAGCAGCCGGCGCTGCGACGTCGTCTCGGCCTCTCCGATGCGGTCGTCGTCGGTCTCGGCGCGATGATCGGCGCCGGCATCTTCGCCGCGCTGGGACCCGCGGCCGCGGCCGCCGGGTCGGGCCTGCTGATCGGGCTGGCGATCGCCGCGGTGGTCGCGTACTGCAATGCGACATCGTCGGCGCGACTGGCGGCACGCTACCCCCAGTCCGGCGGCACCTATGTGTACGGGCGGGAACGCCTGAGCGAGTTCTGGGGCTATCTGGCCGGTTGGTCGTTCGTGGTCGGCAAGACGGCCTCCTGTGCGGCGATGGCCCTGACCGTCGGGGCCTATGTCTGGCCCGCGCATGCCAGCGCGGTTGCGGTGGCCGCGGTGGTGGCGCTGACCGCGGTGAACTATCGGGGCGTTCAGAAATCTGCTCTCCTGACCCGGGTGATCGTGGCCGTCGTGCTGGCGGTCCTGGCCGCGGTGGTGGTGACCTGCCTGTCCTCGGGGCGCGCCGACGTCACCCGACTGGCCATCGACGCCGACATCACCGTCGGCGGAGTCCTGCAGGCCGGCGGGCTACTGTTCTTCGCGTTCGCCGGATACGCCCGCATCGCCACGCTGGGCGAGGAGGTGCGCGACCCCGCCCGCACGCTGCCCCGCGCGATTCCCCTGGCTCTGGGAATCACGTTGATCGTCTACGCGGTGGTGGCGGTGGCGGTGCTGATGGTCC
Organism: Mycobacterium sp. SMC-4; assembly: GCF_025263265.1. Classification (NCBI taxonomy): domain Bacteria; kingdom Bacillati; phylum Actinomycetota; class Actinomycetes; order Mycobacteriales; family Mycobacteriaceae; genus Mycobacterium; species Mycobacterium sp. SMC-4. The sequence continues at coordinate 469,588 of NZ_CP079869.1, read as the reverse complement.
TGGGAGTGGCCGACCTGGCGGCATCGGTCGCCCCGCTGGCCGAGGCGGTCCGCGCGGCCGGCACGCCGGCACTGGTTCCGGTCGTGCAGATCGGGGCGGCGATCGCCGCGCTGGGCGCGCTGCTGGCCTTGGTGCTCGGGGTATCGCGGACCACCCTGGCGATGGCCCGCGATCACCACCTGCCGCACGCACTGGCCGCGGTTCACCCACGTTTCACCGTCCCTCACCGCGCCGAACTCACCGTCGCGGCCGTGGTCGTCGTGATGGCCGCCACCGTCGATGTCCGCGGCGCGATCGGTTTCTCGTCGTTCGGAGTGCTGCTCTACTACGCGGTCGCCAATGCCGCAGCATGGACCCTGACCCCGGCAGAGGGCCGGCCACCGCGGATCGTGCCGTTGGTCGGGGTGGCCGGGTGCGTGGTTCTGGCGTTCGCACTGCCACTGACGTCGGTGATCAGCGGCGCCGCGGTCATCGCCGGGGGCGCATTGCTCTACGGAGTGCGCCGGACGCTGGCCCAGCGCACAGCGCGCGACTGAGACCGCCCGTCTCAGGAACCGTCGAGGACGTGGCGGACCCGGTCCTCCCGCTCGGGAACCCCGTTGCGGCCGCGCTGATTCTGCGCGTACAGACCCACCGCGTAGGCCACACCGCTGCCATGGATCTCCATGGCGGTGCGGTCGATGTTCTCGAACGTGTCGGTGTCCTTGTGGTAGTTCGGATCGAACGGTTCACCAGCCTGACCGCCCCACAGTTCGGCCTGCTCGGCAGTCATCTCCTCGTCTCCGCCGGAGAACAGTCCACCGGCCGGGATGCCCGCCTTGGTGAAGCCGTCGTAGTCCGAACGGCCGTCGAACGACGTGTCCTGCGCGGGCTTTCCGGCGCTGTCGAGGTATTGGACCAGGGTGCGTTCGATGCCCGGGGACCCTTCGGGCACCCGGGGCGGGCCCTGACGCGGGTCGGGCAATGTCGACTGGCCGCCGTCGTAGGTGAAGTAACCGGGATTCGGTGAGCCGATCATGTCGAAGTTCAGGTACAGCGCGATGTCTTTGAGTTCTTCGATATCCAGGCTGCCCACGTACTCACTGGATCCGAGCAGGCCCACCTCTTCGGCCCCCCAGAAGGCGAACCGAACCGCGTTGGTGATGTCCGGGGCGCTGCCGAGCTGCAGCGCGGTCTCCAGCACCGCGGCGACCCCGGATCCGTTGTCGTTGATTCCGGGACCTTCGGGCACGCTGTCCAGATGTGCGCCCACCACCACGACATCGGAGGTGGATCCGGTGTCGGTCTGCGCGATCACGTTGCGGGTGCGCTCGGTGCGTATCCCGGCGTTCATCGTGATCGTCGTCATCGCTCCGGGCTGGGCCCGCAGGCTGGCGCCCGCCTCCCTTGCGACGCCGATCACCGGGATCTCGACGTCGGTGTCCTCACCCAGCGTGCCGGCGAACAGCTCGTCGGCGGCGGTCGAGTCGGCCACGATCAGCGCCACGGCACCGCGTTCGGCGGCCACCGCCTGTTTGGTCGCGAACGGGCACGCGCCACGGTTGACCAGCGCGACCGCGCCCTGCACCGGCAGGCCGTCGTAGTCGTCGGCCGTGCAACCCGGGGTGTCGTCCACCCGTGCGGCGACCAGCGGCCCCGAAACCCCGCCGGACGGGGTCCCGACGGTGAACTCGAGCGGTTTGGCCGACACCTGCGTCCCGGCGATCGTCAACGCCGGTTCGTCCGCCCAGGGCAGCCGCACCTCGAATTCGGGGGTCTGCACCTCGAATCCCGCGTCGCGCAACGCACCGACCACATAGTCGACGCTGGCGTCATAGCCGGGTGTGCCCAACGCCCGGTTGCCCCCGGCGGCGTCGGCGATCTCCTGAAAGCGCTGCAGGTGGGCCATGGTCGCCTCCACGGTCACCGCGGCGGCCAACGATTCGGCGAACTCCATCGCCGCCGCCGGATCCGGCGGCGGGACCGCTGTCGGATTCTGCGCGTCGCGACTACAGCTGTTCAGTATCGCCAACGCGATGGCCAATACGGGGATGGCCAGCAACGCCACCAATCTCGTCCGTGTCACGGAAACCACGTTAGCGGGATCGGACAAAGTCCAAGATTGCCGTGGCGACGACGTCGGGCCGTTCGATATGCAGGAAGTGGCCCGCCGCCGGGACGAACTGCACGCGGCTGCCGCGCGGAAGCACCGAGTGGATCGGTGTCGAGTACTCGGCGAGCATGGCACCGTCCTGCTCGCCGTGCATGTGCAGGATCGGCACCCGCGGCAGCTCGAACCGGTGCGAATGCAGTTCGGCGTAGCGGGCCAGCGGCCGGTTCGGCCGAATCAGGGCGCGGTAGTACCCGACCGCGGCGTGCCGGTGGGCCAGGCTCGGCAGAGCCGTCAGCGCGGCCTCCATCTCGGCGGTGGTGTCGTACCCCGGCGGGCCCCAGTCCTGCCAGAGCCTGCGGATGACCCGCGGGAGAACGCGCTCGGGCGCCGAGGGTAGCTGGAAGAACTGGATATACCAGCTGTTGCGGATCTGTCTGGGCAGCATCTGCAGCTGGCGGCGCACCGGGCCCCGGGTGGCGTTGATCGCCGCCATCGGCGGGACGGCCAACGTGATGTGCACCGCGAACGGCGATGCCGGGTAGGCGGCGACACCGTTGGCCGCGAAGGCGCCCCAGTCATGGCCGACCAGAATCGCATCCTTGGGTGCGCCGAGGTGCTCGTGGACAGCCAGCGCGTCATACATCAGCGCGCCGATGTGGTAGTCGCCGTCGGGGGCCGGACCGGTCGGCGCGTAACCGCGCAGGAACGGGGCCACCACCCGCAATCCCTGCTCGGCCAGCAGCGGTGCCAGGCGCCCCCAACCCCACGCACTGTCGGGGAATCCGTGCAAGCACAGCACCAGACGCCCGTCGTCGGGGCCCCAGGCCAGCGCGGCCACGTTGAGGTGCGGCAGCGTCAGTGTCAGTCGTTGCGGCGTCGTCACGTCGTCGATCAGCCTTCCGCTCCAAGGGGTGAGAACCCGGATCGACCGCGTCAGGCGGCGTCGTCGTTGCCATGGTAGGTGACTTCGTGGGTCGCCCCGCCCGGCGGGGACAGCGCATCGCCGGCTCAGGCGTCGCGCCGGTTGACCACCACGACCGCGGCGTTGAACACCACCACGACCACCCCGGCGAAGTACAGCAGCGACCCCGGCGCGCCCCAGGGATGGACGTAGGTGGGGAACAGCCAGGACACGTCGAGGAATCGGTAGATATTGGCGAACGGCAGGTAGGGACCGATCTGCGCGCCGCGGCCGGGCAGATTGCCCAGCAGCGGTTCGATCAGCAACGGCCACAGCAGCAGCACCGCGACCGCGCCGGCGGTATGACGCAGCAGTCCGGCGACACCGACCCCGAGCACTGCGGCCAGTGCCGCATACAGTGCGATCCCGCCCACCGTCGGCCAGAGATCGGCGGTGACAGTCCGGCCGGCCTCCGGCGGCGCGACCAGCCGTACCACCACGGCCGAACCCAGCACCGTCGCGACGGCAACAAGACTGGAAAACCCGGCGGCGACAGCTGCTTTGGCGATCATCACGACCGTCCGGCGCGGAACAGCCTGAAAAGTGGTGGTAATCATGGCGGTGCGATACTCCCCGGTCAGCGTCATCGTCGCCAGCACCGTCAACACCGGCACACCGAAGACCGCGACACCCAGTGCGGCCGTGGACGCCGTCAGACGCTCGTAGTCATAGGCCACCGAGGCCTGCAGGGCCGCAATACCGAAACTCAGCACCGCGGCCGCAGCGGCCGACCACAGCGTCGACCGCACCGTCAGCAGCTTGATCCGCTCGGCGTGCAGCGCTGCCACCAGCGTCATCCGCGCCGACCCCGATACTGCGTGGCGTCCTCGGTCAAGGCCAGGTAGGCCTGCTCGAGGGACACCGGTCGGGTACTCAACTCGTGGACGGTGATGCCGTGCCGGCCGGCCAACTCCCCGACCACCTCGGTGGTGCTGCTGCGCACCGCCAACGCGCCGGGTTCGTCGTCGACCGTCAGGCCCGCGGCGACGAGCACGTCGCGCAGCTCCCCCAGCCGCGGACTGCGAACCCGCACGGCGGCAGCTCCAGAGCGGTCGAGGAATTCGGCGACGGTGGTGGCAGCGATCAGCTGTCCTTTCCCGATCACGATCAGCCGATCGGCCGTGTTGGCCATTTCGGCCAGCAGGTGGCTGGAGACGAACACGGTGCGGCCTTCGCCGGCCAGGGTGCGCATCAGCGTGCGCACCCAGTGGATTCCTTCGGGGTCAAGCCCGTTGACCGGTTCGTCGAACAACAGCACCGGCGGATCTCCGATCAGCGCGGACGCGATGCCCAGCCGCTGGCTCATCCCCAGCGACAGCGTGCCCGCGCCGGCGCCGGCGACGCTGGCCAAGCCGACCATCTCGAGCACCTCGTCGACCCGCCGAACCGGGATGCGGTTGGCGGCGGCGATCCACCGCAAGTGGTGACGCACCGACCGGGTGGGATGGACCTGGCGCGCGTCGAGCAACGCACCGACGGTGCGCAGCGGATCGGCCAGGTCGCGGTAGGCCCGGCCGTCGATGGTCGCGCTGCCCGACGTCGGCCGGTCCAGGCCCAGGATCATCCGCATCGTGGTCGTCTTGCCGGCACCGTTGGGCCCGAGAAAGCCGGTGACCACACCAGGCTCGACGGTGCAGGTCAGCCCGTCCACCGCCCGGGTCCGACCGAAGACCTTGGTCAGCGACCGCAGTTCGATCATCGGGTGACCGTCGCGACGACGAGGTCGGCCACCGCGCGCATGCCCGCGGCGTTGGGGTGCAGCGGCGCCGGCCGTCCGGGCAGCGGCACCCCGAAACGGGTGGTCCACGGCTGCTGCGCCCAGGCGTGGTGGTCGCGGCTGGCCGCGGCGGCACGCACCAGCCCACATCCGGTCGCCTCCGCCGCCTCGGCGGTCAACCGCTCCAGGGTCTCTGAGATGTGGCGCGCCAACCGCCCGTCGGCGTCACGCAACGGAGGGTGTTCGGGCAGCAGCGTCAGATAGTCGACGAACAGCACCGTCGCCCGGGGGGCGCGGGCCCGCAGCGCCTGCCCGACCGAGATCAACGACGAACCCACCTCGTCGAGCGCACGCTGTCGCGACCACGGGTCGAGCAGGTCACCAATTCTTTTTCCCAGCACCGGAACCCGGTGTAGCAGCCGGGGCAATCCGGCGGCGAACAGCATCGGGACATACCCGACGTCGTTGCCGCCGATGGTCACGGTCACCAGAGACTCCGACCCGTCGAGCGCATCGACCTGCGGCGGTGCGCCGTGCTGCCGGTCGGTGAGCACATGGGCGGTGGTGGCACCGGAATAGGTGACATCGACCAGCCGAAGACCGAGGCGGTCGGCCACCAGGTGCGGATAATTGCGCGCGGAGCGGCCCGCCAGACGTGGCGAACCGGGCGCCCGTGGCCGGATTCCCGGGCCGGCCGCCATCGAACTGCCCAGCGCTACATAACGACTCATCAGGGCATGGGGCTGGATGCCTGCGCCCAGAAACGCTTCGGGATGCGTCCGGCCCGCCGGGCCAGGTAACCCGCCCGCACGGCGGCCGCCATCGCCGTGGCCATCGCGGGCGGGTCAGCAGCTCGGGTCACCGCGGTGGCCAACAAGACTGCGTCACAACCGAGTTCCATGGCCAAGGCGGCGTCGCTGGCGGTACCGATACCCGCATCGAGGATGACCGGCACCGAGGCCGCGTCGACGATCATTTCGATGTTGTGCGGGTTGGAGATCCCCAGGCCGGTGCCGATCGGTGACCCCAGCGGCATCACCGCTGCACACCCGGTGTCCTCGAGTCGACGGGCCAACACCGGGTCGTCGTTGGTGTAGGGCAGGACGACGAATCCGTCGTCGACGAGTTGCTCTGCGGCGCGGACCAATTCGATTGCATCGGGCAGAAGTGTGCGTTCATCGGCGATCACCTCCAACTTGACCCAGTTGGTGCCCAATGCCTCCCGGCCCAGCTGGGCGGTCATCACTGCTTCGCCGGCACCGCGGCATCCTGCGGTGTTGGGCAGCGGCGTGATTCCCAGGCGATTGAGCAGATCGAGCACGCCGGTGCCGCCTTCGGCATCGACCCGGCGCATCGCGACGGTGGTCAGTTCGGTCTCCGATGCGACCAGGGCCTCTTCGAGGACGGCCAGGTTGGCCGCTCCGCCGGTGCCCAGGATCAGTCGCGAGCCGAACTCGCGGCCGGCGATACTCAGCTTCTCGGTGCCCGTCTCAGCCACCCTGCACCGCCGTCACCACTTCGACTTTCGCGCCTTCGGCCAGTGTGGTGTCCCACTGCGAGCGCGGCATCACCGCCCAGTCCACCGCCACCGCGATGCCCTTCTCCGGGAAGCCGAGGCGCTCCAGCAGCGCGGCAATCGTGGTGCGCTCGTCGACGTCCACGGTCTCGTCGTTGACTGTGACTTTCATGCGGTCACTCCCACCTTCGTACTCACCCGGTGCTGCACCGATGGTTCGCCTCTCAGATGTGCGGCGATCTCTTCGGCGGTCCACGGCGCCAACAGGAAACCGGATCGGCCGTGCCCGGTGGCCACCAGTGTGCGGTCGTCGAGACGGCCGACCAACGGCATGTTGTCCGGTGTCATCGGCCGCAGTCCCGCCGTGCACTCGGCCAGTTCGTATTCACCCAGGGCCGGGACCACCGCGCAGGCGTCGTCGAGCAGCTCGCGAACCCCGGTAACCGCGGGCGCGGTATCTCGGCCGTGTTCGTATTGTGTCGCGCCGACGACCACGCCGTCGGCGCGCGGCACCAGATACACCTGCCGGCCATGCACGCGGGCGCGGATCACGCGCTGGGGCACCGGCATACACCCCCGCCGCCAGCGCAGCCGCAGCACCTCGCCCTTGACCGGACGCACCGGCAGTCCGGGCCACAACGACGGTGCGTCGATACCGTTGGCGATCACCACGACATCGGCCGACGCGGTCTCGTGCAGCGTCATCACCGGCGGTGCCCAGGCCACGCCGAGTTGCTCGCAGTGCGCGACGAGAGCCGCGACCACCGCACGGTTGTCCACCGACAACTCGGTCTCGGCGACAAACCCATGCCGGATCCCCTGCGCCAGCAGCGGTTCGATGTCGCGTGCCGAAGTCGTCAACGTCACCGGATGGCCCTGAGCGGACAACCACTGGCCCACGGTCTTGAGGTCCTGGGCATCAGCACGGTCGACGGCAACCACCAGAGAGCTGTGCGCGGTGACCACGTCGGCGGGCAGGCCGTCGAGAAATCTGTTGCGCCACAGCTCCAGCGACGCCAGACCGAGTTTCAGCAACCCTTCCTCGCCGGGCCAGCCCTCACTGTGCGGGGCCAGCATGCCGCCGGCCACCCACGACGCACCCGGACGCTCCTCGGTACGGTGCACACGCACCGACCACCCGTCCTGGGCAGCACGACGTGCCACGGCCAGCCCGATCACACCGCCGCCGATGACGGCCAGTGACCCGCGTGCCGGGTCGGTCGCTGAGGTGGTCATGGGTTCCTCCCTTCGCCGGCATGACCCGGATCAGGTGTGACGGTCAGAGCCGGCGGCTCACTCTCAGTCCCCGAACCCGGGACTCCCGTGTGGTCGGTGTCGTTCGGTACCAGCCTACTGACCGCCCTCGGCGCCGGGCCGCGTTAGCGTGGCTGTCGTGCGTGCAGCCCATCCCCGACTCGCGTCCTGCCTGCTCTACCTGTGCACCGACGCCCGCCGCGAACGCGGCGACCTGGCCGAGTTCGCCGATGCGGCACTGGCCGGGGGCGTCGACATCGTGCAGTTGCGGGACAAGAACTCCCCAGGTGAGCAGCGGTTCGGCCCGCTGGAGGCCCGCCAAGAACTGGCTGCGCTCGAGGTGCTGGCCGAGGCGGCGCACCGGCACGGTGCGCTGCTGGCGGTCAATGACCGCGCCGATATCGCCCGGGCCGCCGGCGCCGACGTGCTGCACCTCGGACAGGACGATCTGCCGCTGAGTACGGCCCGCGAGATCGTCGGGGATCGGGTGATCGGGCGGTCCACTCACGACATCGCCCAGGTCGAGCGCGCGGTCGGCGAGGATGTCGATTACTTCTGCGTCGGTCCATGCTGGCCGACACCGACCAAGCCGGGGCGGCCGGCACCCGGCCTGGATCTGGTGCGCGCCACGGCAGCGCTGCAGGCCGCCAAACCCTGGTTCGCGATCGGTGGGATCGACGCCCAGCGGCTGCCGGAGGTGGTCGCTGCCGGCGCACGCCGGGTGGTCGTGGTGCGGGCCATCACCGGCGCCGAGGATCCGAGGTCGGCGGCCGAGAGCTTGCGCGCCGAGCTCAGCTCTGCCCGGTGAGCAGCAGCGGGATCGACGCCGCGACCTCGCGCAGGCGTTGCCAGCTGGCCGCGAAGCCCGGGTGCAACGGCAAATCGGCGACCTCGTCCTCGGCGACCCAGCGCAGCTCGGCGCTCTCTCGGTTGGCCACGGTGTCGAGCTGAGTCCGCGCGTCGGCGATGACGGTGGTGTATGTCCAGCCGGTGACCTCAGCGGTGACCACGGTGGTTCGCACAGTGAGCTGATCGGGCGGCAGGCCGGCTTCTTCGATCGCCTCCCGGATGGCGGCCTCCTCGGCCGACTCGTGGCTGTCCCGGGCGCCGCCGGGCAGACCCCACGTGCCGCCCTGGTGGCTCCAGGGAGCGCGGTGCTGCAGCAGCACCGCAGCCGTTCCGTCGACACGCGGCGCCCGCAGCAGCAGTCCCGCGGCGCCGTGCCTGCCCCAGAACGCAGCACCGTTGGAAGACACCACCCAGCCGTCACCGTCGCCACGCACGCGTTCAGGATAGGGAACTGATTTCCCACACACCGCGGAGCGAGCTCTTAGACTTCTTTCATAGAGTTGGTCGAGACGATACCGAGAGCGAAACCAAGGTGAGGTCCGCACAGACGTGACTGTGGAGTTGGCGCATCCGTCGACCGAACCGCTGGCGTCGCGGTCACCGACGGGTCGAGCCCATCCGCGGTGGTGGTTCCTGTGGACCACGCCCGGCCGGATCCTGAGCATCGGACTGGTCTTGGCGGCGCTGGTCGTGCTGAGTGCGTTCGCCACCTCCACCACGATCAACGATCGCCAGCAGGCGCTGACGACGGTGCTCAACCACACCGAGCCGCTGTCGTTCGCCGCCGGTCAGCTCTATACGACGCTGTCGGTGGCCGACGCGGCCGCGGCCACCGCGTTCATCGCCGGCACCGAACCGCGCGCGGTCCGGCAGCGTTACGAACAGGCGATCACCGATGCCGCGGTCGCGGTGACCCGCGCGTCGAGCGGGCTGACCGACGAGCCGATGGTGCAGCTGCTGGGCCGGATCAACGCACGGCTGGCCGTCTACACCGGCCTGGTGGAGACGGCGCGGACCAACAACCGGGCGGGTAACCCGGTGGGTTCGTCCTACCTGTCGGAAGCCTCGGCGATGATGCAGCAGCAGATCCTGCCCGACGCCCAGCTGCTCTACGAGCAGACCTCGGGGCGCGTCGATGCCGAGACCACGGCGTCGACCCGCATCCCGACCCCGGTGATCCTGGTGGTGGTGGCGACCCTGCTGTTCGGGGTCTTCGCCAATCGGTGGCTGGCCAAGCGCACCCGCCGGCGGGTCAACATCGGATTCGTCGCCGGCGGGTTGGCGGTGCTGATCATGCTGATGTGGGTGGGCACCGCGTTGATCATCTCGACCGGCGACAGCCGCAGCGCCAAGGAAACCGCGGCCGAGTCGCTCAAGACGGTCACCAACCTGGCCATCACCGCGCAGCAGGCGCGTGCGGACGAGACGTTGTCGCTGATCCGCCGCGGCGACGAGAATGTGCGTAAGCAGTCCTACTACCAGCGGATCGAGATGATGCAGCAACAGCTGGCCCGCTATCTCGAACGCGACGATGCGATCGACAAGACCGACCTCGCCGACGCCGGGCAGCTGCTGGACCGGTGGCGCGCGGCCGACGACCGGATCAGCGCCTACATCGCCGTCGGCAACTATCAGGCCGCCACCCAGGTGGCGCTGGGCACCGGCGAAGACGATTCCACCCCGGCGTTCGACAAGCTCGACGAGGCCCTGACCAAGGGCATCGAGCAGAGCCGCAGCCAGCTGCGCAACGAGATCGTCAACGCGCGGCGGGTGCTCTCGGGCGCAACTGTGGGCGCCGCGGCGCTGTCGGTGGTGGCAGCCATCGCGGTGGCGTTGGGGATCTGGCCGAGATTGAGCGAGTACCGGTGATGAGCGCTCGCGCGAAGAACAAACAGCGGGTGATGAGCGCTCGCGCGAAGAACAAACAGCGGGTGATGAGCGCTCGCGCGAAGAACAAACAACGGGTGATGAGCGCTCGCGCGAAGAACAAACAACGGGTGATGAAGATTCTCGAGCCGAAGAAGCTGGGTGCGGTGCTGGCCGCGCTGGTGATCAGCGCGTGCGGGCAGGCCGAGCCAGTGGCTCCGCTGCCGACGGTGACCCTGGCTCCGCCCACGCCGGCCGGCATGGAAGAACTGGCCCCCGAGCCCGCACACCCGCCGACGGCCGAAGATGAGGATTGCGATCCCCTGGCCAGCCTGCGCCCGTTCGACACCAGGGCCGAGGCCGAAGAGGCCGTCGCGGCGATCAAGGAACGCGGCCGGCTCATCGTCGGGCTCGACATCGGCAGCAACCTGTTCAGCTTCCGTGACCCGATCACCGGCGAGATCACCGGATTCGACGTCGACATCGCCGGTGAGATCTCCCGCGACATCTTCGGCACGCCCTCGCAGGTGGAGTACCGCATCCTGTCGTCGGCCGACCGCGTCGAAGCGCTGCAGAACAACGAGGTCGACGTGGTGGTCAAGACCATGACGATCACCTGCCAACGCAAGGAGCTGGTCAATTTCTCGACGGTGTACCTGACTGCCCGGCAACGGATCCTGGCTCCGCGCGGCTCGAGCATCCGGCAGGCCTCCGATCTGTCGGGCAAGCGGGTCTGTGTCGCCAAGGGCACGACCTCGCTGGAGCGGATCCAACAGATCGCGCCGCCTCCGATCATCGTCGGGGTGGTGACGTGGGCGGACTGCCTGGTGGCGCTACAGCAGCGACAGGTCGACGCGGTCAGCACCGACGACTCGATCCTGGCCGGGCTGGTCTCCCAGGATCCCTACCTGCACATTGTCGGCCCGTCGATGAACGAGGAGGCCTACGGCATCGGAGTCAACCTCGACAATCCCGATCTGGTGCGCTTCGTCAACGGCACCCTCGAACGCATTCGCCGGGACGGCACCTGGAACACGTTGTACCGCAAGTGGTTGACGGTGCTCGGCCCGGCGCCGTCGCCACCGGTGGCGAGGTACTCCGACTGATGGCCCACGACGACAACGACACCGACGTCGACGACGATCCGGGTACCCAGCCCGCGGGGATGGCCGAGCTGGGCATGGACTCGATGTCGACGCTGCGGCCGATGGCCACCCAGGCGGTCTTCCGTCCGCACTTCGACGACGATGACGACGACGACGCGATCCACACCGGGGACACCGAGCCGCAGGAGACCACCGCGACGTTGACCCGCGCGCTGTCGAGAACCCGGCGGCTGGGCGGCGGGCTGGTGGAGATCCCCCGGGTGCCGGCACGGGATCCGTTGACCGCGTTGATGACCGACCCGGTGGTGGCCGAGTCGAAGCGGTTCTGCTGGAACTGTGGCCGCCCGGTCGGCCGGTCCAGCGACGACGGCCGGGCCCTGTCGGAGGGTTGGTGCCCGCACTGCGGCAGCGCGTATTCCTTCCTGCCCCAACTGGGGGTCGGTGACATCGTCGCCGACCAGTACGAGATCAAGGGGTGCATCGCGCACGGCGGCCTCGGGTGGGTGTACCTGGCGTTCGACAAGAACGTCAATGACCGCCCGGTGGTCCTCAAGGGTCTGGTGCACTCCGGCGACGCCGAAGCCCAGGCGATCGCGATGGCCGAGCGCCAGTTCCTGGCCGAGGTGACCCATCCGGGAATCGTGAAGATCTACAACTTCGTCGAGCACGACGACAAGCACGGCAACCCGGTCGGCTACATCGTCATGGAGTATGTGGGCGGCACCTCGCTCAAACAGGCGATCCAACTCAACCGTTCCGAACGGACCCGGCTCCCGGTCGCCGAGGCGATCGGCTTCATGCTCGAGATCTTGCCTGCGCTGGGCTATCTGCACTCCCTGGGGCTGGTCTACAACGACCTCAAACCCGAGAACATCATGGTGACCGAGGATCAGCTGAAGCTGATCGACCTCGGCGCGGTGTCGCGGATCAACTCGTTCGGGTACCTCTACGGCACTCCGGGGTATCAGGCGCCCGAGATCGTGCGCACCGGTCCGACCGTCGCTTCCGACATTTACACCGTGGGTCGGACGCTGGCCGCTCTGACGCTGAAATTGCGGACCCGCAAAGGCCGTTACGTCGACGGACTGCCCGAGGACGACCCCGTGCTCGCTGAATACGACTCGTTCGGCCGGCTGCTGCGCCGTGCCACCGACCGCGATCCCCGGCGGCGTTTCGTCAGCGCCGAGGAGATGTCGAGCCAGCTGATGGGTGTGTTGCGCGAAGTCGTGGCCAAGGACACCGGTGTGCCCCGGCCCGGTCTGTCGTCGGTGTTCAGCCCGTCGCGGTCCACGTTCGGCGTGGATCTGCTCGTCGCCCACACCGATGTCTATCTCGACGGACAGGTGCATTCGGAGAAGCTGACCGCCGCGGAGATCGTTCGGGCACTGCAGGTGCCATTGGTCGACAGCAGCGACGTCGGTGCAGCGGTGCTCTCGGCCACTGTACTCAGCGAGCCGGTGCAGACACTGGACTCGCTGCGCGCGGCCCGGCACGGCGCTCTGGACTCCGATGGGGTCGATCTCAGCGAGTCGGTGGAACTGCCGCTGATGGAGGTCCGTGCGCTGCTCGACCTCGGAGATGTGGCCAAGGCAACGCGCAAGCTCGACGACCTGACCAAACGGGTGGGCTGGCGCTGGCGGCTGGTCTGGTTCCGTGCCGTTTCGGAGCTGTTGACCGCCGACTATGATTCGGCCACAAAGCATTTCACCGAAGTTCTGGATACGCTGCCCGGTGAGCTGGCTCCCAAACTTGCGCTGGCTGCCACCGCCGAGTTGGCCGGCACCGCCGACGAACGCACGTTCTACAACACGGTGTGGTCAACCGACAACGGGGTCATCTCGGCCGGGTTCGGGTTGGCACGAGCCCTCTCCGCGGCCGGCGAGCGTGACGCCGCGGTCCGGACGCTGGACAAGGTGCCGGCCACCTCAAGGCATTTCACCACTGCTCGGCTGACCAGCGCGGTGACGTTGCTGTCCGGCCGGTCCAGCAGCGAGATCAGCGAACAGCACATCCGCGATGCGGCGCGGCGAGTGGAGGCGCTGCCCGACACCGAGCCGCGGGTGTTGCAGATCCGTGCCCTGGTGCTGGGAACCGCGATGGACTGGCTGGCCGACAACACCGCCAGCACCAACCACATTCTGGGTTTCCCGTTCACCGAACACGGTCTGCAGCTGGGTGTGGAGGCCGCGCTGCGCAACCTGGCCCGGGTGGCCCCCACCCAGGCACACCGCTATGCCCTGGTCGATCTCGCCAACAGCGTGCGGCCGGTCTCGACATTCTGATTCGGATTTCGTGGCGCCCGGTCTCGAAATTGACGTCAACGTTCGGGTTTCCACGTAGCTATCACCAGAGTTTTTGCCGAAGCACCAGGTGACAGCCGGTTCAGTCGGTCCCGCGCAAGGATATGGTCAACCCACGAATTCCGTAGTATCGTATGTCCACCTGGTTGGTAGGGTCAGCCAGTTCCGGTGACGTCATCGGCGACGGTCGCGCAGCGACCGACGCGACGGCTTTGAGAATCTAGGGCCGAATCCCCTGACGCCACCCACAGGACGAATCTGAGGGTTTCGACTGAGGGAGGCCTATCGTGTCCTATTCAGAATCACTCCCTGCTCCGAGCACACAGCGTGTGTTCCGCCCCGATCCGACGTCATTCGCGCTGCGCGAGGAGCACCACCGCGCGACCTTCTCGGTCAGCGAGGTGACTCCGTCCACGGTGGTGGTGACCGTGCACGGCGAGATCGACGCGACCAACGCCGTCGCGCTGGCACGCTACATCGAGAGGCACCTGGGTTCGGCCGCGACGCTCACCCTGGACCTGCAGACGGTCGAGTTCTTCGGCACCGCGGGATTTGCTGCGCTGACCAACATCAACGTCGCCTGTGAACGCGCCGGGCTGCGCTGGACGCTGCTGGCCGGCGCGCATGTGAACCGACTCTTGCGCATTTGCGATCCTGACAACGAGCTACCGGTGGCCGCCACCGCCAAGTACATCCGCACAGGCCCGGGCAATCGCAAGCTCCTCGTCGGTGGGGATCACTAGGACCGTCGTCGGCGCCCCGTCGGGTGAGATCCGGCGAGCTCCCGCCGCGGGGCTCGCGTTGAGATGCTCGTCGATCTCGATACCGAATGCGCCGAGCCCGGACAACGCGTCTCGCCGCACGGTGGCATCGTTTTCGCCCACCCCGGCGGTGAAGGTGATCACGTCGGCCGCCCCGAGCACCGCCAGATAGCTTCCGATGTACTTGCGTAACCGATGGATGTACACGTCATAGGCCAGTTGCGCTGCGGTGTCACCGGATTCGATGCGCTGGTGCAACACTCGGAAATCGACCTCGCCGCCGAGACCCCGCACCCCCGAACTCCGGTTGAGCATCGTCTCGATGTCTTCGATACTCAGGCCTGCGCTGCGCCACAGGTAGGTGATGATCCCGGGATCGAGGTCACCGGAGCGGGTCCCCATCACCAGACCTTCCATCGGAGTCATGCCCATCGACGTCTCGACCGGACGGCCCCCGACGATCGCCGAGGCCGAGGCGCCGTTGCCCAGATGCAAGACGATCTGGCGCAGCGAGTCCAGCGGCATCCCGAGGAACATTGCGGCCTGCTCACTGACGTACTGGTGCGAGGTGCCGTGGAAGCCGTAGCGGCGGATGTCGTAGCGTTCGGCGATCTCGCGGTCGATGGCATACGTCGCCGCGGCGGGCGGCAGGTCATGGAAGAACGCGGTGTCGAACACCGCGATGTGCGCGACGTCGGGCAGCGCTTTGCGTGCGACCTCGATACCGAGGATGGCCGGTGGATTGTGCAGCGGTGCCAGGGGACTGAGTTCGCGCAGCCGCTCGATGAGTGCATCATCGACGACAGTGGGCTGATACAGGTCCGGACCGCCGTGCACGACTCGGTGCCCGACGGCCGTCAGCTCGAGCTCGGCGAGGTTGATCCCGGCGTCGTTGAGCAGGCTCGACACCAGCTGCAGCGCGGCATCGTGGTCGGGAACCCGGTCGGTGCGCTCGAGGGTGTTCGCTCCGGCGGTCAGCTGTGCCGAGGAGGCATCCTCACCGATGCGTTCGACAATTCCCTCCGCCAGTGAACGACCCGAATCTGGCTCCAGGAGTTGGAATTTCACCGATGACGAGCCAGAGTTGAGTACCAATACACTGTGCGCCAAGGCGGTTACCCCTGTGCCTGGATCGCGGTGATTGCGACCGTGTTGACGATGTCTTCGACCAGGGCGCCGCGGGAAAGGTCGTTGACGGGCTTGTTCAGTCCCTGTAGCACCGGCCCGATCGCGATCGCGCCGGCGCTGCGCTGCACGGCCTTGTAGGTGTTGTTGCCGGTGTTGAGGTCGGGGAAGATCAGCACGGTGGCATGTCCGGCCACTGCGGAGTCCGGCATCTTGGTCGCGGCCACCGACGGTTCCACTGCGGCGTCGTATTGAATCGGTCCTTCCACCAGCAGCTCAGGATCACGTGAACGCACCAACTCCGTTGCCTTTCTGACTTTTTCGACGTCGGCACCCGATCCCGATGTGCCCGTCGAGTAGGACAGCATCGCCACCCGGGGTTCGATGCCGAACTTGGCCGCCGTGCGTGCCGACGATACCGCGATGTCGGCGAGCTGCTCGGCGGTCGGGTCGGGCACGATCGCGCAGTCACCATAGGCCAGCACCTCGTCGGCCAGACACATCAGGAAGATGCTCGACACCGTGGACACCTCGGGTGCTGTCTTGATGATCTCGAAGGCCGGACGCACGGTGTGGGCGGTGGTGTGGCGGGCACCGGAGACCATGCCGTCGACCATGTCGTTGTACACCAGCATCGTGCCGAAGTAGGAGACGTCGTGGATGGTTTCCCTGGCCTGTTCGACGCTGATGCCCTTGTGTTTTCGTAGCTCGGCGTACTGCTCGGCGAATTGGTCACACAGCTCGCTGCGGCGCGGGTCGAGCACGGTGGCGGCTGACAGGTCCTGACCCAGCTCGGCGGCCCGGGCGCGCACCTGTGATTCCTCGCCGAGAATGGTCAGCTCAGCGACCCCACGCTTGAGCAGTCGCCCGGCCGCGGTGAGGATACGGTCGTCGTCGCCTTCGGGCAGCACGATGTGCTTGCGATCGGCGCGGGCCTGTTCGATCAACTGGTAGGCGAACATCTGCGGCGTGACCACCGACGGAATCGGGATCATCAGCTGTGCCAACAGGTCCGCGGTGTCGACGTGCGCCTCCATCAGCGCCAGTGCGGTGTCGACCTTGCGGTGTGACTGTGAGGTCACCCGTCCGCGGGTGGCGGCCACCCGACCGGCGGTCTCGAACGTGCCGAAGCGTGTCTCGATGACCGGTACCCCGAGCCCCAGCCCGGCCACCAGCGATTCGATGGCCGGATGCATCGGCAGACCGCCGTTGAGGATCACGCAGGACAACGACGGGAAGCCCTCTGCGGCATGGGCACTCAACACGGTGAGCACGACATCGGAACGGTCACCCGGGGTGATCACGGCCACCCCGTCGGTGAGACGTTCGAGCACGTGTTCGGCCGTCATACCGGCCACCAGGACATCGAGGGCCACGCGCGTGAGCAGCGCGTCATCACCGCGTACCAGGGTGCCCTCGACGGCGGTCTGCAGTTCTTGCACCGACGGGGCGACCAGCACCGGCTCCTCGGGAATGACGTAGGTGCGCGGCTGGATGTCTTGCAGCGCAGCGGCGATCGCCGGCATCTGTTCGGGATCACACCGGTTGACCACCACCGCGGCGGTGTGCGCGTGCGCAGCGGCGATCTCGGCCACGCACACCTCGACGACCGTGGCGATCCGTTCGGGGCTGCGGTCGATGCCTTTGACCGCCAGGATCACCGGTGCGCCGAGGTTCGCCGCGATGCGGGCATTGGTCGACAGTTCGCTGGGGGTGGCGATATCGGTGTAGTCGCTGCCGACGATCAGCACGGCGTCGCACTGATCGGCCACCCGGTGGTAGCGCGCGACGATGTCGCCGAGCGCACCGTCGCGGTCGTCGTGCAGTTGTTGATAACCGACCCCGACGCAGTCCTCGTAGGACAGACCCGCGGTGGTCTGCTCCAGCAGCATCTCGAGGATGTAGTCGCGTTCCTCACCGAGCCGGGTGATCGGGCGGAACACTCCGACCTTGGCGACCGTGGCCGCGAGCCGGTGCAGGATGCCCAGCGCGATCGTCGACTTACCGGTGTCGCCCTCGGGCGCGGCGACGTAGATCGCAGTAGTCCCCGAGGTGGCGTTCGATGCGGTATTCGGCGCTGCGGTCACTCGTCAAGCCTACTTATCCGAGGCGCCGGCGCAGGCCGGACTCTTAGCCCGGTCAGCTCGTCGTGATGTCCACCGGAACCCGCACGGTGGCGTGCAGCGCACGGTGATCGGACCCCGGAATCGGCATTGTCTGCACGGTCGACGCGGTGGCGTTGCGCACCAGGATGTGGTCGATCCCGATCAGCGACGGAGTCCAGCCGCGAGCCGGATAGGTGCGTGCTGTCCCGCCTCCGGCTTGGGTGGTGGCGTCATCGTATCCCTGGGCGAGCAGTTCACGAAACGGTGCCATGTCCACGGTGGTGTTGAAGTCACCGGCCACGATCACCGCTCCGGCGCCGGCACGGTCAGCCATGTCGCGCAACGTTTCCGAGAATGCGGTGATGTCGCGCTGCCAGTGCCAGATCGGCTGCGGCCACGGAGCGGCCAGATGCACCGAGAGCACCGTGGTGTCCACGGCCACCCCGGGAATCCTGATCCGGGTTCCGAGCATCGGCAGCGAGTAGCCGTCGATGCGGCCGGAATGCACGATCGGATATCGGCTCCAGATTCCGATCCCCGAGGCCACCGGCGCGGGCAGCACCACCCGATACGGGAACGCGTTGTCCATCCCGGCCGACGAGAGCGCATCGGCGGACTCCTGCGTCATCTCCTGGACGGCGACCACATCGGCCGACGAGTCCGCCATCGCGACCACTGCTTCCGAATCTGCTTGACCCATCTCAAGATTGGCGGTCAGCACCCGGACGTCGACGGCGGGGGTGTCCACCTCGGGCGGACCGAGGTAGCGCGGGGCGTAGACCCACATCGTCGCGACAGTGACGACCACCGCGACCAGCGTGAGAATCCAGCGCCGGGTCACCGCCAACAGCACCGTCGCCACCGGCGCGGTCAACGACAGGAACGGCGCCGTGACCGCGATGATCATGGTGGCGTGCCCGGTGATGGGCAGGTGCCGGGCACCCAGCGCCCCCACCGCGACGACCAGGGAGAGCACCCCGAAGACCGTCGCGAGAATTCGCATCATCTCGCGGGTCGGATGTCAGGCCAGGCGTCGGAGCCTGGGTTCCAGATCCCGCTTGAACAGTTCCAGGAAGCGGCGCTGATCGTGGCCGGGGGCATGGAAGACCAGGTGATTGAGGCCCCAGTCGACGTAGTCCTTGACCTTGGCCACCGCTTCATCGGGGTCAGAGGCGACGATCCAGCGCTTGGCGACCTGTTCGATGGGCAGCTCGTCGGCGGCTTTCTCCATCTCGATCGGATCGTCGATGCTGTGCTTCTGCTCGGCGGTCAACGACAGCGGCGCCCAGAACCGGGTGTTCTCCAATGCCAGATCTGGATCGGTGTCATAGGAGATCTTGATCTCGATCATCCGGTCGATGTCGGCGACCTCGCGGTCGGCTTTCTCGGCACCCTCGGTGACCGCGGGAATCAGTTTGTCCTTGTAGAGCTCTTCGCCCTTGCCCGATGTGCAGATGAATCCGTCGCCGGCGCGGCCGGCGTACTTGGCGACGACGGGACCGCCGGCGGCGATGTAGACGGGTACGCCGCCTTCGGGGACGTCGTAGATCGACGCGCCCTTGAGTCGGTAGTACTCGCCGTCGAAGTCGACTCGGTCGCCGAGCCACAGCTCGCGCATCAGCTTGACCGATTCACGCAACCGGGCGAAGCGCTCTTTGAACTCCGGCCATTCGCCCTCGTAGCCAGTGGCAATCTCGTTGAGGGCCTCACCGGTGCCCACACCGAGGAAGATGCGATTGGGATACAGGCATGCCATGGTGGCGAACGCCTGGGCGATGACGGCGGGGTTGTAGCGGAACGTCGGGGTCAGCACCGAAGTGCCGAGGGTGAGGCGTGTGGTGCGCTCGCCCACCGCGGTCATCCAGGCCAGCGAGAAGGGTGCGTGGCCGCCCTCGTGTCGCCAGGGCTGGAAGTGGTCGCTGACCGTGGCGCTGTCCATGCCGTGGTCTTCGGCAGCGACCGCGAGTTCGACCAGTTCGCGCGGCGCGAACTGCTCTGCCGACGCCTTGTAACCCAG
Source organism: Mycobacterium sp. SMC-4 (assembly GCF_025263265.1). Classification (NCBI taxonomy): domain Bacteria; kingdom Bacillati; phylum Actinomycetota; class Actinomycetes; order Mycobacteriales; family Mycobacteriaceae; genus Mycobacterium; species Mycobacterium sp. SMC-4. The sequence goes on along the minus strand of NZ_CP079869.1, from coordinate 449,919 downwards.
TTTGAGTTCAGCCATAACTAAGTTTCTACACTCGCCGGATTGCCGTTGGGTTGACGGCTGTCCCGCTCACCCCGACCGTCCTGGTCAACGGGTCGCTGAGCCTGTCAGTGTGTCGAAACCGAGCAGGAACAACGCTGTCAGGCACAGTCCGCACGCCACCACGATCGCCGGCATCAGAATCATGGTGTCGAGCTCTTCGTCGTCGAGCACGTCGCCCTCGAACCGTCCGAAGAACACCCGTGCGATCCCGGTGCGTCGGAACGTGTGCACCAGTGCGCGGATCACCCTGCTGCCTCGGTACCGTCCGACGATCAGCCGCGACAGCCCGCCGGCCACGAACGTCAGTGCGGCAGCACCGAGCAGGATCACACCGACGGTGGCCTGCGACACGAATTTCAGCCTATCGACCCGATTCGCTCTTTGAGGAATGCGACCGGATAGACCTCGTCGCCGTTCGACGGCAGCGGCTGGGCCAACCGGGCGTAGCCCAGAGACGAGTAGAGCGCCTCGGCCTCAGGCTGGCGGTCTCCGGTGGTCAGATAGATCCGGCGGTAGCCGGCGGCGGCGATGTCGGCCTCCAGTCGCGTCACCAGGGCGCGCGCGTGGCCCTGTCGACGATGCCGCGCGTCGGTCCAGATGCGCTTCAGTTCGGCAGTGGTGCCGTCGAAGCGCCGATACGCCCCGCCGGTCACCGGTCGGCCGGCGAGCAGACCGATCAGCAGCGCGCCGTGGGGCGGCTCGAACTCCGCCGCCGGGTAGTCGCGCAGCCAAGCGTGCACTCTGTCGCGGCGTCCGCCGTAGCGCTCGGCGTACTCGACGGCCAGCTCGTCGATGAGCGGGGCGGCCAGCGGATCATCCTGGCTGACCACCACGAATGACAGTTCAGCCACGGCTGGTGGAATCGGCCAGTGCCACGTCCGCGCGCTCCAACACCGAAGCTTCACCCATCGTGTGGACTATATCGACGCTCGGCGGTTGGGTTCTGCGTTGCGCGGTCCGCAATGTTGTCGGCGCGTTCAGCCTGATTGCGCGCGGTGTTCTCGGCGGCGCGGGGGCGTCTTCGTCGAGGCATTTTCATGGTGCCGGCGCCGTAGCCGGGCGGGGGCTTCGGCAGCGGGGCCAAGTCCGCGCTTGTGATCGCCGCCGCCGGAAAGTACAGGCGGCTGCCTGGCTTGGTGATGTACCGGTGCCCGGTCGGTGCGGTCCATATCAGCGTCCCGTCTGGAAGCTGCACAGAACTCCAGCCCGCTGGACCGGACCAGAACGTCTTCATCAAGTGATGGCCGCGACACTCACAGCTGAGGTTCGACGGGTGAGTGGGACCGAACGGGTAGGGCACGACGTGGTCGATGTCGCAGCGTTCGGCGGGGACGTCACAGCCGGGGAAACGGCAGAACAGGTCACGCATCCGCACGAACTCAGCCAGCCCCGCCGAGGGCCGGTAGCGAGGTTCGGGTTCGGGGCCGGGCACGATCAGCTCGGAGACCTTGGCGCCGCCGCGGATCAGTTCCGCCAGTAGCGCGATGGGCACCGGTCGGCCGTCCAGGCCCATCGCGCTACCCCGGTTGAGCGGCGCAGCGGGGCCGGTGAGCTCGGGGGCGTTCTTGCTCCCCGGCTCTTCGTCGGCATCAGCGTCCTGGGCTGTCTCGGCGGTGGCGGCGTCGAGTGCGGCCCGGTCGGCGATGATCTTGATCACCACGTTCGACGGGGATGTCTGCTGGAGAGCAGGACAATGTGGGGACCCGCACCGGCAGGTCAGGTGCACCTCGCCGCGCACGATCGCCCCCACCGCATCGGAGCGACGCTCACCCATCGTGCGAGGGTCCTCTTCGCACACCGCGCCGGCCATCTCGGTCATGCGTTGCGCGAGGGCCTTTCCATCGGTAGCCAGCAATCGGCCCCAGATCGCGGCGGTCTCGTTCGGGTCATCGCTGGCGCCGATGTGGATATCGCGCGCTTTCATGATCTCCTTGCTGCGGCGCAGGCCATCGGGGTCGAACCGCTCGATCACCGCATCAATGGCATTCTTTAGCTTCTGCTCCGACAGCCGCCCCCAGTGCACGGCCGATTCCGCTATCCGATCATCGATCTGGGCCAGCGCGGTCGGGTCATCGACCAGCTGGGTGCGCCAGGTGATCTCCGAAACCATCCGGGCGCCGAGGACACCGCTGAGGTGCAGCGCGGCGATCTTGGGCAACCGGTAGCGCAGCGCCACCGCGATGTGCATCTGCCCCGAGGCCTTGCGCTGCCCGATGTTCAACGCCGCAGCGACCTGGGCGGCGATGTCGGCCCACGGATCGAACACCCACCCGCCGCGCTCGTCGTCCTCATCGACGTTGCGGTGCACCAACTCCGCGATCGCCGCCGCGCGTCGGGCGCAGATCCGCGCCTCTTGTCGCGCACTCTGTTCGATCAACTCGACGAGCGCCTCATCAGACGCACCGGCGAATAATGTATCGAACACATGTTCTATTCTGCCAACGCGCCACTGCGGGGTACAGCCGAAAATCCCACCCTGTGGATAACCCCGAGGTTGTGGATGGTCGCGGTCGTAGCGGCCCTTCCCCGTCAAACTTGACACGTGTAAAGTCCGGCGGCATGGACAACATCCGCGGCAAGACCATCGCCATCACCGGTGCCGCGCGAGGCATCGGCTACGCCACTGCTGAGCATCTCCTCACCCGCGGAGCACGCGTGGTCATCGGAGACCGAGATGTCGCGCTGCAAGAATCGTCGGTCGCCAAGCTGGGCAACATCGGCCCGGTCTCGGGCTACCCGCTCGATGTCACCGACCGCGAGTCGTTCGCGACATTCCTGGACAAGGCCCGCACTGACGGTGGCGGTCACATCGACGTCCTGATCAACAACGCCGGCGTGATGCCCATCGGCCCGTTCCTCGATCAGTCCGAGCAGGCCATTCGTTCATCCATCGAGGTGAACCTCTACGGCGTGATCACCGGATGCCAGCTCGCGCTGCCCGACATGATCGCGCGTCGGCGTGGTCACATCATCAACATCGCCTCGTTGTCCGGCCTGATCCCGGTACCGGGCCAGGTGGTCTACGTGGGTGCAAAGTTCGGCGTCGTCGGGTTGTCGGCAGCACTGGCCGACGAGGTGGCACCGCACGGCGTGCAGGTGTCGGTGGTGATGCCGCCGTTCACCCGCACCGAACTGATCTCGGGCACCCGAGAATCCTCGGCGGTCAAGCCGGTCGAGCCGACCGAGATCGCCGCCGCCGTCGCCAAGACCCTCGACAAGCCCAAGACCCATGTGTCGGTGCCGCCGGCGCTGCGCTTCACCGCTCAGGCCGCGCAGATGCTCGGCCCACGGGGCCGGCGCTGGATGAACAAGAAGCTGGGCCTCGACACCGTCTTCCTGGACTTCGACACCGCGCAGCGGCAGGGATACGAGCAGCGCGCCCAGTCCGCACTCGGTGTCGTCGAGGGACCCGAGCAGCCCTAGCCGAAACTCGGTATCGGGGCGCCGAGGCGGTAGGCCTCGATGGCCTCGATGTGCTCGAAGAGCTCCTCGAGACCGAACTGGTAGTCCTCGGCGGTGCCGACGAACACGACGTGCGCCGTCTGGCCGCCGTCCTCGGGTGTCAGCAACACCACGGTGGCGTCGACCAGTTCGCTGTCGTCGGCCACCTCGGCGTGCGAGGGCGGCCAGAACCACACCACGCCCACCTCGTCGTCGGCCTCCTCCGAGAACGCCCAGCCGCGTTCGGTGAGCCGGGCGTCGAACTCTTCGAGGCCGGCCGCGACCTCCAGCTCATCGGCGACGTGTGCCGGCAGCCAGGTCTGCCCGCGGGCGCTCTGCCGCTTGCGCCGGCGCGCCTTCTTCTGCTCCGAACGTCGAGACACCTACCCGAGCGCCCGGTCCAGATCGCCGATCAGGTCGTCGACTCCCTCAAGTCCCACCGAGATCCGGACCACCCCGTCGCCCAGCCCGATCGCGGCGCGGCCCTCGGGCCCCATCGCACGATGTGTGGTGGTCGCCGGATGGGTGATCAACGACTTGGCGTCGCCGAGGTTGTTGGAGATGTCGATGATCTGCAGCTTGTCGAGCACCTCGAAGGCACGTTGCTTGGTGGCGCTCTTGAGCTCGAACGTCACCACCGTTCCGCCGCCGGTCATCTGCCGCTTGGCCAGGTCGTGCTGTGGATGTGAAGCCAGGTACGGATACCGCACCCAGCCCACCGCCGGATGCTGCTCCAGAAACTCCGCGATGCGGTGCGCCGACGAGTTCTGGTGCTCCACCCGTAGCGCCAACGTCTCCAGACCCTTGAGCAGGGTCCACGCGTTGAACGGGCTCAGCGCAGGTCCGGTGTGGCGCATCAGCTTCTGGACCGGTTCGTCGATGTACTCCCGGCTGCCCAGGATCGCCCCGCCGAGCACGCGGCCCTGACCGTCGATGTGCTTGGTGCCCGAGTACACCACCACGTCGACACCCAGCGGGAAACCCTGCTGCAGGATCGGGGTGGCAAAGACGTTGTCCAGCACCACCTTTGCGCCGGCCGCGTGAGCCAGCTCGGAGACCGCGGCGATGTCGACGAGCTGCTGCATCGGATTCGACGGCGTCTCGAAGAAGACCGCCTGCGTCGGGACCGACAGCGCCTGTTCCCACTGCGAGAGGTCGTCCCCGTCGACGAACACCGTCTCCACGCCCCACCGCGGCAGGATCTCGTTGCAGACCACGAAACACGACCCGAACAGGCTGCGTGCAGCCACCAGCCGGTCGCCGGCGGCCAACAGCGCACCCAGCGCGGTGAACACCGCCGACATGCCCGTCGCGGTGGCAAAGCAGGCAGGGGCACCTTCGATCAGGCGCAACCGTTCCTCGAACATCGAGATGGTGGGGTTGCCGTAGCGCGAATACACGTAGCGGTCGATCTCGCCGGTGAATGCCTGCTCGGCAGCCGCCGCGCTCTCGTAGACATAGCCGGAGGTCAGATACATCGCCTCGGCGGTCTCTTCGAACCCCGAGCGCAACAGGCCGCCGCGCACCCCGATGGTCTCCTGGCTGACACCGTCGGGCAGCGGCTGGGGGGTCCGGATGCTCATGATTGCTTCCAGGGCAGCCCGACGGCCTTCCAGCCGGTGGCCCCACGGTGCTTGTGCTCGTCGAGATCGCCCTCGAACCCGTCGAGGATGTTGTAAGACGGTCCGATACCGGCTTCGGTCGCCGCCTCGGCGGCACCGATCGACCGGTTGCCGGAGCGACACAGGAACACCACCGGACGTTGCCCGGGGGCGACGCCGGCGGCGAGCAGGTCCTCGACGAAGCCGCTGTTGCGCGACCCGTCGCTGCGGTTCCATTCGATGAACACCGCGTCGCGCTGCAGCGACGTCAGATCCGGCACCCCGACGAAGCGCCACTCGGCATCGGTACGAACGTCAACCAGCACGGCATCGGCATTCTCGCTCAGCAGCTTCCATGCCTGTTCCGGCGTGATGTCTCCGGCGTAACTCACGGTCAGGAGTGTCGCACAGCTAGCTCGGGCCGAGCGAACAGACCTTCCAGCCCCCGCCCTCGCGCAGGAAGGTGATCGGGACCGTCTCCTTGGTGTCACGGTCATCGAGGAAGTAGTAGGTGACCTCCGCGGTGGCCCGGTCACCGTCGATGGCGATGGAGTTCAGCCGCTCCACCACCCGGTTACCCCGCTGCTGCTCGGAATCCCTTTGCCGATCCAGGATTTCAGACTCGGTGCGGTGCTGGGCGAGACAAGAATAGGACTGGAATGCGGCGTAGTCGGAGCGCTGCAACGCGTCGTTCTGCCCCGCTGCCGCGCGGGCGATCTGTTGTTCGTCAGTCAGTTCGTCGCCGGAGAACACGTTGAACAACCAGATTGCGATCACGACGGCGACAATGATCGTCAGCGCCCCGAGGAACGGACCGGCGCTGCTGCCGGTGGATTCGTCGGACGGCCCGGATTTGTCGGAACCGTCGGACTCGCTCATCGAAGATTCCGGATGGCCGCGGCGATACGGCGAGCGCGATCGCGCGCGACGATGACGTCGGGAGCGGTCGCCGCGGCCAGCGTGTGCCACGGCCGGCCGGCGGACTGGTCGGCGCCGCTGAAGAGCCGGACATCGCTCTCGGCGACCGCCAGCGCTTCGGCCAGCACGGCCCGCCGGGACACATCGCCTGCGGCGGTGTTCTCCGAGGTCCGATAATTCACCTCGATCGCGCCGGGCGAGATCATGATCGTGTCCACCGGCAGCCCGAGAATGGCCCGCGCATGCAACTCGAACTCGCTGAGGCGTTGCGATCGCAGCGTCACCAACCCGGTGTCGTGCGGGCGGGGCCGCACGTCGGCGAAGTACACCTCGTCGCCGCGCACCAGTAGTTCGACGGCGAACACGCCGCGGCCACCCAGGGAGTTGACGATCCGGGCCGCGATCGACTTCGCCGCGTCCAGCGCCGCCGGGGACAGCTGCTGGGGCTGCCAGGCCTCGATGGTGCCGCCGTCGAGTTCGTGGTGCCCGATCGGCTCGCAGAAGGACACCGCCGGCCCGGCCGGGCCGGTGGTACGCACGGTCAACAACGTCACCTCGACGTCGACCTCGACGACCGACTCGACCATCACCCGGTGCAGGCTCAGTCGGCCGCCGGCGACGGCGCGGCGCCAGGCCGGCTCGATGTCGTCGGGCCGCAACAGCACCGACTGTCCCTCCCCGGGCGCCGCCGCGACCGGCTTGACCACCAGCGGGAATCCGGCATGCGTCGCAATCGCGGCGAGCTCGTCGACCGAGCCGGCGAACCAGAACGGTGCGGTCGGCAGGCCCAGTTCGTCGGCGGCCAGCCGTCGCAGTCCCTCGCCGTCCAGCGACAGACGGGCGCTGCGGGGGGTGGGGAACACCTCGACCTCGCCGCGTTCGGCCACCGCGATCAGTGCGTCGGTGGCGACCGCGCCGGTGTCGGCGACCACGATGTCCGGATTTTCGGACTCGATCAGCTCGGCCAGGGCTGCGGTATCGGTCAGGGTCAGCACCGCGCTGCGGTCGGCCACCTGGTGCGCGGGCGCCCCGGAGTACTCGTCGACAGCGATGACCGTCGCCCCGAGCCGCTGAAACGCCAACACCAGCTCGCGGCTGCGTTCACCGGCTCCCAGCAGCATCACCGTGGCCGTGCCGGGGCCGGCCGCGTGTTCGGCGACCGAGCCGCTATCCGTCGTCTCACTCATCGACGATCCAGCCTGCCAGACCCGGGCGACCGGTGGGGACCACCGGGCTGCGGGTCGGCCTCCAATTCCGTCCGGAACTGCACCATCGCGTCGATGAGCGCGCCGAACACCCGGTGCGCAGCGGCCAGGTCACGGTCGGGCAGCTCGGCCAGTGCGATGTGCGTGTGATCAGCCAGCGGGGTGAAGAAGTCCCGGGCCACGGCGGTGCCGTGGTCGGCGACGCGCAACAGCACCTTGCGCCGGTCGGCAGGGTCGGCACCGCGCAACAGGTGACGGGACGCGATCATCCGCTCGACCAGGTAGGTCACCGCCGCGCCGGATACTCCCAGCCGCCGGCTGAGTTCCCCCGCAGTCAGCGGCTCGCCGGCCGATTCGGCCACCATCACGTGCAGCAACGCGCGGAAGTCGTTGGCCGTCAAGGCGTGCAGGCCCGCGAAGTCGTGGCCTATCCGATCCGAAGCCGCCGTGAGCGCCCGGACGTCGGCGGCGATGAGTGCTTCCAGTCCTTCCCGATCCGCGCTGTCCACTCCCCCACCCTATCGAATTTAAGTTGATTAATGATTAATTCTCTGAAATATTGGAGGCATGTCGCGACGCTTCTCCTGGATGCTTGCGTTGGTCATCGTGGCGCTGTCGGGTGCCCTGATGGGCCTGGTCGGCAGTAGCGACTCCGGACAACAGTCCCCGGTCGCGGTTCCCGCCGACGCCGAATCCGCGCGCGCCGAGGCTGCCCGCGCCGGGTTCCCCGGCGGAGACCGGGTACCCGCGATCCTGGTCGTCACCCGCGCGGACGGATCGGTGCTGACCCCGCAGGACCGCGCCGCGGTCGACGACGCGCGCCAGCGACTGCTGGCCGCCGCCGGCACGGCGCCACCGGTTGGCCCGCCGGCGCTGGTCTCTGATGACGGCGCGGCCGCGGTCGTCACCGTCGCGCTGAGTACCGAACTGTCCGGCTTCGAGCTGACCGACAAGGTCGAGGAGTTGCGCGGCGCGGCCGACGACGGGCTGCCCGGCGATCTGCGTGCCGAGATCACCGGTGGACCGGCCTTCGGTGCCGACATCGCGAACTCGTTCTCCGGCGCCAACGTCACGTTGCTCGCGGTCACCGCGACCGTGGTGGCGCTGCTGCTGATCGTCACCTACCGCTCACCGGTGCTGTGGCTGGCGCCGCTCCTGGTGATCGGTTTCGCCGACCGGGTCGGCTCCGTGTTGGGCACCGCCGTGGCCGAACTGTTCGGCATGACCCCCGACGGGTCGACGGCGGGCATCACCAGCGTGCTGGTTTTCGGGGCCGGAACGAACTACGCGCTCCTGCTGATCTCGCGCTACCGGGAAGAGTTGGCCCGCACGGACTCGCACTGGCAGGCGCTGGACACCGCGGTGCGCCGTGCCGGTCCGGCCATCCTCGCCAGCAACGCCACCGTGGTGCTGGCCCTGCTGACGCTGCTGCTGGCAACCTCGCCGAGCACCCGCAGCCTGGGAGTACAGGCCGCATCCGGCCTGCTGGTCGCAGCCGCATTCGTGCTGCTGGTACTGCCGCCTCTGCTCGGAGTGTTCGGCCGGAAGTTGTTCTGGCCCTTCATTCCCCGGGTCGGGGACCGGGCGCTGACCGACACCGGCATCTGGCACCGGATTGCGGCCGGGGTGGCCCGACGCCCCGGTGTCGTGTCGACGGTGGCCATCGGCGCACTGGCCGTGCTGTGCACCGGGTTGTTCGCGACCCCGGTCGGGTTGTCCCAGACCGAACAGTTCCGCGTCGAGGCCGAGTCGGTCAACGGATATGACCGGCTGGCCGCTCATTTCCCCAGCGGGGTGACCGATCCGGCCCGGGTGATCGCCGCGACCGACCGCAGCGCACAGGTGCAACGGGCCATCTCCGAGACCCAGGGTGTGGTCTCAGCCGACCCCGCCGGTACCTCGCCGGACGGGTTGACCCAGTGGTCGGTGGTGCTGGCCGCCGAGCCGGCTTCCGACGAGGCGTTCGAGACCATCGACGCGCTGCGCGACAACGTGCACGCCGCCGATGAACGCGCACTGGTCGGCGGTTCGGACGCCCAGGCGCGCGACGCAGCCGCCGCGGCAGCCCACGACCGGGCCGTGGTGGTACCGGCGATCCTGATCGTCGTGCTCGCAGTGCTCTATGTGCTGCTGCGCTCGGCGCTGGCGCCGCTGATCCTGGTCTCGACCACCGTGCTCAGTGCGCTGGCCGCGCTCGGGGTGGGCGGCTGGGCCAGCGTGCACGTGTTCGGGTTCCCCGCGCTGGACGTCACCGCCCCGCTGTTCGCGTTCCTGTTCCTGGTCGCCCTGGGCGTGGACTACACGATCTTCCTGGTCACCCGGGCGCGCGAGGAGACCCCTGCCCACGGCACCCGCGACGGCATCGTGCGCGCGGTATCAGCCACCGGAGCCGTCATCACCAGCGCCGGAATCGTGCTGGCCTCGGTGTTCTGCGTGCTCGGGGTGTTGCCGCTGATCGTGCTGACCCAGATCGGGATCATCGTCGGCCTCGGCATCCTGCTGGACACCTTCGTCGTCCGCACGGTGATCATCCCCGCGCTGTTCACCCTCATCGGCCCGAAGGTCTGGTGGCCTGCTCTGCGAGCAGACCGTAACGTCGATGCATGACCGGGACACCGCCGCCGCCGCTGCACATGCGCAGGGCCGGTCTGGAACCGGTGCCCGAGCTGCGCGACGCGCGGCGCGATGCCGGGGTCACGACGGTGACCGGCGCGTTCGGTATGCAGGCCTATCTGGTGACGCGTTATGACGACGTCAAGACCGTGCTCTCCGATCACCACCGCTTCTCCAACCGCCGACCGGCGGCCCCCGGGGTGGGAATCGACCAGGACGAGCTGACCCGCGCCCGCGCCGGCAACCTGCTCGCGCTCGACCCGCCCGAGCACCAGCGGCTACGCCGCATGCTCACCAGCGAGTTCACCTTCCGGCGGATGAAGCGGCTGCAGCCGCGCATCGTCGAGATCGTCGAGGGCGCCCTCGACACGATGGCCGCCGCGGGCGCTCCCGCCGATCTGGTCGAGCACTTCGCCCTGCCCATCCCGTCGCTGGTGATCTGCGAACTGCTCGGGGTGCCCTACGCCGACCGCGACGACTTCCAGCGACGCAGCGCCCGCCAGCTCGACCTGTCGATCCCGATCCCGGAACGCCTGGAACTGCAGCGCGAGGGCCGCGAGTACATGGGCAGGCTGGTCGCCGCGGCCCGGTCGGAGCCCCAGGACGACATCCTCGGCATGCTCATCCGAGAGCACGGCGACGACCTCACCGACGACGAGCTGATCGGGATCGCCGGCCTGCTGCTGCTGGCCGGACACGAGACGACGTCGAACATGCTGGCGCTGGGAACGCTGACCCTGTTGCGCCACCCCGATCAGCTCGCCGCCGTCCGCGACGACCCCGACGCGGTGGCACCGGCGATCGAGGAGCTGATGCGCTGGCTGTCGATCGTGCACACGGCGATACCGCGGCTGACGACCGGCGACGTCGAGCTCGCCGGCGTCGAGATCCCCGCCGGGTCGCTGGTGTTCGCCTCGCTGCCGGCAGCCAACCGGGACGACGCCTTCGTCGAGCGCGCGGACGTGTTCGACATCAGCCGCGGCGCCGCCCTCGGCCACGTCGGTTTCGGTCACGGTGTGCACCACTGCCTGGGCGCGCCGCTCGCACGGATGGAGATGCAGACCGCCTTCCCGGCGTTGCTGCGGCGGTTCCCGGCGCTGGCACTGGCCGAAGACTTCGACGATGTGCCGTTCCGCGGCTTCCATTTCATCTACGGTCTGGCATCGTTGAGGGTCACCTGGTGACCGATGACTGCGCAGTAGGGATGAGATGACTTCTGAGCAACACATGAAAGTGGCCGCCGAGCGCGAATTCTGCATCCAGGCCGGCAACTGCGTGATGGTCGCCGGCGAGGTGTTCGACCAAGACGACGAGGGCATCGTCGTCGTACTCACCGAAGAGGTGACCGGTGAGTCGATCGAGCACGCGCGCGACGCCATCAACCTGTGCCCGGCCAACGCGCTGCGCTTCGAGGACTGAACGGCACGCTCAGTCGGGACTGAGCGGCTCGGCGACCACCGTCTGATCGCCGCCGGCGTTCTTGGCCCGATACATCGCCTGATCGGCCCGCTCGACCAGGGCACGCACTGCCTCGCGCACGTCATGACCGTCCAGGCGCATCGTGGCGACCCCGATGCTGACCGTGGGGACCATGGCCGCGTCGATGCCGGAGAGCTCCTGATGCATCAGCTCGGCCAGCTGGCGCATCGTGGCCGGCGCAGCGTCGGCCACGATCACGAACTCCTCACCACCGGTGCGTGCGGTCACCGACCGCACGCCGAGCCGCGACACCGCATCGCGCGCCGCGTCGGCGACCGCCACCAGCACCCGGTCGCCGGCATCGTGGCCGTACCCGTCGTTGATCGCCTTGAACTTGTCGACGTCGATGGCCAGCACGCCGATCCGGCCGCTACCGGTCGGCACCAGTTCTGCCACGTCGACGTCGAATCCGCGCCGGTTGTACAGCCGCGTCAGCGGATCGTGCAACGCGTCCATCGCGCCTATCCGCAACGCCAGCAGATAGGACTGCACGATCACCGGCATGCCGACGACCGTCGGCATCAACACCAACAGTCGCACGGTGGTGACCGTCGCCGACGCGGTCCCCTGGTAGAGCGCCAGGCCGTAGAAGTACGCGAACGCCACGATGGTGAACAGCAGGTGCGCCAGCATCGCGCGGGGACCGTGTGCAATGACCATGTAGATGCCGTTGGCCGCCAGCAGCGCCAACCCCGGCATCGCAACGAATGCATCGGCACAGCAGGCGATCACGGCCACCACGGCGAAGTCGGCGTAGATGACGAACGCCGCGGACTGCCGCTCGGTCGGCCACGGTCCGACGATCCAGATCACGCCGAGTACCGTCGAACTCACCGCGATGACCATCACGATGATCCGGCCGCCGGGCGGGCCACCGTCGACCAGCCCGCCCTGCACCGTCAGCGTCGCGGTGAGGCCGTAGAGCAGCGCGAAGCATCCGATGAAGACCTGGTGGATCCGCAGCATTCCGCGCGCCCGCAAATGCCGGATGGTCCAGTCGAAGTCAAACGGCTGGCGCCACCAGCTCCGAAAGAATTCGCCAAGCCCTTTTTCCATCGGCGTTCACGGTTGGCCGGGCAGTAAGCGGATCATCAGGCCGTTGGCCTCGGCGAGCAGACTCCCGTCGGGATGACGCAGTTCGGCGTTGACGAACGCCTTACGCCCCTGCGCCTCACGCACCCAGCCTCGGGCGGTCAGCACGGTGTCGATCGGGGTCACCTTGCGGTAGTCCACGTGCAGGAAGGCGGTGCGGCTGATCGGACGGCCGGTGGCATGAATGACCATGCCGAAGACCGAGTCGAACAGCAGCGGGAGCACTCCGCCGTGGACGGCGTTGTTACCGCCCACCGAGAATCGGCTGAACTCGACCTCCAGTTCGACGCCGTCGGACTCGAACGTGGTCACCCGGTACGGCGGCATCAGCAGGCTGCCGGCACCCGGCAGCGCCGGTACCCGGTTGGCCGGGCCGACGCCTTCACCGGCCTCGTGCGGTGCCAGCAGCGCGACCAGTTGTTCGGCCAGATCTGCAGCCTGCTCCCAGCTCTGCTGATCGGGGTTGGCCGAGACCGCCAGATCCTGCGCGCGCCGCATCGCGGTCAGGAACCGGCCGAAACCCGGGCCGGGGTCGGCCGGCTCGAAGAGCGGGAATCCGCCGTGGCGGTCGTAGTCCGGGTCGGCGCGGCGTGGATCGAGTCCGTAATCGGTCACCGCGCCTCCAGCACGTCTCGGCGCACGATGGTCTGGTCCCGGCCAGGTCCGACACCGATGCACGAGATATACGCTCCGGCAAGCTCTTCCAGGCGCAGCACGTAGTCACGGGCCTTCGCCGGCAGGTCCTCGAACTCCCGGGCGCCGGAGATGTCCTCCCACCAGCCGGGCATCTCCTCGTAGATCGGCTCGGCGAGCGCGATGTCGCTCTGTGTCATCGGCATCTCGTCGGTGCGTTTGCCGTCGACGGTGTAACCGACACAGATCGGCACGGTCTGCAGGCTCGACAGCACGTCGAGCTTGGTCAGGAAGTAATCGGTGATCCCGTTGACCCGGGTGGCGTAGCGCGCGATGACGGCGTCGAACCATCCGCAGCGGCGGGCCCGGCCGGTGGTGACACCGACCTCTCCACCGGTCTTGGCCAGGTACTCGCCGTGTTCGTCGAACAGCTCGGTGGGGAACGGACCGGAGCCCACCCGAGTGGTGTAGGCCTTGAGGATTCCCAGCACCGTGGTGATGCGGGTGGGGCCGATGCCGGAACCGACCGAAGCGCCCCCGGCGGTCGGATTCGACGACGTGACAAACGGATACGTGCCGTGGTCGACGTCGAGCAGCGTGCCCTGCGAACCTTCCAGCAGCACCGTCTCACCGTTGTCCAGCGCGGTGTTGAGCAGCAGCCGGGCATCGGCGATGCGGTGCTTGAAACCTTCGGCCTGGGCCAGCAGATTGTCGACCACCTCGGCGGGGTCGAGCGCCTTGCGGTTGTAGATCTTGACCAGCACCTGATTTTTGAATTCCAGTGCGCCCTGAATCTTCTCGGCCAGAATCTTCGGGTCCCGTACGTCGGCGACCCGGATGCCCTGCCGGGCGATCTTGTCCTGGTAGCACGGACCGATGCCGCGGCCGGTGGTGCCGATCTTCTTGCTGCCGGCATAGCGCTCCACCACCTTGTCGATCGCGACGTGGTATGGCATCAGCAGGTGCGCGTCGGCCGAGATCAACAGCCGCTCGGTGTCGACGTTGCGCTGCTCGAGGCCGCGCAGCTCGGTCAGCAGCACGGCCGGGTCGACGACCACACCGTTGCCGATCACGTTGGTGACCCCGGGGGTAAGGATGCCCGACGGGATCAGGTGCAGGGCGAAGTTCTCGCCGGTGGGCAGCACCACGGTGTGCCCCGCGTTGTTGCCCCCCTGGTAGCGGACAACCCACTGGACGCGACCACCGAGCAGATCGGTGGCTTTTCCTTTGCCCTCGTCACCCCACTGGGCGCCGATGAGGACGATTGCCGGCATGCGTCGTCTCCCGCTGTCTTCCGAGCATTCCGCCCTCGATAATGTGTGCAGCCGGTGAGCTACCTTATCTGATCCCGGTCCTGCCAAGGAGCAGCGTGGACTCCTACCCCATTGCGGTGTGCCGTGGCGCGGGCCGACGGGTCCCGCGGGCGATTCGCGAACTACCCGTCCTGGACCGCGTCGAGGACGCTGTGGCGTGCCGGCGCGTGCTCGTCGTCGGTTCGAATGCCGACCTCGCCGCGGTGTTGAAACACCTGCTGCGCACCGACCGCCTCGACGTCGAAGTGGCCCACGTGCGGCGGTGGTGGCAGGCCCGTCGGGCGCGCCGGGCTGCCGCGATGCGGACCCCGCTGATCCGCGACGAGACCGGCGCGGTCATCGTCGGCGCGGCCTATTGGGTGCCGCCGGAAGGCCGGACCACCATCGAGGGTGAGGCAGTCGTCGATGACGAGCGGTTGTTCGACGGCCGCACCGGTGCGGTCCGGGTGGAACCGACCGCGTCGCTGCCCGGGCTGCGCGCAACGGTGTGGCGGGGCCGGCTGCGCCCGACGCGGTGGGTGGCCGGGCGGGCCGCCCAGCTCGGCACCACCGGTGCGCGGGTGATCCGCGACGGGCAGCCGGGCCCCCGGGAGGTCCGGCGCTCGACGTTCTACCGCCACACCGAGGGCTGGGCCCGGGTACCAACGGGCAGGTTCGGGCCACCGTGAGCATGGGCCCGCTGCGCCAGTCCGTGCGGCCGAGCGTGTGGTTCTGGTTTCTGGTGGCCACCACGGTCGCCGGTGGGGTGCTGGCGTGGCTGGCGGCCGAGCGGGTGCAGCCGATGGCCTACGTCGGGGTGTTCGTCCTGGTGCTGGGCGGCTGGCTGGTGTCGCTGTGCCTGCACGAGTTCGGTCACGCCTACACCGCATGGCGGTTCGGGGATCACGGGGTGGCCGGGCGGGGTTATCTGACGCTCAATCCACGCAAGTACTCCCATCCGCTGCTGTCGCTGGGCCTGCCGGTGCTGTTCATCGCGCTGGGTGGGATCGGCCTGCCCGGCGGCGCGGTCTATCTGCAGACCTCGGCGATGACGCGCCGGCAGCGGACCGTGGTCAGCCTGGCGGGCCCGGCGATGAACCTGGTGTTGGCCGTGGTGCTGCTGGTGGTGACCCGTGTGCTGTTCGACCCTGCCCGCGCAGTGTTCTGGGCCGGGCTGGCGTTTCTGGCGTTCCTTCAGGTGACGGCCCTGCTGCTGAACCTGCTGCCGATCCCGGGACTGGACGGTTACGGCGCACTCGAGCCGCATCTGAGCGACGCGACCCGGCGCGCAGTGGCACCGGTCAGTCAGTGGGGCTTCCTGGTCCTGCTGGTCGTGCTGCTCACCCCGCCGCTGAACCAGTGGTTCTTCGGCGCCGTGTACTGGGTGTTCGAGCTGTCGGGAGTGCCGTCCGCGCTGTCGTCGCTCGGCGGGCGGTTGACGCGCTTCTGGGCGGCGTGGCTGTAGCCGCTTGTCACATATGCGGTAATGCGCATATATTGATCCGCATGGGTGCGGGACACGATCACGGTCACACCGATGCCCGGGTCTCCCGGATGATCCTGGCCGCCGCCATCTTGACCGTGTTTTTCCTGGTCGAGCTGATCACGGCGCTGTCGATCAACTCGATCGCCCTGCTGGCCGATGCCGGGCACATGCTCACCGACCTGGTCGCGATGTTCATGGGACTGACCGCGGTGCTGCTGGCCCGTCGCGGCAGCACCTCACCGGCACGCACCTATGGCTGGCACCGCGCCGAAGTGTTCACCGCGGTGGCCAACGCGGTGCTGCTGCTGGGCGTGGCGACGTTCATCCTCTACGAGGCCCTCGAACGCCTGGGTGACGCGCCCGAGGTGCCGGGCGTGCCCTTGATCGTCGTCGCGCTGGCGGGGCTGGCCGCCAACCTCGTCGTCGTGATGCTGTTGCGGTCACACTCCCGGCAGAGCCTGGCGGTCAAAGGCGCCTACATGGAGGTGCTGGCCGACACCGTAGGCAGTGTCGGGGTGCTGATCGCCGGCATCGTCACCGTCACCACCGGATGGCCCTACGCCGACATCGTGGTGGCGGTCTTCGTGGCGCTGTGGGTGTTACCCCGCGCCATCTCGCTGGCCCGGGCCGCGCTGCGGATCCTGTCGGAAAGCTCCCCGAGCCATATCGACGTCGAGGAACTGCGCAGGGCGCTGGCCGCCGTCGACGGCGTCACCGAGGTGCACGATCTGCATGTGTGGACGCTGGTTCCGGGCAAGGACATGGTCACCGCGCACCTGACCAGCAGGCGGGACTCGGCGCGGGTGCTCGACGACGCCCGCGCCGTGCTCAGCTCGCGCGGGTTGGAACACTCCACCGTGCAGGTCGAGCCGCCCGACGCGGCAGCAGACTGTGCGTGCCAGACGCAGCGGTGACGGTCAGGACAGACCGAGAGCGCCGCGCGCGGCCGGGTCGCAGTCGTCGAGCAGATCCAGGCAGCGCTGATACTCGTCGGACTCGCCGATCGAGTCGGCGGCCCGCGCCAACGCCGCGACGCAACGCAGGAACCCGCGATTGGGCTCGTGACCGAAGGGCACCGGACCGAAACCCTTCCACCCGTTGCGGCGCAGTTGGTCCAGGCCGCGGTGATAGCCGGTGCGGGCGTAGGCGTAGGCAGTGATGGTTTGATCGTCGTCGAGGGCCCGCTCGGCGAGAACAGCCCACGCGATCGACGCCGTCGGGTGTGCGGCTGCCACCGAGGTCGGGTCCTCGGCCGCGGTGAGCCGGGCCTCGGCATCGGGATCGCCGGGCAGCAACACTGGTTCGGGTCCGAGGAGGTCACCCATCCGAGTCATGGGTTTCATTGTGCCGTGCGGCCGTGGGCGATCGTCACCCTGGATCGCTAAGCTTCGGCCGTAGCACCGCAAGGGAGGACCGCCACACCGATGTCGAACCCCACAGGGCCGGAAGATCCGGACAAGCCCGCCGACGAGGATTCACCGCCCGAGTCGCCCGGCGGTGCCGAGTCCGACGCCGAAACCGAGGTGCTGGGCGAACCCGATCCCGACCACGAGCCCGCCACCGAGATCATCAGCCCGCAGCAAGCGCCCGGATCAGGCCAACCGGTGGACCCCGGCGAGCGCCGCTACACCGCGCCGTCGGGCTTCGACGCCGGCTCGACCCAGATCATCAACCGGCCCAACGAACCGGCCACCGAGGTGTTCGCCAGCGCCAAAGCGACTGGTCCACAAATGATTCCACCACGTGGCGATGCGCCCAAGCCGCCCAGGGAAAGGCGGCACTGGGGCTGGGTGGTGGCCATCGTGGTGATCATCGCGGCGCTGGCCGCCATCGCGATCCTGGGCACCATCCTGTTGACGCGCGGCGGGGTGTCGGGGGTGTCCCAGGAGGAGCAGGTCCGCACCACGATCCAGAACTTCGACACCGCGGTACAGAACGGTGATCTGGCCCAACTGCGCAGCATCACCTGCGGCTCCAAGCGCGACACCTACGTCAACTACGACGACAGGCGGTGGGCCGACATCCACGGCCGGGTCGCCGCCGCCAAGCAGTACCCGGTGGTGGCCAGCATCGACCAGATCGTCGTCAACGGCGACCACGCCGAGGCCAATGTCACCACGTTCATGGCCTACGACCCTCAGACGCGCTCGACCCGCAGCTTCGACCTGCAGTTCCGCGACGACCAGTGGAAGGTCTGCCAGACCAATTAGCGGGCCTCAGCCGGCTCGATCGCATTGGCCGGCTCAGCCGGCCGTCACACTCCGGCCCGCGCTGTGCAGATCCCGGCATGCCTCGACCACCCGCTCGCTCATCGAGGCCTCGGCCTTCTTCAGGTAGCTGCGCGGGTCATAGGCCTTCTTGTTGCCCACCTCGCCGTCGACCTTGAGGACGCCGTCGTAGTTACTGAACATGTGACCGGCGATCGGACGGCTGAACGCGTACTGGGTGTCGGTGTCGACGTTCATCTTCACCACCCCGTAGCGCAGCGAATCCTCGATCTCGGACTTCAACGAGCCCGACCCGCCGTGGAAGACGAAATCGAACGGCTTGGCATCCGGTGACAACCCCAGCTTGGCGGCTGCGACCTGCTGCCCCTCGGCCAGCACCTCGGGCCGCAACACCACATTGCCCGGCTTGTAGACCCCGTGCACGTTGCCGAACGTCGCCGCCAGCAGATACTTACCGTGCTCACCGGCGCCGAGCGCGTCGATGGTCTTCTCGAAATCCTCCGGCGTGGTGTAGAGCTTGTCGTCGATCTCGGCCTCCACGCCGTCCTCTTCCCCGCCGACCACACCGATCTCGACCTCGAGGACGATCTTGGCCTCGACGGCCAGGGTCAGCAATTCCCTTGCAATGGTGAGGTTTTCATCGATCGGAACCGCAGAGCCGTCCCACATGTGCGATTGGAACAGCGGATTGCGCCCCCCGGCAACCCGCTCGGCAGACACCGCCAGCAACGGACGGACATAGCTGTCGAGCTTGTCCTTGGGGCAGTGATCGGTGTGCAGCGCCACCGTGATCGGATACTTCTCAGCGATGACGTGAGTGAACTCGGCCAGCGCGACTGCGCCAGTCACCATCTCCTTGACACCCAGGCCGGACGCGAATTCCGCTCCGCCGGTGGAAAATTGGATGATGCCGTCCGAACCGGCGTCGGCAAAACCCTTGATCGCGGCGTTCACCGACTCCGAACCGACACAGTTGATGGCCGGGAAGGCGAACCCGTGCTCCTTGGCACGGCTCAGCATCTCGGCGTAGACCTCGGGCGTGGCAATCGGCATACCGCAGTATCTCAGGAAAACGGCCGCATCACACGGTCAGCACCATCCGGTAGCGAGCCCGTCCCTCGTCCATCGCGGCGTACGCCTCGGCGGCCTGGGCCAGCGGCATCTCCTCGATCTGCGCACGGACCCCACTCTGCACCGCGAAGCGCATGGTCTCCTCCACGTCGCGCGACGTCCCCGACGGATGCCCGGTCACCGACAGACCGGCGTTGATCAGGTCCAGCGGACTGACCGGCAGGTTGTCCGCGGTGACACCGACGACGACGAGCTCACCGCCCGGACCCAGCCCGCCGACCGTCGCGGCCATCGCCTCGGCATTGTTGGCAGTGGCCAGCACCGCAACGGCCCCGCCGAGCTTCTGCAGTTCGGCCGCAACGTCCTGCGCGGTCGAGTCGATGTAGTGGTGGGCGCCCAACTCCTCGGTCTCATCAGCCTTGCCCGTGCCGCGCGCGATCGCGACGGTCTCGAAACCCATCGCCCGCGACCACTGCACCCCGAGATGTCCGAGCCCGCCGATGCCGAGGATCGCGACCAGGTCGCCGGCCTTGGCGCGCGTCTGGCGCAGGCCGTTGAACGTCGTCACCCCCGCACACCCCATCGGCGCCGCCTCGACGAACGACAGACCCTCGGGCACCCGCGCGAGCGCCGTCCACGGCACCGTCACCGATTCCGCGTAGCCCCCAGGGTAGTGCCAGCTCGGCACCTCCATGCGCTTGCACTGCATGACGAAGCCCTTGCGACACGGGATGCACCGGTTGCAGTTCCCGCCGAACCAGCCGACCGCCACCCGATCCCCGGCAGCGAAGTCCTCGACACCGTCCCCGACCTCGGCGACCGTTCCGGCGATCTCGTGGCCGAGCGTGAGCGGCCATTGCAAACCCGGAAAATGGTCGGCGTGAAACTCGCGATCGGTTCCGCAGACCCCGCAGGCCGCCACGTCGAGGCGCACCTGCCCGGGTGCCGGCGATGGGGTCTCGACGTCGACGAGGGTCAGCGGTTGGCCGGCCCCTGCCAGCTGGACCGCACGATGAGTTCGCGAGCGTTGCACCATGTCGCCGACACTATCGGCGGCGCCGGATCGGTGCCGGTCAATCGCTGCCTTGCTCCTCGGAAATCCCCAGCCGACGCTCGACAACGATCAGCCCGACGACGGCCAGCATGCCGGCGACGAACAGCAGCACCACCATGGGGATGTCGGTGGACGGCGCCAGCAGATCGCGGTCGGCGGACTGCCACGGCCACAGCGCCCGCAGAGATCCCACCATCAGCCCGGTGATGACCACCAAGGTGATGCGGGCACGGTGCGCGAGCAGCCACCTCAGCAGCGTGACGAACGAGGCCAGACCCAGAACGGCACCCAATCCGAACAGTGCGATGTAGCCGAAGTTGCGCTCGTTGACCGCACCGATGGTCGTCTCGTACATGCCGATCGACAGCAGCAGGAACGAACCGGAGACCCCGGGTAGCACCAGTGCACAGATCGCCACTGCGGCGGCCAGCACGATCACGATCGGACCCGGGTCGGCGATGTTGGCCGGGGGCACGCCGGTGAGCCAGAACAGAAAGACCGCCGCGAGTGCGCCGACGGCGAGATCCTTGGCGCGCCATGCGCCCCCAGCCGTGCGGACCACCATATGCGCGGGCACGAACACACCGGCGAGCACGAGTCCGAAGAACAGCGCCCGCATCCGGACCGGATACTCCTCCAGCAGCGGCTCGATGAACCGCGCTCCCAGAATCAGCGCGATCACCATGCCGATCGCCACCGGAATCAAGGTCGGCCAGGGCAATGCCCGGAAGGTGGTGGCGGAGGCACGCGCAGATGGTTTTCCGGTACCGAGGCCGATGAGCTGCCGCAGCGAGAGCACCACATTGGCGATCGCGTTGATCAGCGTCTGGTAGACACCGACGATCAGTGCAACCGTTCCGCCACTCACTCCGGGGATGACTTCGGCGACGCCCATGAGGCCGCCGCGGACCAGGTTGATGACAACTCTCAGCACGCGATCACGCTAGCGGTTGTCGAGGTCAGCGATCACCACGGTGTCGGCTCTGTTCGAGCGCGCGGATCAAACTGGCGGCGTCCCACGGACCGCGGTGACGCACCCCGTTGACGAACAGCGTCGGGGTGGCGTTGAGGTCCATCTCCTCGGCGTCGTCGGCGTCGTCGGTGACCCGGTGCAGCACCTTCGAGGAGTGCACCCGCACGTCCTGGTCGAAGCGTTCGATGTCGCAGCCGACCGTGACCGCGTAGCGGTACATGTCCGACCACTCCAGGTCGTCCTGGTGGTCGAACAGCTCGTGCGCCATCTCCCAGAACCTGCCCTGCAGCGCGGCCGCCTCGACCGCCCGCGCCGCGTCGAAGGCCCGCGGATGGGCCCGTTCCAGCGGGAAGTGCCGCCACACGTAGAGCAGGTCGTCCCCGAAGTGCGCCCGCACCTCGTCGATCATCCCGGTCACCCGGCTGCAGAACGGGCATTCGAAGTCGCCGTACTCGACCAGCACCAGCGGCGCGTCCGGACGACCGCGCACGTGGTCGCGCTCGGGGTCGACGGGACGGATGAGCTTGAGGCCGACCGGCTCGGGGGGACTGATCCGGTCGGTGATCCGGAAGATCAGCCAACCCAGCCCGAAAGCCAGCACCGAGGCGGCCAGCACGCCGATTCGGGCCAGGTCCTGACGTTGCGGATCGGCGATGGCGATCTCGACGATGAACAACGAGATCGTGAAACCGATGCCCGACAGCGCAGCACCACCGGCAATGCGGCGCAGCGACAGCCCCGGCACCAGCACACCCAGACCGCTTCGCCGCATCAACCACGTCGCACCGGTGATACCGACGAACTTGCCGATCACCAACCCGGCGATGATGCCCCACGTCAGCGACGACCCGAACGCTGTCCGCACGGTGTGGGCGTCCAGCCGGACACCGGCGTTGACCAGAGCGAACAACGGGAGAATCGCGAAGGCCACCACCGGCCCGACCGAGGTCTGCAGCCGGTCGTTGATCGAGATCGACTCGCGCAGGGACCGGCTGGCCGCCCGTGCATAGTCCGAGTTCGGCGACTGGCGGAACGCCCGGATCTGTTCGACGGCGCGTTCGACCGGGCGTCGCTCCGGGGTGAAGACCGGAATCGACAGCGCCACCGCGACACCGGCCAGCGTCGGGTGGATCCCGGCCAGATACAGCGCGACCCACAACGCCACACCCAGCACCGCATAGGCCGGTCCACGCAGCGTGGGCAGTGTGCGCACCGACACCAGGGCGACCAGCAGCAGCAGCGCCACCACCAGCGGACCGACCTGGATGTTGTCGGAATAGAACACCGCGATGGCGGCCAGCGCGCCGACATCGTCGACGACTGCCAGGGTGATCAGGAACAGCCGAACACGGGCCGGGAACACCGGCTTGATGATGGCCAGTGCGCCGATCAGGAATGCGGTGTCGGTCGAGATCACCACACCCCAGGCATGGGCGTTCTCCCCGGTCGGATTGAACGCCAGGAACACCATTGCCGGGATCACCAGCCCGGCGGCCGCGGCGACCACCGGCACCGCCGCGCGGGACCGGTCGGTCAGCTCTCCGATGGTGA
The DNA here is from genome assembly GCF_025263265.1 of Mycobacterium sp. SMC-4. Lineage (NCBI taxonomy): Bacteria > Bacillati > Actinomycetota > Actinomycetes > Mycobacteriales > Mycobacteriaceae > Mycobacterium > Mycobacterium sp. SMC-4. The sequence goes on along the minus strand of NZ_CP079869.1, from coordinate 427,243 downwards.
ACTCGCGGGTCACTTCCAAACCGACGATGAAGAAGAAGAACGCCATCAGCGCGTCGTTTACGAGATGTTTGACCGACATCTCGAAATGGTGGGTGCCCAGCCCGACGCTGACGTGGGTCTCCAGCAGCGCCCAATAGCTCTGCGCCCACGGCGAATTGGCCCACAGGATGGCGACGAGGGTGCTGGCCAGCAGTAGCGCTGCGGCGGTGTTGTCGGTGGTTCTGGTGGCCTTGCTGCCGCGATTGCGCCGGGACGGCAGCAGCGGGAAGCCCCGCGAGGCCGTCGCTTCAGTCACTCTCGCCCGCGACGGGATCCGATTCATCGCCCGCGACGGTATGGGCCGCTTCCATGAGCATCCAGCCCGACAGCTGCACCGACAGATCGCGCTCGGGGATCTCCGAGGAATTGACCGCGCCGTCCACGGATCGGGCGGCTAAGGCCGAAGCCGTCGGTACCTCGGCAAGGCGGTCCCAGAACGCACCGAACAGCGGCATGCCGTCGACGGTCTGGCGGTTGTCCCAGGCAGCCCGCGCCGACGTCGTCACCAGCGACCGCGCGGTCTGGCGGGCCTGGTCATCGTCGGCGCCGGTCGAGGGGAGCTCAGTGGCCACCAGGGCCAGATAGCGCGCCAGGATGCCGTTGAACAGTCCGCCGTCACCGCCGCCGGCGCCGCGGATCACCCCGTCGGGGGCCATGTGTTCGGCGACCGCCGCGACCAGCCGGTGCACCCGGGTGCGGTGTCGCTCGTCGGAGGTCCGCACGGCCAGTTCGGTTTCCAGCCCGAGCACCACCCCCTGGCAATAGGTGTACTGGGCGCGAACCAACGAGCCGCCCTTGATGCCGTCGAAGACCAGTTTGGTGTCCGGGTCGATCAGCGTCTCATCGATCCAGTCGGCCATCTGCTGCGCGCGCCGCAACCGATCTCCGTGGCGGGCCAGGAAGATCGCGGCTGGACCATTGGCGGGAGCGTTGAAGAACTGATCCTGCTTGCGCCACGGGATGCCGCCGCCGTCCTCGGGCACCCAGGACCGGACGAACTGATCAGCCAACGTCTCGAGTGCCTTGTCGCGGTGCACCCCGAGCAGCCGTGCGCTGCGTTCCAGCGCCAGTGCCAGCCACGCCATGTCGTCGTAGTAGTCGTTGACCCATCGGCCGACGTTGCGGATCCGGTGTCCGCGGATCTGGCGGACGATCGTCTTGAGTCGTTCCGGGTTCGGGTCGCGCAGCTGGGCGTCGACCAGGTTGTCCAGCAGGTGGGCCTGCCACCAGTAGTGCCAGGTACCGAAACGTCGGTATCGGCCGGTGGCCGGCCACGCCACCACGCCGAGCTGGGTCCCGGGCAAGCCCCACACCCGCCGCAGGTGGCGCCGGGTGATGGCCGCTTCGGCGCTGGCCGCGCGGTTGGCCCACATCTGATCCATGGTGATGATCCTGCCTCACCGGGAGCCATTCGGGAGGCCCGCTTCCGCAGGTATTGAATGAGACATTTTTGTCTCAAATGGTCTACTATCGTCTCATGGCTGTGGAACGCGAGGAGCTGCTGCGCGCGGCGGCGGACTTCCTGGGCCGGCGCCCCAACGCCACCCAGGACGAGATCGCGGCCGCCGTGGGTGTCAGCCGCGCCACGCTGCACCGCCACTTCGCGGGCAAGCCGGCGCTGCTGGCCGCACTCGACGACTTCGCGATCACGCAGATGCGCCAGGCCCTCGACACCGCCGATCTGCAGCGTGGTTCGGCCACCGACGCGTTGCGCCGGCTGGTGGCGGCGTGCGAACCGGTCTCGCCGTATCTGGCCCTGCTCTACAGCCAGAGCCAGGAACTCGACATGGAGCACTCGCTGCAGGAGTGGGCCGACGCCGACGCCGCGATCGGCGCACTGTTCGAGCGAGGCCAGCGCAGCGGTGAATTCCGCCCCGATCTGTCGGCGGCCTGGCTCACCGAGGCGCTCTACAACCTGGTCGCCGGCGCCGCCTGGGCCATCCAGAACGGCCGGGCAGCCGGCCGCGACTTCGGCCACATGATCGTCGAACTGCTGTTGAACGGAGTACGTAACTCATGACGCGCCGCTGGCTGGCGCTGGGCATCCTGACCCTGGCCGTGCTGCTGATCGGCATCGACGGCACGGTGCTGGCCCTGGCCACCCCGTTCATCAGTCGCGACCTGGGCGCGACGGGCACCGAGATCCTGTGGATCGGTGACATCTACTCGTTCGTGCTGGCCAGCCTGCTGATCAGCATGGGCAGCCTCGGTGACCGCATCGGGCACCGCCGGCTGCTGCTGTGCGGGGCGGTCGGATTTGCCGGTGTCTCGGCGTTGACCGCTTATGCGCCGACCGCCGAGTTGCTCATCGCCGGGCGTGCCCTGCAGGGCGTGGCCGGCGCGACGCTGGCCCCAGCGACGCTGGCACTGATCCGCGGCATCTTCAGTGAACAACGGGAACGCTCGCTGGCCGTGGGGATCTGGGCCGCATCCTTCTCTGCCGGCGCCGCCCTGGGTCCGGTCGTCGGCGGGGTGCTGCTCGAACACTTCTGGTGGGGTTCGGTGTTCCTGATCAACGTGCCGGTCATGGTCGTGCTGCTGGTCGGGGGGTTGATCCTGTTGCCTGAGCACCGCAATCCCGATCCCGGTCCGTGGGACCTGCCCTCGGTCGCGCTGTCCATGGTCGGCATCCTCGCGGTGGTCTACGCGGTCAAGGAGACCGCTGTGCACGGTCTGCGGGCCGACGTGGCAGCCGCCGCAGCCGTCGGCGTCACCGCGCTGATCTGGTTCGTCCGTCGCCAGCTGCGCCTGCCCAGCCCGCTGATCGATGTCCGGCTGTTCGCCAACCGGGCGTTCTCCGGGGTCGTAAGCGCGAATCTGCTTTCGGTGCTGGGCCTTTCGGGTCTGGTGTTCTTCCTGTCCCAGTTCTTCCAGCTGGTGAAGGGATACAGTCCGCTGCAGGCGGGGCTGGCCGAACTGCCGGCAGCGGTGACCGCCACGGTGTTCGGTGTGCTGGCCGGGTTGGCGGTGCGCTGGTTCACCCAGCGCGCGGTGCTGACCGCCGGATTGGCGATGGTCGGCGTGGCGATGGCGACGCTGACGCTGATCGAGCCTGAGACGTCCTATCCGCAACTGGGCGTGGCGCTGTTCGTGGTCGGTGTGGGCCTGGGCCTGGCGTTCACCGTCGCCAGCGACGTGATCCTGGCCAGCGTGCCCAAGGAACGGGCCGGGGCGGCCGCCGCGGTGTCCGAAACCGCCTACGAGCTCGGCATGGCGCTGGGTATCGCCACGCTGGGCTCCATCGTCACCGCCGTCTACCGCGGGTTCGTGGTACCCGCCGGGATCCCCGCCGACACCGCGGCGCACGCTCGCGACTCGCTGGCGGCAGCTACCCGCGAGGCAGCCAATCTCCCTGCGGCACAGGCTGAACCACTACTGGCTGCGGCTAAGGAAGCCTTCACCACCGGCTTGTCCATCGCGGCCGGCGCCGGCGCGGTGTTGATGCTGGTGGCCGCCTTGGCGGTCTGGGTGCTGCTGCGCAGCGCTCCGCTACCAGGCCAGACCCAGGTCGGCGTGCTGGACGACCCAGGTGTGCATGGCGATCCCGGCGGCGACCGCAGCGTTGATACTGCGGGTGGAACCGAATTGTGCGATCGACACCGTTGACGCCGCACCAGCCTTGGCGTCCTCGGTGATGCCCGGACCTTCCTGACCGAAGATCAGGAGACAGTCTCGCGGTAACGCGGTCTGCTCCAGCCGCGCCGCACCGGGCACATTGTCCACCGCGACCACGGTCAGTCCCTCCTGCGCGGCGAATGCGAGCAGTTCGGCGGTGCTGTCATGGTGCCGCAGTCGCTGGTAGCGGTCAGTCACCATGGCACCGCGACGATTCCATCGGCGGCGGCCCACGATGTGTACGGTATGCACGGCGAATGCGTTGGCCGCGCGGACCACACCACCGATGTTGGCGTCGTTGCCGAAGTTCTCGATGGCCACGTGCAGCCGATGCCGGCGGTGGTCGATGTCGGCGACGATGGCCTCCCGGGTCCAGTACCGGTAGGCGTCGACGACGTTGCGGGAGTCCCCGTCGCGCAGCAGTTCTGGATCCAGCCGGGGATCATCGGGCGCCGGCCCCGGCCAGGGGCCGACCCCGTTGCCGTCACCCCACTCGGTGGGGCCGGGTAGTTCAGCGTCGCTCATCGACGGTCCACAGCGCGGCGCGGGTGCCGGCCACCGACACCGTCGCATACAGCAGCGCGTTGTTGATCTCACCCTGAGTGCACAGAGATGCATTGAGGCGCACAGTCTCTCGCGATTCGTCCGGTAGCACGAGCACCGACGCCCCGTAGATGCTGCAGGCGTGGCTGAGTCCGCGGCCGGGCAGTGTCGGTCCGGCCAGCACCATCAGCGGCCCACCGCGTTGCGCGGCCTGCTCGCGGTAGCGCGCGGCCTCCGCGTCGGCCTGCAGACCGATCAGCATGTAGCCCTGGCCCTCGAAGGCACCCGGGTCGCCCAGCGCGGGCGGATCTATCCGGGCGCCGTCGGCGCGGAACGCGTCCAGGCTGGTGGTGTGTACGTTCAGGCCGGTGTCGGTGTCGCCGGTGGGCAGCAGGCCCACCGGAAAGGCGGCCGGGTAGGCGACCGTACTGCCGGCGATCCGGTCGCGCGGTGAGTACACGTAGATGCCGCGCAACTGGGACCGGTCGCGCAGCGGACCCAGGCACACCGTGCCGGCCATCCGGTCCGGCGCCGTCGCGGTCAACGGTTGCAGGTCGAGGTTGTCGACGTCGTCGCAGCCACGCAGTGCCGGGGCTTCGATCGGGTGGGCGAGCGCCCCGTACAGACCGAACCGAAGGTCCTCGGCCGCCACGGGCGTGGCGTCCTGCTGCGCCGGCGCGGCTTCGACGTCGACGAGGACGTGGTCGGCGTCGAAGCGCAGGTTGCCCATCGACATGTTCCAACCCAGGATCGCCAGCGACTCCCCGATGGTCGCGCGGTCGGCGCCGTAGACCTGCGTCGACGCGTTGTCACTCGAGCAGGCGGCGAGCACCAGCATCATCGCCGCCAGAACTGCGACTATCCGCACCGGATCTCAGGTTCGGTCACGGCCCTTGCCCACGACTTTCGTCAACGCGCGCACCAGGTTTCGCGGCACCATCCGGCCGGCGGTGGTCAGCGCCTTGTACTGCAGGCCCGGGATGATCACGACTTTGCCCTTCGCGACGTCGGCCATCGTGTCGCGGACCACGTCGTCGACCTCGAGCCAGAGCATCGACGGGGTGCCGGCCATGTCGATGCCGGCACGCTCGTGAAACTCGGTGTGCACGAAGCCCGGACACAACGCGTGGACCCCCACGCCGGTGCCGGACAGCCCGTTGGCCAGCCCCTCGGAGAACGACACCACCCATGCTTTGGACGCCGAGTAGGTCGAACCGCGTCCGGGCAGCAGCCCGGCGACGCTGGCGACATTGAGCACGGTGCCGGCGCCGGCGGCCAGCATCGAGGGCAGCGCCGCGTGGGTGAGTTGCATGACCGCGGTGACGTTGACGTCGAGTTGCTTGCGCAGCTGCGCGAAGTCTGAAGACCAGAACTCACCGGACGTGCCGAAGCCGGCATTGTTGACCAGGACCCGCACTCCGGCACGCAACCGTTCGGCCACAGCCAGCCGGTCCGCTTCGACGGCCAGATCGGCAGGCAATACCTCCACCTGCACCCCTACCAGGTCGCGCAGTTCGCTGGCCAGCCGGTCCAGGCGTTCGGCGTCGCGGGCGACCAGCACCAGGTCATAGCCGTCGGCGGCGTAGCGTCGGGCGAAGCCCTCCCCCAGTCCGGCCGTCGGTCCGGTGATCAGGGCTACAGGGCGAGACATGCCCGCCAGAATACTTATCGCTGATAGTTCGGCGACTGTCGCCCGCCGGGCGGCTGCGGCGCACTCGGGGGCTGCGGGCCGCGGCGGCCGGCATCGGGTCGCGGCGGCCCATAGTTCGATGGCGGCCCAGCAGCGTCCTTGCGCGGCGGGGGCATCTCGCCGCGGGTCGGCATGTCCGGCCGCGGAGGCGGCTCGCCTCGACCGGCCGGGGCGTGGCTCAACGGACGGCTGGGCGATCCGCTGCGGCGGGCGACGGGCTGACCGGAAGTGGATGGAACCGGAGGCAGCACCCGCAACAGATCGTTGAACTGACGGACGGTGCGCAGGCCTTCGTCCCACTGGGCCCTGGTGCTGGTGATCGGCATGCTGACCAGCGTCCAGTTCGGCTCGTTCCACATGATCTCGGCGCAGTCGGGCGCGGTGTGGGCGAACGTCACCATCCGGCGGTCACAGGCCCGGCGGGCGGCGTCGAGGTTGGTGGAGTAGACCATCCGCGGTCCGATGGCGCCGAGCAGCCAGATGTCGCTCTCCCGAGGCTCCTTGAGTCCCTTGAGTCGCATGTCGACCACCACGTTGGTGCCGACCTTGCGGTGCAGCGCGATGATCGTGGCCACGTCGTCGAGGTCGAAGATGAACACCGCCTCGCCGCGGATCTGGCCGAGCACCACGTTGCGGGCCCGCACATCGCCCACCGTCGACATCACGCCGCGCTTCCAGCGCTTGAGGATGTCCAGGGATTCTTGCTCGTAGTCGAAGCCGTGGGACTTGGCCCAGGACTTACGCCGACGGCCCAGACCCCTGCGGCGGTCGTGATCGACGTACAACAACACCGCCGCACCCACGAAGCAGAGTGCGGACAGCGTGAACCAAAGCGGAACCATTGGGTCAAGAGTATCCGCTGCGGGCGGCGCACTCCGAACTCGGACAGATCACAACCGGGTCACGAGGGATGATCCTGGCGTCGACAGTGCATTCAGCGCGCGATTTCGGGCCGGAACAGGCGCTAGACGCCCTGTCGGTGACGAAGTACCCCCGCCACAACCGCTGTGGCGGGGGTCTCGCTCAGCCCAGAACCAGGCTGTCGCCGTCCGGGCTGACGTTGACCGGCACGATGTCACCGTCGTGCACGTCGCCGGCCAGCAGCATCTTGGCCAGCTGGTCGCCGATGGCCTGCTGGATGAGCCGACGCAGCGGACGGGCGCCGTAGAGCGGGTCGAAGCCGCGCTCACCGAGCCACTTCTTGGCCGGCAGTGACACCTCCAGGGTGAGCCGGCGCTGCGCCAACCGCTTGGCCAGCTGCTGGAGCTGGATGTCGACGATCGACACCAGTTCCTCGGGGTTGAGCCCGTCGAAGATGATGACGTCGTCGAGGCGGTTGATGAACTCGGGCTTGAAGGCCGAACGCACCGCCGCCATCACCATCTCCTCGGTCCCTCCGGCGCCCAGGTTGGACGTCAGGATCAGGATGGTGTTGCGGAAGTCGACCGTGCGGCCCTGCCCGTCGGTGAGCCGGCCCTCGTCGAGGACCTGCAGCAGCACGTCGAACACATCGGGGTGAGCCTTCTCGATCTCGTCGAACAGGATCACCGAGTACGGACGGCGCCGCACCGCCTCGGTCAGCTGACCACCCTGGTCGTAGCCGATGTAGCCGGGAGGGGCACCGACCAGCCGGGCCACCGAGTGCTTCTCGCCGTACTCGCTCATGTCGATGCGCACCATCGCACGCTCGTCGTCGAACAGGAACTCCGCCAGCGCCTTGGCCAGCTCGGTCTTCCCGACGCCGGTAGGGCCGAGGAACATGAACGAGCCCAGCGGTCGGTTCGGGTCGGCGACCCCGGCGCGGCTGCGCCGGACGGCATCGGAGACCGCGGTGACCGCACGCCGCTGGCCGACCACACGCTTGCCCAGCTCGTCTTCCATGCGCAGCAGCTTGGCCGACTCGCCTTCGAGCATCCGGCCGGCCGGGATCCCGGTCCACGCCGACACCACGTCGGCGATGTCGTCGGGTCCGACCTCCTCTTTGAGCATCACGTCGTCACGAGCCTCGGCGTGCGGCAGCGCCGCGTCGAGCTTCTTCTCGATCTCTGGGATGCGGCCGTAGCGCAACTCGGCGGCCTTGCCGAGGTCGCCGTCCCGCTCGGCGCGGTCGGCCTCACCTTTGAGCGTCTCCAACTGCTCCTTGAGCTCGCGGACGACGTCGATGGCGCCCTTCTCGTTCTGCCAGCGGGCAGTAAGCTCGGCCAACTTTTCTTTGTTGTCTGCCAGCTCGGCACGCAGCTTGTCCAACCGTTCCTTGGAGGCGTCGTCCTCCTCCTTCGACAGCGCCATCTCCTCGATCTCCAGGCGCCGGACCAGCCGCTCCACCTCATCGATCTCGACCGGCCGGGAGTCGATCTCCATCCGCAGCCGCGAGGCGGCCTCGTCGACCAGGTCGATGGCCTTGTCGGGCAGGAACCGGGCGGTGATGTAGCGGTCCGACAGCGTCGCCGCGGCCACCAGAGCCGAGTCGGTGATGCGCACACCGTGGTGCACCTCGTAACGCTCCTTGAGTCCGCGCAGAATGCCGACGGTGTCCTCGACCGAGGGCTCGCCGACCAGCACCTGCTGGAAGCGGCGCTCCAGCGCGGCGTCCTTCTCGATGTACTTGCGGTACTCGTCGAGTGTGGTGGCGCCGACCAGGCGCAGTTCACCACGGGCCAGCATCGGCTTGATCATGTTTCCCGCGTCCATCGCCCCTTCACCGGTGGCGCCGGCGCCGACGATGGTGTGCAACTCGTCGATGAACGTGATGACCTGCCCGGCCGAGTTCTTGATGTCGTCGAGGACGGCCTTGAGGCGTTCCTCGAACTCGCCGCGGTACTTGGCGCCGGCCACCATCGAGCCGAGATCCAGCGAGACGACAGTCTTGTCACGCAGGCTCTCCGGGACGTCACCGGCGACGATGCGCTGGGCCAGTCCCTCGACGATCGCGGTCTTACCGACGCCGGGTTCACCGATGAGCACCGGGTTGTTCTTGGTGCGACGGCTCAGCACCTGCACCACACGGCGGATCTCGGTGTCGCGGCCGATGACGGGGTCGAGCTCGCCCTCCCGCGCCCGTGCGGTCAGGTCGGTGGAGTACTTCTCCAGCGCCTGGTAGCTGCCCTCGGGGTCGGGATTGGTGACCCGCGCGCTGCCGCGCACCTTCACGAACGCCTCCCGCAGGGCCTGCGGCGACGCGCCATGACCGGTCAGCAGCTTGGCGACATCGGTGTCATTGCTGGCCAGCCCCACCATGACGTGTTCGGTGGAGACGTATTCGTCGTCCATCTCGGTGGCCAAGTGCTGGGCCGCGGTCATCGCCGACAGCGCCTCGCGGGACAGCTGCGGCTGGGTGCTGGCGCCCGTGGCGCTGGGCAACCGGTCGAGAATGTGCTGCGTCTCGGCGCGGATGGTGGCGGGCTCGACACCGACGGCCTCCAGCAGCGGGGCGGCGATCCCGTCGTTCTGCGTCAGCAGGGCCATCAGCAGGTGCGCAGGCGTGATCTGCGGATTACCCGCCGCAGATGCGGCCTGCAGCGCCGACGTCAACGCCGCCTGAGTCTTGGTCGTCGGATTGAACGAGTCCACGACAGCTCCCTTTCGTCAACGAAGGACCGCCCAAGCCGCCCTTCAAAAATGCTTCTCGCATTGCTCAACGTCGTCAAGGTTGAGTCTGTTCCGCTCAAGTCTGATTAGTTTTACCAGATTTTCCCGGCGTCGGACACGGGCTTCGTACCCTTCTTCGCGCGCGTTACCGGGTTAGCGTCGCTCTATGTCCAACCCTGGCATGCCCGACCCTGGCTATGAGGTGTCCGGTTCCGGCTTCGAGCGCGGGGCAGGGGACTTCGAATTCGAGCGGAAGTTCTTCGTCCGCGAGATCCCCGCCGTGGCGGCATCGGACCCGACCCCCGTGCTGATCGCGCAGGCCTATCTGTTCGCCGCTGACGGCTACGCGGTCCGCGTGCGACTGCAGGGACCCGCACCCGCCGATCCGGAACGCACCCCGGCCGAGTTGGTGACCGCGATGGGCGAGGACACGATCGGCACCATGACCGCCAAAGGGCCCGCCGCCGGGGGAACCCGTTACGAGGCCGAGCGCGAACTCGATCCGCTGGTCGCCGGTCAGATCGTCGCGCGGGCCGATCATGTCGTGGTCAAGATCCGCTCGTCGGTGTGGTTGGGTGAGGACGGCTGGATCATCGACCGGTTCCTGGCCGGCAACGCTGGACTGGTTCTGGCCGAAGTGGAACGCAACAATCCCGTGGTAGACCTGCACATACCGTCGTTCTGCACCACCGAGGTGTCCGAGGACGACCGGTTCCGCAACGAATACCTTGCGCACCGCCCCTTCGGCGCGTGGGCCCAGCAGTACCGGCGCGAACTCGACCTGTTGGGTCCGACATTCGTGAACACGCTGGGGCGCAACGAGTTCGAAGACGGCTGATCCGGCCTCAGTACTCGACGCGGAATCCGCCGATGAGGGTCACGATGTTGCCGTCGGGGTCGGGAAACCGGCACAGCCGAACGCCTTTGTTCGCGTCGACGACGTCGCCGGTACGCAATCCGCGTTCGGTCAGTTCGGCGATGTGACGTTCGAGATCGTCGACGGCGAGGTTGATTTCGTCGGTGCCGGCCCGGTCCGGGTCGTGGTACACCTGCACCCACGCGCCCGGCAGCACCTGCCATTCCACCAGCGTCGGCATCGGGTTGTTGTCCTCGGGTCGACCGAACAGCAATGCGTACCACCGCCTGGCGGCGTCGACGTCGGTGACGTGGACGACCGCGAGGACATGAGCGACCGGCATCTGTCTGCCCCTTTCTGTCACCGGTACCGACCCGGTGCGCCTGCGCAACTCATCGCTTACGCCGACGCCCGCGCCGGGGGCTTGCTAGGTTTTGCCGGTGTCGGGTAGTTGGGGAGCGATTCTGACCGAGCTGATCCCGCTCGGACTGGTCATCGCGTTGTCGCCGTTGACGATCATCCCGGCGGTGCTGGTGCTGCACAGTGCACGGCCGATTCCGACCGGGCTGGCGTTCCTGCTGGGCTGGCTGGCCGGTCTGACCGGGCTGACCGGCGCGTTCCTGGCCGCGTCGCATCTGATCGGCGGCGGAGTCGGCCAGGATCCGCCGGGCTGGGCATCGTGGCTGCGGGTCGTGATCGGTTCGGCGCTGATCGTCTTCGGGCTGTACCGCTGGGTCACCCGGAGACGCTCCGAGCACATGCCGGGCTGGATGACCCGGATGAGCACGTTGTCACCTGCCAAGGCCGCACTCACCTCGGCCGTGCTGACGGTGGTCAACCCGAAGGTGCTGCTGCTGTGCGCGGCAGCAGGTTTGGCGATCGGCACGGCCGGTATCAACGCCCCCGAGGTCTGGGGCGCGGTGGCCTGGTTCGTCACAGTGGCGGGCTGCAGCGTCGCATTGCCGATCCTCGCGTTCGCGCTGTCGCGCGGTCGCCTCGACGCGGCACTGGACCGGCTCAAGGACTGGATGGAACGTCAGCACGCGGTGCTGATCGCCGTCATCCTGGTGGTCATCGGTCTGCTGGTGCTCTACAAGGGCATCCACGCGCTATAGATCGGGCAGGCCGAGTTCTGCGGCATCAGCGGTCAGGTAACGCGTGACCGTCGGCGCCACCAACCGCACCACGTCCTCGGTCGCCAGCTCCGACAGCGGCGGCACACCGACCAGATAGCGCAGCATCGCCGTGCCCACCAGGCTGCTCGCGGCCAGTGTCGCGCGCAGCCGCGCCTGCTCGTCACCACCGAGTACACCCGAGACCGCGGTCAGCATGTAGTTGCGCAGGAAGCCGCGAAAGGCGTCGAGCGCATCGGTGTTCGACGTCGCCGATGCCAGCATCGCGCGCATGCTGGCCGCGCTCTCCGGCGCCTCCCAGATATTGAGGTACGTCCGCACCATCCGGGTACCGATGTCGGGCTCGTCGTCGTCGGCGCCGGCCAGTGCGGCAACCACTTTCTCGGGGTTGATGATCAGGCTCAGCGATTCACGGAACAGCTGCTCCTTGGAGCCGAACAGGTACAGCACCATCGACGGGTCGACATGGGCGTCGCGGGCGATGGCCCGCAGGGTCGTCTTCTCGTAGCCGTCCTGCGCGAAACGCTTCTGCGCCGCCGCCAGCACCGCGTCGCGAGACACCGGGGTGCCTTGTCGGCGCCCCCGTCGTTTCGGTGTTTTCGCTGCTGCCGGCATCCCGCGACCCTAGCATTTCAATTGCTGTTGAATTTGTGCCCGCAGGGATTTACCCTGACCTCATCAAGGCATTTCAACACCTAGTGAAAAGAGGGCCGTGATGACCACCACCCAGCACCGCCACGCCACCGCCGGGGCGCACCAGCCCCCGGCCGCGCTGCAAGCCACCGTCGTGGTCGCCGTCCTTACCGTGCTGATCGCGCTGGTGGCGATCGCGTTTGCGCTGCCCGCAGCCAGATCCGGGCCGCACGGCGTGCCGATCGGCGCGGCCGGGCCGCAGGCCGCCGGGGGTCAGTTCGCACAGCTGCTCGAGCAGCACTCGCCCGGCGCCTTCGAGGTGACCTACTTCCCCGGCGACACCGCCCTGCGCAGCGCGATCGCCGACCGCGAGGTCTATGGCGGCCTGGTGCTGCCGGGCCAGCCCGGCGCGGCACCCACGATGATGATCGCCACCACAGCCAGTCCCGCAGTTGCGCAATTGCTGACCCAACTCGGCGCCACGATGGGTCAGCAGCTCGGCACACGGGTCGCCGTCGAGGACCTCGCCCCGCCGACCGGGCAGGATCCGCGCGGGGCCGGCCTGACCGCATCCGCCCTGCCGATCACCCTGGCCGGCCTCCTCCCGGCGATCGCGCTGGTGCTGCTGCTGCCCGGCCGGCACTGGACCCAGCTGGCCGCTGCGATGTCCTTTGCCGCCGTCTCGGCCGTCACGCTCGCTGCGGTGCTGCGCTACGTGCTGGGCTCGATCGACCAGAACTTCTGGGCCGTGACCGCGGCGCTGACGCTCGGTATCGGCGCGGCCCTGCTGTTGCTGCTCGGGATCGGTGCGGTGTTCGGCAAGGCCGGGCTCATCGCGGGCGCGCTGTTGGCTGTGCTCGTGGGCAATCCACTCTCGGGGCTGGCCGGCGCGCCGGAGCTGCTGCCCAGCGGGTGGGGCGAGCTGGGGCAGCTGCTCCCGCAGGGCGCCACCGCGACGCTGCTACGTTCGGCCGCGGCGTTCGGTGGGGTCGGCTCGCCGACCTCGTTCGGTTTGGTCGGCTCGCCGACCCCGATCATCGTGCTCAGTTGCTGGGCGCTGGCCGGAATCGCGTTGGTCGCGGTGGCCGCACTGCGCGCCGGGAAGTCTGCGTCGCGGTGACCTAGTATCTGCGCGTGGGCCTCGAGGACCAGGAATCGATGCGCATCCTGCGGGATGCGCTCGATCCTGCGTTCGGGTCCGAAAAGCTGATCGCCGACCTCTACACCCGGTGGTTTGCCACCGATCTGTCCGCACGGGACCTGTTCCCGCCCGACATGCACACTCAGCGCAAAGCCTTCGGTCACGCGCTGTCGTGGTTGTGCGACGAGCTGATCGCCCAGCGCGCCGAGGAGCCCGTCGGCTTCCTCGCCCAGCTCGGCCGCGACCACCGCAAGTACGGGGTGACCGAACAGCACTACGTCACCCTGCACGACGCCATGCTCGACACCCTGCGCGCGGCCCTGGCCGACTACTGGGATCGCCGGCTCGCCGAAGCCGTCACCGACGTCGTCACGCTGATCATCGGCGTGATGAGCGGTGCCGCCGACGCCGAGACCACCCCACCGTTCTGCGACGGCAGCGTGCTCGAACATCTGCGGCCGAGCCGCGACGTGTCGGTGATCCGGTTGAAGATGGACCATCCGCTGAGCTACCACCCCGGGCAATACCTGCCGGTGCAGGTGCCCCAGTGGCCGAGAAGGTGGCGCTACCTGAGCCCGGCGATTCCGGCCGACCCTGCCGGCTACGTGGAGTTCCATGTCCGATCGGTGCCCGGCGGGATGGTCAGCACGACCATCGTCGGCGAAACAGCACCGGGTGACCGCTGGCGGGTGGCCAACCCGCACGGCGGCTTACACGTCGACCGCGACGACGGCGACGTACTGATGATCGCCGGACGCACCGGGCTGGCACCGCTGCGGGCGCTGATCATGGACATGACCCAATTCACCGAGAATCCGCGGGTCCACCTGTTCTTCGGCGCGAAGTACCCGTGCGAGCTCTACGATCTGCGCACGTTGTGGGAGATCGCCTCGACCAACACGTGGTTGTCGGTGACGCCGGTCTCGGAGCTGAACTTCGACCCGCCGTGGGCGCGCGACTATCCCGACGTCACGCCCCCGCGCGGACTGCACGTTCGCCAACTCGGGACGTTGCCGGAGGTGGTCACCCAGTACGGCAGCTGGAGTGACCGCCAGATCCTGATCTGCGGCGGACCCGAGATGGTGTCGAACACCAAGTCCGCCCTGCTGGCCAAAGGCACGCCCGGCGAACGCATCCGCCACGATCCGGTGGCCAATTGAGGACCGCGACGTGGCAGGATCGATCCCCATGGACGAGTTCGACACCGTCACGCTGCGCGACCCGTCGTCCCCACTGACGGCGACCTATGTTCCGGGAGCGGGAATGGTCGCGACGTCACTGTCCGACGACGGGATGGAGCTGCTGGGCCAGCGCCGCGGCCTACTGGCCTACGTGTCCAACCACAAGACGATGGGCATACCCATCCTCTATCCCTGGGCGAACCGGCTGAGCAGCAACGGCTACGGCGTCGACGGCGCAGTGGTGACGCTGACGCCCGGAACCGGCGGAGTTCGCACCGATCAGCACGGCGTGCCGATCCACGGCACCCTGGCCGCCTACAAGGACTGGACCGTCACCACGGTGCTGGAGTCGCAGTTGACGGCCGAGTTGGATTTCGCCGCCCGACCGGGGCTGCTGGCCAGTTTCCCGTTTCCGCACCTGTTGACCGTGGATGTCACGCTGGCCGACCGCACGCTGACGGTGCGGACCACCGTGACGGCGACGACCGGTTCCCGGGTGCCGCTGTGTTTCGGATTCCATCCCTATCTGCAGCTGCCCGGCGTCCCGCGCGCGCAGTGGACGATCGAGACACCGGCCATGCGCTATCAGCCGGTGAATGCCTGGGGCATCCCGACCGGCCGGGTCGAGCAGCGACCGGCCGCCGTAGAACCGTTGGGCGACAAGTTCATCGACGAGGGTTTCGACGAGGTCGAACCGGGGTCGGTGTTCGCGCTGTCGGGCGGCGACCGACGGATCGAGGTGCATTTCGACCAGGGATTCACCGCGGCCCAGGTGTTCGCACCGGGCGACGACGACGTGGTCTGCTTCGAGCCGATGGCCGCGCCGACCGATGCGTTGCGGCGCGGTGGGTACCGCGAGGTGGCCCCCGGCGAATCCGCGGTGGCGCAGTTCCGCGTCAAGGTCAGCTGATCGGCGTCGCTCAGCGCTGGTTGCGCGGTTGCCACACCACCAGTGCGGTGCTCTTGGCCCGCGGTTGGGCGCGCAGTCGGTCGATCTCCTCGGAGAGCTCCCGGATCCGCGACTGCAGCGCCTCGACCTGATTGGTCAGCTCGATGATGCGCTTGATGCCCGCCAGGTTGACGCCCTCGTCCTGCGAGAGCCGCTGCACCTCACGCAGCAGATCGACGTCGCGCTGCGAATAACGCCGTCCCCCACCGGAACTGCGCTGCGGACTGACCAGGCCCAGCCGGTCGTAGGTGCGCAGCGTCTGCGCATGCATACCGGCCAGCTCAGCAGCCACCGAGATCAAGAACGTCCTGGCTTCGCTGTTGCGATCGGAGGCCATCAGGACCCGACCCATCCGGCCCGCGGGTCGAACCCGCTTGCTCGTTCGGCCTTGGCGTAGGCCTCCAGCGCCTCGGCTGCCTCACCTTCGAGGTTCGGCGGCACCGCGACCTTCACCGTGACGAGCAGATCACCGTGCCCGCCGGACCGCTTCGGCACGCCGCGTCCCCGCACCCGCAGGATCCGGCCGTCGGAGGTGCCCTTGGGCACCCGCACTCCGACCTTGCCCTCCAGGGTAGGCACGGAAAGCGTTGTCCCCAAAGCCAACTCGTGGAAACTGACCGGCACGGTCACTGTCAGGTCGTCACCGTTGCGACCGAAGACCTTGTCCGGCCGCACGTGCACGGTGACGTACAGGTCACCGGAGGGGGCACCACGCAGCCCGGCTTCGCCCTGGCCGGCCAGCCGGATGCGCTGACCGTCCTCGACGCCCGGCGGAATCCGCACGTTGATCGTGCGGGTCCGGGTGGTCACACCGGTGCCTCGGCACTCGTCACACGGGTGCTCGATGATCGACCCGCTGCCCCGACATTCGGTGCACGGCTCGGAGAACCCGAAGGCACCCTGGTTGCGATTGATGACGCCGGCACCGTTGCAGTTCGCGCAGACCTTCGGGCTGGTCCCGGGCCGTGCACCGCTGCCGTGGCAGTTGGTGCACGGCGCCGGGCTGGTCAGCCGCAGCGGCATCGCCACACCCTTGGTGGCCTCCAGGAAGCTCAGCTCGGTTTCGGTCTCCAGATCGTTGCCCCGCCGCGGCCGGCTGGGCCGTGGCTGCGCACCGCCCCGCCCGAACAGCCCGCCGAACAGGTCACCGATGTTCGCGCCGCCGGTCTGCCCGGCGGCGTCGAACAGATCGTTGAGGTTGAATTCCTGCCCGTCGGCCCCCCCGAATCCACCGAAACCGCCCCCGCCGCCGAACCTGCCCCGACCGTATCCGCCGCCGGCGAACAGCCGGCGAGTCTCGTCGTACTCTTTGCGCTTGGCCGGATCGGTCAACACCTCCTTGGCTTCCGAGGCGATCTTGTAGCGCTCTTCGGCCGCGGAGTCACCGGGATTACGGTCCGGGTGGTTCTCGGCGAGAATCTTGCGGGCCGCCCGCTTGATCTCGTCCTGGGTGGCGTCGGAGGCGACGCCGAGCTCCTTGTAGAAGTCCTTCTCAACCCACTCGCGCTGGGCCATATCGGGTCACCTCCTCACCTTCTCGTCGGGACAGTGCTCAATCTTGTCGGGACAGTGCTCAATTCGATTCTGCGGCTTGTCCGGGCTCAGCTCCGGCATTGCCGCTCTCGGCTGCGTCGGGTGCATCGCCGGGGACGGTGTCGACGACCCCGACCATCGCGTGGCGCACGACGTGCTCGCCGACCCGGTAGCCGCGCCGCATCACCGTGCCCAACACCGGATGGGTGCCTTCACCCTCGTGCTGCACGGCTTCGTGCAGTTCGGGGTCGAAGGCATCACCTTCGGCACCGAAGGCCACCAGACCTTGGGCCTCCAGCACTGCGATCAGCTTGTCCGCCACCCCTTTCAGCGGCCCGGATTCCAGGTCGCCGTGGCTGCGGGCCCGGTCGAGATCGTCGAGCACCGGCAACAACTCACTGAGCACCGCCGCCTTGGCGCGGTCGGCGACCATCTGCTGGTCGCGCAGCGCTCGCTTGCGATAGTTGGCGAAATCGGCCTGGACGCGTTGCAGGTCGGCGAGCAGTTCGGCGGCCTTGTCGGCCTCTTCTGGTGACTCGCCGGCGAACTCGTCCGGTGCCGGCCCACTGGGGGCCGGCCCGTCCGACGGGGTGTCGCGCACCTGACCGGTGTCGGGATCGATGCGCCGCTTGTCGGTGACGGTGATCGGTTCCTCTCGGTCAGCTGCGTTACTCACTTGCGCTCCTGGTCGTCCTCAACAACTTCGGCGTCGACGACATCGTCCGCGCCCGGTGTGGCCGCGCCCGCATCGGCTCCGGGCGAACCGCCCTGAGCCTGGGTGGCCTCGTAGATCGCCTGGCCCAGAGCCTGGCTCTCCTCACCGAGCTTCTCCATCGCCGCCTTGATCGCGGCGATGTCGGTGCCCTCCAACGCCTTCTTGGCGTCAGCGATCGCGGACTCGACCTTGCCGAGGGTTTCCTCGGGGACCGTGGGACCGGCCGCACCCTCCTGGGGCTCACGCTGGTCCTTGACGAACTTCTCGGTCTGGTACACCAGCGACTCGGCCTGGTTGCGGACGTCGGCCTCCTCCCGGCGCTGGCGGTCCTCCTCGGCGTGTGCCTCGGCATCCTTGACCATCCGGTCGATCTCTTCCTTGGACAGGCCGGAGCCTTCCTGGATGCGGATCGTGTTCTCTTTGCCGGTGCCTTTGTCCTTGGCGGTGACGTGCACGATGCCGTTGGCGTCGATGTCGAAGGTCACCTCGATCTGGGGCACGCCGCGCGGCGCCGGCGGGATGCCGGTCAGCTCGAAGCTGCCGAGCAGCTTGTTGTGCGCCGCGATCTCCCGCTCACCCTGATAGACCTGGATCTGCACCGACGGCTGGTTGTCGTCGGCCGTGGTGAAGGTCTCCGACCGCTTGGTCGGGATCGTGGTGTTGCGCTCGATCAGTTTGGTCATCACGCCACCCTTGGTCTCGATGCCCAAGCTCAGCGGCGTGACATCAAGCAGCAGAACGTCTTTGACCTCGCCCTTGAGCACGCCGGCCTGAAGCGCGGCGCCGACGGCGACCACTTCGTCAGGGTTGACGCCCTTGTTGGGCTCTTTGCCGCCGGTGAGTTCCTTGACCAGCTCGGTCACCGCGGGCATCCGGGTGGAACCACCGACCAGCACCACATGGTCGATGTCACCGACCGCGATGCCGGCGTCCTTGACGACCTGCTGGAAGGGCTTGCGGGTGCGGTCCAGCAGATCCTGGGTGATGCGCTGGAACTCCGCGCGTGTCAGCTGCTCGTCGAGGAACAGCGGATTCTTGTCGGCGTCGACGGTGATGTAGGGCAGGTTGATCGAGGTGCTCTGCGAGGAGCTGAGTTCGATCTTTGCCTTCTCGGCCGCTTCGCGCAGCCGCTGCATCGCCATCTTGTCCTTGGTCAGGTCGATGCCGCTGGTGCCCTTGAACTTCTCCACCAGCCATTCGACGATGCGGTCGTCCCAGTCGTCGCCACCGAGGTGGTTGTCACCGCTGGTGGCGCGGACCTCGACCACACCGTCACCGATTTCGAGCAGCGACACGTCGAAGGTGCCGCCACCGAGGTCGAAGACCAGGATGGTCTGTTCCTTGCCGCCCTTGTCCAGGCCGTAGGCCAGCGCGGCCGCGGTCGGCTCGTTGACGATGCGCAGCACGTTCATGCCGGCGATCTGGCCGGCTTCCTTGGTGGCCTGCCGCTGGGCGTCGTTGAAGTAGGCGGGCACGGTGATCACCGCGTCGGTGATGTCCTCACCCAGGTAGCTCTCGGCGTCCCGCTTGAGCTTCATCAGCACACGCGCACTGATCTCCTGCGGCGTGTACTTCTTGTCGTCGATCTCGATGGACCAGTCGCCACCCATGTGCCGCTTGACCGAGCGGATCGTCCGGTCGACGTTGGTCACCGCCTGGTTCTTGGCGGGCTGTCCGACCAGCACCTCGCCGTTGCGCGCGAACGCGACAACCGACGGCGTGGTCCGGGCCCCCTCGGAGTTGGCGACGACCACGGGGTCCCCACCTTCGAGCACTGCGACGACGGAGTTGGTGGTCCCGAGGTCGATACCGACCGCACGAGCCATAGTTGTTGCCTCCTGATAGACGTTCATGTGGGTCACGAGTGCAGAGCACTCTCGATTCGAGATGAGTGAACCAGGCTCAAGAGTGCTCCTCCGGATGCCCCGGTGTCAAGCCAGACTTGAGTCTCTATCACTCAACTGTCGATCTCAACGGGCCTCGCTCCGGATTTGTTCCCGGCACCGGTCGACCTCAGTCGCCGGCACCGGTCGCGATCTCGGCCAGCGGGGAAAACCTTTGGCTCGCAGAACGGTGATCGTGCCACCCTGACGGCATGGTCGACATCGACGCCTTCACCACCGACGGGTTCGTCAAGATCGAGCAGGCGGTGCCCGCCGAGGTTGCCGATGCGGCGCGCGCCCTGTTGTGGCGCGGGTTGCCCGTGTCGCCGGAGGACCCTTCAACCTGGACCGAGCCGGTGCTGTGGACGGCCGACCTGACGGGCCAGGGACCGTTCGGGGCAATCGTCGGCAGCAAGCGGTTGGCGCAGACGCTCGACCGGCTCTGCGGCCCCGGCGGGTGGGTACCCCGTGGCGCGCTGGGCAACATCGTGGTCCGCTTTCCGGTGTTCCCGCCGGCCGACGACCGGGGTTGGCACATCGATCTGAACACCCCGCAGGCTGACGGCTCTTGGGCGGTCACAAACCGGCCGCAGACACTGCTGGTGTTGACGCTGCTGTCCGAGGTCACCGTCGACGACGCGCCCACCCGTATCCGTGCCGGATCACACCGGGATACCGCCGAGGTGCTGGGCCCCCGGCCGCTGGACGCGGTGACCGCGGGGCGGCTGGTTGATGCGGCCAGCGCCGACCGCCCCGTCCGCCGTGCTGTGGGTCAGCCTGGCGACATGTACGTCCTACACCCGTTTACCGTGCATGCGGCAGACGAACACCGAGGCAGCACACCGCGATTCATGGCCCAGTCCCCCGTGGATTCGACGCCATCGAACACCCTCTTCGGCCCGTCGCGCACCTGATTCATCACTGGCGCCGACCAGGTCACCACCCGCCGACCCAGCCGTCGAAGATCGCCTCCGGTTCGTCCGCGGGCCGTTGCGACCGCCCGACCAGGAAGTCGAAGTCGCACCCCTGGTCGGCCTGTAGGACCCGTTCGACGTACAGGGCGGCATAGCCCCTCGCCGGGGTCCTGGGCGAGTATGAGGTGAGATCGGCTCTGCGCGCGTCGAGTTCGACATCATCGACCAGCAGGTCGAGTCGGCCCGCATGGGCATCCAGGGCGATGATGTCGCCATCACGGACCAGACCGAGCGGTCCGCCGGCCGCGGACTCCGGGCTGACGTGCAACACGCATGTCCCGTAGGCCGTGCCGCTCATCCGGGCATCGGAGATGCGAACCATGTCGGTGACACCCGCGCCCAGCAGCTTGCTGGGGATCGGCAGTTGTCCCCACTCGGGCATCCCCGGAGCCCCGCGCGGTCCGGCGTTGCGCAACACCAGCACCGAGTCGGCACTCACATCGAGCTCTGGATCGTCGAAGCGGGCCAGCAGGTCTCGCATGTCGTCGAACACCACCGCGGGGCCGTGGTGCACGAGCAGGCCGGGAGTGGCTGCGCTGCACTTGATCACCGCACCGCGGGGCGCGAGGTTGCCCCGCACCACCGCAAGCCCCTGCGGAGGCTGGAAGGGGTGCGCCAGCGATGTGATCACCGTGGTGTCGGAGGCGGGCTGGACGGGCAGATTGTCAGCGACGGTCTTGCCGGTGACGGTCAGCGCCTCCGTGTGCAACAGGCCCTCGACGGATTTCATGACCGCCGGGATGCCGCCGGCGTGGAAGACCTGTTCCACGAGATGCTCACCGGCGGGTCGCACGTTGACCACCAGCGGTGTGCGAGCGGACAACTCGTGGAACCGGTCGAGGGTCAGCGGCACCCCGACGCGCCCGGCAATCGCCAACAGGTGCACGATCGCATTGGTCGAGCCCCCGACGGCCAGCATCAGAGTGATCGCGTTGTCGAAGGCCTGCGCGGTCAGTACCTGCGACGGCCGCAGACTCTCGACCGCCAGGCCGACTGCCCTGGCTCCGACCTCCTCGGCGACGTGCAGCCGCCGCGAGTCCATCGCCGGGACGGCGGCGGCGCCGGGCAGTGTCATTCCTAGCCCCTCGACCAGCGTGGCCATGGTGGAGGCGGTGCCCATCTCCGGACAGTGCCCGCGCGACGGCCCGGCCGCCGCCTCGAGGCGCTCATAGTCCGCCATCGACATCCGCCCCGCCCGGACGTCGTCGATGTACTCCCAGAGATCCGTCCCGACGCCCAGCTGCTTTCCGTTGAACACCGCCGGATAGGCCGGTCCGCCGGTCAGCACGATGGCCGGGACATCGGCGCTAGCGGCACCCATGAGCTGCGCCGGAACCGTCTTGTCGCACCCGCCCAGAAGAACGACCGCGTCAAACGGGTACGCCCGGATGGACTCCTCGACGTCCATCGCCATCAGGTTGCGGAACAGCATCGTGGTCGGCTTCATCAGCTGTTCCCCGAGGGACATGGTGGGGAACTCAAGCGGAAACCCGCCGGCGGCCAGCACACCGCGGCGCACCGAATCGGCCAGTCCGCGAAAGTGCATGTTGCAGTTGACGACTTCTGACCAGGAATTGCAGATCCCGACGATGGGCCTGCCCTCGAACGCCATCCTGGAGAAGCCTGAGGCGCGCATGGCCGAGCGGTGGACGAAGCCGGGAACGTTCTGGCCGGAGAACCACTTGGCGCTACGCAGCTCCCTCACCGGACTTTGGCCGCGTAGGCGGTGATCCTGCGCAGTGCGGGCTGCCGAGCGGCCCGGTATCCCACCCACCGACCGGGTTTGGTGGACATCAGGGTGGCTACCATCCGCTGCTGCCACGGCACCTTGGCCGCCGGATTCGACCGGACCTGACGGGTCGGCGCGACACCGTCGGCGTCGGCGAGGGCGACCTTGGCCGCGTTGTGACCGTTGGCACCCATGACCCCGCCGCCGGGATGGGTGCCCGACCCGCAGAGGTAATAGTTGCACACGGGCGTGCGGTAATTCGCCAGCTCCGGAATGGGCCGGGCCCCGAACAGCTGATCGAGCATCATGCTGCCGTGGAAGATGTTGCCGTCGGTGATCAGGTACTCGTTGTCCAGGTCGTCGGGGGTGATGACGACCCGGTCGAGGATGTGGTCGCGCAGGTTGGGCGCATAGGTGAACAGATCCTCCAACACCAGGTCGGCCCACTTCTGCTTCTCCGCCGCCCACGTGGTGCCGGTGAGCTCCGACGGCAGCTGCTGGATGCCCAGCGTCATCGTGTGCAACCCGGCCGGTGCCAACGAGTCGTCGGTCACCGACTGGGTGACGGCCTCGATGACGAACGTGCTCGGGAAGGTGCCCCGCCGCTGGGCCTCATAGGCCTCCTCGAACGCCTCCCGGCTGGGGCCCAGCAGCTGATGTCCGTGATGCTGGGGTCCCTCGCTGGCATCGGCGAACGGAAGGTACTGCGGCAGTTCGTCGATCAGCAGGTGGATGCGCGCCATGGATCCGCGGGTGTCGATATTCTCGACAGCACGGATCAGTGGTGCGGGCAGTACACCGGGCTCCACCAGGCGCAGCAGGGAACGCTTGGGGTCGGCGTTGGAGAACACCTGCTTCGCCGTGATCACCGATCCGTCGGCCAACCGCACCCCGGTGGCGGTTCCGCGTTCGACGATGACCTTCTCGACCGGGGCCGAGGTGCGGATGGTTGCGCCGTGGTGCCGGGCACCTGCGGCCAGCGCCTCGCTGATCGCGCCCATCCCACCGCGGGCCAGGCCGAATTGACCGAATTTCCCGTTGAACTCGCCCCAGGAGTGGTGACCGTAGGTGTAGGCCGTTCCCGGCGTCGACGGACCGCCGAAGATGGACACCATCCCGAAGAAGGTGAGCATGCTCTTGAGTCGTTCGTCCTCGAAATAGCGGTCGAGCAGATCGCGCACCGAGAGCAAGGTGAACTCGTCGAACAACGTCTGCTCGCCCGCGGCCTCGAACGCCGCGAAGACCTCCGAACGCTCCGGCGGCGAGGTGAGCAGATACGGCGTCACCAGGCCGGCGAATCGTTGCAGCCGAAGTCCGAAGTCCAGGAACGCCTGGGCGTCCTTCTTGTTGAGTTTCTCGATCTCGCGCAGGGTGCGGTCGGTCTCCTTCCACATCGTGAACGAGGTGCCGTCGCGGAACAGGCTGTAGGACAGCGCATCACCCTGATACAGGTCCAGGCCGAACCGGCGCAATTCGAGCTCGTCGATGATCTCCGGCCGGAGCAGGCCGGCGATGAAAGCACACGACGACCATTTCGAGCCGGGGATGAGCTCCTCGGTGACACAGGCGCCGCCGACGATGTCGCGCGCTTCGAGTACCAGGACCTTCTTACCCGCGCGGGCAAGATAGTTCGCGGTGACCAGTCCATTGTGGCCGGCGCCGATGATGATGGCGTCGTACTGCGTTGTTGCCGGCATCTCAATTCTCCTGCGGAAGCGGTGAACAGCGGGCGATAACGGTGGTTACGCTGCCCGGTTGCACCAGTTGATCGAATCGTTCGACGACGGGCTTCAACTCCGGTGCCCCGTCTCGCACCTTCTCCCATTCGGGCCACGAGGTCACCGTCATGATCTCCACCACGGTCCCGTCCTCGGACAGGTAGACGTCGAACGCCCGCACGACGTCGAAACCCAGGCAGATCGGCCGGTCCAGCTCCACCGAGAACTGCTCGAACTCGGCGGTGGTGACCCCGGGGCGCAGCCGGAAGGTGTTGATCGCACTGACTGTCATGTCAGGCGATCTCGCGGTTGATCATCACGTGCTTGATCTCGGTGTACTCCTCGAGGGCGTAGACCGACATGTCCTTGCCGTTGCCGGACTGCTTGAAGCCACCGTGGGGCATCTCCGGGGTGACAGGGAGGTGGTCGTTGACCCACACCGTGCCGAACTGCAGCTCCGCGGACGCGGTCATGGCCCGTCCGATGTCGTTGGTGAACACCGAAGCGGCAAGCCCATATTCGGTGTCGTTGGCCCAGGCGATCACGTCGTCGCTGTCGCCGAATCTGGTGACGGATGTCACCGGACCGAACACCTCGCTGCCGACGATCTCATCTCCTTGCCGGGCTCCGACAACGACCGTGGGGGCGGTATAGAAGCCGGTGCCGGGGTTGTCGCCCTGGATCAGCTCGGTGTGGCCGGTGGCTTTCGCGCGGGAGACGAAGCCTTCGACGCGGTCGCGGTGGGCGGCGGTGATCACCGGACCCATGCTGGTGGTCTCCTCGGCGAGATCACCCAGATCCATTTCCTTGACCGACTTTTCGAGACCCGACACCAGATCGTCGTGCACCGAGTCGTGGACGTAGAGCCGCGATGCGGCCATACAATCCTGACCCGAATTGCAGAATGCACCCTCCATGATCTTGGCAACGGCCAGCGAGATGTCGGCGTCGGGATAGACGAGCACCGGCGCCTTGCCGCCGAGTTCGAGGTGCAGTCGTTTGAGGTTGGAGTCGGCCGAGGCCCGCATCAGGGCGCGTCCGGTGTCGACCGAACCGGTCAGCGAACTCATCCGTACCGCGGGGTGTGAGACCAGCCGGGACCCGACGTCCTCGCCGTCACCGGTGACGACGTTGAACACACCAGCGGGGAACAGGTCCTGGGCCAGCTCGGCGAGCCGCAGCACGGAGAACGGTGTGTGCTCGGATGGCTTGAGCACCAGGGTGTTTCCGGTGAGCAATGCCGGAGAGATCTTCCAGATGGCCATCAGAAGCGGATAGTTCCAGGGTGCCACCGAACCCACCACGCCGAGCGGGTCGCGGCGGATGATGCTGGTCTTACCGCGGACGAACTCGGTGGCCGCGCGGCCCTCCATGGTGCGCGCTCCACCGGCGAAGAACCGCAGATGGTCGGCGATCATCTCCATCTCCTCGACCGCCAGCCCGATCGGCTTGCCGACGTTGCGAGATTCGATCTCCGCCAGCGTGCGCTGATCATCCTCGACCCGGTCGGCGAGCCGCAGGAATGCCCGCGCCCGTTCTCCCACCGGGGTTCTGGACCACTCCGGGAAGGCGGCCTGCGCGGCGGCCACCGCTCTGTCCACATCGGCCACGGTGCCATGGGCGATCTCGGCGAAGGGCTCACCGGTGGCTGGGGCGGGTACCTGGTCAACTGCGCCGCCGGCCGCGTCGGCCCAGGCACCGTCGATGAACATCTTGTGGTGAAAGGTCATTGTTGGCTCCATTCAGGGGTTGAGGCCGGCGTTGGCGGCCGTGGTCAGGAGTGCGCGGACCGCATCCTTGGAAATCGGTTGTTGGGCAATGGACATGTGCACCATCAGGCCCTCGATCACGACGTCGAGCAGTCGTGCGGTGGTCCGGTCGAAGTGCCGGGCGAGGGCGTCCTCCGCGCGTTCCATCCATTCCTGGGTGAGGCGCTTGGTGTCGGCTCGGCGAACGGCGTCGCCGTAGAGCTCGTAGGTGATGGCCAGTTCGCTGGGATGTGCGGCGAGATCGTCGGTGATCGCGGCGACGATGCACTCGATGAGGTCGTCGCCCGGCGCACAGGAGGCCAACCGCTCCTCGAAGCGCGTCGCCAGTCTGTCGACGTGCGTCTGGAAGGCGACCTTGACGATGTCATCGAGCGTGGCGAAGTGGTAGGTGATCGAGCCGAGGGGGATGTCGGCGGCCTCGCCGATCGCACGGTGGGTGATCCCCGCGACGCCGTCGCGAGCGAGCACCGTCAGCGCCGACTCCACGATGCGCTCCTTTCTGTTCGGGTCATGACGACGTGCACGCCGGGGAGCCGATGCCATGATCATCCCTTCATTAGGAACGTTTGTACTTATCGATGAGTACAAATGTACCTAACGATCGTGCTGGGTGTGCGATATCGGCGGCGGCGCCTACACCGCTTCGAGAGCGGGTTCGGACAGCTCCCGTTCGTTGAGCGCCTTGCCGACCAGCTCGAACTTCTCCGGCGAGAAGAAGCGCAGGTAGAGGCCGTAGACCATCCCTGCGAGCAGGGCGACGAACACCAGCGAGAGCATCACCACCGCCGTGGCACCCTGCACACCGAGCAGGACGTCGAGGCTGTTGAGGGTCAGGACGAAGAAGGCACCCAGACCGGCGATGGCCAGCAGCGGAGCGATCACGGTGTTCCAGGGGCGCTTGTCGACGGCTGATCGCCGGAAGAACACGAAGATCGCGATTCCGGCCACCAGCTGCGAAAAGATCACGCCGATGGTGCCGATCCCGGTGGCCCAGGTGAACAATGTGGCGAACGGGTCCTGGCCGGTGATCGCGAAGGCGACGATGACGACCCCGACCATCAGGCTCTGCACGATCGAAGCCACCCACGGCGTCTGGCGCCGCGGCAGCGTCCAGCCCAGCGGCGTCCACACCAACGTCTGCCGGCCCAGCGAGAACAAGTAGCGGGAGACGTTGTTGTGGAAAGTGACGATTGCGGCGAATGTGGCCGTCACGATGAGGATCTGGAACAGCAGTGAGATGTTGTGGCCGATGAGGGTGTCGCTGGCCACGAAGATGAAGTTGCCGCCGCTGTCAGTGGCGATGCTGACCACCCTGTCCAGCCCGAGCGCGTTCATGATCAGCCAACCGGATACCGCATACAGGATGCCCATGAAGGCGATGGACAGGTATGTCGCGCGCGGGATCGTCCGTTCGGGGTCACGCGCCTCCTCGCCGTAGATCGCCGAACCCTCGAAGCCGATGAACGAGGCATGGGCGAACATCAATGCCACCCCGAGTGCGCCGCCGAGCACTGCGCTGGGGGCGAACGGCTCCAGCGAGAAATCCGACACCGGGACGTCACCGCCGAACAGGCTGAACACGCTCAGGACAGTGATCATGACGACCTCGAGTGTCAGGCACACGCCGAGCACTTTGGCTCCGGAGTGCACACCCTGGACCCCGAGCCCCAGACACAACAGCAGACCCACGAATGCATACACCCACCATGGGATCTCGACCCCAAGAGCCGGGTTGATCAACTCGCTGGCGTAGTACCCGAACCCGCCGTACAGCCCGGCTTGGATCGCGTTGTAGGCGAAGATCGCCAGCGACGCGGACCCCAGACCGGGAATCCGGCCGAGCCCGAGCGTGACATAGGCATAGAAGGCGCCGGCGTTGGTGACGTGCCGGCTCATCGCCACGTACCCGACCGCGAAGATCATCAGGACCACGGCGGCGATGACAAACGCACCGGGCATGCCGACGCCGTTGCCGGCGCCGATGATGATCGGGAAGAGCGCCACGACGACGGTCAGCGGTGAGGCGGCGGCGATGATGTAGAAGAAGATGCTCGGGACCCCGAGCGTGTTCTCTTTCAGGCCGTGGTTACGCCGCCCGCCGCGGGGGACGCTGTCGGGGGGAGGTGTTGAGGAGGGGGACACCGGCAATCGCGGTGGTGAGGATCGGGTGATGTTGTCCATGATCGTTCATCTCTCGTCAATCGGGGCGATGGTGGGCTGACTACGAGCGGAAAAGGTGATCCGTCACCCCCTCATGTCGAGCGCGAGATCGGTCAGCAGATCCTCTTGGCCGCCGACCATGGACCGGCGGCCGGCTTCGACGAGCAATTCGCGGGGTTGCAGTCCGACCTCGGCGGCGATGCGCTCCGCGTGCAGCAGGAAGCTGGAGTACACGCCGGCATAACCCAGGGTCAGCGTCTCCCGGTCGACCCGTACGGGCCGCTGCTGCAGCGGACGAACGATGTCCTCGGCGGCATCCATCAGAGCGAACAGGTCACACCCGTGGCTCCAGCCGTTGAGCTCGGCCACCGCGACGAACACCTCGAGCGGGCAGTTCCCCGCTCCGGCACCCAATCCGGTCAGCGAGGCATCGACGCGGTGCGCGCCTTCTTCCACCGCCGTAAGCGAATTGGCCACTCCCAATGCGAGATTGTGGTGGGCGTGCACGCCGATGGTGGTGCTGGGATCCAGCCGGGCCCGGTAGGCCCGGATGCGGTCGCGCACGCCTGACATCGTGAGCCGGCCGCCGGAGTCGGTGACATAGACACACCCGGCGCCGGCCTCCTCCATCACCTTGGCCTGGACGGCGAGGTGCTCCGGGTCCGTAAGATGCGACATCATCAAGAAGCCGGCCACGTCGAGCCCGAGATCACGGGCGGTCGCAATGTGCTGACGGGCGATGTCGGCTTCGGTGCAGTGGGTGGCGATCCGTACCGAGGTGATCCCGACGTCGACGGCCGCGCGCAGATCGTCGAGGGTTCCGATACCAGGGATCAGCAGGGTGGTCAGCCGCGCGGTGCCGACGACGTCGGCAACCGCGGCGATCCACTCGATGTCGCTGTGCGCTCCGGCGCCGTAAGTGAGACTGCCGCCGGCGAGCCCGTCGCCGTGGGCCACTTCGATGGCCGCCACCCCGGCCAGATCGAGGGCCCGGGCGATGCGGGTGACATCACCCACGCCAAGCGAATGACCGATCGCGTGCATGCCGTCGCGCAGGGTCACATCCTGGACATAGACGTCGGTCGTCATGACGACACCCCCGACAACCGACTGGCCGGAACCGCTTGCTCGGCGACCCGGACCGCGGCGGCGGTCATGATGTCCAGGTTCCCGGCGTAGTCGGGCAGGTAGTCGCCCGCTCCGGTGACCTCCAGGAACACCGTCACCTGCGCCAGGTCATCGGCGGTGCCGCCGGTGAGCCGTCGACGCGGATCGCCCGCCGGAACCGGCGAGACCCGGACATCTTGCCGGAGACGGTAACCCGGCACGTACTGTGCGACGGCGGTGACCATGTCGGCCACCGCGCAGGCGAGCGCCGACTCGTCGGCGGTGGCGACAAGCGCGCTTACGGTGTCCCGCATGATCATCGGTGGCTCAGCCGGATTGAGCACGATGATCGCCTTCCCCCGGGCGGCCCCGCCTACCGTCTCGATGGCTCGCGCCGTGGTCTCGGTGAACTCATCGATGTTGGCCCGTGTGCCCGGACCAGCCGAGCGGGACGCGATCGACGCGACGATCTCCGCGTAATGGACCCGGGTGACCCCTGATAGGGCCGCCACGATGGGGATGGTCGCCTGACCACCGCATGTCACCATGTTCAGATTCCGCCGGCCGGTCACCGCAGCCATGTTGACCGCCGGTACGACATAGGGACCGATCGCTGCGGGGGTCAGATCGATGACCAGCCGGCCGGTGGACGTGAGCCGGGCATCGTTGACGTGGTGTGCCTCGGCGCTGGTGGCATCGAAGACGACCTCGATGTCATCGAACACGCTCATCTCGATCAGGCCGTCGACACCCGCGGCCGTCACCGCCACGCCGAGCGACGACGCCCGGGCCAGACCGTCACTGGCCGCGTCGATGCCGGCCATTGCGGCCACGTCGAGTGTCGGCGATCGACGGAGTTTGTGCATCAGGTCGGTGCCGATATTGCCGGAGCCGATGATGGCCGCCCGGGCACGCTGTGTCACGAGATCGCCCGCCGTCAGTTGACCAGCGCCGGGCTGGCGGCGCGGGGCCGTGGCGACACCGCGACATCCGGTGCGCTGGTACGGACCAGCTCGTTGAGAATGGCGGCGTGGCGCACCTTGTGGCGGATCAGGTCCTGGTGGAACTCCGGCCGGACCCAGCCGTTGTACATGACGGCCTCGGATTCGCCCGGCTCCACCTTGAAGTAGACCGGTCCGGCGACTCGGGCGATGTCACCTGCCTCCCACAGCCGGTTCATGCCGCCGAAAGACTCGAAGGTCTCGGCCCACACGTCGAGCGGGATGTCGACCGCACGCCGGATCGCGGCCAGCATCGGCCGGCTCAGATCGCCGACCGGGTTGACGCTGTCCGCGCCCAGATCCTGCAGGATCTTGATCGCCGCCGGGTTGGCGTGACCGGCGTACACCGAAATTTTGAAGTTGGCGTCGGCGGGGATGTGGCCCGCGTCGCGGGCCTTGTTCAGAATGTCGAGAACGCCTTCGTCCCAGACCAGAACGCCGCGAATGCCTGTCGAGAAGATCCGCAGGTAGTCGTCGAGCAGGTACCGGACGTTGTCCAGCCCCCGCACCCGGCGCCCCCCGGCCTGCCCCTCGGTGCTGAGCGCCTGACGCCCGAGATCCCAGCCGGTCCGCGGACCGGGGACCGCGATCAGCTCCATGTCATTCTCGGCGGCCAGCACAGCGACATCGCGGAGCTCACCGGTGTTGAGCAGCGTCGTACCACCGCCGAAGGCAATGATCCGGTGGATGAAGACGTCCTGTTTGGCCGCCTCGTCCAGCAGCCCCTCCAGTGTCGAAAGACGTTCCACGCCCGAGATTTCCAGCCGGTAGCTGCCGCCGTCGGCGAAGCTCTTCGTGGACGGGGTCAGGGTGTAGTCGTCGGCCGACAACAGGCCCTGCGAAGCCAGGATGCTGGCTCCGTCGACCTTCGACGAACGGCTGTCGGCTGCGGTGGACATGGCGTCTCCTCTTCCGGGGTTACTTTCACTAGCTGAAATAGCTTTTCGCTGAATGGGAACCTAGGGCACGCGCCGCGGCCTGTCAACACATGCACTGGACACTGGTAACCTTCACTGGGTGAAAACAGAGACGCGCACCGACAAGGGCACCCCCCTGATCGGGGTCGAACGCACCGCGCGGATCCTCAACGCGATCGCCGAGGCCGAGAACGGGAATTTGACCGAAATCGCAAGGCGCACAGAGCTAAACGAAGCGACGGTATTGCGCTACCTGAACAGCTTGGCGACCCTGGGGTATATCGAGCGGTTCAACGCGACGCAGTACCGCCTCGGCTGGGAGATCTTCCGGCTGGGCCAGCGGGCCTTCTCGGGTCAGGTGCCCTCCGAGGCCGTCGTGCCCACCATGGAGCGCCTCATGCTCGAGTTCAACGAGACGGTCAACTTCGCGGTGCACAAGGAACGCAGCGTGGTGATCCTGGAAGTCGTCGAGGGGCGGCGCGCCGTCACCAAACTCAGCAACGTCGGACAGACCGATCCGTGGCATGCCTCGGCACTGGGCAAGGCGCTGATGGCGAGCATGCCCGACAGCGTGTGGCACGACATCCTGGCCTCGGCCGGCTTGCCGGCGCTGACCGTGCACACCATCACCTCGATGAAGAAGATGGCTGCCGAGATCAAAGAGACCCGTCGCCGCGGATTCGCGGTGGACCGGGAGGAGGCCGCTGAAGAACTCACCTGCGTCGCCGCCGCCGTACCCGCCGTGGGCGGCGGCCCGTCCCGGTATGCGCTGAGCATCAGCTTCCTGACTCACCGCCTGGCCCCGGAGACGCTTGAATATGCTGGGGCACAGGTGATATCGGCCGCCGAGGAAATCGCGCGAAAGCTGCCCTGAGAGCCGGCGTTGACCGCGCCGCTGACCGCCACGGATCCGCCTCGACTCCGTCAAAGCGAGGCCGTTTGGCCCTACGCAACGATCCAGCCGGCGGCCCACAATGGTGGCATGACCACCTCATACGGAACGGGACCGGCATCGGGGCAGTACGACGAGGACCACGACAATCAATTGACCTCCGAGGACACCCTGATCGACCGCGGGACCGACGATCTGCTCGACGAGGGTTATTCCCCTCCCGAGCGCCCGTGGGGACGAGGCGCGTTCGGCCCGCCGGAGAGCATGGACCAGCTCCTCGCCGAGGAGGAGCCCGACCCGCTGTCGAGGCTGAACGTTGTCCTCGACGCCGCCGACCAGCAGCGCTCCGACGACGCCGAACGCGACGCCGAATTTCCCCGCCATGGTGAGGTCGGACGCGCCCGTGCCGGCCGGCTGATCGCGCCGGACATGGGCTTCGGCGCCGACGACGACGCTGAACTGGTCGCCGAGGACGTCGGCATCAGCGGGGGCGCGGCATCAGCGGAAGAGGCCGCCATGCACATCATCGACGACGAAGACACCTGACCCGGCTTGCGGCGCCCGCGAGTCACAGACTCCACTTGCGTCACACCCCGCGTACCGTAGGGCTGTGCGCAAGGTCCTCGGAACCGGGTGTGCGGTTCTGGCCGCCGCGGCGATGATGCTGACCGGGTGCACCCAGAACACCGCCGGCAGGCCCGTGGCCACGCCACCGGACGGACAGGAGCCGGCCTTCCCGACACCACGGCCGCCGCGCACCACGCCACCGTCACCGACGCCCTCGCCGACACCCGGACCGGAACCGACCCGCCCGCCCGGCGGCGGCGAGGTACTGCAGCCACAGAACGGCTACGTCTTCATCGAGACCAAATCCGGCCAGACCCGCTGCCAGATCAACGAGCAGGAGGTGGGCTGCGAGTCGGCGTTCACCGACTCCCCCGAGATCGAAGGCATCCCCGCCAACGGCGTGCGCTACACCGCCAACGGACAATTGGCCTGGGTGCTGGGCAACATCGGCGACATCCCGGCCGTGACCTTGGACTACCGCACGTATTCGGCGGCCGGCTGGACGATCGACGCACGGGCGGATGGCACCACATTCACCAACGACCGCACCGGCCGCGGCATCATGGTCCGTGTCGAGGGTGTCGAGACCTTCTGAGGTTTCTACGCTCCTCGGTGATTCTCCGGCTGCGCAGAAGGGAACCCCCGAAGCCATGACCGTCGCACAGCGTGAACGTGCCGCACTGGTGTCCACTCTCCGCGACGTCGGCCCGGACGCGCCGACGTTGTGCGCGGGCTGGAACACCCGGGATCTGGCCGCCCACCTCGTCGTGCGCGAGCGCCGCATCGACGCCGCCCCGGGAATTCTGCTGCCGTTCCTGGCCGGGTACACCGAGCGGGTGCAGAACCAGGTGGCCGCCTCGACGGACTGGGAACGGTTGGTCGACCAGACGGCATCCGGTCCACCGCTGTACTCCCCGTTGAAGCCGCTGGATGCGATCGCCAACGTCGCCGAGATGTTCATCCACCACGAGGACGTCCGCCGCGCACGGCCGGAATGGGAACCCCGCCCGCTCGACGATCAGACCACTGCTGCGCTGCGCCGCCCGGTGGCCACGATGGCCCGGATGACCTTGCGTAAGGCCCCGGCCACCATCGTGCTGACGACGCCGGCTGGTGACACCCTGGGCAGGGTCGGGCGCGGCCCGCAGATCGTGGTCACCGGCGACCCTGGCGAGCTACTGATGTTCGTCGCCGGTCGCGACCAGGCCAAGGTCACCGTCGACGGTCCGCCCGAGGTGGTCGAGCAGGTCAAACGCGCCCGCGCCGGACTGTGAGCCCATACCAACTCTGAGGAGCCAAGACCCATGGTGGACTTTCGTGTTTTCGTCGAACCGCAGCAAGGCAGCACCTACGCCGATCAACTGGCCGTCGCCCGCACCGCCGAGGCCGCCGGGTACTCGGCATTCTTCCGGTCCGACCACTATCTGGCGATGAGCGGTGACGGCCTGCCCGGACCCACCGATTCGTGGGTGACCCTGGCCGGCCTCGCCCGCGAGACCGCGACGATCCGGCTCGGCACCATGGTCACGTCGGCGACGTTCCGGCACCCCGGCCCGTTGGCGATCTCGGTGGCCCAGGTGGACGAAATGAGCGGCGGCCGAGTGGAGTTCGGCCTCGGCGCCGGGTGGTTCGAAGCCGAGCACCGCGCGTATGCGATCCCGTTCCCGCCGCTGGGTGAGCGGTTCGACCGACTGACCGAGCAGCTGGATATCCTGACCGGCTTGTGGACGACGCCGCCGGGCGAGACCTTCGACTACACCGGGACGCACTATCAGGTCGCCGACTCGCCCGGTTTGCCCAAGCCGATGCAGTCGCCGTATCCGCCGATCATCGTCGGCGGTGGTGGGGCCAAGCGCACTCCGGCGCTGGCAGCGCAGTACGCCGCCGAGTTCAACATCCCGTTTGTGGATTTGGACACCCTGACCGCGCAGTTCCAGCGGGTGGCCGGCGCGGTCGAGTCGGCGGGACGGGCCGCGGATTCGCTGACCTATTCGGCGGCGTTCGTGCTCTGCGCCGGCCGCGACGACGACGAGATCGCCCGCCGGGCGGCCGCCATCGGTCGCGACGTCGAGGAGCTTCGGTCGAACTCTCCGACCGTGGGGACACCGGCCGAGATCGTCGACAAGTTGGGCCCCTTCCTGCGGGCCGGGGTGCAGCGCGTCTACCTGCAGGTCCTGGACATGTCCGACCTCGAGCACGTCGAGTTCTTCGCCGAGCAGGTGGTGGGACAACTGCGCTGACCCGGACGGCCGCCGCGACCGCGGCTACTATCGGCACCCGTGGCCGGCCGGGATCGTGACGAGGACGAGCAGCAGTCCGTCGCGTGGCACAACCGCACGTCGACACTGCTGGGTGCCAGCGTGGCGGCGCTGGCGGCGATCGCGATCGTCGTCTCGTCGGTGCTGTACGTGACGCGCCAGTCCGAGCCGGCACCTGCGCCGATGTCGTTTGTCGACACGAGCCAGGCAGCCACGCCGAACACGACGCGTCCGAGGTCGACCGCGACCACCTCGTCGATCACCAGCACCAGCCCGCCGGCGACCACCGACATCGACCCGGCCGCGCCCGAAGCGACCGAAGCGACCGACGAACCGGAACCGGAGAGCCCCACCGTGACCACGCGCCCGCCCCGGACCCGCGACGCCGATCAGCCGACCACGCGCACTCGACCGCGACTCAATGTGACACGCACCCTGGGTCCGTAGCGCCGAGCGCCTACTATCGGGTTTCGTGGGCCGCTACGGATCTGACGACGACCAGAATTTCTACCGCGACGACGACCCGACGCAGATGAGCGAGTCCGCGTACGGGGAGTACGGGTACCCGGGTGCACCCGAGGCAGCCCCAGCACCCTGGTACCGCAAGCCCGTTGCCCTGGTGTCGTTCGGCGCGATCGGTGCGGTGCTGATCGCGCTCGTCGTCTACGGGCTGGCCAGGGCCATCACCGGTGACTCGACGTCGGAGACCACGACGACCACGCCGCTGACCCCGATCACCACCACCACCGCTCCGGCGGTGGCGCCTCCGGTGACGGTGACCGAGACGGTCGTCACGACCCCGCCGACCACGATCCCGACCACCACGACCACCGAGCCGACAACCCCCACCACGACCGAGACGACCACCACGGTCGAGACGAGCACCAGCGTGGTCACACAGACCGAGACGCAAACCGTCACCGAGACGTCTCCGCCCGCCGAGCAGCCCTGATCAGTCGGCGGTCAGCAGGACGCGTCGGCCGACGGCTCACACTCGCCGGCCGCGTCTGTGGCGGCTTCCGGCGCTGCGGTCACGGTGGCCTCACCGGTAGGTTGCGGCGACGGTGACGCCGTGGGCTGCACAGTGGGTTGCGGCGTCGACGTAGGAGCAGGTGCCGGCGTCGATGTCGGGCTCGGCGTGGGACTCGGCGTCGGCGACGGCGTGGGACTCGGCGACGGCGTTGGGCTCGGCGTCGGGCTCGGCGTGGGCGTAGGGCTCGGTGTGGGCGTAGGGCTCGGCTTGGGCGTAGGGCTGGGCGCCGGGGCAGGCGCGGCCGGGGGAACCACCACCGGCGCGGGCGCCGGAGCTGCCGGCGGCGGCACCGGTTGTGGCGCAGCTTGTTTGGTGACCTGCTGCTGCGGCAGCGGCGACTGCGCGGCGGCCGGCGCCGGGGCCGGGGCCGCCACGGTTTCGGTCACGGTCGCAGGCCCGGGTGGTACCGAGTCCGGCATCGGCTGACTGGCAACCGGCGCCTCGATCCCCGATGTGCCGGCGGCGACGGTGTCGGGCGAATCGGCCTGGGAGGTCAACAACAGACCGGTCAGTGCCAGCGCGGCCAGACATGCCGCGCCGCTGAACAGCACGCCCGGGCGCCGGTACCACGCCGGCGCGGCGAAATCCGGTTCCGGCGTCGGCCATTCATCGAAAGCCAGATCAGGGCGGGCATAATCGGCGAGGCCGGTGAGGTCTGCCGCCGGCTCGGCCAGGTCAACGGTCTCCGCGGACCAGGCCAGCGGCATGGCCGCCATCGTGTCGACCAACTCCGGGGTCGGCGCCAGCATCGTCGGCGGCTCCTGGTGAGCGAGCTGGCGGGCCAGCAGTTCCGCACCGGCCGCCGCGACCAATTGCGCAGCGGCCGTGGTGATCACCGGAACCCGCATGACGTGCGAAAGCCGTTCCGTCACCACAGGAATCCGCGCTCCACCACCCACCGTGGCAATAGCGGTGACGTGGGCCGGCGCAACACCGTTGCGCAACAACGTGTCGTGCAGCAGGGCGACGAATCGCTGCAGCGGGTCGGCGATCAGGTCCTCCAGCTCCCCCCGGGTCACCCGCACCGTGGACCCCGCCGCGAGCACGCCGGTCGCCGTCTGCACGGACAGTCGCTCCTTGGCCGTTCGGCACTGGTCGCGCAGGTCCTGCAACGTGGCCACCTCCGAGGTGCCGGCCGGGTCCAAGTCCAGCCCGGTCAGCACGTGGCGCAGTACTGCCTGGTCGATCAGATCGCCGGAGAACTCGACGTCGCGGACGGTCGGCCCGATCCTGGTGTATCCGTTGGCGGCGTCGGCCAGCGTGATGCTGCTGCCGGTCGCACCGAAGTCACACAACACCACCACCCCGTGGCCCGGCAGTCCCGGGTTGGCCTGTAGTGCCGTCAGCGCCGCAGCGCAATCGGGCACCACCCTCAGTTGCGGCAGGCGCGCGCGCAGTGCATTGACTGCCGACTCCGACCAGTGCGCCGGCACTGCCACCGCGACGGCCTCCGGCCGGTACCGCGGGCTCGCTGCCCGGGTCAGCGCCTCGATGGCGGTGGCAGCCAGCGCGTCCGCTCGGTGGGTGGACCCGTCAGCGGCCACCAGCGGGATCGGGTCCCCGACCCGATCGACGAAGCCGGTCACCACCAGCCCGGATGCTCCCGTCGCACCGACCTCGGGTGGGCGCTGAGCGGCGAGGGTGAGCACCGCGGATCGGACGGTCGGCCGCCCGTCGGCGACGGCGGCCAGATTGGCTGCGCCCAGCGAGAGGCCTAGAGAAGCGCGCATACTTCTATGTCGCCGGCGGGGCGCGAAACGTTAGGCCGGCCCGTGTCCGCTCTGCGCGTAGTCGGCGACCAACGCTTCGGCACTGCGCACCGCCGCCCGGCACGCCCTGGCGGTGAACGGGTCGTTGAGCGGATGGTCGGCGCGTCGCCGCCAGCGCTGGGCCGCGGCGAACGCCGCCCGCGGGCCGTCGGACCACCCTTGTGGCGACAATCCGAGCCGGCTGGCCGCGTCGGTGCCGGCGCCGCCGATCAGGCGGCGCAGCGACGCCATCTCCTCGGAGTTCAGCGTGGTCGGCCGCGACCGCAGCGCGCTGAGCAGCCGCAGCTCCTCGAAGGCGTGGGTGTCGGCCAGCAGCGGTTCGATGTCGGCGATGATGCGCGGCGTCGCCGGGATCGGGTGCAGCGCGACCAACTGCCGCAGCGACAGCAGCGCGGTATGGGCCTTGAGCAGGTCCGAGCGCTGGGCGAACTGCTGGTCGATGACATCGCGCAGCGCGACCAGCCCGCTGCGCTCGAGCAGCTCCTCGGCCAAGGCGACCGAGTCCGTCGTACCGGCCCGCAGCAATGCCACCGAAATCCGGATCCCGAACATCCCGAACCGTTCCAGCAGGGCCGCCCGGGTGGCCGCGTCCACCGGCAACGAACTGTCGTCGCGGGCGAACCGGTCCACCGACAGCATCGCCTTGGCCAGGTCGGTGTGGTCGACCGCGGCGAGCTTCTGCAGTGCTACGAACTCGCTCTGCCGCAGCGTGCGGGCAGTGAACGCGAGCAACCCCGACACCGGGACCACAGCCTGGCAGATGCCGGTGCGGTCCATCTCGGCGGTGAACCGCGCGGCGACGTCGCGTGCCGACATCATCGCGTCGATGCGCCCCGCACCGATCTCGTCGGCCCGCGAGGCCACCCCGATCACCCCCAGCGCCCCGGCAGAGCCGCCGACCAGCTCACCGATCTGTTTGAGCAACGCGATGTCTGCGGCGTTGAGCGTCCGCAGCAGGAACACCACCGCATCCACCCGCGGCACACCGTCGTCGGGGACCAGCAAACCCAGCGTGCGCGCCGAGACGTCGCGTGACAGCGACGACGTGCCGGGGGTGTCGATGATCGTGGCATCGGCCAACTCGGCGGCCGGCCACTCGACGTCGAGGTCGACGACGTCGGCGGGGTCGAGCCGGGCGAGGTCGAAGGTCAGCCCACCGTCGTGGGGGTCTCGGGCGATCGGCACATTGGACCGCCGCCCACCGCGGTGATTGGCAGTCACCCGCGGGGTCGGGCCGTGCCGGAACCACGTGACGATGCGGGTGGCCTCGGTGGCGTCGGTGGGCGCGATGTTCTCCCCGACGAGCGCGTTGACCAGCGTTGACTTGCCCGCCTTCAGGGTGCCGGCCAGAGCGATGCGAACGGGCTGGTTGAGGCGGCGGCCGATGTGCTCGAGCGCATGGTGCACGTCGGGCCGCTGACCATAGCCAGGGTCGGCTCGATAAGCGGCCAGGGTACCGCCGAGGATCGCGCGCACTCGGTCGCTGGTGCTCAGAGTGGGGACCCCCCGTTTGCCGGTGATTGACCTTACGAGCTTAGTGAAGCGGTCAGCGGGCCGGCGCCGCCCCGGAATGGTCGAGAACCTGCCGCAGGATGTTGCGCTGCCGTTCGAGCTCCTGGACGCGGGTGTTGTGCTCGGCCTCCTCGAGTTTGGCCGCGGCCAGCGTGGCCTGCAAAGACTCGTTGAGCGAGCGGGTCAGCTGGTTGGCGATGTCGCGGTAGTGATCACGCAGCTGGCGCTGGACTCCTTTGAGCCGGTCGCGAGATTCCTTGCTGACGGCGAACGCGACGTCGTCGACGAATCGGCGGACGTTGGACTTGGCTTCGTTGCGCACCCGCAGCATCCGGTTCTCCATGTCCTCCTGGTAGGCCTTGCGGCCCAGGATGAACCCGGCACCCAGTGAGATCGGGTTGAACATTCCCAGCCCCGCGAACGACGTCAGCATGCCGAACATCAACACCCCGCCGTAGGAGCCGCGCAGCCCCGTGACGATCTTGTGCCCGACCTTGAGCGGTTTGGCGTCCAGGTGTGACACCGCCCGGAACTCGCCCAGATCGGCCCCCATCTCGCGCGCGTCGATCGTCGGCCTCTGGACCGTATCCAGGCCGGCTTCGGTGAAGGTGCGGGCCACTTCGGCGGCCAAGGCCTCGGCGCGCTGATAAGCCCAGACGAAGTTGTCGCCGACCGCAGTGGCGATGGCTTCCTCAAGTTCAGCGCCGATCTCGGCCCAGTGCAGGGTCGGATCGCCGGTGTCGATCACCCGTTCGGTGTGAAAGGTGATGGCGCGGAACCGTTGTCGAAGATCGTGGTCGACATCGGCGGTCAGATCGGCGATCCCGTCGCTGAGCACCTGCTGCCACAGCGCGGTCTGCTGCAGCGCTTCCTGGGCCTCCTGCTTGCGGCGTTCCAGATCAGCGGTCAGTCGTTCCCGGGTCTGCGCATCGGTCAGTGCCGAGTGCTCGGAATCGATGGCCAACATCAGATGCTCTGCCGCCGCGCGGATCTCGCCGACCACGAAATGCCGCACTCGGTCGCGCTGCCGCCCCAGCACCTCCTCGGAGAGGAACCGCACGATGGCCGGGAAGTTCGACTCCTCGTTGAGTTCTTTGTCGTTGAGCTGCACCGCGTGGCTGCGCAGTGTCGACGACGCCGCGACGATCGGCAGGTCGACGCCGGCCCGCCGCAGATGTGCGGTGTTGGCGTCGACGATCTGGCGCCAGTGCGGGTAGAGGTCGGTTTTGGTCGCGACGATCACCGCGACCGGGCAGATCTCGATGGCCTGCCGCAGGAACGTCATCTCGGGTTCGGTGAACTCACCGCTGGTGTCGCTGACCATCAGCATCGCGTCGGCGTCGGGCAACAGGCCCAGCGTCGCCGACAGGTGGGGCTGACCGTGACCGCCGACGCCCGGGGTGTCGACGAAGGTCAGCCCGCCTTTGAGCAGCGGGCTGGGCGCGGTCACCTCGACCCGCAGCACTTCGCGGCCTCCGGCTTGGGGCGCGCGGCGCAGATCGTGGCGCAGGTCGGCGACCGGGATCTCGACGAGTTCGGGTTCCTGACCGTCGCCGCGGGCGACGACCAGGCGGGCCGCGGGCTGCTCGCCGTAGGACACCACGGTGGGCAACACCGTCGACTCGTCGTCTCCGACCCGGGCCACCGGCATGTTCAGCAAAGAATTGAGCAGCAGACTCTTGCCTTGTTTGAGCTGACCGGCGATCACCACGCGGACGTGCGGATCGCTGATGCGACGCCGGGCTCGCAGCAGACGCGCCACCAGATCGCCGCGCGCCCACACCTCGGCGATCGCGCTGGTGTGGTCGATCAGCTCGATCAGTGCGCTGTCGGATCGCTGATCCTTGGCCTCTGTCATCGGTCGCCTCCGGTGTCGGGGTGCTTCAACGGTAGGCGCGCCGACTGGCGGGGACCGTGAAGATCCCCGCCAGCGGCGCGCTGCGGTGTCGACTCAGAACGCGTCCAGTCCCGCCAGTGTTGCGTTGTTCGAAGCGATGTCGGTGTCGAACGCCGTCGTCGTGTCGATTCCGGTGCTGTTGCCCGAGAACAGATCGGTCTGGGTCACGTTGCCGGAGCCGATGTTGGATTCCAGGCTCGACGAATTGTCCTCCACCGAGGTCTGCGTCGAGGTGGACATGTCGGTCTTGACCGAGCTCTGCACCGAGTTGTCCTCGACGTTGCGGCTGCCGTAGTCGCCGTCGATCTGAGTGCCGGTGTTGACACTGCTGTCGTTGATGACGATGCCGCCGCCGTTGCCACCGGAGCCGCCGGCCGCGTTGCCGCCGCCGATACCGATCAGGCTGCCGCCGCCGTCGGCGTGCCCACCGTTGCCACCGCCGGTGTTGACGTCGTTGAGCACCGGCGCCTTGTTGTCGGTGATCAGGTCACCGCCGGCGGTCTTGGAGTTGTCCTCGACCTGGTTGTCCTTACCGACGACGACGTTGGACCCGGCACCGGCGAGGATGTCGCCGTTGTTCATGGTGTTGCCGTCACCGAGCACGGCGCCGTCACCGCTGACGATGTCACCGCCGTTGTTGCCGCCGACGACCACGCCGCCGTCGGTGGCGGTGTTGCTGGTCTTGTTGCCGAAGGTGATGTCACCAAAGCCCAGGTTGAACGCGCCGTTCTGGGCGTTGGCACCGGCGTCCTGGACCGGGCTGGCCACCGGCACGTTGTTTCCGCTGAGCAGGTCGGTGTTGGTTTCCGGGGCGAAGGTCGGGGCCCACGACGTCTGCGGCGAGAACGGCGAGGCGAAGTTCGACGCGAGCTGGTGATGATCGGCCACCGCGCGCTGCAGGCCGACGATCGGGTCACCACCGCCGAGGGCGTAGCCGGCGGGAGCGGCCGTGGCGGCCACCGACGCCAGCTGCGCAGCGGTCACGTTCGGCAGGCCGGCGTCGCGCAGCGCGCCGTCGGGGTCCATGACGAAGGATGCCGCGGCCGCCGGGCTGCGGAACAGGTCGAGGATGAAGTCGATGAGAGTCTGCATGGCAGTTCCTTTCTCGTTCCGCCGGATCTTCCGGCGATCTGAGGACCACGGTATGAAGTTCCACGAGCTCCGGAAACGGGGCCGCCGCCTATCCCCGTACAGCCCTAGCTAGGGGTACCGACCGTCACTCGTTAGGGGATTAGGGGACGGCTGCGGGATCCCCGATCACGACTCATCAGACCAGCTCACAACGCAAAAACCCGCGCCGAGCATGTGCTCTGCGCGGGTCTTCTGCGGCGTATGCGGTGGCGACGTTCAGTCGAAGAGGTCGAACGCCGGGGCCTGGTCGTCAGGGCCGGACACCTCGCCGGCACCCACCGGTCCCGCCCAGTCGTCGGCGCTGACCTGCTCGACGCCCATACCGTCATCGACCAGCGGTTCTGGGGTGTGCAAGACGGGGTCGACATCGTCGAGACCGACGGACACCGGCAGCTCGACGCTGCTGAAGGTATCGATATCGACCCGGTCGAGCACAGGTGCCGCAAATCCGGCGTCGGCGGGCAAGTGGTCGTCGAAGGCATCGAACGCGGCAGTCGCGGCGCCGCTGGCCCACACGTTGCTCACCGGTTCGGCGCCGAAGGGGTCCAGGCCGGGAACCGATAGGTCGGACACGTTCACGGGCATGGACTCCGCGACGACAGGAATCAAACTGTCGACATCGGCACTGGTCACGTCACCGAGCTGGGCGTCGGCGAGCACGCGCGCCGGGTCGGCGGCGTAGCGTGCCGCGGCCTCGGGATCACGAACCAAGGCCATCACGAAGTCGAGCAGTGAGTTCGCCATGGTCGTCATCCCCCTGAGTCGGCCGGATATCGGGTCCGTTTCGCAGAGCCGGGTCCCTGGCCGTCGATGCTATCCACGTCGTGCCGGTCACGGATCGGTGCGCAACCCAGCGCTGCCCAGCCGCCATTAGGGGGCCGCCCTATAGGGGGTTCCGCCACGCTAGGGGCATATCCGGCGCCCGGCCCGGGCCAGCCGCTATCGTGGTCCACGGCCCAGACAGGAGAGGCGCCGCCATGACCGAACCATTGGGGTTGTCGATCGGAACGACCAACCTGGTAGCGGCCCGCGTGGGCCGTCCGCCGGTGACCCGGCGATCGATTCTGCACCTCTATACCGACCGGGCGCCCGAAGTCGGCGCGGCCGACCAGCTTCCGCCCGGCGACGGCGCCGGCCTGGTCCTGACCGGGTTCGTCGACCGGGTCGGCGACCCGGTCCCGCTGGTGGCCACCGACGGATCGGCACACCGCGCCGAACAGCTGCTGGCCGAAGCACTCTCGGCGATGGCACGCACCGTCGACGGCGGCGCTCCGGTGGCGATCGCGGTGCCGTCGTACTGGGGTCCGGCCACCGTCGGGGCGCTGCGCGGCGCGCTGCGGACCCGGCCCAACCTGTCCCCCGACGGAATACCGGCAGCACTGATCCCCGACTCCACAGCAGCGCTCGCGGCGCTGCAAACGGCCCCGGGACTGCCCGACCAGGGCGTGGTGGCCTTGGTCGACCTCGGCGGTGGCGGCACCAGCATCTCGCTGGCTGACGCCGGAGCCAATCTCGACACCATCGGCCAGACGGTGCGCTACCCCGAGTTCTCCGGTGAAGCGATCGATCGGGCACTGCTCGACCATGTGCTCAGCGGTGTCAGCGACGCCGCCGACACCGCTGACACCGCCGGCACCGCCGCAGTCGGTCCGCTGCTGGCGCTGCGCGATCAGTGCCGCGACGCCAAGGAGACGCTGTCCGAACAGACCGTCACCGTCATCGCCGCGGACCTGCCGGGCTTCCGGTCCGACATCCGGGTCACCCGACCCGAACTCGAGCAGCTCATCGCAGAGCCACTCGGTGGTCTACTCAACGCGATCGACGACATGTTGCAGCGCAACAACATTGCGTTGCAACGCCTTTCGGCGGTAGCCACCGTCGGCGGCGGTGCGGCGATCCCACTGGTCACCCAGCGGCTGTCCGAACGCCTGCGCGCACCTGTCGTCACGACCCCGGAGCCGGCGCTGAACATCGCCGCGGGCGCGGCCCTGGTCGCCAATCGCAGCATCGAAGCCGACGCTGCGACCGGCATGGCACCGGCGGCGGACACGCCGACGGCGATGGCTCCGGCCGCCTGGGCCGCCGGCGCAGCCGGCCTGGCCGCCGGGGCGACCGCCGACGACGGTGCCGCTTCGGCGACGTTCCGTGCTCTGGCCTGGTCGCAGGACGACGACGCGGGCGAGGACGTGTTGCCCTACACCGGCGACGACTACACCTCCGCGGGTGCCTACGCCGATCCGGGTGCGACCGGGGCCCGGCCCCCCGTTGCTTTCGCCGGCGACGAGGCTCTTGTCGGCTACTCCGACGAGCCGGTTCCGCTGCCCTGGTACAAGCGGCCCACCGTGCTGTTCGGCGCAGCCGCGGCGGCAGCGCTACTGGCCATGGGAGGGTTGGCCATCACGCTGACCGGCTCGGACAGTGACACCACACCGGTCACCGAGACGGCGACCCCGCCGCCGACCGACATCGCGCCGCAGGAGCTTCCGCCACCGGTCACCACTATCACCGTGGGACCGGACGGCGTGGCCACCACAACGGTCAGCCAACCTCCACCACCCGAGACCACCACACCGCCGGAGACCACCACAACGACACC
Source organism: Mycobacterium sp. SMC-4 (assembly GCF_025263265.1). Taxonomy (NCBI): domain Bacteria; kingdom Bacillati; phylum Actinomycetota; class Actinomycetes; order Mycobacteriales; family Mycobacteriaceae; genus Mycobacterium; species Mycobacterium sp. SMC-4. Next base: position 382,714 of record NZ_CP079869.1, on the reverse strand, counting down.
GGCGACCACGACGACCACCACGACAACTGCAACCACGACCACAACCACACCGACCACCACAACGACGCGGACCACGACGACGCCACCGACCACCACGCCGCCGCCGCCGACAACCACCCCACCGCCTCCGCCACCGACCACGACCGTCGCCCCGCCACCGACGGTTGATCCGCCGGACCCGGTCATCACCCCGATCGTCCCCGACGCCGGGGCCTGATCCCGCGGCCATGACCAGTCCGGCTCCGCACTGGCCGACGGCAGTTCCCCCGGCGTCGCGCGAGGCCGTCGCCGCTGTGCAAGCCGACCCGCGCGCGGCGGTCAAAATGCTGGTCACCGGCGGATTCGGGACGGGTAAGTCAACGGTGCTCTCCGCGCTGCGATCGACGCTGCGCACGGCCGGCCGGCAGGTGCTGTCGCGGCCGACGAGGGCACCGGCGTCGACGGACGTCGCGCCGGACGTCGCCATCGTCGTCGATGACGCTGACCTACTCGACGACACCGAGCTCGCCCAGCTCGGTCACCTGGCCGCCGACCCCGCGGTGACGCTGGTCGTCGCGACCCAGCCCTTGGCCCATCATGGCGCGCTGCGTGCGCTGACCGTCGCGTTGGAGCGCGAGAACCCCGCCGTCGCGCTGGGGCCGTTGCCCGCCGAAGAACTGAGCCGCGCCGCAACCGCGGCGCTCGGTACACCCGCCACTCCCGACCAGGTGCAGATGGTGGCCTCGGCCACCGGCGGGTTGCCGTTTCTGTTGCGACCCGCGCTCGCGGTGGTCGCCGACGGTGACATCGCGATGCGTCAGGCTGCACGATTCGGGCTGATCGACAGGCTGCGGCGGGTCGACGGCGGACTGCTCGACACGCTGCTGGTGTCGTCGTTGAGCCTGGGCCTGGGTCCCGACGATGTCGCCGCCGCGCTGCAGCTGACACCTGTGGTGGCGCTGGCGGCGGTGGACCGAGCGCGCGCGAGCGGGCTGCTCGAGCCCGGTCAGCCCCCACCATTCCTGGAAACCGTGCACGACGCGATCTCCCAGATCGTCGGCGCGGCGCGCCACCACGACGTCGAGGTGGCACTGCTGCACTCCCAGCTGGATCTGTCGACGTTGACCGCCGAGCTGGCGCTGCGGCTGGCCGAGCACGGTCTACGCGACGAGCGGCTGGCCGGCGCCCTGACCGGGTTCGCTGCGCGGCACCACGACCGGCGGGCCCGCGCCGCCCGGCTGTACCGCGCCGCCGGTGATGCCGGTGCCGACGCGCTGAACATCGACCTCGCCGATGCCCTGGCACAGACCGGCGATGTCAGCACCGCGGGCCGGCTCGCCGACGGCCTGTTGGGCGCCTCCGATCCGGGTGAGCGCGCTGCCGCGGTCCGGATCGCGGCCAGCCTGGCGGTTCAGGACGGCAGTGCCGGTCAGGCCGATGACCTGTTCCGCTGGCTCGGTCCGGCGCCGGACGCCGTCGTCAACGCCGCTGCCACCATCGCGGCCCTGGCCGCCGGCGACGCCACGTCGGCCCGCACCGCAGCCGACGCGCCGGTCTCGGGCCCGCCCACGTCGGTGGCGCGGGCCGCCCGCAGTATCACCGAAGGACTGGTGATGACGCTCGAGGCGCCGTATCCGGTCGCGGTGGCCCGGCTTAGTCGGTCCCTGGTCGCCGACCATCACCTGTTCGGCGCGTTTCCCGATACCCCGGCCGCGCTGGTGGCGTTGACGGCGCTGCACGGCGGCGACCCGGTCCGGGCCCGCAGCGTCCTCGGACGCACACTGCAGGACCCGGATACCGACGTCGCTTCCACCGACGGCGCGACCACGCGGCATCGGTTGCTGCTGGGCTGGGCCATGATGCAGGACGGTCAGTTGCAGGGCGCCGCCGGCACCGTCGTGTCCTCCCCGCACCGACGGGACGCACTGTGGGCGGCGGCGTTGCAGACCGGGGTGGCGCGGCGCAGCGGCGACAGCGGTGCGATGCAGAAGCACTGGTACTCGGCGATGGAGGTGCTCGCGGAATACTCCGTCGACCTGTTCACCTTGCTGCCCCTCGGCGAACTGTGGGTCGCCGCGGCCCGCCTGCGTCAGGTCGACCGGCTGCAGCACGTCCTCGATGAGGCGTTCGCACTGCTGGGGCGGCTCGGGGACCCGGTGTTGTGGACGGTGCCGTTGCATTGGGCGGGCGTGCACGCGGGCATCCTGGCCAATGCGCCCGATGCGGTGGCGCCACACGGGCAGGCGCTGACGGCGGCGTCGGCCCACACCGGGTTCGCCAGGGCGCTGGCCACAGCAGGTCGCGTGTGGCTACGGGTACTGGCCGATCACGTCGATGCGGCTGAGGTGGCCGGTGCGGCGCGCGGCTTGGCGCAGTTCGGTCACACCTGGGACGCCACCCGACTGGCCGGCCAGGCCGCCCTGCAGACCACCGATCCGCGGGTGTCGCAGGCCATGCTGCAACTGGCCCGCGACCTCAAGCACACTGTGGCCGGCACCGACGCGCCGGTGACCACCGTGGCCGGTACCGATGCCACCGAGTCGGCGGCTGCTGCGCCGACACCCAGCCGCGGTGCCGCCGTCCTGTCCGATCGTGAGCGCGAGGTCGCCGAACTCTTGCTGCAGGGCCTGCCCTACCGCGAGATCGGCGCGCAGTTGTTCATCTCCGCCAAGACCGTCGAGCACCACGTGGCGCGTATCCGGCGTCGACTGGGGGCCGAATCACGCTCGGAACTGTTGTCGATGCTGCGTGCCATGCTCGCCCCCGCCGGCTGAGCCACCCAGTGAGTTAGGACAGCCTTCGTAGCGCCGCTTCCCTGCCGGATGCAACTATGAGCAGGCCAAGAGCAAAAGTTACCGGTCAGTAACCACAGCTGAGTTACCGGCCAGTAACAAGGAGACCGGAGGCCCGCGTGGATACGCAGATGCTCATCAGGTTGATCGTCGGGGTGTCGATGACCGCCATCGTCGCCGCGCTCGCCGTGAAACGCGTGATGTGGCTGACCAAGCTCATCCGTTCCGGTCAGCCGATGAGCGAAGCCAACAACCGCAAGGACAACCTGCGCAAGCGGATCACCACGCAATTCGAGGAAGTCTTCGGGCAGACCCGGCTACTGAAGTGGTCGATTCCCGGCATCGCCCACTTCTTCACCATGTGGGGCTTCTTCATCTTGGCAACCGTGTACCTCGAGGCCTACGGCTTGCTGTTCGATCACCACTTCCACATCCCGCTGATCGGCCGCTGGGACGGGCTGGGTTTCCTGCAGGACTTCTTCGCCGTCGCCGTGCTGCTCGGCATCATCACCTTCGCGATCATCCGTGTGGTCCGCGAGCCCAAGAAACACGGCCGTGACTCCCGCTTCTACGGCAGCCACACCGGCGGCGCCTGGCTGATCCTGTTCATGATCTTCAACGTCATCTGGACCTACGCGCTGACCCGCGGCGCCGCGGTCAACACCGACGCCCTGCCATACGGCAACGGCGCGTTCTTCTCCCAGTTCATGGGGTGGGTCCTGAGCCCGTTCGGTTACACGGCCAACGCCTGGATCGAGACGATCTCGCTGCTCGGCCACATCGCGGTCATGCTGGTGTTCCTGCTGATCGTGCTGCACTCCAAGCACCTGCACATCGGTCTGGCCCCGATCAACGTCACGTTCAAGCGGATGCCCGATGGGCTGGGACCGCTGCTGCCGGTCGAGTCGAAGGGCGAGGTCGTCGACTTCGAGGATCCTGCCGAGGACGCCGTGCTGGGCCGCGGCAAGATCGAGGACTTCACCTGGAAGGGCTACCTCGACTTCACCACCTGCACCGAGTGCGGGCGCTGCCAGTCGCAGTGCCCGGCGTGGAACACCGGCAAACCATTGTCGCCGAAGCTGGTGATCATGAACCTGCGCGACCACATGTTCGCCAAGGCCCCGTACTTCCTCGACGGAAAGGAGTCGCCGCTGGAGACCACTCCCGAAGGTGGTCTGGGTGAAGAGATCCGCGGCGAGAAGAGCAGCGAGGAGCACAGCCACGAGCACGTGCCGGAGTCCGGCTTCGAGCGCATCCCGGCCGATTCACCGTTGCAGGCCACCCGGCCGCTGGTCGGCACCCTGGAGCAGGGCGGCGTCATCGACCCCGACGTGCTGTGGTCGTGCACCACCTGCGGGGCGTGCGTCGAGCAGTGCCCGGTGGACATCGAGCACATCGATCACATCGTGGATATGCGTCGCTACCAGGTCATGATGGAGTCGGAGTTCCCCGGTGAGCTCGGCGTGCTGTTCAAGAACCTGGAGACCAAGGGCAACCCGTGGGGGCAGAACTCCAAGGACCGCACGAACTGGATCGACGAGGTCGACTTCGACGTGCCGGTCTACGGCAAGGACGTCGAGTCGTTCGACGGTTACGAGTACCTGTTCTGGGTCGGCTGCGCCGGCGCCTACGAGGACCGCGCGAAGAAGACCACCAAGGCCGTCGCCGAGCTGCTGGCCGCCGCCGGAGTGAAGTACCTGGTACTCGGCGAAGGCGAGACCTGCAACGGCGACTCGGCCCGACGCTCGGGCAACGAGTTCCTGTTCCAGCAGCTGGCCGCCCAGAACGTCGAGACCCTCAACGAGCTTTTCGAGGGCACCGAGCGGGTCGACCGCAAGGTCGTGGTCACCTGCCCGCACTGCTTCAACACGCTGGGTCGCGAATACCCGCAGATCGGCGGCAACTACACGGTGCTGCACCACACCCAGTTGCTGAACCGACTGGTGCGGGACAAGAAGCTCATCCCGGTGAAGTCGACCGGCGGACCGGAGGTGACCTACCACGATCCGTGTTACCTGGGCCGGCACAACAAGGAGTACGCGGCCCCGCGTGAGTTGATCGGCGCAGCCGGCGCGAAGCTGACCGAGATGCCCCGCCACGCCGACCGTGGCCTGTGCTGCGGCGCCGGCGGCGCGCGGATGTGGATGGAAGAGCACATCGGTAAGCGCGTCAACACCGAGCGCACCGAAGAGGCGATGGACACCGCCGACACCATCGCCACCGGCTGCCCGTTCTGCCGGGTGATGATCACCGACGGCGTCGACGAGGTCTCGGCTGCGCGTGAGGTCGAGAAGGCCGAGGTGCTCGACGTGGCTCAGCTGCTGCTGGGCTCGCTGGACAAGAGCACTGTGACGCTGCCGGAAAAGGGCACGGCGGCAAAGGAAGCCGAGGAGCGGGCAGCCCAGCTGGCCGCGCAGGCTCCGGCGAAGGCCGACGTCGTGGCCGAAGGGGCCCCAGCCCCGAACGAGGCAACGCCCGAGCCTGCCGAAGCCAAGGCCGACACCGCGACCGAATCCAAGCCGGTGACCGGGTTGGGCCTGGCCGGTGGGGCCAAGCGACCCGGGGCCAAGAAGGCGGCCGACGGCCAGGCGAAGCCGGCAGCGGCGGCACCTGCCAAGGGTCTGGGCATCGCCGGCGGTGCGAAGCGCCCAGGTGCCAAGAAGACCGCGGCAGCACCGAAGGCCGAGGCCTCCGCACCGGTGGAGGCACCGGCTGCGCCGGAGCCCGAGGTCAAGGGCTTGGGCATCGCTGCAGGCGCACGCCGTCCGGGTGCGAAGAAGGCGCCGGCCACCAGCGCGTCGCCGAATGAGGGTGCCGGCACCGTCGTTCAGCCGCCCAACGTGGACCCGGACAAGGCCGAAGCCGGCACGGAAGCCACCGACACCGCCGACTCCGACCGCGGACTCGAGGCGTCCAAGCCCGAGCCGGAGGTCAAGGGCCTCGGTATCGCACCCGGCGCGCGTCGACCAGGGGCCAAGAAGGCACCCGCGGCAGCCCCCAAGGCCGAGCCCGCAGCGGAGACTGCCCCCGAACCTGCCGCGGAGCCCACAGCGAAGGCCGAGCCCGAGACCGCGCCATCGTCGAACGGCTCCACCGGCGATGACACCCGAGTTGTCGGTGACGAGCCGCCGGTCAAGGGTCTGGGCATCGCCAAGGGCGCGCGCCGGCCGGGTCGGCGGTAATCCACCTCACACGAGAGTGCATTCACGGTCGCTAGCGGTGACGGTCGACGACCGTGGATGCACTCTCGGTTTCATATATCACTGGACGGCGGTGCAATCATGGGTGACGTGAGTACCCATCAGGTGCCCTGGCACACGGGCAGTGGCCAACACACCCGCCAGCGCGAGTTCACGCAGTCTTCCAAGCTGCAGGACGTTCTCTACGAGATCCGCGGTCCCGTACACGAACACGCCTCACGGCTGGAAGCCGAAGGGCACCGCATCCTCAAGCTCAACATCGGCAACCCGGCCCCGTTCGGTTTCGAGGCCCCCGATGTGATCATGCGCGACATCATCGCGGCCCTGCCGTACGCGCAGGGGTACTCCGACTCCAAGGGCATCGTCAGCGCACGCCGCGCGGTGTTCACCCGCTACGAACTCGTCGAGGGATTCCCACGTTTCGACATCGACGACGTCTACCTCGGCAACGGTGCCTCCGAGCTGATCCAGATGACCCTGCAAGCGCTGCTTGACAACGGCGACCAGGTGCTCATCCCCGCTCCGGACTATCCGCTGTGGACGGCGTGCACATCGCTGGCCGGCGGAACGCCGGTGCACTACCTGTGTGACGAGACCCAGGGCTGGAATCCCGATGTCGCCGACATCGAATCGAAGATCACCGAACGCACCAAAGCGATCGTGGTGATCAACCCGAACAACCCGACCGGCGCGGTGTACAGCCGCGAAACCCTGGAGCGGATCGCCGATCTCGCACGTGAGCACCAACTGTTGCTGCTGGCCGACGAGATCTACGACAAGATCCTCTATGACGACGCCGAGCACATCTCGATGGCCTCGGTCGCCCCGGATGTACTGACGCTGACGTTCAACGGTCTGTCCAAGGCCTACCGGGTGGCCGGCTACCGGTCGGGCTGGCTGGTGATCACCGGCCCCAAAGAGCACGCCTCCAGCTTCATCGAGGGCATCAGCTTGCTGGCCAACATGCGGCTGTGCCCGAATGTTCCTGCCCAGCATGCGATTCAGGTCGCTCTCGGTGGCCATCAGAGCATCGAAGACCTGGTCCTGCCTGGCGGTAGGCTGCTCGAGCAACGTGACGTCGCCTGGGAGAAACTCAACGAGATCCCCGGGGTCTCCTGCGTGAAGCCTCAAGGTGCGCTGTATGCATTCCCGCGTCTGGATCCGGAGGTGTATGACATCGTCGACGATGAGCAGCTGGTGTTGGACCTGCTGCTGCAGGAGAAGATCCTGGTCGTGCAGGGCACCGGGTTCAATTGGCCCACACCGGATCATCTGCGCATCGTGACGCTTCCGTGGGCGCGTGACCTGACCAACGCTATCGAACGGCTGGGCAACTTCCTGGTCAGCTATCGGCAGTGAGCGTGTGGCACACAGTCATTCCCATTCACTGAACGGGCCCTCCCCGCTGGGGCCGTTGGCCGCCAAGATCGTGGTCGGACTGCTGGTGGCGTGCGGTATCGCGGTGATCGCCGGGGCCGCTCTGCTGTGGCCCAGCGGTCAGCAGGCCGAGATCCCCCTGCCCTTCCAGAATGCCGCCGGAGGCGCGGTCACCACGGAGTCCGGGCGGGTACTGTCCTCCACCACCGCCACCTGCGGCAGTCCCTCGGTCGGCGCCGTACTGACCGGTGATCCGTTGCCCGCCCGCGAGGGCATCGCCGAATGTGTCCAGACCCTGGTGGCGATCGAGTCCGGCCCCAACCAGGGCGCCCGGACGCTGTTGGAGTTCAGCGGTGGCGGTGGCCAGCCGCGGTTGGTCGCCGGGGACGACATCCGCATCAGCAGACAGGTCGACCAGACCGGGACCACCACCTATTCGTTCTACGACTATCAGCGCACTTGGCCCCTCGTGGTGCTGGCAGCGGCCTTCGCGGTCATCGTGGTGGCGGTGGCGAGGTGGCGCGGACTGCGGGCGCTGATCGGTATCGTCGTCGCGTTCGCGGTCCTGGTGGTGTTCCTGTTGCCGGCATTGCGCGACGGTGCGCCGGCGATACCCGTGGCTCTGGTGGCGTCCGCGGCCATTCTCTATGCGGTGCTCTATCTGGCCCACGGCGTGAGTCTGCGCACCAGTGCCGCGCTGCTGGGCACGTTGGCCTCGATGGTGCTGGCCGCCGGATTGTCGTGGGTGGCCATCGAACTGGCCCACCTGACCGGGTTGTCGGAGGATCAGAACAATCAGGTCGCTGCCTATATGGGCAACGTGTCGATCACCGGGCTGCTGCTGGCCGGGTTCATCATCGGCTCGCTCGGCGTGCTCAACGACGTCACCGTGACCCAGGCGTCCACGGTGTTCGAGCTGGCCGGGCTGGAGCGCGCGAGCCGTCGGGTGGTGTTCACCGGCGCGATGCGGGTCGGCCGCGACCATATCGCCAGCACGGTCTACACCCTGGTGTTGGCCTACGCCGGCAGTGCATTGCCGCTGCTGCTGTTGTTCAGCGTCGCGAACCGCTCGCTGGGTGACGTGCTGATCAGCGAGAGCGTGGCCATCGAGATCGCACGTTCGGCGGTCGGCGGCATCGCGTTGGCGCTGTCGGTGCCGCTGACCACCGGCATCGCCGCGGTGCTCGCGACCCCGCGGAACTGAGTTGCGCGTTTGACTGCCGGGGCCCCGGGTATCCGGGCCCGGTGAGCGCGCCCGAGCACAGATCCGAGGTGTCGTTGGTCGTCGACGGCCAACCTCACCGACTGGTCGTCGACAACCGGGTCACCCTGCTCGACGCGCTGCGCGAGCTCATCGGCGCCACCGCACCCAAGAAGGGGTGCGACCACGGCCAGTGCGGGTCGTGCACCGTGCTCGTCGCCGGTCGTCGGGTGACCAGCTGCCTGACGTTCGTGGTGGCCGCCGACGGTGCCGATCTGACGACCGCGGCCGGCCTCGGTGAGCCGGAGCATCTGCACCCGGTCGCCCAAGCGTTTCATGACGAGGACGCCTTCCAGTGCGGGTACTGCACGCCGGGCCAGATCTGTTCGGCCGTCGGCATGTTGGACGAGCTGAAATCCGGCGCGCCGAGCGTCCTCGCCGACGACCTCGAAGCCAGTCCGGAGCTGACCGACGACGAGATCCGCGAGCGGATGAACGGCAACCTCTGCCGGTGCGCGGCCTACCCGAACATCGTGGCCGCCATCGCCAGCGCGGCAAGCCCATGAAGCCCTTCGCTTATCACGTCGCCACCAGCCCGGCCGACGCCGTGGCCACCCTGACCCGTCACCCCGAGGCTGCCTACCTGGCCGGCGGAACCAACCTCGTCGACCACATGAAACTCGGCGTGGCCCAGCCTGACCTCCTCGTCGACGTCAGCCGCCTGCAGCTCACCGACATCGAAAGCACCGACGAAGGTGGCGTGCGCGTCGGTGCCAATGTGCGCAACAGCGACCTGGCCGCCCATCCGGTGATCCGGTCGCGTTATCCGATGCTGGCCCGCGCACTACTGTCCGCAGCGTCGGCGCAGCTGCGCAATTCGGCCACAACTGCCGGCAATCTGCTGCAGCGCACCCGATGTGTCTACTTTCAGGACGTCACCACCCCGTGCAACAAGCGCGAGCCGGGCACCGGATGCTCGGCGATCGGCGGCTACGTTCGGTATCACGCAATTTTGGGGGCATCGCCGCATTGCATCGCCACGCACCCATCGGACATGGCGGTCGCGATGACCGCCCTGGAGGCGACCATCCTGGTCGAGGGTGTCGACGGAGCGCGCCGTATACCGATAGCAGAGTTCTACCGACTGCCCGGTGACCAACCCCACCGCGACACCGAGTTGCGCCACGGTGAGTTGATCACCGCCGTCGAACTGCCCCCGCCCACAACAAGATCGGTCTCGGACTACCGCAAGGTTCGCGACCGCGCGTCCTTCGCGTTCGCGTTGGTATCGGTGGCCGCCGAGATTCGCCTCGACGGCGACCGGGTCGCATCGGCCCGCATCGCCCTGGGCGGTGTCGCGCACCGGCCGTGGCGCGCGCACCGCGCCGAGAATGCTCTGGTCGGCGGTGCGGTCGGCGACGAGTCATGGGCTACCGCAGCAGATGCCGAGCTGGCCGATGCGCAACCGTTGCCCGGCAACGAGTTCAAGATCGATCTGGCGCGGCGCACCCTCACCGCGCACTTGCGCATGTTGGCCGAGCGGAGCCGGCGATGACCCTGCTCAAACCGCACGCCATCGGAACCCCGCGGGCACGCCGTGAAGGCCGGGCCAAGGTCACCGGCACCGCGCGCTACGCCTTCGAGCACCGTGTCGACAACCCGGCGTATCTGCATCCGATCCAGGCCACCATCGCCCGCGGCCGGGTCACCGCGATGCACACCGAAGCAGCTCGTGGAGCCGAGGGGGTGCTCGACGTGCTGACAGTCTTCGACGCGCCGGCGCTGGCGGACGCCTCCGACGGTGAGTTGTCGATCCTGCAGGACGATCGCGTGCACTTCCGGGGCCAGATCATCGGCGGTGTCGTCGCCGAGACTGCCGAAATCGCCAGACACGCAGCCTCTTTGGTGACAGTGCACTATCGCGTAGAATCGCACGATGCCCAGCTCACCAAGGACCATCCCGGGCTCTACGCCCCAGAGTCGGTCAATCCGTCCTACCCACCCGACACCGACGACGGTGATGTCGCGACCGCGTTGGCCCTGGCGGCGGTCACAGTGGACCAGACCTACACCACGCCGATCGAGCACAACAACCCGATGGAGCCGCACGCCTGCATCGTCACATGGACGAGGCCGGACGGCCTAGACGCGGTCACGATGTACGACTCGACTCAAGGGGTGCACGCCGCACGCAAGGCACTGGCACCGATCCTGGGACTGCAGCCCGAGCAGTTGCGCATCATCGCGCCACATGTCGGTGGCGGATTCGGCAGCAAGGGCGCGCCGCACGCGCATAATGTGCTCGCCCTGCTGGCCGCGCAGCGCTGCAGTGGCCGGCCGGTCAAGTTGGCGCTCACCCGCCAACAGATGTTCTCGCTGGTGGGTTATCGCACGCCGACCATCCAGCGGGTGCGATTGGGTGCAGGCCGGGACGGCCGCCTCACCGCGCTGGTCCACGAGGTTGTCGAACAAACCTCTGCGGTCAAGGAATTCGCGGAGCAGACGGCTGTGACGTCACGCAAGATGTACGCCTCGCCGAACCGCCGCACCACCCATCGGCTGGCCGCCTTGGACGTGCCCGTTCCGTTCTGGATGCGCGCACCCGGGGAGTGCCCGGGCACCTACGCCGCGGAGGTGGCGATGGACGAGTTGGCGGTGGCCGCCGGCCTCGATCCGATCGAGGTGCGCATCCGCAACGATCCGGAGGTCGATCCGGAGTCGGGTAAGCCATGGTCTGGTCGTCATCTGGTCGAGTGCCTGCAGCTGGGCGCACAGCGATTCGGCTGGGCACAGCGCGACCCGCAACCGGGTGTCCGGGTGCACGGCGAGTGGCTCACCGGCACCGGCGTGGCCTCGGCGACCTACCCGGGGATGGCGATGCCCGGCAACGCGGCTCGCGTCACCTACATCGCCGAGGGACGCTACGAGGTGCAGATCGGTGCCGCAGACATCGGCACCGGAACCTGGACCGCGTTGACGCAGATCGCCGCCGATGCACTGGGCTGCGACAGCAACGCGGTGGACCTGCACATCGGTGACACCGACCTTCCAGCGGCCTCGGTGGCCGGCGGTTCGTCGGGAATCACGTCCTGGGGGTCAGCGATCGTCGAGGCGACGCGCCAGTTCCGGCGCGACCACGGCGATCCCCCCACCCTCGGCGCCAGCACGCTGGCCGAAGCGCCCGACCCCGACGCCGACGACGTCGTCGTCCAGTCGTTCGGCGCGCACTTCGTCGAGGCGCAGGTCAACCGGCACACCGGCGAGGTTCGGATACCGAGGATGCTGGGGGTGTTCTCCATCGGCCGGGCGATCAACCCGACCACGCTGCGGTCACAGCTGATCGGCGGGATGACGATGGGGCTGTCGATGGCGCTGCACGAAGACAGCGTGCGCGATGCCCGCTTCGGCCACGTCGTGACGCAGGATTTGGCCACCTATCACATCAGTGCGCACGCCGATGTCGTTGACATCGACGCGATCTGGCTGGATGAGGCCGACGAGCACTTCAACCCGATGGGCTCGCGGGGCGCCGGTGAGATCGGCATCGTCGGGTCGGCGGCCGCAGTGGTCAACGCTGTCTATCACGCCACCGGGGTGCGGGTGCGGGATCTGCCGGTGACCCTGGACAAGGTGCTGGCCGGCCTGACCTGAATCACCGCTGCAGCAGTTCCAGCAGATAGGCGCCGTAGCCCGATTTGAGCAGCTTCCTGGCTCGGGTTTCCAGAGCTGCGTCGTCGATGAATCCCACGCGCCATGCCGCTTCTTCGGGGACGCTGATCTTCAAGCCTTGTCGGCGCTCGATGGTGCGGACGAAATCGCTGGCGTCCAGCAGGGAATCGAAGGTTCCGGTGTCCAGCCATGCGGTGCCGCGGGCCAGCACCTCCACGCGCAGCCGGCCCTGGTTGAGGTAGGTCTGGTTGATCTCGGTGATCTCGTACTCACCGCGGGCGGACTTGCGCAGCGACCGCGCAATCTCCACGACGTCGTTGTCGTAGAAGTACAGTCCCGGCACCGCGTAGTGCGACTTGGGCGTGGCGGGCTTCTCTTCCAATGACAAAGCGGTGCCGTCAGCAGCGAACTCGATGACCCCGTAGGCGCTGGGGTCGGCCACCCGATAGGCGAAAATCGTTCCGCCCCTGATGTTTTGGAACCGTGCCAGACTGGTCCCCAGGCCGGGACCATAAAACACATTGTCGCCCAGCACCAACGCCACCGAGTCGCTACCGATATGGTCGGCGCCGATGATGAATGCCTGGGCCAGGCCTTCGGGCTCGGCCTGCACCGCGTAGCTGAGGTTGATCCCCAGATGGGAGCCGTCACCGAGCAGACGGTGGAAGGCGGGGGCATCGAAATCGGTGGTGATGACCTGGATGTCGCGGATGCCGGCCATGATCAGGGTGGACAGCGGGTAGTAGATCAGCGGCTTGTCGTAGACCGGAAGCAGCTGCTTGCTGGTACCCATCGTGATCGGGTACAGCCGGGTGCCCGAACCGCCCGCCAGGATGATTCCGCGCATCAGCCGGTCAGGTCCTCCTCGGTCAGCCCGGTTGCAGCCATCGCGGAGGCGAGGTCGTCGTGCCGGAACACCGACGCGACGTTGTCGTCTATCACCCGAAACGCCGATGCGGCCGACGCGGTTTCCCCGGTCGCCGACACGATCTCCTGCTCGGCGACGACGACGCCGTCTCGGATGTACATCCGGCCGGGTTCGATCCGCGCGTCGACCGATTGGGCCCATTCCTGCAACGCGGCCTGACCCTGGGCGGCCCCGTCGGCATCGCCGATGTCGATGTCCAGGGTGGACAGTTCGAGCAGGGTGTCGATGTCACCGGCATTGAGTGCGTCGTGCCACGCGAGGACGGTGGCCATCTCAGTTGTCGTCATCTCGTTGAAGTTACTTCACTTTCAGAACGGGGTGCGTTGCAGCCAGCTGTCCCAGACTGTCTCGTCACCGAACACGTTCAGCCCGGCCTCGGCGGCCGACCGGCGCCGCGTTGCCGCCAGCAGCAGATCCTTGGCGGGTCCGCGTAGCGCGACGCTGCCCTTGCCGTGGTTGTGCGACCACCACAGGCCGTCGTCGTCATGGGCGATGGTCCACTCGCCGGTCGGTCCGAGTTGCTCGTCGGTGGCGTGCAGATGGATCGTCAGGCCCCGGTCCAGCGCCGGCGCGTGGCGCTTGTCCACGCATGCCAGTTCGATCCATTCGGACAGGCAGTCGGCGGCCAGTTCAGGTGCGATGTCGAAGTCGGCACCCAAGGCCAGCGCCGCATCGGCGGTGTGCACGACGGTCTCGTGCAACCGGCGGCGCAGCCACCACCCGGCGGGGCGGGGGCCGACGAACGTCCATACCCGGGTGTCGCTGCTGACGCGGTCGACGGCGTCGATGATCAACTGCGCGCCCTGGTGCAACCATTCCAGTGCGCCGTCGAGGTCATCAGGTGGTCGGCCGTCGAGCACGTCACGCGCATCCAGCGGTTCGTTGCGTCGGTGGGTGATGATCTGTGCGGCCCAACGATTTCCGCGCCCGACGTGCCGGAAGAGCTGTTTGAGACTCCACTCACCGCAGGTGGGGACGGGCGTGGCCGGGTCTCCCGACCGGATCAGGTCACCGAAGGCTCGAGTCTGCTCGAGCAGGGCTGCTCGGAAGTCCACCTCTACGAACCTAGCGCGGCCCGCGCCGCCCCAAGGCTGATCGGCAATGTTGCCCAGCCGCGCAGCACCCGGGTGTCGCGCCGGCTGCCGTCGCCGGCCAGCCGGGCGTCGGGGAAGCGCTCGAAGAAGGTACGCAGGCCGACTTCGCCCTCGGCGCGCGCCAGGGCCGCCCCCAGGCAGAAGTGCCGTCCACCGGAGAACGACAGGTGCCGGCCGGCGTTGTCGCGGTGCAGGTCCATCGTGTGCGGGTCGGTGAAGACCTCGGGATCACGGTTGGCTCCGGCCAGGTAGATGATGACCAGTTCGCCGCGGCCGATGGCGGTGCCGGCAACCTCGACGTCACGGCGGGCGATGCGGGCGCTCATCTGCACCGGGGAGTCCAGGCGCAGGATCTCCTCGACCGCCGTCGGCCACAGCTCGGGCTGCGCGGCGAGGGTCTGCAGGTGCTGCGGGCGCTTCAGCAGCATGCGGATACCGTTGCCCAGCAGGTTCACCGTGGTCTCGAAACCGGCGGCCAGTACCAGCCCGGCGGTGGCCTGCAGTTCGCGCTCGGACAGCCGGGCCGACTCCTCGGAATCCTGGCTGGCCTGGATGAGCTGGCTCATCAGATCGTCGCCGGGGTGTCTGCGCAGCTCGGCGAGGTGGCCGGTGAGCCACTCGTTGAATCCGACCAGGCCGCGGTGCACCTGCATGTACTGCGACCAGGACAGACCGATGTCCAGGCTGGGGGCTCCGAGTTCGCCGAATTTCAGGATCTGTTGGCGGTCCTTCTCGGGGACGCCGAGGATGTCGCTGATCACCGCGACAGGCAACTGCGAGCAGTACGCGGCGACGATGTCGACAGCGCCGGTCTGGCCGGCGAGATCGTCGAGCAGGCGGTCGGCGGTGTCCTGCACCCGGTCGCGCAGCGCGGCCACCGCGCGGGGGGTGAACACCGAGGACACCAGTTTGCGACAGCGGGTGTGGTCGGGTGGTTCGATGCTCAGCAGCGACGGCGGTTCGATGGGGTGCAGCAGACCCGGGTTGAGTTTGCGGTTGATCCAGCGCAGCGGTGCCGGCAGTCCGGAGCCCAGCGCGGAGACCCCGAAGTCGTCGGATTTGAGCAGGTCGCCGGCCACCTGGTGGTCGGCGGTCATCAGAACCGCGCGGCAGCGCACCACCGGTCCGCGGGCGCGCAGTTCGTCGGCGAACCCGGCGGGGTCGGTCCGCACGGTCGGGTCGGCGATCAGCCGGGCCTGCGGGTCACCGTCGCGGCGCGCGCCGACCTTGGACATGCCCCGGATCACTCCGTGCAGAGCCAGCCAACGTACCCGATGTCGAAGACCATCCATCACTTGAGCTTAAGCAGGGGCCGCAGATCGTCCAACCGGTCGAACAGGTGCCAGATGTAGGACGAGGAGCCGTTCTGCCGGTGGGCGTGCAGGTCAGCGAGGTCTGGATCGTCGCGGTAACTGGTGAACGCCTCCAGCGAGTCCCACTCGACGAGGATCAGCACCGAGCGGGGTTCGATTTCGCCGGTTACGGACTGCCGGAACCGGCCCAGCGCGACCACCCGCCCGCCGTGTTTGGCGACTTCGACCGGCGAGCGTTTGGAGTACGCGAGGTACTCGTCGGGGTCGGCGATGTCGAACAGGTTCAGCGCATAGATGGTCACGTCCCGACGTTACGGCCCAGCGCATAGGCCCGCCAGCCGGCCTGCTGCCAGCGTCGAAGATCAAGGCAATTGCGGCCGTCGACAACAACTTTCGTTCGTACCACCGACTCCAGTGCGGCCGGGTCGAGGTCGACGAACTCGTCCCACTCGGTCAACACCAGGACCGCGTCGGCCCGTTCGCAGGCTTCCAGCGCCGAGGTCGCGTAGTTCAGGGTCGGGAACAGCCGCCGGGAGTTCTCCATGGCCTGGGGGTCGTAGACGGTGACGGTGGCACCGTGCAGTTGCAGCAGACCGGCGACGTTGAGCGCCGGCGAGTCTCGGACGTCGTCGGAGTCGGGTTTGAACGCCGCACCCAGCACGGCCACGGTGGCACCGAGCAGGGATCCGCCGCATGCGGCGGTCACCAGCTCCACCATCCGGGTTCGGCGACGCATGTTGATGCTGTCGACCTCCCGCAGGAATGTCAGGGCCTCGTTGGCGCCGAGCTCGCCGGCGCGGGCCATGAACGCGCGGATGTCCTTGGGCAGGCAGCCGCCGCCGAAGCCGAGCCCCGCGTTGAGGAACCGGCGCCCGATGCGCGCGTCGTAGCCCAGCGCGTCGGCGAGCAGGGTGACGTCGGCGTCGGCGGCCTCGCACACTTCGGCGATGGCGTTGATGAACGAGATCTTGGTGGCCAGGAACGCGTTGGCCGACACCTTGACCAGTTCGGCGGTCTGCCAGTCGGTGACCAGGAACGGGACCCCGTCGGCCAGCAGTGGCGCGTACAGTCCGCGCAGCGCGGCCTCGGCCAGGGTCGAGTCGGGCGCGACGCCGACGACGATGCGGTCCGGGTGCAGGGTGTCGTGCACGGCGAGGCCCTCGCGCAGGAACTCGGGGTTCCAGGCCACCTCGACGTCAACGTCGGCCAGGGCGCGGGCCCGCTGGGCCAGATCGGCGGCCGTGCCGACCGGGACGGTGGACTTGCCGACGATCACCGAGGGGCGGCGCAGCAACGGGGCCAGGGTGTCGATGACGGAGTGCACGTGACGCAGATCGGCGCCGTACTCGCCCTTCTTCTGCGGCGTGCCGACGCCGAGGAAATGCACGTCGGCGAAGTCGGCGGCTTCGGCATAGTCGGTGCCGAACCGCAGCCGGCCGGCTTCGATGTTGCGCTGCAACACTTCTGGCAGACCGGGCTCGTAGAACGGCACCTCACCGGCGGTCAGCTTGGCGATCTTGGCCGGGTCGATGTCGATGCCGAGGACGTGGTGGCCCAACTCGGCCATGCCGGCGGCGTGGGTGGCGCCGAGGTAGCCGGTGCCGAAGACGGTGCATCGCATACCGCTTCTCTAAGCGGCGCCGGTGTCCTGGCTGCAACCCGACACCGAGCGTCAGGCCAACGGCAGGTGACGGTTGTTACCCGCGACCGCCGCCGGGGGCGCAGAAGATCAGGAAACACCCGTCGCCGTTGATGTCACCGGGGACCCGGGTTCCCGAGTCACCACGCGACGGCGATCCCCGGCCGGGGCTGCTGTCGCCGCGGCTGTTGCCGGCCGAACTCGATCCGCTACCTGGCCACTGCGGCGTCTGGGGAACCGTCGGGACGACGGTGGGTTGCGCGGTCTGGGTCGGCAACGTCGGCACGGTCGGCACCGGCGGCCGGGTGGGCACCTGAGTGGCGCCGTTGTCCCACGGCGGCTGCCAGGGCTGCCGGGTCCGGGTGGGCTCGACCGTGCGGGTGGGCTTGGGCGGGACCCATCGGGGCCACTGCCGCGGCGGAGGGACCACCACCGGCGGCGGCACGACCACCGGCGGCGCGACCACGGGGGCGGGAACCGGCGGCGGGGCGACCGGCACCGGAGCCGGAGGAGGCGGCGCGGCAGGGATCGGTGCGGGCGCGTTCTCGACGAACACGGTCCGTGGCGCCTGCTGTGGCGGGGGTGCCGGCCTGGGCGCTTCCTGCACGACCGGAACCGGCGCCCTGATCGTCTCCGGCGGCGGCGGCTCCACGGGTGGCGGTGGCACGGCTTCGTTGGGTGGAGCCGGTCGCGGCGTCTGCGCGACTTGGCTGTTGGGTATCAGGGCGGTCTGGCCGGGGCTGGGCCGCTCGTCGGCGGTCGGGCGGATGCTGACGGCCAACGAAATGACGAGGGCGACCACGCCGATGACGAAGACCGACGACAGCGCGCTGCCGACCAGCAGGAACGGTTTGCGTTCCTCGTCGACCGGGCGGACCTCGGTGAGCGCGAACTCGTCGACAGGCGAGTCTGCCCCGGCCGGGGCCAACTGCGTCTGGGCACCGGCCAGTCCGGCGTAGGCCGAGCCGGCGGTCGGTCCGTCGTCGGGATCTTGCGAGTAAGCCAAGCCCACGGTGCTGGCCTCGAAGGCCGGGGCAGCCGCCGACGCCAGTGCCGCTCCGCGCGCCAGCGCGAGTTCGGCATCCTCGGGGGCACTGACCGGCAGCGAAACCAGGTGCTCAAGGTGGGCTTTGACCGAGCTGACGTCGACGCCGGCGCCCACGACGAACAATCCCTGCGGCGAGGCCTCCTGCGCCGCGACGGCTTCGGCCATCTCGGTGAGTACCGCCATCGCGTCGGCGCTGTGCAGGCTGCGGCTGAGCACCTTGACCACCGAGCCGTCCTCGGTCTGCACCACCGACAGCGTCGCGGTGTCGCGATCGATGAACAGCAGCGCGGTGGTGTCGTAGCCGACGGCGCGCCCAGCGGCCTGGGCCAGCGACGCGGCGGCGTGGCCTTCGGAGACCAGCATGACGTCGTCGATGCCGTGGGCGGTCAGCTTGTCGCGCAGCAGCGCGGCCTCGGCGTGATCACTCCATGCGACGCCGATGGCGTGCAGCCGATGCCCGCCGGTCTCAGCGCTTTCCCGGGTTCCCAGCACGGCGGCGACGACACGGTCTGCGGCATTTGCCGACACGTCGGCAGACGTGACGTCGAACGCATCGTTGTCGACGGTGACGCCGTCAGCGCTCTGCCCTTCGACCAGCACCATGCGGACCGCTGTCGGTGTCATCGACACCCCCAGAACGATGTCCACTCCACCCCTCCAAAACATTTGCTGCGCTTGTACGTTCTGCGCGCCGGGAAGCCGCCTGGCGAGCCGACACCTTGTTACTTCATCGGCATGTTCAACTATCGCGTTACAGCGACGCGGTTAGCTGACGCGGTGAAGGCGCTTTCGACAGTACTCGCGTGACAGGTGTTTCGTCAGTGACGTTTTCTCGGTCCGGCGGGTGACTTTTTCAGTGACGTTCGGGTCAATTCGACTGCAGGAAATTCTGGTACGACCGCGACGGCGTGGGACCGCGCTGACCCTGATATTTCGACCCGGTGCCGGCGCTGCCATAGGGGTGCTCGGCGGGACTGGTGAGGCGCAGCAGGCATAGTTGGCCGATCTTCATTCCCGGCCACAATGTGATCGGCAGGTTGGCCACGTTGGACAGCTCCAAGGTGATGTGCCCGGAGAAGCCGGGGTCGATGAAGCCGGCCGTCGAGTGGGTCAGCAGGCCCAGGCGACCCAGCGAGGACTTGCCTTCCAACCGGCCGGCCAGGTCGTCGGGCAGCGTGCAGCGCTCCAGGGTTGCACCGAGCACGAACTCACCGGGGTGCAGCACGAACGGTTCGCCTTCTTTGGGCTCCACCAGGGTGGTGAGGTCGTCCTGGCGCTTGGCCGGATCGATGTGGGTGTAGCGGGTGTTGTTGAACACCCGGAACAGGCTGTCGAGGCGGACGTCGACCGAGGACGGCTGGATCAGGCTGTCGTCGAACGGGTCCAGGCCCAACCTTCCGGCGTCGATCTCGGCGCGGAGGTCTCGGTCGGAGAGCAGCACGGCACGAGCGTAACGGTCGGGCGTTCCTCGCCGAGTGTTGACTTGTGTACCTGTCGGCGGCCAGTTCCGGGACACAACTCGACGTTGGACGCTCCCGCCCCTGGTGACCTGCGCCGTCCGTTCAGTGCTAGCCTTCCTGTTCGACCATGCCGGTGTAGTTCAATGGCAGAACATCAGCTTCCCAAGCTGAATACGCGGGTTCGATTCCCGTCACCGGCTCCACGACGAACGGTCCCGGCCGGACTCACGCTGAGGCCCCGGTGGCGGTCTCCAGCTCACTGAGCGCACGCTCGGTCAACGCGACAAGTGACTCGATGTCGGGGACCACGTCTCGGCCCGAGATATACCCGAACGTCACCCGATCGGCATAGGAACACATCGTCACGTTCAGCGCCTGCCCGTCGATTGCGGTAGACACCGGATAGATCTCCTCCAGATGTGCTCCATTCCAGTACATCTCGTCACTGGGCCCGGGCACTCCGGAGATCGAGACGTTGTAGCCGCGCCGTATGCGCGACGTGAACGGCACGTTGGCCGTCAACACGGTCAGCGCGATACTCGGCGCGAGGAGCACCGTCGACGCATTCGCCCCACGACCGGCGACCTGGCGTTTTGCCCAGGACATCCCGCGGTGGATGTGCTCCAGCCGCTCAACGGGGTCGGCCAGATCGGTGCCCAGCCGACACAACTGCAGCCCGAACAGGTTGGCGTGTTCGTCCTCCGCTGCGGCTCGCTCACGGCCACGCACCGTCACCGGGCAGATCGCGACCAGCGAGGAGTTGGGCAACTCGTCGCGCGCGAGCAACCACTCTCGCAGCACCCCCGCCACCACGGCGGTCAGCACGTCGTTGCCCGTGACTCCCGCAGCCGCCTGGACAGCACGGATGCGAGACTTCGGCCAGCTGGCTCCAGCGAAGGTCCGGAGCGGTCCGACCGGCCCGTTGAACCGGGTGTACGGCGCGTCGAACGGCAACACTGCGGCTCCTCCCCCGAGGCCGGCCGCCACCGTCGACAGTTCACCAAGGGCGACCTGGCCGACGGTCTGCAGTCCCGAGGCGACGCTGTTGAGCGTCGACCGGATCAGCGTCACCGGGTTGGGAATTCGTCCGCGTCGGGTGGTCGCCGCCGGGACGGAATGCCGGTCGGGGTCGGCATAGATCGGCGGCATCGACCGTCGGTCGGGGTCGGTGGTCAGGGCGTCGGCGATCATCGCCAGCCCGGCAACCCCGTCGATCAGGGTGTGATGCACCTTGATGTAGAACGCGAAGCGGCCATCGGCCAAGCCGTCGATGAGATAGGCCATCCACATCGGCCGCGACCGTTCCAACGGCTCGCTGTGCAAGTCGCTGACGAGCTTCCATAAGGCATCGCGGTCAGCTCCGGCGGGCAGTGTGCGGCGTCGCAGGTGCTCGGCCATGTCCACGTCGTCGACGATCTGCCACACCCACACCCCCGCTGTGTCGACCCCCAGGTGCGGGTGGCGGCGAAATCTCGGATCCAGTGGGGTGGCTTCGGTCAACGCGTTGCGGTAGATCTCCTCGACGTAGTCGGCTTGGGCCTCCGACGGCGGACACAAGACCAGAACCGCCGCGGTGTGCAGCGGCTCGGAGAGCAACTCCGCAGTCATCATCGCCGCGTCGAGCGGCTCCAGCGGGTCCATCGGCCAGCCCCCACTCACTCCTGCGGCACGACAACACCGCACCGCATCCGCTCAAGTATCGCCGGGGCATGGACGCGACCTGCCGGTTTTGCCGATGCTCATCGCCGATCCGACCGCTCGGAGTCCGTCCCGGGGACTTGTCGCCGCGGCCCCCACCCGACTAGTCTTTTGCTGCTCGGGGGAGCCATCACACCAGGACAACTGGGGGGAGCAACCCATGATTCGTTCGTTGATCGCAGCCGGCATGCTGGCCGGAGTGATCGCCGTCAGCCTGGCCCCGGCCGCGAGCGCCGCACCGTTCCGCAACTGCACCGAGGCGCGCGAAGCGGGGTACACCAACATTCCCTCGACCTCGGAGTACTACGGCGAGCACCTGGACCGAGACCGCGACGGCATCGGTTGTGAGAGCTAACCCCTACTCAATGCATCTGGGCAACAATAGTTTCCGATTGTCCGCAGTTGCTGT
This sequence comes from Mycobacterium sp. SMC-4, assembly GCF_025263265.1. Taxonomy (NCBI): domain Bacteria; kingdom Bacillati; phylum Actinomycetota; class Actinomycetes; order Mycobacteriales; family Mycobacteriaceae; genus Mycobacterium; species Mycobacterium sp. SMC-4. Next base: position 360,907 of record NZ_CP079869.1, on the reverse strand, counting down.
CGTGGCGATCACGGCTTTGGCTGTTCTACTCTCGCCGCCCCCGGCGAGGGCCGACCCACAAGCGGTCACCGCGACCGTGTTGCGGGTCGTCGACGGAGACACCATCGACATACGCGACGACGTTCGCGGTCGGCTCCGGATCCGCGTGCTGGGTATCGACACTCCGGAGACCAAGCGACCCGGCTATTCGGTGGGCTGTTGGGGCGCTGAGGCTACAGAGTTTGCCGAGCAGAACCTGTTGGGGCAGCGGGTGGCGTTCGTGCCCGACCCGACACAGGACAGAACCGACCGCTATGGCCGCACGCTGGCCTACCTCGTGAAGGCTGGCGGCTGGAACTACAGCATCGAAGCGGCGCGCGCCGGTGCGGCTCGGTCCTACGTCTATGCCGGCAACCCGGTCAGCCTGTTCGGCCAGATAGCAGCCGCCGAACAGGAGGCCCGCAGCGCCCAACGTGGACTCTGGGGACCGCCGTGTTTCGGCGACACTCGGTCGCACCCGCTCTAGCCACGCTCACGCCGCTGTCGACGGGCCGGTAACGCACGGCGCGATGCTACCGTCTTGCCATACCAAACCGTCTAGTATTTCCGGAGGTCGCTGTGGGCGCTCGCACCGATGCCCGGCAGCGTTGGCTCGACGCCGGGATCCAGATGTTGGCCGGCGAAGGCGCCGAGGCCGTGCGCATCGACCGGATCTCCGCGCGGCTCAAGCTGTCCAAGGGCTCCTTTCACCACCATTTCGACGGTGCCGCGGCCTACAAGCGTGAGCTGCTCGCCTACTACGAGAAGATGGCAACCGACGGCCTGGAGCACGCAATCGACGACGCCTCTGCCACCGGAGACGTACACGCCACCCTGACCCGCCTCACCCAGTTCGTGGTACCTGACCGGCCGGGGCTCTACCAGCCGGAACTAGAGGTCGCCGTCCGAGCGTGGGCCACCTGGGATCGTGACGTGCAGGCCGTCCAGGCCCGGATCGACCGTGCGAGGCTGGCCGCCCTGCAGCGCGTCTGGCGCCCCTTCGTCGGCACTGACGGCGAGGCCCGATTGGCTGCGCTGCTGCCCTACCTGGTCGCGGTCGGCGCCGCGGTGGTCGTCCCACCCATCGACGCGAACGAACTGCGCGGCGTCTTCGAGCTTCTGCTGCCGCTGGTGCCTGGCCTCGCCGGCGGCGCCTCCGCCCCCGGTGGCTGACTACCGGTAATCCGAGCCCGTCACCTTCCCACCCCTTGCCTTCGTAACATACCGTACCGTACCGTATGTTGGTAGCTAACGACGCACAACAGAGGTGGCCTCGTGACGACCCTTCCCGACCCGCAGTGGCCCGTCATCGTGCTGGCGTTGATCCAGCTTGTCGACGGGTTGATGTGCGTCAAACCGATGGCCTTCATCGCCGACTGCTTCGACAACGTGCGCTGGCCTCGTCGCTGGTGGTGGATCATGCCGCCGATCAAGTTCGCGGCCGCTGCCGGACTGCTGGCCGGATTGTGGATTCCCTATCTCGCCGCCCTCACCTGCGCAGCCCTGGTCCTCTACTTCGTCCTGGCGATCGCGGCGCACGTCCGTGCCCGCGACTTCGGTCGCAACCTGGTGCTCAACGCCACCGGGATGCTCACGATCTGCGTCGCCACCGGGATATACAGCTTTCTTGTGTAGTCGTCAGGACATCGAAAGGGGCGCAAACCATGTCGATGCCGCGGGAGCATGCAGAGTCGCTGTATCACGAGTGGATTGACGCAGTCTGGCGGCGCCGGGTCATCACGCCGGACCTGATCGATGCCGCCTTCGTCGGTCACTGGCCCACCGGGGATGTGGAAGGACCGGCGGGTCTGGAATCAGTCGTGGCGCAGACACATTCGATGTTCGAAAAGCTGGATTTCGCTGTCGACCTCGGACCTCTTGTCGACGGCGATTATGTCATCGGGCGCTGGACCGGCGTTGGCAGCAGTGCCAGGGGCGAGACGCGGTTCACCGGCAACGACATCCTGAGGTTGCGCAACGGCAAGGTCGTGGAGTATTGGCCTGCCACGGCGTCGTCCTGAAAGCAACTCGCACAACTGATCTGGAGGAAGACATGAAGCTGTTCGGCGCCCAGCGGACGACACCGCCACCCGAGAGGTCACTACCGGGCAGCGCGGCGCCGGATTACGCCGACGCCTTCCGGATCCCACTGCCGACGGAAGACCGACGCGACGCCGAGCAGCTCTTCCGTGCCGGGACGGGGTCTGCGCCCGGGCTGGGAAACCAGCTGGTGCTGTGGGCACACCGACATCTGCTGCGATTCGATCTCGGGCCGTTCAGCTCCCCTCAGCACGTGATGGGCTGGCAGGTCGTGGCCGCTGAAGCCGGAATGGTCGCGTTGCAGGCACACGGTCCGCTGATGAACGGCCTGCTGGAGTTGCGCCGCGACAATCAGTTCGCGACGCTGTCGACCTACCTCGAGTATCGCCACCCGGCCGCCCACATCGTCTGGCAGGCCCTCGGACCTGTGCACCGGGCCCTGGCGCCGCGCCTGTTGGAGAACTGTGCGCGCTAGCGGTATTCGGGATTCTCGTAGCCGAAATGGCAACCGGCGTCCCACTCCGAGCGTTGGTTCCCGTACGCCGGGAACCCACCCGCACCCTTGAGCAGTTTGGCCATGTGCATCAGGTTGTAGGTGAGAAACGTGGTGTTGCGGTTGACGAAATCGTTATCCGGCCCGCCGGAACCCTCGTCCAGATACGACGGACCGGGACCGGCTTCACCCATCCATCCGGCATCCGCCTGAGGCGGGACGGTGTATCCGATGTGCTGCAGGCTGTAGAGGATGCTCATCGCACAGTGCTTGACACCATCCTCGTTGCCGGTGAGCAGGCAACCGCCCACCCGGCCGTAGTACGCGTACTGGCCCGCGTCGTTGAGCACACCGGAATAGCCGTAGAGCCGCTCGATCACATGGCGCATCACCGAGCTGTTGTCACCCAGCCAGATGGGGCCGGCCAGCACGAGAATGTCGGCTGCCAGCACTCGCTGCAGCAGTGCAGGCCATTCGTCGGTCTCCCAGCCGTACTCGGTCATGTCCGGCCGGACGCCCACGGCGATGTCGTGGTCCACAGCACGGATCTGATCGACCTCGACACCGTTGCTGCGCATCAGCGCAACACTGCGATCCACCAATCCCTGGGTGTTGCTCACCTCGGGTGATCGCTTCAACGTGCAGTTGATGAACATGGCCTTCAGGCCGGTGAAATCGGGGGCTGCAGATGCCGTCATATGGCTCTTTCTCGCTGGAAGATGGGGTTCTCGTCGCGCCAGTCCAGTATCGCCCACTCGGCCGGTGAGCACAGGGTGTCGACCTGTGCCGGCTCGCAGCTCGATATGACGTCAATCTGACGTTTGCGACAATTCACTGTGGCAACCGAAGTTGCTCGGTTACATTCCGGCCCGTGACTTCACGACGTTGTCTGCTCTGGCTGGGCTCGGCAGCCGCGGGGGCCTGTCTGGCGCTCGGCGCCGGCGCCGGTGTCGCAGCAGCCGATACCTCCGACGGGGCAGGCTCGGCGAGCCGATCCACCGATCGGTCCACAGACTCCGACTCGTCTTCGCGTGCCGACGTTTCCCGGACGGCTGAGGCAGACGCATCTTTGTCCTCGGTGTCCTCGGCCGACCCGGCAGCGGCTCCGCGCTCTGCCGCGCTGCGCAGCACGGCCATATCTGATGATGCCGACTCCGACGACGACACCGAACCTGCCCGGACCGGCCGGGCATACACCCTCCGGCAGGACCCCGCAGACGACGCCGACGAGGTGTCCGAACCTGCCGCACCGACCACCGGGACAGCCGCGAACCCCCCGGCGGCGGCTGTCCCGGTCACCACCTCCGAGGAGCCCCGCGAGACCCGCCGGCGCGCAGTGTCCGACACCGAGTCGACCACCGCGGGCCCGGTGATCCCCGCCGCGCTGACAGTGCCGACTGAGCAACGGTCGGTGTCCACCGAGGCGGCCGTCTCGATCAATGCGGCCGACGGCCCGGTGACCGGCGTCAAGACGTCGCGGGCCCCGCTGACCATTCCGGTGGGGACCCGGACCTACACCGCGCGCGCAGACTGGTACCTGCCGACGCAGGCGGACGGCTCGGTGACCGCCACCGGTGTGATCTGGTTGCAGCACGGCTTCCTCGGGGAGAAGTCGGCGCTGTCTGCGTTGGCCCGCACGCTGGCTCAGCAGACCAACAGCATCGTGGTGGCGCCCAACCTGCCTTCGCTGCCGGGCCTGTTCTGCTCAGGCTGCTGGATCAACGGCGTGCCGATGCAACAGGGCGTGGCCACGATGTTCCTCGGCGATCGTGCGTCGCTGACCACCAGCGCGACCGCAGCCGGCTTTCAGGGCGTACTGCCGCAGAGCTTCGTGCTGTCCGGCCAATCCGCCGGCGGCGGCTTCGCCACCTCGGTCGGCGGGTACTACGCCGCGGACCTGCTCAACGACGGCAGCCTGCGTGGGGTCGTGATGTACGACGGAGTCGCCTGGCAGGGAAGGCTGACCGGTGCGCTGGAGAGTCTGGACGACCCGTTCATCCCGGTCTATCAGATTGCGTCGCCGTCGGCGGCGTGGAACTCCAACGGCGCCACCACCAATGAACTGGTGGCCGCGCGACCCGGTCAGTTCGTCGGAGTGACGCTGGCACGCGGTTCCCACGCCGACGCGTTGATCGGCGGCAACGCGCTCTTCGACTTCTTCGCACAATTGGCGACGGGGTTCTCCCCGCCCGGCAACACCGCGGCCACCTACACGTTGTCCACCGGCTGGATCAACGATATGTACCAGGGACTCGGACCACTGGACGGCACCGGGATCTACGGCGCGCCCGACCAGTACATCGTGCTGGGCGACGCCGCCGGGGTGGTGCTGGCACCGCCACCGGTCGTCGACCTCACCCAATACCTGGGCACCTGGTACGAGGTGGGCAGCGTCAAGCAGTTCTTCTCCCTCGGACTGGTGAACACCACGGCCGTCTACAGCCTCAACCCCGACGGCTCGATCAGAGTCGAGAACTCCGGCAATTACTTCGTCAACAACGGACCGAAGTCGTCGATCACCGGCTCCGCGCTGCCGGTAGATCCGGCCAACAACAAGCTCAACGTCCGGTTCTTCGGGTCGGCCTCGGCCCGGCCGCCCGGCAACTACTGGATCGTCGACCTCGACCCCGACTATCAGTGGGCAATCGTCACCGACCCGACCGGTGTGAGCGGCTTCCTGCTCACCCGCGAGCGCACGGTGTCGGCTGACTTCTACCAGGAGCTGCTGGACCGCGCCTCGGTCAAGGGCGTCATCGGACGGATCACCCCGACCCGGCAGCCGGCCGCGCAGACGGTCTCGGTGTAACCGCACCCACGAAAATGGGCAAAAGGAGCCTGAGGCACCCTCTCGTGCGCGACGATTCCTGAATCCGTCGCCGAGTATGACCGCGTCCGCCGTGCGGTGGACGGTCGGAATCGTCTGTGTCTGCGTTCTGGTGGTCGCGGCCGCCGTCGACGCGAACCGCGCTGGCTCTGGCGCCGATGCGCGCGCCAAACTGACTTTGATCGCACCGGCAGCGGCGGGCGGCGGGTGGGATCTGGTGGCCCGCGAGTCGCAGCAGGCCCTGCGCGCTGACCAGATCGTCAACAACGTTCAGGTCGTCAACATCCCGGGCGCCGGTGGGACCATCGGCCTCGGCCAGTTGTCGCGGTTAGTCGGCGACTCCGCGACGATGATGGTGACCGGCACGGTCATGCTCGGCGGGATCGTGCGCAACAACTCCGCGGTCGACCTGTCGGACATGACGCCGGTGGCTCGCCTGGCCGAGGATTTCGAAGTCATTGCAGTGCCCGCAAACTCACCGTTCCAGAACATCGATGACTTCCTGGCGGCGTGGCGCACCAACCCCGCCGCGATGCCGATCGGCGGCGGCTCGGCGGGCGGGATCGACCACATGGTCGCAGCCCAGCTGGCGCTGGCCGGCGGCATCGATCCGGCCGATCTCACGTATTCGGCGTACGCCGGTGGCGGCGAACTGACCATCAACCTGCTCTCCACTGCACCCGGGACGCCCGATGTGGGTATCAGCGGTTACAACGACTTTCGCGACCTGTTGATCGACGGCCGGTTGCGCGCGCTGATGGTGGTCGCCCCGGAACGGCTGGAAGGCCTCGACGCGCCGACTGCCGACGAGGCCGGCTATCCGGAAATCGATCTGGTCAACTGGCGGGGCTATGTCGCACCGCCGGGTGTCGACGATGCCGGGCAGGCCGAGCTCATCGAGATCGTCACCGAGATGGTGCAGACCTCCCAGTGGGAGAGCGCGATCGACCGCAACCGGTGGGAGGAGTCCTTCCTCACCGGCGATGAGTTCGGCGCCTTCCTGGTGACCGAACAGCGACGAGTAGCCACCATACTGGAGGATCTGGGGTTGGTATGACGACCGAAGATCGCATCAGCGACGAAGTGGAAGACTCTCCGCCGCAGCACTTCTGGGTTGGCAAGAGTGCGCTGGTCATGCCGGCGCTGTTGGTCGTGCTGGGCATCTTCCTGGTCTGGGGAATCTTCGACATGGAGGTCGCCGACGACTCGGAGATCTTCGGCCCGAAAGCCTTTCCCGCGATCACCGCGGGATGTTGCTTCGTGATCGCAGTACTGCTGACCGTGAGCATACTGCGCAATCCCGAGGTCGGGGGCCCGGACGCTTCCAGTAATTGGCGGTCGGCCGGTATCACGATCGGCTCGTTGGTCGCGTTCGCGGTGCTGCTGCAGCCGGCGGGCTGGATAATTGCCGGCGCAGTCGTGTTCTGGGGCGTGACGGTCGGTCTGGGCAGTACCCGGTACGTGCCGAACCTGCTGATCGGGCTCGGCGCCTCGTCAGTCATGCAGCTGGTCTTCAGCGGTCTGCTCGGCCTGAACCTACCGCCCGGCGTGATGGGACTCTTCTGATGGACGCGTTGACCGGGCTGATCGGCGGTTTCGGCGACGTCCTGACGCCGACTAACCTGCTCTACGTCCTCATCGGTGCGCTCATCGGGACCGCTGTCGGCGTGTTGCCTGGGCTCGGATCGGCGATGGCCGTGGCGTTGCTGCTACCCGTCACCTTCACGTTGGATCCGCTGGCCGCGCTGGTGATGTTCGCCGGCATCTACTTCGGCGGACTGTTCGGTGACGCGATCGCGGGCATCCTGATGAACACCCCCGGCAACTCGACCGCGATCGCAGGATCGATCGAGGGGCACAAGATGGCCCGCCGAGGTCGGGGTGCCCAAGCGCTGGCGACCTCAGCGATCGGCGCGTTCATCGGCGGCATGATCGCCACCATCCTGGTCGTCTTCTTCGCCCCAGCACTGGCGGACTGGGCCACCAGGTTCGGTCCGGGCGAGTACTTCGCGCTGGCATTGTTCGCGTTCATCGCGACGTCGGCGGTGGTGTCGGAATCGGTGCTCAAAGGTCTGGCCGCACTGCTGATCGGGTTGGTGCTGGCGATGATCGGCACCGACCAGGTCAGCGGATCTCAGCGCTTCACCTTCGGCAGCGTCGCACTCTTCGACGGTGTGAGCATCGTCGTGATCACCGTCGCCATGCTGGCCGTCGGCGAGGTCATCTACGTCGCGTCGCGCATCGGCCGGCCCGACGACCGCAGCTTCACGCCGTCGACTGGGCGGCCGTTCCTGTCCCTGACCGAGTACCGTGACGCGTTGCCGGCCTGGTTACGGGGCACCGGAATCGGGGTCCCGTTCGGCGTCATCCCGGCCGGGGGTGCGGAAGTCCCAACCTTCCTGGCCTACGGCCTGGAGAAACGCCTGGACGCGCGACGATCCAAGCCGCTGTTTGGCACCGGCGCGATCCGTGGCGTGGCCGCCCCGGAAGCGGCGGGTAACTCGACAGCGGGAACAGCGATGGGGGCGCTGCTTGCCCTCGGGTTACCAACCTCGGCCACTGCGGCGCTGCTCCTGGCCGCGTTCCAGCAGTACGGCATCCAGCCGGGTCCCCTACTGTTCAGCCGTAACGCCGAGCTCGTATGGGCACTACTGGCCAGTCTGATCATCGGAATGGTCGTCCTGCTGATTCTCAACCTGCCCTTCGCCCCGCTATGGGCCAAGTTGCTGACCATCCCCAAGGAGTACCTGTACGCGGGCATCGCCATGTTTGCGTGCTTCGGCGTGTACGCGGCCAGTGCCGCCATGATCGACGTGGTGTTCATGCTCATCCTGGGCCTCATCGGATTCGGCATGCGCCGCTATGGTGTGCCGATCGCACCGGTGCTCATCGCGGTGATCCTGGGCCCGTTGGCCGAGTCGTCCCTGCGGGCTGCGATGAACAACTCGCAGAACAACCCGCTGACGCTGGTCAGCACACCCATCACGATCACTCTGTACACGCTGCTGGCGATCGTCATCGCGATCAGCGTGTACAACAAGGTGCGGCTGCGCTCGCAGGTGAATCAGAGTGCTTCTGAGGACCAAATCACCACCAGCTCATAGCCGTTCGTCTACCGAGCGCCACTCGGAGCCGGAACGAGGTGTAAACGCGCTTGCCCCGGGCATCCCCCGTGCAGACGAAGGGAGCGCGTAGCGCATGGGCACGCCAGAACGGCGCGAGTGGGTGAACTGGTCGGAGAGCCTGCGGTTCACCCCCGGACAGATCGCCGAACCGCGCAGCGAAGACGAAGTCGCCGAACTTGTCCGCGACTGCGCGCAACAGGGTCGCGTCGTGCGACCGGTCGGAAAGGGCCATTCCTCGATGCCGCTGGTGCAGACCGACGACGTGCTCGTCGACCTGCACCGGCTCAGCGGGGTGGCCTCGGTCGACAAGGACCGGCTGGAGGCGGTGATCCACGGCGGGTCCAGCCTCATCGAGGTCGGCGACGCGCTGCACGAGCACGGCCTGGCGTTGGAGAACTACGGCGATGTGGACTACCAGGCCCTCTCGGGAGCGATCGGCACCGGCACCCACGGCACCGGCATCCGGCTGGGCAATTTCTCCAGCAATCTGCTCGGCTTCCGGTTGGTCACCGGGGACGGCGAGGTCCGCGAGGTCGGACCCGACGACGATGACGGGTTGCGCGCCGGCCGGGTCGCGCTGGGCGCGCTGGGCATCTTCACGCTGCTGCGTCTGCGCGTGGTGCCGGCGTTGCGGCTTCGTCGTCGCGAATGGTGTGTGCACATCGAAGACTGCCTGGACCATCTCGACGCCTTGGTGGATCAGCACCGCAATTTCGACTTCTACTGGCATCCGCGCCGCGAGGAGGCTCAGCTGCGGACGCTCAACGAACCCGACCAGGAGCCGCTGGACCTGCTCGATCAGCTCGGCGGCTGCGACCCCCGCAATCTTCGCAAAGACCAACAAGATTGGAGCCGAGTCGTACAGCCGGCCGACCGGGGGATGAAATTCGACGAGATCGAGTACGCCCTACCCATAGCGGCCTTTCGCGAATGCTTCGCCGAGGTGCGCGACCGTGTCAAAGAGCGGCACCGCCAGAACGTCGGCTGGCGCGTCCTGTGCCGCAGCGTCGCCGCCGACGACGGCTACCTCAGTCCGTTCTCCGGGCGCGACTCGATGACCATCGCGCTGCTGCAGAACAACACGCTGCCCTACCAGGAGTACTTCGACGACATGGAGCCGATTCTGGTCGCACATGGCGGGCGGCCGCATTTCGGCAAGAAGCACTCTGCCGGCGCCGAGCAGCTTCGCCGCGCCCTTCCCGACTATGACGCGTTTCGCCACACGCGGCGCCGGTTCGACCCGCACGGGACATTTCTCAACGACCACCTGCGCCACCTGCTCGACGAGGAGGCGGCATGACCGACCCGCTGGGCGCCACCGTGTGGGTCTTCCCCGCCGGACGCATCCCCCCGGAGAGCACCGGCCGGGAGCCCGAATACACCAGCCGCGACGAGCTGTGCATCCTCAACACCGACAGCGCGCCAGCCCAGTTGGCCATCACCGTGTTCCACGCCGAACGGGATCCGGTCGGTCCTTACGAGGTCGAGGTGGCCGGGCAGCGGGTGCGCCGCATCCGGGTCAACGATCTGATCGACCCGGAAGCCGTGCCCTACGACACGCCCTACGGTTTGGTCGTCCGATCCGACCGCCCGGTGACCATCCAACATCTGCACCTGGATTCCCGTCGACCTGAGGACTCGCTGTTCGCCGCGCCCGGATACCCCGCATCGAGTTGACCTTCATCTGAGGTCGGAGGCGCGACCCGCTGCGTCCTCCAGTTCACGCAGCGCCGACGGTTGGTCCAGGCCCGAGCCATACAACACGTCCAGTGCGGTGGAACGGATGGCGCCGACGAGAACACTGCTGGTCAACGAATGCGGTCGGATGATGACACCCGACGCCGTGGTCGCCGCGCGGCGTGCCAGCATCCGGACGTCGTCGGGTCCCGCACTGCCCTCCAGGTAGGCCGGTAACCCCTCCAGGGCGCGAGCCAGGTCGCGGACCGCCTCCACGAGCGGCGCCGGGACCGCGTGACCGTGCCGGATCGCGTTGGCGGTGGCCCGGATGATGGTTCGGCCGTCGAGCACGGTCATGTCGATGCGATGCGCGGCCGATCGGTAACGGTCCAGCCAATCCGGGGCGGTGCGGCGCCCGGACAACCGGACCGCCTCGGCGGCGGCGGCCAGCGCCCCGGTGAAATTCTCCAGCCGCCGGTCCAGCGCGCGGGCCGAGACCAGGGCGGCGTCGAGCCGCTGCTGATCTCCGCTTGCCAGCATGTCCGCCGCCATGCGCAGCACCGCCGCCAGATCACCGAACAACGGCCCTGTTGCGCGGGCCAGGGATCGGCGGGGGTTGCGAGCCCCGACCGCGGCCACCACCAGTGCGGTGGCTCCGCCGATCAGTGCGTCCACCGGGCGCTGCCACAGGGCCGGGCCGGCGGGCGGCTCCAACAGGATCAGCAGCAACGCGGCGACCGCCGCCTGATTCACCAGCAGCGGGCCGCCCCCCACCGCCACCGCCGCCCCGGCGGCAAGGAGCACCACCAGCGCGATCTGCGCCGGTCCGGTGCCGAGCAACCGGACCAGGAGGTCGCCGATCGTGACACCGAGGGCGACCCCGACCACCACCTGCACGGCGCGCAACAGGCGCCGGCCGGTGGCCACCGACAGGCAGAGCACCGCGGCCACCGGGGCGAAGAACGCGTCCTCGCGACCCATCACCGCCCACGCGATCAGGTGGGCCATACCGGCGGCGATCGCAGCCTGGGCCAGCGCGGGCCAGGCGTCGCGCACCCGCTGCCCGGCCCGTCGGCACTGCTCACCGGTGATCATCGTGCTACCGGTACCCAGACGGCGCACGCCCATGCCCGCGCGGGTCCTCGCAAAACCGGCGAGTTAGGCCACCGGATCCGCACCGTTGCCTTTACGGTGCAGGAATGCGACCTATGGATCGACGCCGCGCAATGATGATGTTGGGGTTCGGTGCGGCGGCTGCCGCACTGCCACTGGCCAAGGCGGGGGCTCAGCCCGCGATCGGGGACGCTCCGCCCCCGGGGCCCGACGAATCCGGGCTTCCGGCAGCTGCCACCCAACCCGCGCCCGGGCTGCTGTTCTCCGACGAGTTCAACGCGCCCGCAGGCACACCGCCTGACCCGGCCCGGTGGTTCATCGTTCCGGAACGGGAGACCATCCGGAACCCGGTCGAGTGGGACAAGCCCTTCAACATGGGCCGCTACGTCACCGACCAGGAGCACGTGTTCCACGACGGGAACGGCAATCTGGTCATCCGCGCCACCCGCGGGGAGGGCGCGAACATCCAGGAGAAGTACGCCAGCGCGAAGATCGTCGGGAACTGGCGCGGCGGGGTCGGGACCACCTGGGAGGCGCGCGTCAAGCTCAACTGCCTGACCGATGGTGCCTGGCCGGCTTTCTGGCTGGTCAACGAAGATCCGGTGCGCGGCGGTGAAGTCGACATTTTCGAGTGGTACGGCAACCGCGACTGGCCGTCGGGTGCGACCGTGCACGCCCGACTAGACGGCACGATGTTCGCGACTCAGCACTTTCCGATCGACTCGAACTGGCACACCTGGCGGATGACCTGGTTGCCGTCGGGCATGTACTTCTGGCAGGACTACCAGCCGGGCAAGGAACCGTTCTTCACGGCGTTGTCGACCTCGCTGCCGGACTGGCCGTTCAACGATCCGGGTTTCACGATGGCTCCGGTGTTCAACATCGCCATCGGCGGTTCCGGTGGCCGCGAACCCGCCGGGGGCACCTATCCGGCAGACATGCTGATCGACTGGATCCGGGTGTTCTGACGTAGCGCGATCGTCACGACGTCACCGACCGCTCGGTCAGCCGGATGATCGGAAACTCCCGGTCGGTCTTCTCGGCGTACTTCGCAAATCGTGAGTTCGCCTGGCTGATCATCTGCCACGCGGCGGCGCGTTCTGCTCCACGCAACTGCTCGGCGTGCACAGCGATGGTACGTCCGGCCAGTTCGACCTGCACCATGTCCGGACTGGCCGCGATGTTGTAGTACCACGAGGGGTTCTTCGGTGCACCCGCCGCCGACGCCACGATCAGCCAGCTGTCCTGCGGGCCCGGGAAGTAGTTGACCGGGGTGCTGCGCAGAACCCCGGTTTTGCGGCCGATGGTCGTCAGGATCAGTCCGTCGGAGTTGCCCAGCAGCTTTGCGCCCTTGCGGATGCGCGCGGAGACGATCCGATTCACCAGACGCGGCAGGAGTCCGGAACCGGGCTGTTTGGCACCGCGTGTGCCGTTACTGCTGACGAAACTCATCGTGGCCCTACCTCTCCGGACCAGGGCACACCCGTTCCGGCCGTCCATGTACAGCGACACGTGCCGCCGCTAGCGTTGACACGGTGAACGCGAAGACCACGTGTGTCATCGTCGGCGGCGGCCCGGCTGGGATGGTACTCGGGCTTTTGCTGGCCCGCGCGGGAGTCGACGTGACCGTGCTGGAGAAGCACGGCGATTTCCTCCGCGATTTTCGGGGTGACACGGTGCACCCGACCACGCTGCGGTTGCTCGACGAGTTGGGACTGTGGCCACAGTTCGCCGCGGTGCCGCACAGCAAGCTGCACAAGGCCACGTTCGACATCGCCGGCCGGTCGGTGACGATGGTCGATTTCTCCCGGCTGCGTCAGCCCCACCCCTACATCGCGATGGTGCCGCAGTGGGATCTGCTCAATCTGCTCGCCGAGGCGGGCAAAGCCGAGCCGAACTTCTCGCTGCAGATGAACACCGAGGTCACCGAATTGCTGCGCGATGGCGGCTCCGTCAGCGGCGTGCGCTACCAAAATCCCGAGGGCACAGGCGAACTGCGGGCCGATCTGACCGTGGGCTGCGACGGCCGCTGGTCGGTCGTCCGCCGCGATGCCGGGCTACGGGTGCGCGAATGGCCGGTCGGCTTCGACGTGTGGTGGTTTCGGCTTCCCCGACGACCCGAGGACACCAGCTACACCCTGTTCCCCCGCATCGGCCCGGGCCGAGCGATGATCGTGATCCCCCGAGAGGGTTATCTACAAGTGGCGCTGCTCATTCCGAAGGGCGCCGACACCCGGCTGCGGGACCGCGGGCTGGCTGCCTTTCACGCCGACGTCAGCGAATTGCTCCCCGAGGCCGCCGATTCCGTCGGCTCCGTCACCAGCCTCGACGAGGTCAAAACCCTCGATGTTCGCCTGAATCGACTGCGCCGCTGGCATATCGACGGGCTGCTGTGCATCGGCGATGCCGCACATGCGATGACTCCCGCCGGCGGTGTCGGAATCAATCTGGCCGTCCAGGACGGCGTGGCTGCGGCGCGACGGCTGGCCGGTCCGCTGCGCAGCGGGCGATGCACCGCACGCGACCTGGCCGCGGTGCGGCGCCGCCGCATCGTGCCCACCGCGCTCACCCAGGGTCTGCAACGCCAGATCGATGCCCGCCTGCTCGGTCCGATCGTGCGCAATGAGACCGACGGAGGCCCGCCGACGCGGTTGATCCGGGCGGTCGACAGGTTCCCGTGGTTGGCCACGATCCCGGCTTACCTCGTCGGCGTCGGGATCCGGCCCGAGCGCGCACCCGAATTCGCTCGGCGGCGGCCGGCGCAAGGCCCGGAAACCGGGTCTTAGAGCCCCAACGATTCCTGCACCGAGCGCAGTGTCGCCGCCGAGGCCCGCAGCCCCGCGAGTTCGGTGTCGTCCAGCGCGACCTCCAGGACCCGCCCGGCACCGTGTGCGGAGACCACAGTCGGCAGCGACAACGCCACGCCCTCGATGCCGTAGATCCCGTCTTGGACCGTCGAGACCGGCAGCACCCGGTGCTGATCACCGAGGACCGCCTCGACGATCCGCGCGCTGGACAGCCCGATCGCCAGGTTCGTCGCTCCCTTGCCGGCGATGATCTCGTAGGCCGCGTTGACCACTTCGGACGAGATCTGCGCGCGTACCTCGTCGTCGAAAACCAGTGCGCCGTCGCGGCGGAACTGAACCGCGGGCACTCCGCCGACCGAGGCACCCGACCAGAGCGGGATCTCCGAGTCGCCGTGTTCACCGACGATGACGCCGTGCACGTTGCCGACGGCAAGGTCGGCCCGCTGGGCGATCAGGTAGCGGAAGCGGCTGGAGTCCAGCACTGTGCCCGAGCCGAAGACGTGCCCGGGCGCTGCGTCGACAGCTCTGGTGGCGGCGAATGTGACGACGTCGACGGGATTGGTCACGAAGATGATCACGGCGTCGGGTGATTGTTCGAGCAGAGCGGGCGTCAACGTCTGCGCCATCGCGACATTCGCCGCGGCCAGGTCCAGCCGGCTCTGACCGGGTTTCTGCTTGGCGCCCGCGGTCACCACGACAATCGCCGAATGCGCGGTCACCGCGATGTCATCGGACCCGGTGATGCGGCAGTGCGGCACGAACTGGCTGCCGTGGTTGAGGTCGAGCACCTCGGCGCGGACCTTGCCGGCGTTGGTGTCGTAGAGGGCCAGCGATCCGGCCGAGCCCCTGATCAGACAGGCGTAGGCGATGGCGGTTCCGACACTGCCCATTCCGACGATGGAGACCTTGGTGTTGCGCTGTACCGGCACCACACCATTGTTGCCACAGCGATCCCGTGCCGACCAGTCAGTGCGGTTCGATCGGCTGTCCCCTCCGCAGCCGATCGACCCGACCTTGCACACGTTAGGTCGCCGACGGCCCCGAGGAATCGGGGAAATCCCTAAACCTGGGTGATCACGAGTTGTCGGGCACCAGGATCGGGATGTCGGGCAGGAACGGCACGTCGAGGTACGTGGTCGTGATCGCAGGCCTCGTCGGTGCGGTGGTCGGTGGCGTGGTCGGTGGCGTGGTCGGCACCGTGGTGGTGGGGACCGTGGTGGTGGGGACCGTCGTGGTCGTTGTGGTGGTGGTGGTGGGCGCTGTCGTCGTGGTGGTCGTTGTCGTTGTGGTGGTGGTCGTCGTAGTCGTGGTGGTTGTCGTGGTGGTCGGTTCGGTGGTGACGGGTTGCGTCGTCTCGATCGGCGGAGGCGGCAGCGGGGCAGGCGCCTCGGGAGGCGGGGCCACCGGCGGCGGCGGTTCGTTGGTGATGGTGACGGTCTGTTCGGGCGGTGGCAGCTCCCGGCTGAGTGTGTTGGAGCCTGGCCTGGGCGTTTCGTCTCCCGAGGTGTCCACCGAGGTCAGCGCGACGGCGACGCCTCCGACGGCGACCAGCGCGATCACCGCGATGATTCCCATCATCGCCAGCGGCAGCCGCTCCCAGGGTTTGACCGCGTCGTCCGTGGACCCCGATTCGTGCAGGTGCGGTGCGTAATACGGGTTGGCCGTCCCGGAGGTGTCGGCGTCGGCATACGGGTCGTCGTAGGGGGCTTGGTAGGAGCTGGGGCCCTGGTAAGGCACCACATCCTCGGCGCCGGGATCGTCTTGCGACCAGGCCAGCGCCTCGGTGCTGCCCGCCGCGGGGGGCAACGCCTGGGTACTGTTGCCCGCCGCCGGCGACATCATGGTGGCGGTGTCGGCTGCGCGTCCGTACGCCGCGAACAGCGCCGCTCCGACCGCTCCGTCCAGACCGGGGCGCGGCGAGGTGGTCAACACGGCCTGGTCTGGACGCGACCATCCGGCCAGCTCGCGGGTCAGCAGCGGGATCGCCGCGCCGCCGCCGGCCAGCACGACCGACGACACCTGGTTCCCGGCGACCCCGGCGCGTGACATCGCGGTCTCCAACGCGCCGAGCAGGCCCTCCAGCGCAGGCGCGATGAGGCTTTCCAACTCGGTACGGCTGACCTCGATTTCGGTCCGCCGGCCGGCGGTCTCCACCGGCACCGCGGTGATCTCCTGGCTGGACAGACGCTCCTTGGCCGATCGGCATTCGTCGCGCAACCGTGCCAGCGAGGAGACCGCAGCCGTCTGCTCGGCGTCCCCCGCTCCGGCCTTGTCCAGGATCAGCGCCAACAGATCCTGGTCGACCTGATCACCGGCCAGATCACCGAACCGCAGAACCTCCCCGACCGGAGCGAACGCCGCGCCCGCGTCGGCCAGCGAGATGCTCGTGCCGCTGCCGCCGACGTCGATGAGGGCCACCACTCCGCCGCGGTTCAGCCCCGGGTCAGCATTCAACGAGGTCAGCGTGGCCATGGCGTCGGGGACCAGCCGGGGCGGTGTCCCGTTGGGCGCGAGCAGGGTGCTGGCGCCCAGCGCGGTCCGCAACGCAGCCGTGGTCGCCGCAGGCCAGTAGGCCGGCACTGCGATCGCGACGTCGCTCGGCGCGTCGGGCAGGGCCAGCGCGGCCATTGTCTCCAGCGCCTCGACCAGGAGCTGCTCGGCGGGGTAGCTGGAACCGTCGCCGGCAACCAACGGCACCCGATCACCGACACGTTCGACGAATCCGGCCAGTGTCAGGCCTTCGGGGTCGACAGGCACACCGACCTGCGGGGCTGCATGACCGAACAGGGTGACCACCGCACGCCGGATCACCGGGACACGACCGACACCGGCGGCGACGAGGTTGGTGGTCCCGACGGACATTCCCAACGCATCGCTCATGACTTGCGCCACGATAGACCGTCAGGACCGGCAGGGTGCATGAGACACTCTTGCGCCATGGGCGACATCGACGAAATCAAGCAGGTCAAGTACCGGTATCTGCGCGCACTCGACACCAAGAACTGGGACGAGTTCGCCGACACGCTGACCGAGGATGTGGTGGGCCGCTACGGCGAGTCGATCGGCGAGGAACACCACTTCAACACCCGCGACGAGCTCGTCGGCTTCATGCGCAACTCCCTGGGACCCGAGATCCTCACCGAACACCGGGTCAATCATCCGGAGATCACCGTCGACGGCGACGAGGCGACAGCCATCTGGTACCTGCAGGACCGGGTGATCGCCCCGGATTTCAACTTCATGTTGATCGGCGCCGGGTTCTACCACGATCGTTACCGGCGCACCGCGGACGGCTGGAAGATCAGCGAAACCGGCTACGACCGCACCTACGACGCGTCGATGTCGTTGGAGGCATTGAACTTCAAGGTCAAAGCCGGTCGCGCGATCCACAAGTAGCACCGCTACTCGGTGATCGCGATCAGCGCTCCGGGCCGTAGCCAGCGCATGATCGTGACCAGGGTCGCGTCGTCGATGGCCACGCAGCCCGCGGTGGGACCACCGTCAGTGCTGTGCACGAAGAACGCTCCGCCCTTGCCGGGGATGCGCGCCTTGTTGACGCCCATCACCACCGCATGGGCGTACTGCGGGATGTTCAGATTCTCGGTCCCCGAACTCAGCGAGGTGTTGAAGCGACACTGGTCGCGTTTGCAGACCTGCATCGTGTTGTACGTGGGGCTGTTCATGTCGCCGTCCCACCAGTGGTCGGATCCGACCTGGACGTAGCGCAGCCCACCACCGGGATTCGGTTCGGTCCCGAACGCGAAGTCCAGCGTGTAGATCCCTTTCGGGGTCATCATGGATCCATCGAAGTGGTTGGGCGACATACCTTTTGCGCCGATCTTGGCCGGGATTCCGATTCCGCCGGTGACCGGCTGCCACCCGGAACCGGTGCGCTGCCAGACGTCGAGCTTGGCGTCGGAGACACCGGTGCCGGTCACCGAGAGCACCTGGGTCGCTGCCCCGACGGATGGAGCGAACCACGGCGTGAACCCGCCGACGGCTGGAGGTGCGCCCACCAGCACCACCGCTGCCCAGACTGCCGCAGCGCACAGCACTACCACCAGTCGGCGCATGCCGTCCATCGTCGACTGGTTGCGCACCACGGCCAGTCAAGTTTCGGACACAATCAGGTCGCGAATGCCCGCAGCCAGTCCGTCCACGCTGCTTGTTGGGCAACGGCGGTCGCGGATGCCGCCGGCCCGTAGAAGTAGTTGCTGACCATCACGCGCGCCGTTTCATCTGAGCCGCAGGCGCCAATGACGGAGACGCCCGGGCACGGCTCGTCGAGCCGTAGCATCAGTTCGCGACTGCGCACGTCTTGGTGGACGCGCGCCACGACCCCGGACCACCTCGGCGCGTCCCCGGTCGTGCGGCACCGGTCCCCGACGTCGCGGCTCGCCAGGCCGAGAGCCGTCGTCAGCGTCGACCACGCCTGGCTGATGTCCTCCGTCCGGGTGACCATCGCCTGCATGCTGGCTGCGGGTTGTCCCGAGAAGTCGGTCAGATAGATCCGCAGTACCTCGAAGAAGCCGGGCCAGCCCGACTCGAAGCTCTCGAGTTCGTCGTCCCAGTCGTCGCGGTCGGTGAACAGGCTGTGCACCATGCGCACGACGCACCGGTCGCCCGTGCGACTGATCACCACGACCTCGGTCGCCACGGGGGGCGCATCGCCGCTCCATCCGTGCTCCTCGTAGCAGAACCGTTCGGGCGGTTGCCAGCAGGTGACGATCCCCGTGCTGGCCGAACCATCACCGAAGTCGAATTCGACTGCGCCACCGACTTTCTCATCGACGGCGGTGTGGGTGAACCAGGCAGTCATGCCGGGGCCGGTGGCAATCGCCTGCCACACCTGCTCGGGCGTGCCGGGGACCGGGAACTCCATCTCGACCCATCGGCGGCCGTCGCCGTCCTTCTTCAGCGCCATCGTCACGTCCCTTCTACGCAGGCATCGGATACGCGGTCAGCACCACCCGGTGTGCGCGGCCGCGGGGGTCGGTCTGGTCGTGATAGCGGGCCACCAGCGCAGTGACGGCCTCAGCGAGTTCCTCGGTGAACGCGGCGCGGTCGGCGGCCGAGCGGAAGGTGACCGCAGTGTCAAGGGTCAGCGTGGCGAGCCGTTTACGTCGGTCGCGAGCGGCACGCCAGAGTTCGCCGACCTCAGTGACGGTGCGGGCCGCCACCGCGATCAGGTAGCTCGCCGAGAGCCGGTCAGCTGCTTTGTCCGGGTCGGTCGCGATCGGCCCCAACGCACCAGGCGACACGACGTAGGAGGACGCCGTAGCCACGAGCAGGCGTTCGGTGAGCCCGCCCCACGCACGTTGGCCGGCGGTGGTGACGAGGCGGTGCTCTTCGAGCGCGCGTAGGTGGTAGTTCACCTTCTGTCTCGTGACACCCAGCCGCGAGGCCAGAGTGGCCGCGGACGCAGGCTCAGTCAGCTCGGCCAGCAGCCGGCTGCGCAGCGGGTCGAGGGCGCTGACCGCCGCAGCCGGTTCGGCGATCACCTCCACATCGAGCATGGGTTGATCGTGGCCTTGACAAATAATTTTGTCAAGGGAGCCGCTCGGCTAGGTTGGCGTCATGGATCTTGTGCCTGGGCGAACACGCCGGCAGGGAATGCGCCAGATCGGCAAGGGCCTCGGCACGCTGGACCGCGAGGTGTTCGAAGCCATCGCCGAGTCGCCGAGCCCGCTGTTCGACGCCGTGATGCCGCGACTGACCAGCGCAGCCGACCATTCCAAGCTGTGGTTCGCCATCGCTGCCGCGCTCGCGACCCTAGGAAATGCGTCCACCAAGCGCGGTGCGATGCGGGGCGTGGCGACGCTGGCGGTGACCAGCCTGCTGACCAACCAGGTCGCCAAGCGAGTGTGGCGCCGAGAGCGACCGGACTGGGTGCTGGTGCCGCTGGCTCGGCGCGGTCGCCGCCATCCCACATCGAACTCGCTGCCGTCCGGACACTCGGCCAGCGCCGCGGCGTTCGCCGTCGGCGTGGGGTTGGAGAATCCCCCGGTGGGCCTGGGTCTGTCGTTGCTGGCCGGCTTGGTCGGGATCTCCCGGGTGGCCACCGGAGCGCACTACCCCGGTGATGTGCTGGCCGGTTTCGGGATCGGCGCGGGCCTTGCGGTGCTGGGTGCGCGGGTCATCCCGCCGATCGCCGAACCCCAGCTCCCGACCGCCGACCCGCTGCGGGTGGACACCCCGGCCCGCCCGGACGGCGCCGGCGTCGTGCTCGTCATCAACCCGGCTTCGGGCAGCGGAACCGGCGCGCGCGTCGTCGACGAGGTCCGCGCAGCGTTGCCGCAGGCTGAGATCGTCGAGATCGGCGAGGACGACGATGTGGCCGAGGTGATGGGGGCCGCGGCCGCGCGCGCGCAGGTGCTGGCCGTCGGTGGTGGGGACGGGACGGTCGCGGCCGCAGCGGGGATCGCCCTGGACGCAGGCGTGCCGTTGGCGGTGTTCCCGGCAGGCACGTTCAACCACTTCGCCAAGGACATCGGTTGCGACACCGCAGCCAAGACCGTGGCAGCGATCCAGCAGGGCTCGGTGGCCAAGGTGGACATGGTGTGTATGAACGAGAAGCAGATGGTGGTCAACACGGCCAGCATCGGGGCCTACCCGCGGTTCGTGCAGACCCGGGAGAAGCTCGAGCACAAGATCGGCAAACCATTGGCCGGCATCTACGCGATGTTTCACACGTTGCGCCGGGGCGAACCGGTGCGGATCTGCTACGACAACAAGACCCTGCAGACCTCGCTGTTCTTTCTGGGTAACTGCGCTTACCTGCCGTCGGGCTTTGCGCCGTCGCGCCGCACCAAGATGGATGACGGCCTGATCGACGTGCGAATCCTGGAAACCGGTCGCCGGCTGGCCAGGTTGCGGATCATGACGGCAGTGGCGCTGGGGCGGCTGCCACGCAGCCCGCTCTACCACGAGATGCGGGTGCCGCAGTTCGCGTTCCGCGCGGTGGACGGCCCCACGGTGCTGGCGCTCGACGGAGAGGTGGGCACCGAGGTCGCCGAGGCCAGCTTCAGCGCGCAGTATC
Organism: Mycobacterium sp. SMC-4; assembly: GCF_025263265.1. NCBI lineage: Bacteria > Bacillati > Actinomycetota > Actinomycetes > Mycobacteriales > Mycobacteriaceae > Mycobacterium > Mycobacterium sp. SMC-4. The sequence continues at coordinate 339,771 of NZ_CP079869.1, read as the reverse complement.
GGGTACTGCCGGTGTTTCGTCCGCTTCCGTAAGAGGTCGTCTCGGCGGCACCAGCCGCAGGCACAACAGAAAGTACGCGAAGCCCAGAGCCCAACCGGCCAGGACGTCCGACGGATGGTGCACGTTGAGCACCACGCGGCCGAGTCCGATCGTCACGACCAGGACGCCGCCGCACACCACGACCACGCCGCGCCAGCGACCGCCCAGCAGCGGCAGGACCACGACCAGCAGGGCGCACACCGCGACCATCACACCCAGTGCGTGCCCGGACGGGAACGACGTGGAGTGCGCCGCCACGAACGCGGTGTCGGGCCGGGGTCGGTCGGCCGCATACTTGGCGATCTCGGTGATCAGTCCGCTGAGCTCGACGCTGACCACCAGGAACAGAGCCAGCGCCACATTGCGCCGGGCCAGCGCGACGACGATGACGACCAGCGTCACCACGCGGAAGACGGTGGGCCCGAACACCGTGCAGTACACATCCCAGGCGGTCACCCACGCCGGGTGAGCGGCGCCGACGCGGTGCGCCACATCCAGTGCCCAGGCATCGAAAGACATCAACCAAGCCCAATGGCCGGCGTAACCGAGCCACATCAGCAGATAGCCGGCCACGGCGACTACCGCGGCGACTACCGCGGCGACGGCCGCAGGGCGCCCCTGGGTCTTCACCCTTCCAGCTGTACCTGAGCTACCGTGCTGGGATGGCCGTGTTCCTTCGGAAACTGTTCGGGATCGGCAAGCTCCCGCGCGAGTTGCGCGATGAAGTCGAGGCCGAAGGCATCCTGGTTTCCGCCGAGTACGTCGCGGTCACCCGGCGGTTCCGCGGAGCGGTGCCGGGTCTGCGCTCGGGCGGCAGTATTGCCAGTTATGTCGGTTCGCTGGTGCTGACCAACCAACGGGTGCTGGCGACGCTGTCGACCGTGCCGAAGTTGGCCGGGCGCACCATCGACCTGCGCTGGGACGCCCCCCAGGCCGGTGCGGTGAAAGCCGAACTGTCCGAGGACGGATTGACGCTGACCGCTGATGTCGCCGCCATCGACGCGCGTTGTTCGGGAGAGCTCTCGTTGCACTACAAGCATCCGATCTCCGATGAGGTGTTGTCCCGGCTGCCGCTGCGGTCGCTGGCCTACGACGTGCCGCCGGAGTTCGTCTTCCTCGCGGTCGGGGTGCCCTACAACCCGTAATCAGCGCGCAGACACCACGAAACCCCGGCATGAAGCCGGGGTTTCGGGCGCGGGTGGACCCCCTCTGCGGTCGCCCGGAGTACCTGGAGGATTACTCCGAGGATTCCGTTGAGTCGGGCGACCCGACGTTCTGCGACGAGGATTGCGCCGGCGTCGACGACCGGTCGTCGCTGCCGGCCGCTTCGGTTTTCGCCTCGTCCTTGGCCTGCTGCCTGGCTGCTGCCGAGGCTTCGGCGTTGATCTCGGCCTTGATCTCTGCCTTGACGGCGTCGGCCTCGGTCTCGGCCCGAGCTTCAGCTTGGGCTTGGGCCTTCGCCTGCTTGGTGTCCGACACCACGTCCGACACCGTCTCCGACACCGGCGCGACCTCCTGGGCCGCCAGGGTCTGTGCGACGCTGGCGGGGATCTGCGAAACCGCACCCCGGGTCTCGCTGACCGGCTTGACGTCGTTTCGGCTGTAGCCCTTGTCGATCTTGGCCTTGAGTTCGGCCTCCCGGGGCGCCAGCGACGGCATCAACATCACCAGGGGCAGCCGCGCGGCGGGCACCAGGTAGTGCGTGGTGGTGCCGCCCCGGGCGTTGGTCTCGACGGTGATGTTCTTGGCCGGGACCTTGGACAGATCGGTCAGCGCCGAGGGCGCGTGCATGACGATCGCACCCGCCATCGCGTTGACGATCGCCAGGAAGTTGAACGGGCGGTCCGGGAAGTCCGACATCCCGTCGTACTCTCCGGTGACCACTACCACGTCGTAGGACGTGGCCGGTGCCGGCTGATACGTATAGTCCAGCTTCGCGTTGCGCTTGGCCTGGTCGATGATCTTCTGCCGGCTGGAATCGGCCACCACCACGAAGGTGATGTGCTCCCGGCTGGGCGCGTTCAGTTCAGTCGACAACTCCCGCAGAACCTCATTGACCACCAGCGCACCGCCGGAAAGCCCGATCACGGTGACCTTTTCACCGTTGAGCACGTTGCCGTCGGCATCCCGGCTCAGATTCGCCAGCGCCGCCTTGATCGCCGCATGCAGGTTGGCGCGGCCCTCATCGACCGATGCACCCAATGACTTGCCGGTGCGGCTGGTGTACGGCGCAGCCTGAGCCGGCCACGGCACGTTGATTCGTTCCTGGCCCTTGAAGGCGCCGCCGAGCAACGGGGCCATCAACAGGTCGGGCATTGTCGGCTGGCCGATCCCGCCGATGATGAGCGCAGAGCTGACCGCCCCGCCAGAGGTGGCGGTCGAGAGCGCGACGGCGACTGAGGCTACGGCCGCGCCGCAGACGATGCCGGCTTTGCGCAGGGTTGTGTTCACAGATATCCCCCAGGATTTTTGGTGGTGTTGGATGTGCCGATTTCGGCGTACACACAGATTAAAGTTGCCGAACATGCTCGTCTAGCAAAACTTTTATTGTTCTCTTAATTCTCTTTATGGCAAACGAATCTTTGATAGCTGGAGCCTCGTTACCAGTGCACATTGGTTCGCTGCGCGTTTCAGTCACCACACCGTGCCCAAGAGGTGTGGTGTGCAAATACATTGTGTTACAGCGCTATAACTGCAGCCTTGGCCCGTCCATTGACATGACCTGCGATCGGCGTTGTGATCGCGATAGATGTTGCCGATATCCATCATCAGCTATCTCTACAACGTCATTGAAAAGGACTGCAACCACTGAAGTGCAAATATTGGGAATAAAGTCCCTTGCCGACCGGTTCACCCCGGTTCCTGTCGCGCCTTCGCTGTGCGAACGGCTCCTCAGCGCACCACCTGCGCCACCACGAACACCCGCCGGAACGAGAACAACGTTGTTCCGTCTGCCCGCCGCGGGTAGGCCCGCCTCAGCAGCGGGGCCAGTTCGCGGCGAAAGCGATCCCAATCCTGGTCATCGAGGCTGTCGCGGATCGGCCGTAGTGCCGAGCCGGTGATCCACTCCAGCACCGCATCCGGTCCGGTGAGTTGGTGAATGTAGGTGGTCTCCCAGGCATCCACCTCACAGCCCACATCGATCAGCGACGCCGCATAGCCGGCTGCCGAGAGGACCGCATCGTCGGGCAGAACGGCAAACGGGGCCAACAGCTTTGACCAGCGGGGCCGCGCCGCCACCTCACGGACGCTCTGATGCGAAGGGGCATCGAAGTTTCCGGGAACCTGGACCGCCAGCCAAGCCCGGTTTCCCAGCTGACCGGCCCAGCGCGCGAGCAGCGCGGGGTGCTCGGGCACCCAGTGCAGTGTCGCGTTACTGATCACCACGTCGGTGTCGGGCTTGGGCGTCCACTCCCGAAGGTCACCGAGATGTGCGTGCAGGCCTCGGTCGCGAGCCGCGGCCACCATCTGCGGCGAGGAGTCCCACGCCTCGATCGTGGTCTCCGGCCATCGCCGAGTCAATGTCAGCGTCACATTGCCTGGGCCACAGCCCAGATCGACGACCCGCCGCGGATCCCGTGCGCCGACCCGGGACAGCAGATCAACGAAGGGTCGACCACGTTGGTCAACGAAAGCGAGGTAACTGTCGGGGTCCCACACCTCAGTGTGCGACATGCTCGGCGGTGCCGAACAAGGCCTGGCTCAATACGCGCAAGACGTCCTCGTCAGCCGGCGAGTAGTACACGAACGTGCCCTCGCGCCGCCCCTTGACCAGACCCGCCAACCGCAGCTTGGCCAGGTGCTGACTGACCACCGCGGGCGCGACACCGGCGAGTTCGGCCAGACAGGCCACTGACGTCTCGCCCTGCAGCAACGCCCACAGGACCTTGATCCGGGTCGGATCGCTGAGCATGCGGAACGCCTCGGCGGCATGCGCCACCTGCTCCTCACTGGGCATCGCGAACCCGGCAAGCGACGTGTGCATGGCCGCAGTTTACTCCAGATATCGATGATCAGCAGTCTTGCTGATTGCTTATATGCACGTATATGAAGATAAAGTGGCCGCTATGACAACCTCTCCTGCCGCGCTCCGCCCGCCTGGCACCGTCACCCGCGCTCCCCGCCGCGGGACGGATCTGTGGGCCGTCGGTGAGGTCCGCTGGGCGGCATTGGCCCTGTTGTTCTTCGTGCTCGGACTGATCACCCAGTTGGCCGACGGCGCCGGGTGGCTCCAGTGGGGGTTCTACCTGGCCTGCTATCTCAGCGGAGGGTGGGAACCCGCCCGATCCGGCCTGGTCGCGCTGGGTCAGCGGCGATTGGATGTCGACCTGCTGATGGTCGCCGCCGCTGCCGGTGCCGCCGCGATCGGGCAGGTCTTCGACGGTGCCCTGCTCATCGTCATCTTCGCCACGTCGGGCGCTCTGGAGGCGTGGGCGACCAAACGGACCGAAGACTCGGTGCGCGGATTGCTCGACCTGGCGCCGGAGACCGCGACCCGGCTGACCGAATCCGGGGAAGAGGTGATCGACGCCGGCGATCTCGTGGTCGGCGACATCCTGATCATCCGACCCGGGGAGCGTATCGGCGGCGACGGCGTCGTGACCGACGGAGCCAGCGACGTCGATCAGGCCACCATCACCGGGGAGCCGCTGCCGGTCGACAAACGACCAGGCGACCAGGTGTTCGCCGGCACGGTCAACGGCACCGGCACGCTGACCGTGCGCGTGGAGATGCCCGCCGCGGAGACCGTGATCGCGCGCATCGTCGCGATGGTCGAAGAGGCCAGTGCCAGCAAGGCCAAACTGCAGCTGTTCATCGAGAAGGTGGAGCAGCGCTACTCGGTGGGCATGGTCGGGGCGACGGTCGCGCTGTTCAGCGTTCCGCTCATGCTCGGCGCCGACGTCCAGTCCGCGCTGTTGCGCGCCATGACATTCATGATCGTCGCGTCGCCGTGCGCGCTGGTGCTCTCGACCATGCCGCCGCTGTTGGCCTCGATCGCCAATGCGAGCCGCCACGGCGTGCTGGTGAAATCCGCTGTGGCACTGGAGAAACTCGGTACGGTCACCCATGTCGCGGTCGACAAGACAGGCACCCTGACCCAGGGCCAGCCGCGCGTCACTCAGGTTCGGGTGGCGGCCTCACCGTGGACGCCGTCGCAGGTGCTGGCGCTGGCAGCCGCGGTCGAGACGCCCTCAGAGCATCCGTTGGCCGCCGCCGTCGTCGCCGCTGCCCGCGCCGACGGACTGCCCATTCCGCGGGTGACCGCGTTCGCATCGGTCCCCGGCCGCGGAGTCCGGGGACAGGTCGGTGATCATCGCGTCGAGGTCGGCGTTCCCCGAACCGTCGGCGATGAAGCCCTCGGCGATCCCGGCGCCTCCGCGCGGACACTGGTCGACGAGGTCATTCGTGCCGGCGACACCACTGCGGTGGTGCGCGTCGACGATCAGGTTGTCGGGGTGCTCGGATTGTCCGACCGGGTGCGCGACGAGTCGGCCGACGCGGTTTCCCGGCTGGCCGCTCTGACCGGCCGCACTCCGCTGCTGCTGACCGGTGACAACGCAGCATCGGCGCGGCAACTGGCCGACGCTGTCGGGATCGAGCAGGTCAAGGCGGGCCTACTCCCCCAGGACAAGGTGGCCGCGGTTCGCGAACTGCAATCCGGTGGCGCGAAGGTGATGGTGGTCGGCGACGGGGTCAACGACGCACCGGCGATGGCCGCCGCACACGTCGCCGTGGCGATGGGCCGCACCGGTTCGGATCTGACGCTCGACACCGCCGATGCCGTGATCATCCGCGACGACCTCTCGACATTGCCGGCGGCTGTCGCGCTGGCCCAACGAGCCCGCCGCCTGGTCATGGCCAACCTTGTCATCGCAGCCAGCTTCATCGTCGTGTTGGTGACCTGGGATCTGGTCGGGCATCTACCGCTTCCTCTCGGCGTGGCCGGGCACGAAGGATCCACCATCCTGGTGGCTCTCAACGGATTGCGACTGCTGCGCAACGCCGCCTGGCCCGGCCCGTCGCGTTAGCATCGCGGGGTGGAGCCTGATCTGGTGCCCGAAGAGGTGCCCCAGCACATCCCCGACGCACCTCCCCTGCCCGTCCCGGACGTTGCCGGGGCGGAGGCGGGTCCACGCGGGTTGCCCCGCCGGGTAGATCTCACCGTGCGCCAGCGCGCCATCGTGGACTCCTCGGCGCTGGCCGATCTGGCGCTGCGGACCTCGATCGCGTCGCTGCTGTCGGTCACGATGGTGCCCTCGGTGCTCACCGCGCTGAACCGCTCGCAGGCCCGCGCCGAGCGGGAGCACCTGCAGTTCTACGCCGGGCTGGCCGCAGCCAAAGATCCCGAGCGGGCGTTCCCCGCGCCGGTCGACCCTCCGCGGGTGTTCTCCCGGCCGGCCAACCCGGTCGCGGAGTGGATTGCCCACGGCAACGTGCACAACATCCGCTTCCAGAGCAGTTTCCAGGCGGTCAATCCGGCGCTGCGTGAGCGGTCTGCGAGCTTCGTCCGCAACAACGTCGTCCATGCCCAGCACTGGCGTCACGATGACGGCCCACGTCCCACCCTGTGCCTGATCCACGGCTTCATGGGGTCGGCCTATCTGTTCAACGGCCTGTTCTTCTCGCTGCCCTGGTTCTATCGGTCTGGCTACGATGTGCTGCTCTACACCCTGCCGTTCCACGGTCGGCGCGCCGAGAAGTACTCGCCGTTCTCCGGTCACGGTTACTTCGCGCACGGATTCGCCGGATTCTGCGAGGCGATGGCACAGGCGGTGCACGATTTCCGCTCGCTGCTGGACTATCTCGAGTTCACCGGAGTGGATCGCCTTGCCCTGACCGGCATGTCGCTGGGCGGCTACACCTCGGCGCTGATCGCCAGCGTCGACGACCGCATCGCCGCGGTCATCCCGAATGTCCCGGTGGTCACTCCCGACCGCACCGTCGACGAGTGGTTCCCAGCCAACAAGATGGTGGCGCTGCGCGAGTGGATCGCCGGTACCGACACCGCGCTGGCCGAGGAGGCGACGATGTACTCGTCGCCGCTGAACTATGCGCCGCTACCGGCCCGGGAACGGCGCCTGATCATCGCCGGTCTCGGCGACCGGCTCGCACCGCCAGAGCAGGCCGAAATGCTGTGGCAGCACTGGGACCGCTGCGCCTTTCACTGGTTCCCGGGCAACCACGTGCTGCACGTGAGCCAGCCGGACTATCTGCGCCGGATGACGCGGTTCATGGCGCCGTTCATGTTCGGCTGAGCACCGCACCGGTGAACCAACCCAGGTCGAGCAGCCCGGCCGCGCCGACCCGCGACGCGCTCAGCCGTTCGTCGGATTTCGGGCTCATGGCCGTCAGCGCAGGTCCGTGCGTCCCGCGTTCGGGTGTCAGACCGGGCAGCGGGGCAGCCCGGCCCGGCCGTTCGTCGGTGCGCACGGCACACGCCGCAGCAAGCTCGGGAACCGTTCTGCTACCGGTGATCTCGACAGCGCTCCACACCTCGGCCGCCTCGAGTACCCGCAGTGCCGCCAGGGTGTCACCGAGGTCGGCGCCCACAGCGATGCGGTAGGCCGCGACATGGCCCCGCGAGTCGGCCACCGCACGCCAGGACTCCTTGACCCGCTCGGGCAGCACGACCATCGGTTCGGGATCGGGCGCGACCTCCCAGCCGTGCTCACGGAGTTGATCGGCCAGTCGCCGACCAGTCAGTTCAACGGTGTCCTGCAAGGGGATTCGCGGCGAACGCGCCGTCAGCGCGATCAGGTTGTCCGCCGCGCCCAAGGTCACACTCACCCATGTCGTGCGCTCACCGGCGGCGTCCCGGCTGGTGATCCGGACCTTGTCGAAAGCGATGCCGTAGCGGTCGACGTACCCCGCAAGCATCGCCAACGGCAGCTGCGTTGCTTCCCGGGAAGTGACGCGCAGTGCCACGGTGGCGAACTCGGTGGACCGATGGCTGCCGTCGACGCGCCCCCGCCGCCGCCACATCGCGATACGACGGGCCACCATCGTGGTGACGAACATCCCGCGCCACCACGCGAAGAGCACCAGCAGTACAGCCACCGCGGCGCCGAGCAGCCAGCGCGACGCGGTCGTCTCCCAGGGGTAGGCCATGGCGGCCGGGATCGCGACCAGCAGCGCCAGGGTGAGGCGGACGATCATGACGTCGGGTCCTTCCGTCGTGTGCGCACCACCACGGCGGTGAGCACCAGCGATGCCAGTACGCCGACTCCGGCGAAGGCGACGATACGCGGTATCGGGTCCTGCTCCGGTGGCGGCGGCGGGGCTGCCACCGGCCGTACCGCGGCCTCGTCGGCCTCGTCGGCCTCGACGCGCTCGGGCACGGCCCACGTCAACGCTGCCACCGGGTCGACACGTCCGGTGCCCACCAGGTTCGACGGCGAGCGCGCCGCGCCGTTGGCGGTGCCGGTGAGGCGATCCACCACCTGCTCGGCAGTCAGATCTGGAAATCGGCTGCGCACCAACGCCGCAACTCCGGCGACATAGGCAGCCGCGTAGCTGGTGCCACTGATCGGTGCGTACTCGCCATCGTTGTCCGGCAACCCGTTGGCCAGACCTCGGGTTGCGTCGTTGCCGATCGAGGTGATGTTCTCGCCGGGGGCCGCGATTCCCACCCAGGGGCCGGCCATCGTCGACGGCGACGGCCGACCGGACACCGACAGCGAGCCCACCGAGAGCACATAGGGCTGCCATAGCGACGGCATCGACATGGTGGTCGCGCCGTCCCAGTTGCGCGGGTCAGCCGGCCTTGCGGGGTCGGTGAGCGGGTTGGACTGGCAGGTCGCTCCGGTGCCAGAGCCTGTGGTGGTGTCCCCGGCGGCGGCGATGATGACGGCGTCGCGGTCCACCGCGGCATAACGCAGTGCCGAACCCAGTGCGCTCTGGTCGACGGTGCGGTTGCTCGACAGGCAGATGGCGGTCGGGATCGCGATGACCCGCGCTCCGGCGTCGGCTGCCCGCACCACCGCGCGGGCCAGCGCCTGTACCTCGATGGTGGCCCGCGCCGCAGCGGGGTCCGCACCGGGACTGCGGGGCGAATAGTGCTGTGAGGTCTGCCGAATCGCGAGGATACGCGCCGCGGGTGCCACGCCGGAGAACGCGTCGTCGCCAGGCTGGCCGGCGATCAACCCGGCGACCAGGGTGCCATGGCCGTCGCAGTCGGTCAGACCGTCAGCCGCCTCCACGAAGTCACCCCCGGCCTCGACGTTGGGCAACCGTGGCCCGGGCGTCACGCCGGTGTCGATGACGGCCACCAACTGCCCTTCCCCGCGGCTGTGCCGCCAGGCCTCCGACAGTCGTAGCGAGGACTGGTTCGGGTTCGCCAGCGCGGGGTCGGTCCCGGCCACCACCCCGCTGCTGACACACGCACTGCGCTGGCTCATCGGTGCCACCGGACCGGCAGTCCCGGCCGGCGGCGGCACCGCCGGATCGACCTGCGGTGGGGTGAGGGCACCGGCGCTCGTGCCGGCGAAAGCCAACCCCAGCACCGCGACCGCAGCGGCTGCACCGATCCGCCGGATCACCGGCCCGCCGGCAGTGCCCGAAGCCTCAGAAGCCTCAGAACCCATTGAGAACCCACGTGAAAATACCCACCACATAGGCCATCACCGGAATGATCGAGGCGTCGAGTGCATTGGCCAGGAAGCCGAGCATCCGCCGCATCGGCAGCGAGTAACTCTCCGGTTCGGCGATGCGCGGGTTCAACGCCACGACCACCCAGGCGATGGTCACTGCCGCCAGCACGCCCAGCCCGATCCAGGCCGCCGCATAGTGACCGGTCGCGGCGAAGAACGCCAGCAGCACGGTCGTCACCAGCACCGGGTGGCCGAGTAGCCACGCCTTGCACGCCGCGGAATCCCACACGCGGGCGCGCAGCGCGGCCCCCAGGGCCACGGCAACCACCAGATACCAGGACCACCGCGACACTGCGGCACCGTCGCCGAAGGCAGGCCACAGCAGCGCCACCGAACCCGTCACACCCAGCAGTACGCCGGCGGCGATGAAGCCGATCTGGTGGGAATCGGTCGCCTGCACCCGTCGCGGCAGGTCCTCGAGGACCCGAAGCGGCTGCGCGGACGGTGCAGGATCGCCGGGAGCTGGAATCACCGGAACCGGCAGACGCGCACATGTTGCCGACAGCTGCGCTGCGGCAACGGTAACCAGCAATCCGAACAGGATCAGTCCGCAGCCCAGCGCCAGCGGGGTCACCGTCCACAGCGCAGCCGCGCCGGCGGCCACCATGACGCCCAAAGCGGCCGTGGCTGTAGCGGTGAACAGCGCGATGGCCCGCTCACCGACGATGACGCTGATGATCGACCAGGCAGCCACACCGGCGGCCGAGAGCACCACATGGGAGGCCCCGAACTGGCCGGGTACCGCGAGCGCGAACGCAGCGGCCACCGGCAGCAGCGCGGTCACGGCCAGCGAGGTCGCCAGCCGCGCCGAGACGGGTCGGGCCAGCAGTGCACCCAGCACGCTGAGCACCGCGGTCGCCGAAACGACCACCAACCCCAACGTTTCGCCGGTCACGACGCGGTGTGCCACCGACAGCGTGCTTCCCACCACGATCAGCGCGAGGACAGCCAGGGTCGCGCCGCGCTGGATCTGCGCAGGACCCCAAGGCTTCTCCCGCGCCTTCGAGAAGATCATGGCGGCGTCGGCGATGTCCTCGACGATGCGCGGCGCGGGCGGTCCCACCGGCACGGCCTGCAGCGCCAGCAGATCTCCGTCGACGACACCGACGGTGGCCAGCGTCGCGTCCAGGCTGAACGGGGCGCCGCCGACCGGGGCCAGGCTCACCACCTCGCTGGTGTCGGCCACGGCGTCGGAGGGGGAAACGATGCGCTGGACTGCCGGGATGATCTCGCGCAGCGGTAGTTCGGCGGGTAGCGCGATCTCGGTCAACCGCCCCGTGTCTTCGTCACCCACCGCAGCGGTGAGTACGGCGACGCGCACGATCGGCATCACCGCGTTGTTGGTCGCTACAGCGTGCTCTGACATTGTTCTTCTTTCTGCCGTCTTGTCTCGGCGGTGGATACGTCGAAGTCTGTGGTCACTGCCTGATCGGGGAACCACGGGCCGTCGGGCAGCGCCGCGCAGAGGCGTTCGACGGCTGCGGCAATGGCCAGCGCAGTGCCCGGGCCGAAGCTGGAAATCCATTCCCCGTCCGCAGCTTTGGTCGGGCTGACCAGCACCCGGCCCAGCGTGGTATCGACGACGCTGACCCCGACATCGGTGCTGACCCGGTGTCCGTCGCGGTGCGCTCCGGCCACGATCTCGACGTAGGTGCGCGGCTCCTCGAACGCGGCCACCACCACAGGGCGCGCATTCGCAGGAATACCGAGATAGTCGAGCATGTCGCGGACCGAGGCTCCGTTGCGGATCTGTTCGTCGACTTTGGCGCCGGTGCGCGCAGGCAACGCGAACTCGTCGAATCGCGCCGGTGCCCGACCGGACAGGCCGACCGTCAACACCGGCACCAGCGCCTGCGGATGGTCAATATCCATCGCGGTGAACGTCACCAGGTCGGCGCTGCGCAACGCCACGACGGTCCCGTTGCCGTTGCGGGCCACCAACCCCCGCAACAGCGAATCGTCCGGACCGACGAATCGCAGCTCCAACCACTGCGCGGGCCGGCACACCGACCGGATCCACCCGGCGACCGCCACATCGACCCCGCCATCGGAGTCCAGGACACCCATCCGGGTCAGGCGCTCGGTTTGCGCAGCCTCGAACTCTGCGCGCTGAGCGTGCTCGGAGTAGGGCGGGGTGATCGCCAGCACCCAGGGGAACGACCCGGCACCGAGGGTCTCGGCGAGGAACCAGGCGGCCTGCGCGCTGAGCTCGACAGCGTTAGCCCGCACGGGATCCGGTCAGCCCCACTTGGCACCCTGGGCCTGGTCACGCGCGGCCATCGAGGTGGTGTTCATCTCGTGGGTGTTGGCCATCGCACGGTAGGCCCGCACCAGTTCCTCCAGCGCGGTGTTCCACTGCGCCTGCCAGGCCTGGTAGGTCGTACCGGTGTCGCCCTGCCAGGCACCCTGCAGGGCGGCCTGCTCGCTGGCGACATCGGCGCCGACGGCGTGCAGAGCGCCTGCATAGCTGGACATTTCACCGGCGTGTCCGAGCATCGCCGGGTAGTTGTACATGATCTGAGACATCGAGATCTTCCCTTTCCGGAGGTGGTGCCGGGTCAGATGGCGGTGTAGGTGCTGGCGGCGGCGGCGTCCTCGGCCACGTAGGCCCCGGCGGCGTCGCCGATGTTGGCCTGCGCCAGGTCGAGCAACGCGTTGATCTTCGCCGAGGCCTCCACGAAGCGGCCATGTGCAGCCTGGAATGCCGCCGAGGACTCACCCATGTGGAAGGCCTGCGAGGACTGGGCCGCCTGCTCGGCCTGGGCGATGGTGCTGCGCATCAGCGCCGCCTTGGCGCCGAAGGCACTCTCTGAGGCGACCAGCTGGGGAATGTGAGCATCCAACAGGCTCATGGGTTTTCCTTTCGGTTGTGGTGGTTTTCTTCTGGTGAAGAGTCTTCTGGCGTGCTTTCCCACGTCGACGGCAGCATCGGGCTCTTGGGCCCACCGCCGAACGAGTCGCCGGCCAGCGTGGTCAGGCCCGCGGCGTCGCTGTCGCCTTGAGCGACGGTGCCGGAGAAGCCCATCGGTCCGGCACCCTGCTGCGACGCGACGACCCGGGGCTGGGGTTGCGGTGGTACATCGCGATCGGGTTCGTCGTCGTATTCGAGGTAGGCGTCGGCGTACTGCCGACCCTCCATCGGGTCCGTCTGACGACGTCTGCGCTTGCGGCGCTCAGCTGCGGAGGCCGCGATCCCCGATGCCGCCGCCGGGATGCCCGACGCGGGTGCTTTGGCGCTCGACGAACTGCCGACGGTCGGTGAGAACCCCTCGTCGGGGCCACGGCCCACCACCGCGTAGGGCGTCAGCGGCGCCGCGGCGGCAGCCGCAGAGGCCGGAGCCGGCGGCGCCCCGGCGCTGACAGTTCCGGAAGCGGCCGCGCCGGCGCCTGCCGGTGCGGGCGGCGCGATGGTGGCCAGTGGAGTGGGTTGCTGCTCGGCCCGCGCCGCCGGCGCCTGCGACGACGCCGGTGCCGGTTCCTCGGCCGGGGTTTCGGCGGCTTCCGGCGGGTTGAGTTGCTTGAGCACTTCCTGTGCGACGCCGAGCACGATGGCCAGCGTGGTGGCTACCAACGGCAGCAGAATCAGCGACGGATACAGAATCGACGCGCCGACCCACGAGACCGCCTGGTAGAGCACCGCGAGCAGGAATGGTCCCCACACCACCAGTGCCTGGGCCGGATTGGTGAGGAAATCGGTGATCAACGCGATGGTGTTGCCGATCGGATCCCGTAGGAAGTTGAAGATCGGCTCGAACAGGAATCGCAGGAACTCGCCATACACCCGCATCAGATCGGAGATGATGCTGCTGACGTTCAGTGCGCTGCCGGCCTCGGCCGCTTGCATCTGGGCCGCGGCGTTCATCGCATCTGCCGCAGCGGTTCCCGCTTCGCCGACCCCTGGCGCGAGCAGCAACGGCGCCGGCATCGACGTCGGCGTTGCCGCCAGCGCCGCTGCCGACACCGCCTGGTAGGTGCTCATCGTGGTGGCCGCCTGGATCCACATCCGGACGTAGTCGGCCTCGTTCAGCGCAATCGGAATGGTGTTGATACCGAGGAAATTCGTTGCCACCAGCACCGCGCGGGTGGAGTGGTTGAGCGCCAGTTCGGGCAGCGTCGGCATGATCGCCAGCGCCGTCGAGTAGGCCGCCGCCGCGGTCTCGTGCTGGGCGGCCGCCGCCGCGCTGTGCGCACTCTGCTGCGACAGCCACGCCAGGTAGGGGGTGTGGGCGGCGACGTACTGCTCCGAACTGGGCCCCTCCCATGCCCCGGCTTGCACGGAGGCCAGCACGCTGGTCAACTCTGCGGCGGCCGAGGCATATTCGGCGCTCAGCGACTGCCAGGCCGCGGCCGCAGCCAGCAGTGGGCCCGGACCAGGGCCGCTGCTGAGCAACGTCGAGTGCACCTCGGGCGGCAGCGCCATCCAGATGGGAGCCGACATCACCGGGGCGAGCGAAGCGACGGGGGCAGACACTAGCCGCGGGCAATCAGGTACGACGCTGCAGCCATGGCGTCGCCGCTGGCGTAGCTGAGGGCCGACTCACCGACGCCCACTCCGGAGCGACCCAGCTCGGTCACTCCCTGCGCGGCCACCATCTGGTGCTCGGCGCCGGCGGCGCTGAAGCCCGCGGCGGTCTGCAGTGACACCGCGTCGGCGGCCGGCGGGACCACCGCGGTCACCGCCGGTGCCGCGGCGGCATGTACTGCAGCCATCCGGGCTGCCAGCGCCTCCACGGCCGCGCTGGCCGCTGTCAGGCCTTCAGGTACCACGCGTAGCGTCATCGGTATTCCCCTCCTCGGAACCTGGTCTGCTGGTGTAGGTGAAGGACATTCATCGGTGTCCACTCCCACCCGAGCGGGTGTCGGCGGTCTCGGCCGCCAGCGGGTTGACGAGCTGGACGAAGGTCGCGGTATCGCGTTCGTCGAGCATCATCGCCCGCCCCACCGGCAACCGGCTGAACCGGTGACCGCGGATCTTGCCGCTGTCTTGCGGATTGCCGGACAGCATCAGCGTGGTGGCCTGCAGTTCGTTGAGTCGGCGCAGCAGCGGCGAGGTCATCACCGCATGCGCGGCCCCCGACGCCCGAGCGGTGACGATGACCCGCAGTCCGAGATCGGAAGCTTGAGCCAGCAGCCCGATCAGCGCCGTCCAGGGCCGCTGGCCGACGTACGGTCCGCTGACCGCGGGGCCGTCGGGGATCTGGTCGACATCGTCGATGATCAAGTAGTGCAGGTGGTTGTCCTTGCCGTTGCGGTAGGACCAGCCGCTGAGCTGCTGGGGAGTCAGACCGGCCGGTGGACGGCGCTTTTCCAGCAGTGCCGAGAGCCCGAGCATCGCCGGCAGGACCCGGTCGATGTTGGGCGTGTACTCGTTGTCCGGGAACAACGGCTCGTCGACGAGCTGCAACCGGCGGTCGATGACCGTGAACGCCACCTCGTCGGGTCCGGAGTTCTCCCGCAGGGTCCGGATGAGGTGCCGCAGCAAGGTGCTCTTGCCGGTCTTGGCATCGCCGAAGACCGTCAGCAGCGGGTTGTCGGCGAAGTCGACGGCAACCGCGGCCAGGTCCTCTTCGCGCTGTCCGATGACAACCTGTTCGGGTGCCGGGTAGAGCACCGGCAGCGACGACGGCGGCAGATCGGTCGGCAGCAACCGCACCGCCGGTGCGTACCGGTCCGGGTGACGTGCGTTGAGCGCCGGGATCGATTCCATTGCAGGACGGGCGAACAGGAAGTGTTCGGCAGCCATTGTCAGGCCACGACCCGGCTGGTCGGCCGGCACACTTTCGGCCGGACGGCGCAGTCCGCCCGCCAGCCGCACATTGCTGTCACGGGGATCGTGCAGCCGCAGCTCCAAGCGCAGACCGAGACCCTCGCGCATGGCCAGCGGCACCTCGAGCCAGTTCGGCGTCGTGATGATGACGTGGATGCCGTACGAGAGCCCGCTGTTGACCAGTTCGGTCACCTTGGCCAGCAACGGGTTCCGGGTGTTGAACGTGTCGGTGTTGTCGCGGGTGAACGCGTAGAGGTTGTCGATCACCAGGAACACCTCACCGTAGCCGTCCTGGTATCCGCCGCCGGTCGTGCCGCCGCGCTGCTGGCGAGCCCGCAGTAGCGCCTCGAGCTCTCCGAACGTGCGCCGGATGCGCTCGGGCTCCAGCGGTGAGGCGACACTGCCGACGTGGGCGAGGGTTTCGAGTCCGCGCAGCTGCCCGCCGCCGTAGTCCAGACAGTAGAACGACACGTCTCCGGGGGCGTGCAGCGCGGCTGCCGACATGATGAAGGTCTGCAACGCCGTCGACTTGCCGGACTTCGGGCCGCCGTGGATGACCACGTTGGCAGCCGCCGATCCGGCGTCGAACACCAGTGGGTCACGCCGCATTTCGAAGGGGCGGTCGATCTCGCCGAGCGGCCAGCGCCACTGACGCTCGGTGATACCGGCGCGGCCGAGCAGCTCGGTCAGCGGGATCTGCTCCTCCAGCGGAGGGAGCCACAGCTGAGGTGCGCGCGGACCGTACTGCGCGAGCTGGTCGCCGATGGTGGTGATCAGTTTGCGTGGCGGCAGTACCTCGACGTCGGCGCCGTCGTCGACGATGACCGTGTCGGGCTCGGGATCCACCCAGCCGGCGCTGAACGGCTGCGGCCGCGGGATGGCGTGCACGACGATCGACCGGTCCACCCGCGGCGGCTCGTAGATGCCGTCGACATAGGTACTACGGAACTTGATCGGCCGTGCACCGGGCGCGGGCACCAGGAAGCCCACGCCTTTGTGTTCGCGCCCGGACTCGATGTGATAGGCGTCCTCGACCCCGATGATCTGGCGCGAAACACTGGGACTGGCGACCTTCAGACCGATCCGGTAGGAGGTGTTCTTGTCGATGTCCTTGATACGTCCCACATCCAGCG
This sequence comes from Mycobacterium sp. SMC-4, assembly GCF_025263265.1. Taxonomy (NCBI): domain Bacteria; kingdom Bacillati; phylum Actinomycetota; class Actinomycetes; order Mycobacteriales; family Mycobacteriaceae; genus Mycobacterium; species Mycobacterium sp. SMC-4. The sequence goes on along the minus strand of NZ_CP079869.1, from coordinate 323,182 downwards.
TCTGCGATGCGAACAGGATGTGAATGCGGAACGACCGCCCTTTACGTGCGACGTAGTCGAACAGGTCTGCGTACTCGGGGTGGTCGGCGAGCATCAGGGTGAACTCGTCGGCCACCACGAACAACGTGGGGATCGGCGGCAAGTCGGCGGCCGCTTCGACCCCGGAGTTGCGTGCGGCCTCATACTCGGTCACCGAGTTGAACGCGCTGCCCTGGACCCGACGCCCGGCCTCTTTGAGTAGTTGTTCACGCCGGGCCACCTCACCGCGCAGGGTGTCAGCGAATCGGTCAGCCAGCGAGCGCTTCTCGGCCATGTTGGAGATCACCGCCACCACCTGGGGGAAGTGGCGGAAGATGTCGGCGCCGGCTTCACCCTTGAAGTCGGCGTAGATCACGATCAGTCGGTCGGCCGGATGGGTGGTCAACAGCGACAGCAGGATCGCCATCAGGGTCTGCGACTTGCCCGAGCCGGTCATGCCGATCATCAGACCGTGCGGACCCATCCCGCCCTCGGCCTCGTCCTTGAGGTCGAACACCAGCGGCTCACCGGTCGCGGTGACCCCGATCGGCACCCGCAGCTCGTCGTCGCGGTTACGCGGCGCCCACAGTGCCGCGACGTCGAGCGCCGAAGCATCCGAGATGCCCAGCAGCGTGGTGAACGTCGCGCCGCCGGTGGTAGCCGATCGGCCGTGGCTGGGGTTGGAATCCCAGCGCGCCAACCGACGGGCGAGGTGGGTGACCTCGGCGACCCCCAACGCGTCGGCGGTGTCGACGAAGGAGCTCCAACCGCCACTGTGCCAACGGGTGATCCGGGCTCCGGAGATACGCAGGACGGGACGTTCCGGATCCGGGTACTGGTCGGGGTCGGGTTCGGTGGCGCTGCGGTGGATGACCGTCACACCGGACAATCCGCGGCCGACGAAGTCGGCGGGATCGGCGTCGGCGTCGTCGAGCACGATCACCAGGTGCTTGGTGTCGGCGACACCGGTCCCGGTGAACTGACCGCGGTCGGCCAGCGCAGGCGCGAGCCGGTCGCGCAGCTCGCCGGTGGTGGTGGCCAGGTACCGGGCCGGGCCCACCCCGTCGACGGCATGGGGCACATCGACATGTGGCAGCCACTTCAGCCACGACCACTCCGGGCACTCCAGACGCGTTCCGGCGAAGGCGATTCCGAGCACCGACGGGTCGTGCCAGGTCACCGCCTGCGCCAGCCAGGCCCGCACGGCGGCATCGACCTCGTCGCGGTCACCGGTCACAGTGATCCGGGCCAACTTGGACAGCTCCAGTCCGGCGGGAGCGTCGTGCAGGGTGCGCTGGGTGTCCAGCAGACCGCGCAGCGTGGTGTGCGACACCGGCTCGAGGTCGATCTCGTTGGCGATCTCCTTGACCCGCAACGTCGCGTCCAGCGCGCGGTCGTGCAGACCGGCCCGCAGCACCAGGAAGTCGGCGTCGTGCGGATCGCGCTCCCACTGTCGCTGGGTACCTGCAACAGCTGCCAGCGCAACGGGTTCGGGATGCGACCACTGCAGTGCAGTGCGCTGTTCGTCGGCGTGGGCGCGGATGTTGTCGCGCACCACCGACAGGTAGCGCAGGTAGTCGGCGCGTTCGGCGTCGACCTCCTCGGTGCGCATCTTGTTGTCCGAACCGCGGTACAGCGCGGTGGCGGCCAGCAGCAGTACGAACGGGAAGAACAGCATCGTCGGCGAGATCATCCGCAGACCGGTGGCCACCAGCGCCACGATCATGCCCACGATCAGGATGACGATCAGATACGGGAGCGCACGCCGCAGCAGCGATGGCGGTACCACCCGCGGCAACTCCGGCGGCGGCTCGATGGTCACGGTGCCTTTGCGCGACACCGGCGGCGGTATCCGCTTGCGGTGCTCGAAGATCAGCCTACTCACGGGTTCTCCAAACGAGGGGCGGTCTGCAACCGGGCCGGGGCCGGGTTGGGCGCCAGCGTGTCATGGGCCAGCAGCGCGTCGGTGCGCGACAGCGTCGGCCCGGTGGCGAATTGGGACAGCACCGACCACGGCACCGGCAGCGGAGCGGCGGTCAGGCCGAGGGCCTTCAGGGTGTCGGCGCCATCGGTTGTGGCGGTGTCGATTCCGTAGCGCACACCGGTGTCGCTGAGCCAGAACAGCCCGCTACCACTGTCGACGAAGTAGCCGGTCCCCGCGGGCATTGCGACCCGGGTGGCCGGACCACCGGGCATACCGGCGCTCACCAACTCTACCGTCCGCACGCCCTCGGAGATCGGCAGCGCGGCCCCGGACAACAGCGTCAACGACTCCGCTTGTGCGCCCTCGGGTTTGGCCCAGGCCGCGCACATCACCGGTTCGGCCGCAGTGTCGACGAGGGTCACCGGCGTGGCCGGATAGGCCGCGGCGTCGATGCCGCCGGCAGTGGGCAGCGCCGCGACGGTGTCGGCGCCGATGCGCGGCGGCTGATCGAGGCCGTGTGAGTTGGTGTTTCGCAGAATCGACGCGACCACCGGGGAGACGGGTTGCAGGCCGTCGGCCAGCACGACGTAGTGGCGCAGCGTGTTGTCGGCTTCGTAGGCCACGACGACGGCACCGATGGGTGCGGCGACCGGCAGCGGCAGCGCCGTCGGCGCACCGGCATCGGGAATCTCCGGCGCCGTCAACGCCGGAGCCTCGGGGATGGCGTTGAAAACACCGGTGGCAATCGGTGTCACACGCAGCGGCATGCCACCGAGGCCCAACCCGTCGATGACAGCTCGGTCGGTGATGTCCACGGGGCTGCGCTTGCCGTTCCACAACAACCAAGTCCTGCCGTCGTTCTCGACGAGCAGGGCCTGATCGTCGGGGAGCGGCGCGGCCTTCTCCCCGCCACGGGCAGGCGCACCGGTGATGACGGTGACCCCGGTCAGCGAGCCGGTCTGGGCGTCACACACCGACCAGTAGGCGTCGGCGGTGGGATTGGGCACCATGCGTTCGGGCGCTCCCGGGATGCCGAGCATGTTGCCGCGGGCAAACTGGTCCAGCTCAGTGCTCTTGACCATCGACGGGTTGTCAGCCTGACCGGTGATCAGCCGCGCCGAGGTGAGGTTGAGCACCGGGTGCAGTTGCTCGCCGAGTCTGACGTAGAGCGCGGCGGTCTCGCGGTCGGCGAGCACCGCATCGTTGCCGGCTGCTCCCGACGGTCGCAGCAGCGAGAACAGGAAGCAGCCGATGACGCCGGTGACCAGGACCAACGCACCGACCAACACGGCTCGCGACTGAGTTCGCAACGGATCGACCAACATTCGGGTGTCGTGCAGTGCGACGCCGGAGGCGATCCGCCGCCGCATGAACCGCCAGCCGGTGACCTGGTGGCGGGTGACGAAGCCACGCCGATAGCCGACGCGCTCAGGATTCTCGTTGGCAGGCGTGCGGGACTGGAAGGACCGCCGGTCGTCGTCGGGTGTGCTCACTGCGGCACCGACAGACCCAGACCGCGCAGCAGCGGACCGGCAGAGTTGGCGATATCGGTGGCCGTGATCGTCATCAGCTCGTTGTCGGTGAAGTCCTCGGAGTCCGAGTGGTCGAGCCGGTACTCCCGCTCCTCCTCTGAGCGCTCGACGAGGTTACGGACGAAGCGACCGTTACCGGCAATGTCGAGGCTGCGCCGGGCCACCCCGTTGGCGTCGGGTGTGCTGGCCTGGGCCAGGTGCTCGAACAGCCGCTCCATATCGTTGCGGGCCGCGTCCTCGAAGATCGAGTCACGCTTCTCGGCCATCCGGGTCGCGATTTCGACAAGCTCCTTGCCTGAGTAGGACGGGAAGTCGATGCTGCGGGTGAAGCGTGATCGCAGGCCCTCGTTGGTGTCGAGGAAGGTGTCGAGGTCCTTGCGGTAGCCGGCGACGATGACGACCAGGCGATCGCGGTCGTTCTCCATGCGCGCCAGCAGCGTGTCGATGGCGACCAGGCCGAAATCGTTCTTGGCGCCGGTGGATACCAGCGCGTACGCCTCGTCGAGGAACAGCACGCCGTCCAGCGCGCTGTCGATGATCGCGTTGGTCTTGGCCTCGGTTTCGCCGATGTGCTGACCGATCAGGTCGGCGCGGTGCACCTCGCGCACCGTCTCCTTCTTCAGAAGTCCCAGCCCGCAGTAGATCTTGGCCACCACTCGGGCGATGGTGGTCTTACCGGTACCGGGGGGCCCGGCGAATACCAGATGGTTGGTTCGTTGCGCGACGGCCAGCCCGCGTTCCTGGCGCCGGATCGCCATGGCCACCGAACTCTTCAGCCGGGCCACCTGGTACTTGACCTCGTCGAGACCGATGAATTCGGCGAGTTCGGCTTCGGCCTCGATGAGCAGATGCGCTTTACGGTCCTTGGCGCCGGGGTCGACGAAATCGGCCTCACCGGGTTCGGTGTTCGGATCCCACGGATCCGACCGGGCTTCGATGCGGGCGGCCGTGGTGGTGAGGATGCCGAAGCTGGGATCCGAGAGGGCCTCTTCGATCTGGGTGTTCTCCGGATTGGCCGCGTAGAGCTCCTGCAGCAGTTCCTGCGCGTCTTCGTCTTCTCCCTGGGCTCGCAGCGCCAGTGCCTTGGCCAGCGCACCGTCGACGGCGGCCACGGCGATCGGCCCCTCGGGTGTTTCCAGATGTGACAGCGCGGGAGCGAACATGCCCAGCCGTGCCAGCGCGATGCCCAGGATGACGCGTGCGGCATGGGCGTAGGCCTCGTCGAGGGACTCGTCGGCGACCACCGGGGTCAGCATCCGCACGACGTCGGACCAGCGGCCGGCCCGGTAGTGGATGGCCGCGCGCACCCAGCGCGCCTGCAACCAACCCGGACGGCGCTCCAACACGTCGGCGACCAGCGCGTCGGAGGCAGCCCAGCAGGTCGGAGCCTGGGCTCCGGCACAGCGTGAGACGGCGTAGGCCAGCGCGAAGTCGTCGGCGTCGGTTGCCCGGAACTGCAGGTACAGACCGGTGTCGTAGACAAATCCCAGAGCCTCAGGCGCGAGTTCGATCTCACGCTGCAACAGGCCCGCCGTGGACGAGGTTTGCCAGACGGCTTCCACCACGGCCGGCGAGAGGTCACCGGCGGCTGCCAGGCCGGTCCACGCGTCGCACTGATCGTGCGCCACCCGGGTCAGCGCGGCGAATCCCGTCCGGGCAGCCGTCAGGTCTGCGGGGCGTCGCCTGTCGTAGACAGACAGTCCCAGCGTGCGGCAACAGGTCGCGAACCTGCTGACGATGTCGGGATCCACCCTGGCCGCTGCGGGCGCCCGAGGCGCGAGCGTGTCACTTCGCATGTCCATGAAATAGTCACGGTCCGGGATGTCTGTCGATTTGCCAGAAACCCGGTTCCCCGTCCAACTCCCTCAACGTCAGTTATGTATGGCTAAGCTAACTCGCGCTGAAATTAGCACCACGAGAGCAAACTGTCGAGACGCACCGGGACCAGACGACCGGCGACCCGGCGCGGTATCCACCTGCATCCGGTCGCTGATCGTCGTCATAGCCTCCGCGACGGCGACGACAACCGTGCCGGATCCGGCCGGAACGCGGCGAGAAACCACCGTCGGGCCGGGTCAGAGCCTATGAATCGACCGGCAGGACGTTTTTCGGCCCCGAACCCGGGTAGGGGAATGATCGACCACCTGGTGGTCACAATCACCCAACCAACCAAGGAGGACGGATGAGGTTACGTGCAATCGTGGTCAGTGCGATCGCGGGCTTGATCATGGCAGCGTTGACGGTGGTGGGCGCACCCAATGCGGCAGCGGCCTACCCCACGACCACCGGATTCGGCGACCGCCAGGAGCTGGTCGACGCCGGCGGCGAGATCATCACCGGATACACCGTGACGGACCTTCGGCCCAGCAACGAGGTGGTTCCCTGGCCCGTGGCCGGGCAACTGTGGGAAGCCACCGTAAAGGCGGAGGCACTGCGCGGTGATCCGCAGCCCATCGTCGCGAGCTTCAACGCCCGCGCGGCCAACGGTGAGAATTACCAGCACCTGTTCGCCGCAGCCAGCCCTGGCGCGTTGGGCCCTGAAGTGATCGCCCAGGGGCACCACAACAAAGGCAAGTTGTACTTCGACGTCGTGGGCATGGAGCCGAACAGCGTCGTCTACAACAGCGGTGTCGAAGACCTGTTGATCTGGGTCAGCTGACGCTTGCGCCTGACCGTACCGGTCGTCACACCAGTGGACGGCCGGTACGGATGCGCCAGTCCAGATCCTTGAGCAAGACGTTGAACGGAAACTGGCGGATACAGCGCGGCGAGATGCCGTTGGCGAACCGTAGTGCGGCCATCAGTCGGTCGAATCGCCGCTGCCGCTGCGGATCCCAGGCCAGCCGCATCTCGTCGCGGAAACGTTGCGGCAGGAATCCGGTGGTGATCAACAGCGCCAGCGATTCCAGGCGCCGCTGCAGCGGACCGGGCAGTGTGACTCCCCGCAGCCGGGACACCGCGATGGGATAGAGGAACTCACGGACGGTGTCGTCGATGTGGACCTCGTCGAGCTGCCGGCGCCAATAACGGTCGAACGCCTCCCGGTCGGCCGGCCACATCTCCTGGTCGACCTGCAGCATGGTGGCCAGCGCGCGACCCTGGTCGAAAAGCCGATCGGCGGCGCGCTCGTCGAGGTCACCGACGAAGAGCCGGTAGACATCGACGACGCCCTTGTAGAGGCACGCACCGACCCACAACTGCAGGTTCTTGTCGAAAGCGTGATACGTCACCGGGCTGGACTCGGTGGAGTACACCTGGGCGTGCGCGCCGTTGACGGCCCGCCGGAAGGCCAGCTTCTGTTCTTCGGTGCCGTTGGTCGCCACCGCGAGGTAGGTGAAGGTGGTGCGGGCCCGTTTGATCGGGTGGCGGTCGATGCGTCCGCTCTCCACCCGGCTCTCCGCGACGCCGTAACCCACGCCGGGCCGAGCCAGCTGCATGATCACGTTGGCTGGCCCGGCAAGCAGGCCGAGACCGAGCATGCCGTCGTCGGCGGTGGCAGAACTCCACCGGCGGGGCCGCACCTGCCCGGTCAGATCGCTCATCGGCCGTTCCACCACACAGTCGTCGACCGTCACGGCCACTCCTTCCCGAACCACCGCACCACAATGTGCGAACGCTTGTTTCCTGATATTGCTCCGCGCCGGAGTGGCTGTCAATATGGGTTCATGGCACAGGTCCGTCCGTACCGTGGCATCGATGCGACGCAACGCGTCGCTCAACGCCGACGCAAACTGCTCGAAGCCGGGCTGGACCTGCTCGGCGGTCAGTCCGCACCGGCGGAGCTGACCGTGCGCGCGATCTGCGCGCAGGCCGGGCTGGCGGCGCGCTACTTCTACGAGAGCTTCGTCGACAAGGACGCGTTCGTCAGCGCGGTGTTCGACTGGGTGGTCGCCGACATCGCCGCGACCACCCAGGCCGCGGTCGCGGCGGCCCCGGTCCGCGAGCAGAGCCACCAGGGCATGGCCAACATCGTGCGGACCATTTCCGAGGATGTCCGGGTGGGTCGGTTGCTGTTCAGCATCCGGCTGACCAACCCGGTGGTGGTGCGCAAACGCGCCGAGTCCGGCGCACTGTTCGCGCTGTTGTCAGGTCAGCATGCCGGCGATGCGTTACAGGTGGCGCCCAGCGAGCAGATCAAGGCGGCGGCCCACTTCGTGGTGGGCGGGGTGGCCCAGACGCTGAGCGCCTGGCTGGCCGGCGAGGTGCAGTTCAGCGCCGAGCAACTCGCCGCGCACCTGGGTGCGCTGATCGACCGACTGGCCGATCCTTCGCTCTACGTCAACCCCGACTAGCCGCCCGCCGGTCGGCTGCGGTCTTCGGTGCGGTCACCGTGTCGCTGTCACCGAATTCCTTGGTCCAGCAGGCGAATTCCAAAGTGATTCCGTCGGGGTCGAGGAAGTAGAACGAGCGTACGTAGACACCCGGATGCACGGTCGGGGAGACCTGCGCAGGACTCTCGTCGTGATTGAGCACCGGGCCAACGCGCACACCCTTGTCCTTGAGCCGCTGCCGATACTCGTCGAACTTCTCGGCCGGTACGTGGAACGCCAGGTGGTTCATCGTGCTGACGGCACTGACGATATCGCCGATGCCCGGAATGGCCTCCGGTGACGAGATCCCCGGCACCCGGTCCGGCGCGTCGGCGAACCAGAAAAACGCCACGCAGTCACCGTTGCCGGCGTCGAAGAAGAAGTGTTGACCCATTCCGCCGGGCAGGTCCAACGACTTGACCAGGGGCATTCCCAGCACGCCGCTGTAGAAGTCGACGGTCTTGCGCATGTCCGAGCACACCAGGGCGACGTGGTTGATACCGCCGAGCGCGAACTCGCTGTTGGTGTTCTGCGGCTTGATCACGATCCCGCCTCCCTACGCCAGGACTGAATCTAACATCGGGTGCGGATCAGATCGACGAACACAGCGCGCACTGACATTCCCGACGTGAGGCCGGACATCCATGACTGACATCACCCGCGAGTTCCTCGGTTTGGATTCGACGACGGCGCATCGCGCAGGGTCCGGGGGCCACCCATGTCAGGGCCTCTACCACCGGCCGGCCGGCACCAAGCCGACCGTGGCGATGATCGCCACGCACTATCAGATCGACTTCTCCGAGCACTATCTCGCCGAGTACATGGCTGCCCGAGGCATCGGCTTCCTGGGCTGGAACACCCGCTTCCGCGGCTTCGAGAGCAGCTTCCTGCTCGATCACGCGCTGGTCGACATCGGCGTGGGGGTGCGCTGGCTGCGCGAGGTGGCGGGGGCGGAAACAGTGATACTGCTGGGCAATTCGGGCGGTGGCTCGCTGATGGCGGCGTATCAGGCCAACGCGGTGCACCACCACGTCACCCCGCTGACCGGCATGCGGCCGGCAGCCGGACTCGACGACCTCCCAGCAGCCGACGGCTACGTCGCCACCGCCGCCCACCCCGGCCGGCCCGATGTGCTGACCGCCTGGATGGACGGCGCGGTGGTGGACGAAAATGACCCGGTGGCAACCGATTCCGATCTTGATCTGTTCAGCGATCGCCACGGGCCCCCGTTCGACGCGGAGTTCGTCAAGCGGTACCGGGCCGCGCAGGTGGACCGCAACAACGCCATCACCGACTGGGCCGAGGCCGAACTGGTCCGGGTGCGCGCGGCCGGCTTCTCTGATCGCCCGTTCACCGTCATGCGCACCTGGGCCGATCCGCGGATGGTCGACCCCACCCTGGAACCCACCAACCGGCCGGCCAACATGTGTTATGCCGGTGTGCCCGAAAAAGCCAACCGGTCCACGTACGGCATCGCCTCGGCGTGCACGCTGCGCAACTGGCTCGGAATGTGGAGTCTGCGCCACGCCCAGACGCGCGCCGAGCCGCACCTGTCGCGCATCGACTGTCCTGCGCTGGTGGTCAACGCCGAGCAGGACACCGGTGTCTTCCCGTCCGACGCCCAGCGCATCTACGACGCTTTGGGCAGCACGGACAAATCTCTGCACGCCATCGACACCGACCACTACTTCACCACGCCGGGCGCACGCACCCAGAAGGCCGGCCTCCTGACCGAGTGGATCACCGCGCGGTGGTGAACGTCCTGGCACATTTCGTACCCACCCCGAAGGTGACCGATTTCCTCGCCGCCCAACGGGACTGGCTCGATGTCCGGTTCTGCGCCGAGGATGACGACGAGACGTTCTACACCGAACTCGCCACTGCCGAGGTGCTCTGGCACGTGCTGCGCCCGCTCTCGGCGGCCGACCTGGCCCGCGCGCCCGGTCTGAAGCTGGTGCACAAGCTCGGCAGCGGGGTCAACACCATCGACGTCGACGCCGCAACAGCCTCGGGCATCGCGGTGGCGAACATGCCCGGCGCCAACGCGGCCTCGGTCGCCGAGGGCACGGTGCTGCTGATGCTGGCTGCGCTGCGGCGACTGCCCCACCTCGACCGCGCGACCCGGGCCGGCGCCGGGTGGCCGTCGGATCCCACCCTCGGCGAGACCGTGCGCGACATCGGTGGGTGCACGGTCGGTTTGCTCGGCTACGGCAATGTGGCACGGCTCGTCGAGCGCATCGTGGTCGCGATGGGGGCCGAAGTCTGCCACACCAGCACCCGCGACGACGGTCACCCCGGCTGGCGCTCCTTGGACGAGCTGTTGGCCACCAGCGACATCGTCTCGATCCATGTACCACTGACCGAGGCCACTGCCGGTCTGCTCGACGCCACCGCGCTGGCGACGATGAGACCGGGTGCGGTGCTGGTCAACACGGCTCGCGGCCCGATCGTCGACGAGCTCGCGCTGACCGATGCGCTGCGCCGCGGGCAGCTGGCTGCTGCCGGACTCGACGTGTTCGCCGCCGAACCCGTACCGGCCGACAACCCGCTGCTGCAGCTCGACAACGTCGTCCTCACCCCGCACGTCACCTGGTACACCGCCGACACCATGCGGCGGTATCTGGAGCTGGCGGTCGACAACTGTGCGCGGCTGCGCGATGGTCACGACCTCGTCAACCTTGTGAACACCCCGCCGGGGTAATCTCGAAACCAACCAACCGGTTGGGACCGGCCACGACGGAGTGGAGAGACGCAGCTATGCCCATCGCGATCCTGGAAGAACACAACGATCTCGCCGACTCGGTGCGCGCGTTCGTCGAGCGGGTGGCGCCCTCGGAGGTTCTGCACGAGGCGCTGGAAAACCCCGTCCCCAATCCCCCGCCCTACTGGAAGTCGGCCGCCGAGCAAGGGCTGGCCGGCGTGCACCTGTCCGAGTCCGTCGGCGGCCAGGGTTATGGGATCCTCGAATCAACGATCGTGGCTGCCGAATTCGGGTACGGCGCGGTGCCCGGCCCGTTCGTACCGTCGGTGATCGCCTCCGCTCTGATCTCCGCTCACGATCCGCAGTCCCCATTGTTGACCGGGCTGGCGTCCGGGGAGGTCATCGCTGCCTATGCGATCGACTCGGCGTTGACCGCGACCCGGCACGGCGATGCGCTGGTCATCCGGGGTGAGGTACGCGCGGTGCCCGGCGCCGCGCAGGCGTCGCTGCTGGTGCTGCCGGTCGCGATCGAGTCCGGCGAGGAATGGGTCGTCTTCGATGCCGAGGCACTCGAGATCGAGTCGGTACCCAGCGTCGACCCGCTGCGCCCGGTCGCGCACGTCCGGGTCAACGCCGTCGAGGTCACCGACGAACGCGTCCTGGGCAACCTGAGCCGGGAACTGGCTCGCGCGCTGATCACCACGCTGCTGTCGGCCGAGGCGATCGGTGTGGCGCGCTGGGCCACCGACACCGCCGCGGCATACGCCAAGATCCGAGAGCAGTTCGGGCGGCCGATCGGTCAGTTCCAGGCCATCAAGCACAAGTGCGCGGGCATGATCGCCGAGACCGAGCGCGCGACCTCGGCGGTGTGGGACGCCGCGCGGGCCATCGACGAGCATCTGGCCGACCGGGCTGCCGACACCGCCTACGAATTCGCCGCGGCCGTCGCAGCCACGCTGGCCCCGGCCGCGGCTCAGCACTGCGCGCAGGACTGCATCCAGGTCCACGGCGGTATCGGTTTCACCTGGGAGCACGACACCAACGTCTACTACCGGCGGGCTCTGGTGCTGGTGGCCTCGTTCGGCCGCGCCTCCGAGTACCCCCAGCGGGTGGTCGACATCGCGACCACCCGCGGCATGCGCCAGCTCGACATCGACCTGGACCCGCAGACCGAAAAGCTGCGCTCCGAGATTCGCGCGGAAGTGGCTGCGCTGAAAGATATTCCGCGCGAGCAGCGCAACGCCGCGATCGCCGAGGGCGGCTGGGTGCAGCCGCATCTGCCGGCGCCGTGGGGGCGCGCCGCCAACCCGGTGGAGCAGATCATCATCGCTCAGGAGTTCAGCACCGGCCGAGTACGGCGCCCGCAGATGGGCATCGCGGCATGGATCATTCCCTCGATCGTGGCGTTCGGTACCGACGAGCAGAAGCAGCGCTTCCTGCCGCCCACGTTCCGCGGCGAGATGATCTGGTGCCAGCTGTTTTCCGAGCCTGGTGCGGGCTCAGATCTGGCCAGCCTGACCACCAAGGCCACCAAGGTCGAGGGTGGCTGGCGCATCACCGGACAGAAGATCTGGACCACCGGAGCACAGTTCTCGCAGTGGGGCGCGCTGCTGGCCCGCACTGATCCCAGCGCACCGAAGCACCAGGGCATCACCTATTTCCTGCTGGACATGGCCAGCGAGGGAGTAGAGGTCAAGCCGTTGCGCGAACTGACCGGCAACGCGATGTTCAACACCGTGTTCATCGACGACGTGTTCGTCCCCGACAGCATGGTGCTCGGCGAGGTGGACCGGGGCTGGGAGGTCAGCCGCAACACGCTGACCAACGAACGTGTCTCGATCGGCAGCAGCGAACCTCCGTTCCTGCCCAGCCTCGACAGATTCGTCGAGTTCGTCGCCGAAGGTCACTTCGATCAGGTGGCCCACCACCACGCCGGCACCCTGATCGCCGAGGGACACGCGGCCAAGGTGCTCAACATGCGCTCGACGCTGTTGACGCTGGCCGGCGGGGATCCGATGCCGGCCGCGGCGATCTCCAAGCTGCTGTCGATGAAGACAGGGCAGGGCTACGCCGAGTTCGCGGTGTCGTCGTTCGGCACCGAGGCGGTCATCGGCGATGCGGAGCAGGCCACCGGACGCTGGGCCGACTACCTGCTGGCCAGCCGGGCCACCACCATCTACGGCGGCACCTCGGAGGTGCAGCTGAACATCATCGCCGAGCGACTGCTCGGGCTTCCGCGCGACCCGTAGGCGTTTCCCTTTCGGCAGGTCGGGAACTCCTCACCCATGACCAACGACCGTGACTTCGCCGAGAAGCGGCTCGACAAGGCCGGCGTCTACCGCTCAGCGGTGATCTACACCGGTGCTGTGGTGGCGGTGGCCGCGGTGGTTTTCGCGATCTTCGTGTTCGCCGCGCGCGGCTCGGTATTCGCCGCAGCGCTGGTACCGAGTGTGGTGTTCCTCGGCGGTGTCGGCGCCTTCGTGAAGACCTATTTGGAATGGAAGGCCGACCGTGGCTGGGCGGCCTGGCAGGGTGCCGGATGGTTCCTGATGTTGCTGGTGCTGGTCACGCTGGCCGTACCCGGCATGGCCATGACGGTCGGTGCCGTGGAGTGACCCGTCAGTCGAGATCCATCTCGCGTAGTTCACGCTTGAGGATCTTGCCGGTCGGGTTGCGCGGCAACTCGTCGATGAAGACGACCTCCCGGGGCACCTTGTAGCGGGCGAGGTTGTCCCGGACATAGATCTTGATGTCTTCCTCGGTGATCGTCGCGCCGTCGACCTTGACCACGAAACACCGCAACCGGGCACCCCAGTCCTTGTCCTCGACACCGAGTGCGGTGGCCTCCACCACCTCGGGATGCCCGCTGACCAGGTCCTCGATCTCGGCCGGGAACACGTTCTCCCCTCCGGAGACGATCATCTCGTCGTCTCGGCCGCTGACATAGAGCAGATCGTTGTCGTCGAAATAGCCGACATCACCCGAGGACATCAGCCCGTCGATGATCTGCTTGTGTCCGCCACCGGTGTAACCCTCGAACGGGAAGAAGTTGCCGACGAAGATGCGCCCGACCTCACCGCGCGGCACCTCGTTGCCGTTGTCGTCCAGAATCTTGACCTTCATGCCTTTGACCACCGGGCCGACAGTCGCCGGGTTGATCGAAAGATGTTGCGGGCCAGCTATTGTCGCGTAGGCGACCTCGGTAGAACCGTACAGGTTGTAGATCACCGGACCCAGGTCCTTCAATGCCCGGGTGGCCAGCTCGGCACCCAACTGCGAGCCCGACACGAACACGATGCGCAGCGACGACAGGTCCGGCTTCGGGCTGGCCTTGTCCAGTTCGTCGAGCATGCGCGACAGCATCACCGGCACCACCACGATCGCGGTCACCTTGTGCTTTTCGATGTCGGCGAGCACGTTGGCGGGCTTGAACCTGCGGCGCAGCACCAGCGTGCTGCCCAGCATCATCGCGATGGTCGCGTGCAGGAAACCCAGCGCGTGGAACATCGGCGCCGGCAGCGACGTGATCTCCTTGGCCTTGAACGGCACCGAGGACAGGATGCCGCCGATCGGCGCCAGCGACGGCGGCGCACTGCGGTTGGCGCCCTTGGGGGTGCCAGTGGTGCCGCTGGTCAGGATGATGATCGACGCGTGTTTGGTGGCCTTGGGTGGTGGCGCCGAATTGGTGCGGGCGATCAGTTCGGCCAGCGTCTCGTCGGTGCTGCCCGACGGCTCTGGCTTGTCCGGGTTGACCCCCAGGGCGCGCAGCCTGCCCAGTTCGGGCTCGGCCTGCGAGACCGCGGCGGTGTACTCGTCGTCGTAGATGATCAGCTTGCCGCCTTCGCGCTCGTTGACCTCTTTGATCTGCGGGCCGGAGAACTCGCTGTTGAGCATGATGATTCGGGCGCCGACCCGCGCGGCGGCATACAGCGCGACCAGGAACCACCGGTGGTTGCGCGCCAATATCGCCACGCCGTCGCCGCCCTTGACACCCTTGGCCAGCAATCCGTTGGCCACCGCGTTGGCCGCCTCGTTGAGTTCCCGGAAGGTCATCTCGCCCTCCTCGTCGATGACGGCGGTGCGGTGCGGGTGACGACGGTCGTTGAGCGCCGGGATCATCCCGATCTCACCCCAGCGCCGGATGTCGGCCAGCAGCGCCGCCATATCCTGCGGCGCTTCCAGCTTCAGCGCACCCGCCTCGAACATCTTGCGCGCGTAGTGCAGCTCGGCGGAACCGCGTTCGACGTATTTACTCACCGACTGCGCAAGCTTGTCCGCAGTCTGCAACGAGAGATCAGCGAGCTTTGACATGGGACAACTCTAGGTGACGGCGCCGGCCGCCATTCCCGGAACCGGCGACTGACGAGACCTACCATCGACGTCATGGGCACGGCGCAGCATTTCAACGTCGACGGCAATGCCGTGCCGATCACCAACCCGGACAAGATGGTGTTCGGCGAGTTGGGCATCACCAAGCGGGACCTGATGGGCTACTACGCCGCGGTGGCAGACGGTGCGCTGGCCGGCGTGCGGAACCGCCCGATGATCCTCAAACGCTTCGTCAAGGGCATCGAGGTCGAGGCGGTGTTCCAGAAGCGCGCCCCGGAGAAGCGACCGGACTTCGTCGACGTCGCCGAACTGAAGTACGCCTCCGGCACGTCGGCCAAAGAAGCCGTGTTGCACGACGCGGCAGGCCTGATATGGGCGGTCAACCTGGGGTGCGTGGACCTCAACCCGCACCCGGTGCGCGCCGACGACCTCGATCACCCCGACGAACTGCGTGTCGACCTGGACCCGATGCCGGGGGTCGGGTGGCGACAGATTCTCGATGTCGCGTTCGTGGCCCGCGAGGTGCTGGAAGACCACGGCCTGGTCGCGTGGCCCAAGACCTCGGGGTCCCGCGGATTCCACATCTATGCGCGGATTCATCGCCGCTGGCCGTTCAAGGCTGTCCGGCTCGCCGCCGAAGCCATCGCCAGGGAGGTCGAACGGCGCGCCCCGGAATCGGCGACGGCCCGCTGGTGGAAGGAGGAGCGCCACGGCGTGTTCGTCGACTTCAACCAGAACGCCAAGGACCGCACGGTGGCGTCGGCCTACTCGGTGCGCGCCACCGCCGATGCCCGGGTCTCGACGCCGCTGAGATGGTCGGAGGTCGCCGACTGCCGGCCTGAGGAATTCACCATCACCACCGTGCCGCAGCGGCTGGCACGGCTCGGCGACCCGTGGGAGAGCATGGACGACCATCCGGGATCGTTGGACTCGTTGCTCGATCTCGCCGAGCGGCTGGGACCGGCGGAGAAAGCGCCCAAGGGTGTCCGCCGCTCGACCGACGGACGCCGGCAATCGACCATGCCGCTGATCGAGATCGCCCGCACCAAGACCAAGGACGAGGCGGTGTCTGCGCTGCAGCGGTGGCGGGACAAATACCCGGTGGCGTCCGAAAAGCTCGCGCCGTCAGACATTCTGGTTGACGGGATGCGGGGTCCCAGTTCGATCTGGTATCGAATCCGGATCAATCTGCAGCACGTCCCCGAGGACATCCGGCCCCCGCAGGAAGAGCTGCTGGCCGACTACAGTCCGTGGGCGAATTACCGCGGCGCCCAGCAGCCGTCTCGCGACTGAGGTTACCGGCGAGTTTGCTAGTGAGGACCTAATCCCAGTTCTTACCGAAGTATTAGTCCTTACTCCCTGCAACCTTAAATTGCCTCACTACTTTGAGTCTTGTACCGCCCGAAGGTGGGCCACGTCAGGACTGGATCGAGGAGGTCGCAATGTACGGCAATCCGACGTTCGACTGTGGTGGTGCCGCTATCCGCGCGCATTGCCGACAACTGGCCACCGTGGTGAGGATCAGCGGTGAGCTCGACGCGTTCAATGTCGAACGAGCCACCGCCTACACCCAGCGCTTCATCATCGCCGAGAAGCCTTTCGTGCTCGATCTGGGCGATGTCAATTCGTTTGCCCACGATGCGGTTTCGCTGCTGATCACCGTTGACGACGTGTGTGCTGCTGCCGGGGTCCAGTGGTCACTGGTCGCGAGCCGCTCCGTCGAGCAGACTTTGCGCGACGAAGGCATCGAGTTCGACTCGGCCGGTTCGGTTCCCGAGGCACTCAACGACTTCGCCGACGCGATGGTCGCCCGCCGCCAGCTGCTCCCCCTGCTCACCAAGACTGCGTAAGGATCACCGTGTTACTTGATGTTCGTTGGCTCCGGTACCTGCTCCAGCGTCGCCAGCGGTCGCACGCCGGCCGGCTCGCACTCACCGCCGGCTGAACGGTCGGCCCCGACCGACGAGTTGGCCGACGGTCGATGCACACCCTCATTTAGTGTGCAGTTATGGGCACTGATGCCGATCGGGTTGTCGAGGCTGCGCGGCGGGTAGTCGCACAGCACGATCCGAAGACTGTTCCCGTTCAGCAATTCCTCGGTGCGTGCTTCGATGCGGGCCTGTCCTGGGTGCATTTCCCCGAAGGATTCGGCGGTATGGGAGTGTCCCGTGGCTTGCAGGCCGTCGCCGACCGGATTCTGCAGGGAGCCGGCGGGCCGGTGCCGCTCGGACTGAACCCGATGGGCTACGGCATGGCTGCCCCGACGGTGCGTGAGCATGCCCAGACAGACGAGGTGCGTCGGCAGTTGCTGCGGCCGCTGGCCACCACCGAGGACATCTGGTGCCAATTGTTCTCCGAGCCCGGCGCCGGCTCCGACCTTGCCGGACTGGCCACCTCGGCGGTTCTCGACGGTGACGAGTGGATCGTCAACGGGCAGAAGGTGTGGACCAGCCTGGCGCACCGGGCGCGATGGGGATTGCTGCTGGCGCGCACCGACCCCGACGTTCCCAAGCACAAGGGTCTGACCTACTTCGTCATCGACATGCACGGTCAGGGTGTCCAGACCCGGCCGCTGCGACAGTTGACCGGGCATGCAGAGTTCAACGAGGTCTACATGACCGATGCCCGGATTCCCGACGTGTTCCGCCTGGGTGCGGTCGGTGACGGCTGGCGGGTGGCCATGACCACGCTGATGAACGAACGCAGCGCACTGGGCGGCAGCGGCAGCCGGCGAGGCGCGGGCACCATCTCCGACGCGGTGGCGCTGTGGACGTCGCGCCCGGACCTCCACACCCCGGTATTGCGGGACCGGCTGACCTCGCTGTGGCTGCGCTCCGAGGCGCAGCGGTTGACCGCAGAGCGGTCCCGGGCAGCTGCGACGGTCGGCGGACCGGGCCCGGAGGCGTCGATCGGCAAGCTCGTCGGCGCCGAGCTCAACCAGCACATTTACGAGTTCTGCATGGACCTGCTGGGTCCCGAAGGCATCCTCTACGACGGCTACGCCATGCAGGACGGAGATCCCGAGGACTACCGCGGGCCCGTTCAGCAGCGATTCCTGCGCAGCCGCGCCAACACCATCGAAGGTGGAACGTCGGAGGTGATGCGCAACATCCTCGCCGAGCGGGTGCTGGGGTTGCCCGGCGACCTGCGCGCGGATGCGGGCATGGCGTGGAAGGAGATCCCGCGTGGCTGAGGAGCTTGCGGATCAGCCCGAAAGGCCAGCTGAGGAGCTTGCGGATCAGCCCGACAAGGTGGCTGAGGAGCTTGCGGATCAGCCCGACAAGGTGGCTGAGGAGCTTGCGGATCAGCCCGAAAGGCCAGCTGAGGAGCTTGCGGATCGGGAGTTCGTATTCACCGAAGAGCAGCGCGCGCTACGCGCCGCCGTGCGCGCGTTCTGCGCCGAGCACATCGGTGAGAGCGCGGTGCGAGCCGCGATGGAGTCCGACACGGCATTCGACCGCGCGGTGTGGCAGCGGTTGGGCTCCGAGCTCGGCGTGTTGGGGTTGTCGGTGCCCGAGTCAGCCGGTGGCGTGGGCGGGACGCTGGTCGACCAGGCCGTCGCGGTGGAGGAGTTGGGCGCCGCACTGGCGTTCGGACCACTGTTCGGCACGGTTTATCTTGCGATTCCGGCCCTGGTCGCTGCGTCTGCGTCCGGCGGGCTACTCGACAGTCTGGTCGACGGCAGTCGCACCGCCGCGTTCGCGGTCAGCGAGCGCGGCGCCACGTTCGATTCCGCCGCGGTAAGCGTCGACGCGAGTCCGGATGGCTCGTCCTGGGCCGTCACGGGCACCGTCGAGCGCGTCGTGGATGCGGGGGCAGCCGACCTGCTCCTGGTAGCGGCCAACACCGCCGACGGCATCGCACTGTTCGCCGTGGATACCGATCACGCTGATGTGCAACGCATTCCGCTGGGAACACTGGATCTGACCCGGCCCCAGGCCACCGTCACACTCACGGCGGCCCCGGCCGAACTCGTTGCCGGCGCCGAGGAAGCCGAGCGGGTGATCACGCACGCCCTGCAGATCGGCGCGGCACTTCTGGCCGTCGAACAGGTCGGTGCGGCACAGCGCCTGCTCGATTTGAGTGTGGATTACGCGAAGACCCGGCTGCAGTTCGGCCGGCCGATCGGCTCCTTTCAGGCGATCAAGCATCGACTTGCCAACGATCTGGTCGCCGTCGAGCACGCGCGATCGACGGCTTACCACGCCGTATGGGCGCTCGCCGACGCGTCCGACGACCCAGCGCTGACGGTCAGCATCGCGCAGGCGATCTGCTCTTCGGCCTTCGTCCAGGTTGCCGGCGACACCATCCAGATCCACGGTGGCATCGGGTTCACCTGGGAACACCAAGCCCACCTGTATTACAAGCGCGCCTACACCGACGCCGCACTGCTGGGCAGCGCCGAAGAGCACCGCGCGCGAATCGCCGAGTTCGTCCTCGACGCCGCGCCGAGCAAGGACGCACCGCGCGTCGCCACCGGAATGCCGAGATAAGGGGAAGATTGTGGCCCGCTCACGACTGCGCACTGTGCGCTACCTGGTCCTGGCCGCGCTGGCCGCACTGGTCGGCGCGCCGCTGACGGTGTTGTCCGCAACCGCTGCGACGACGACAGTCGCGCAGTGCCCGCCAGGGCAGACCGGCGTGATCTACGGTTGCGCACCGTTCTGTGTGGAGGGCAAGGCGCTCGACACCCAGACCGGCCTGTGTATGCCGCTGCCGCCCCCACCGCCGCGGTACCAGTAAGCATGAAGCGCTCATGACCCCAGCAGGACTCTTACCGAGACGGTGCCGCTTTCGGCACTGGGCGTTTTGACCTGTGGTTAAGTAGCCAGCGACTGGTCCCCCCTCGGTGCGGAAGGGTGTGAATCGCACCAAGTCAGTCGGCATAGTCGTCGGCACACGAGTTCTCACGATGGTGAACGGTGAACCCTTGGTGGGGCGGTGTAGATCCACGGCGATCAGGCCGCGTGATCGTCGGGGGGCGCGGGCCCGCCGGGCTCATCGACCCGACGTGCGGCACCGGTCGGGGCATCGTCAATCAGATCACCGTCACCGGCTTTCGTCGGTTGACCGGTGTCGTTGCCGCCGTGAACTTCTGGTTCATCGGGTGGGCGCAGTAGACGTTCGGGGTGATGGTAATTGTTGATCCGGGCCTGGCCGGTGTCGAGCCCTGGTGGCGGGATCCATTCGACCTCGTGACGCTCGTTCATCCGGGTGACCCAGCCCCCGGCACGGTCGACGCTGCGGTTATCGGGCCCACACGCTAGGCACATCTCGTCGACATTGGTGTTGCCGCCATCCATCCAATCGTTGACGGCGTGGTGGACTTGAGAGCCGTAGGCCCCGACGGTGCAGCCGGGTTTGGTGCAACCGCCATCGCGGGATATCAGCATGATCCGCTGCGCGGGCGAGGCAATACGTTTGGTGCGGAACAGCTCCAGCGCTGACCCGGTGGCCTTGTCGAACACCGCCAGCGCGTGGTGGGCATGGGCGCCCCTGCGCACCACATCAGCGATCGGGATGACGGTGCCCCCGCCGCTGACACCAACACCGGCGCGGGACTCCAGATCTTGCAGGGTGGTGCGGATGATCACCATCACCGGCAGGCCGTTGAGTTGACCGGGTTCCTTAGTCATCAGGGCGATCCGCCCGACCGCGACGATCGCATCATGTTGGCGCTGGGCAAGGCTGCGGTGATCGTTGTCGATCTGCGCTTGTGTGGGGGTGCCCGCGGTGCACGGCTGCGGATCAGCCGGGTTACACATTCCCGGGGCGGCAAAGCGGGCCAACAGCGGTTCCCACACCGCCCGCGCCTCAGGCGTCATGTCGGCAACAAGACGCGTCATGCCGTCTGCGCCCTGTTTTCCCATCGTCAACCCGCGTTTGCGGTCTCGCTCGGCGTCATCGGGTTCAGGGCCGTCCTGATCCAGCAGGAACAACGTCAGATCGGCAGCGTCTTTGAGTTCCTTGGGGCCGTTGCCGACCGCGGTGCGCACGAGGTCGACCTCGAATTGGTCGCGGGTGGTGGCATCGACGAAACCAGGCAGTCTGTTGAGTGCTTTGCGGATCACCTCGACATGCTCAGCGTTGATAAGACCTTGGCGTTGAGCGACGGCGGTGGCATGCAGCGCCGGAGGTAGTTGTGGCCCCGTCAGCGAGTGCCGCGGCGCCAACAAGTCGGCTTCCGTCAGGCGACGGTTCGCCTCTGAGACGGAAATCCGCCAGCGCACCGCCAGGAATTCTTTCCAGTTCTTGGCACCCATCGCTTGCGGGGTCGTCTCGGTCTGCAATTGAGCCAGCAGACGGTGCGATACCGAGGGCAGCTGACACGTGAGGGTTTCCAATTCATCAAGCGCGTTCACCAACTCAGCTCGGTCGAGGAGATTGATATCGCACGCGGCGACCGATTCGAAGGCGGCGCGCAGCGCGGAAACCGCATCCGCCACAGCGTCTTTCACCATTCTTAGAACATACATTCGACCTCTGACAAATCTGCTGCCCGGCCACCGACGAGCACCCCGCCACCCGGTAGCCCGCACTGTCCACCCTCTGAGGGGCGAGCGCGGGGACGCCGAATTCCGATAGTGCGTGCACAACGCCCACGCTCACGACGATTGGGCAGCCCCTTAGACTGCGGTTCGATGACTGAGCGCGCGGTGCACTTCGTCGGCGCCGGTCCCGGTGCCGCGGACCTGCTGACCGTGCGTGCCACGCAGCTGCTCGGCCACGCCGAAGTGGTGCTCTACCCCGGCACGTACCTCGACCCCGACGTGCTGGCGCACTGCTCACCGGCCGCCGAACTCGTCGACACCGCGCCTCTGGACCTGGATCAGATCGTCTCTCGGATCGTCGACGCCCACGGCGCCGGGCGGCGGGTGGTGCGGCTGGTCTCCGGTGATCCGTCGCTGTATTCGGCCGTGTCCGAGCAGACCCGCCGGCTCGACCGGGCCGGGGTGCCCTGGGCGGTGACACCGGGCGTGCCGGCCTACGCCGCGGCCGCAGCTGCAGTGGGCCGGGAGCTGACGGTGCCGCTGGTGACCCAGTCGGTGGTGCTGACCCGCACCCGGCAACGCTCCACCGCGATGCCGGACACGGAGTCGCTGCGCGCATTTGCGGCCACCCGCGCGTCTCTGGTGCTGCACCTGGCCGTGACGCGAATCCGCGAGTTGATGGTCGAACTCGAACCCGAGTACGGGCCGGGCTGTCCGGTGGTCGTGGTCTACCGGGTATCTCAGCCGAATGAGCAGATCCTGCGTGGCACGATCGCCGACATCGCCGACGCGGTCGAATCCGCGGGGTTTCGGCAGGCGGCGGTGATCCTGGTCGGACGGGCGCTGGCGGAGCAGCCCGACCCGCAGTCCGGCGAGAGTCACCTGTACGACCCGGGGCGGGAGCGCCCGAACCGATGACCGACCGGCTTTACGACGTCATCAACCGACGCCGGGACACCCGACGGGAGTTCACCGGCGGCCCGGTGTCCGACGAGGTGCTCGGGCGGGTGCTGCTGGCCGCGCACGCGGCGCCGTCGGTGGGCATGTCGCAGCCGTGGGATTTCGTGCTGGTGCGCTCACCGGAGACTTTGCGCGCGTTCCGCGATCACGTGGCCGCCGAGCGGGAATCGTTCGCCGCCGAGCTGTCCGGCGAGCGCGCGGAGACGTTCGGCCGCATCAAGATCGAGGGCATCTGCGAATCCGGGCTGGGCATCGTGGTCGGTTACGACCCGACCCGTGGCGGTCCGCAGGTCCTGGGCCGGCACGCCATCCCGGACGCGGGTCTGTACTCGGTGGTGTGCGCGATCCAGAACCTGTGGCTGGCGGCGACAGCCGAAGGGCTCGGAGTCGGCTGGGTGTCGTTCTACCGCGAGGATTTCCTCAGCGCGCTGGTCGGCATGCCGTCGCAGGTTCGGCCGGTCGCGTGGCTGTGCGTCGGAGAGGTCGCCGAGCTACCCGACGTACCGGACCTGGAACGGTTCGGTTGGCGCGCCCGCTCGTCGCTGGAATCGGTGCTGCATTCGGAGCGCTACCGGTCCTAGGTTCGTCGAGCGTGCGCTGGGGGCGCAAAGTCTCGAGGAATCCCGCCCTGACCGCACTATCGGCGAGCGACGGACCGCAGACGCGCGACCGCTTCCGTCAGATCCGAAGTACCCGACCCGCGATCACCAGATGCACCTCGTCGCAGACGTCGGCGACCCGCTGATTGACCGTGCCCAGCAGATCGCGGAACAGCACCCCCGAGCGGTGTGACGGCACCACCCCGAGGCCCACCTCGTTGGTGACGACGACGACGTCGTCGAGCGAGGCCAGCGCGTCACACAGCGCCGACACCTGGGCGTCGACGGCGTGCTGGGCGTCGCTCGAACTCACCTCCCACAGCGAGTTGTCGTCGAGCACCGCGGTCAGCCAGCTGCCCAGGCAGTCGATCAACACGGTGCCCTGCGCGCCGCGCAGCGCCACGGCGACATCGGATACCTCGACGGTCTGCCAATGCGCGGGACGGCGGGCCCGATGACGGGCGACGCGGGCATCCCAGTCGGGATCACGACCGTCGGCCGGACGGCCGGGAGCCAGGTAGGTCACCTGATCGTCCCCGCCGACCAGCGTCTCGGCGTGGCGGGACTTACCGGAGCGCACGCCGCCGGTGACCAGGATTCTCACGGTGTCATCGTAGAGAGAGCCCGCACCCAGGCGATCACCTCGCCGACGGTGCGCACGGTGGGCACCGCCGGGTCGCGGTGTGGGCGGCGCACGACGACCACGGGAATGCCCAGTCGCTCAGACGCTTCCATCTTCGGCCAGGTGTGGTCGCCGCCGGAATCTTTGGTGACGAGCACATCGGTGCGATGCTCGGCCATCAGGTCCAGCTCACCGGCCAGCTGGTAAGGACCGCGACTGAGGATCAACCGCCACCCGGCGGGCAACTCGACCTCGGGGGCCTGCACCACGCGCGCCAGCACCGCATGCTCGCCCAGATCGGCTACGAAGCGGGCGATCTCCTGACGCCCGACCGTCAGCAACGGTCGACGTCCCAACCGTGCCGCAGAGGCCGCGGCCTGCTCGTGGGAGTCCACCCAATGCCAGCCATCCCGGCTGCGCTCGGACCAGCCCGGCCGCTCCAGTCGCAGCAGCGGCGTCGTTCCCGCCGCCGCAGCGGCGTGCGCCGAGATGTTGCGGGCGAAGGGGTGGGTGGCGTCGACGACGGCATCGTAGTCGCCCAGCACCGCCCGCAGACCTTCGATCCCGCCGAACCCGCCGACCCGCACCGCCCCGACCGGCAACCGCGGTTCGGCGACCCGGCCGGCCAGCGAACTGGTGACATCGATGCCGTCGGCGATCAGCAACTCGGCCAGTGCGCGCGCCTCCGCAGTGCCGCCCAGTAGCAGGATCCGCATCACGGCGCCCCCGGGGGGAGGAACGTGAAACTCTGCGGCCCAACCGAGTTCGCCAGATCCAGAAGGGCATCGACGTCGAGGTGGGCTTCGACAAGGTCGCCGAGTACATCCAGCCGGGCTTCGCGGGCCGCCGAAAACGACACACCCGACCGGGCCATGCCGAGGGTCTCGGCCAGGAACCGGGCACGCAGGTCGTCACCCTCGAAAGCGCCGTGCCACATCGTTCCGAACACCGACCCCGACCGGACACCGCCGAGGAAGTCCTGCCCGTCTCCGCCGGCGATACGGCCGTGGTGGATCTCGTAACCCGTCGCAGTGATCCCCTCCCAGGCCCCACGCGGCAGTCGAAGAGCCTTCTCCGCAACGAAATTCGTCTCGATGTCCAGCAGCCCGAGTCCCTCGACCTCGGCCGCCTGGCCCTCGATGCCGTGCGGGTCGCGGATCACCCGGCCCAGCATCTGAAAGCCACCGCAGATGCCCAGCACCGGTTTGCCCGCTGCCGCATGGGCCTGCAGTGCCCGGTCCACACCGCGAGAGCGAAGCCAGCCGAGGTCGGCGATGGTCGACCGGGTGCCTGGCAGCACCACGAGATCGGCGTCGGCCAGCGCGCTCGGGTGTGAAGCGAAGACCACATCGAGCCCGGGCTCCAGGCCGAGCGCATCGACGTCGGTGAAGTTGCTGATCCGCGGCAGCCGAACCACCGCGACCCGTCGCGCTCCCGGCCCGGTGGATCGGCGGCCCGCCAATTCCAGGGCATCCTCGGAGTCCAGCCAGATGTCGGGTCGCCACGGCAGAGTTCCGTACACCGTTCGGCCGGTCAGTCGTTCCAGATCCCGCAGCCCCGGCTCGAGCAAGCCCTGGTCGCCGCGGAACTTGTTCACCACGAAGCCCGCGATCAGCGCCTGGTCCTCGGGGCAGAGCAGCGCGACGGTCCCGAAGAAGGCTGCGAAAACACCGCCGCGGTCGATGTCGCCGACCACGACGGTCGGCAACCCGGCGTGCCGAGCCAGTCCGAGATTGACGTAATCACCTGCCCGCAAATTGATCTCGGTGGGGCTGCCGGCACCCTCGGCGACGATCAGATCGTATCGGCCGGCGAGGTCGTCGTAGGCGCCATGTGCTGCGGCGGCCAGCGCACGCCGGCCCTCCAGCCAGTCCGCAGACGCCACATGACCCCACGGCTGTCCCATCAGCACCACGTGGCTGCGGTGGTCGCTGCCCGGTTTGAGCAGCACCGGATTCATCGCGGGCTCCGGTGTCGCGCGCGCGGCCAACGCCTGCACCCATTGCGCCCGTCCGATCTCGACCCCCTGCCCGGAGGGCCCGGCGCACACCATCGAGTTGTTGGACATGTTCTGCGCTTTGTACGGCGCGACCTTGATGCCGCGCCGCGCCAGGGCCCGGCACAAGCCGGTGGTGACGACGCTTTTCCCGGCGTCGCTGGTGGTTCCGGCGATGAGCAGACCCGCCATCAGGGCCGCCTGATCAGGAACAGGTCCATCACCCAGCCGTCTCGGGCTTCGGCCGCGGCGCGGGCTTGCGCGATCTGCGGCAGTACCGACGCCAGCCGTCCGGTCAGCAGCTGTTCACCCGGGGTGCCGAGGTTGGCGCCCCACCAGATCGTCCAGTCCTGCAGGCCGGTGAAGTCCAGCCGGTGCGGCGGCGGGTTGAGCATCACGATGATGTTGTCGAGCCCGGCCGCGACCGCCTCCTGCAGCCGTCGGCCGGTGGTGACGTGCACCGGCCGGCCGACCTCGTGTAACACCATGCGGTGGCGGGCGGCCAGCAGCTGGGGTGCGCTGATCCCGGGCAATACGTCGAAGTCCACCTCGATGCCGAGGTCACGGGCCTTTTCGACGACGCGGATCGTCGAGTCGTACAGCGAAGAATCACCCCACACCAGGAATGCTGCGGTGCCGCCCCGCTGCCGAAGCACCTCGGCGTACCGGGCGGCGCGCGCGTCGTGCCAGTCCGACACGGCCCCGTGGTAACCATCGGTGGTCAGCCCTTCGGACCGATCGCGCGGCGGGTCGGCGACGGTGACGAGCTCGGCGGGCCCGTTCGGACCGGCGTGTCGCTGCAGGATCTCGCGACGCAACTCGAGCAGACGGTCGTCGTCGGATTTCTGCGCAGCCAGCACGTAGTCGACCGAGTGCAGCGCTTGGGCCACTTCGGCGGTGACGTGCTGCGGCCCCATACCGACACCGAGGATTCGCACCCTGACCGACGCACTCATACCGCGATTCTTCCCCGCCGCAGTCAACGACCGCGCCGCAGCCCTGTCGCCGCTGCGGTGACGGCGTCGGTGACCCGGGCAACCGTGGCGCTGTCGAGCTTCCAGCTCTGCCAGTACAACGGCACGTCGAGAAACGCATCGGTGACCGCGACGAAGGTCTCGTCGATCAGTTGTTCGGGGTACATCCCCCAGCCCAGCCCGGCATGGACCGCGGCGCCGAATCCGGCTGCGGTGGGGATGTAGTGCACCGGCCGGCGGATCGCACGGCGGAACACCTTGCGCAACAATTGATCCTGTAGCGCATCGTCGCGATTCCAGGCCAGGGACGGCGCCGTAGACGCGGTCTCGGCGGTGAATCCGTGCCCCAGCCAGCGACCGGCGAAAGCGGCGCTGGCCACCGGACGGTAACGCATCACCCCCAGTCGGCGAGCCCGGCAGCCGGCGACCGCGGTCTGTTCGGTGGTGACCGCGCCCATCACCACACCCTCGCGTAGCAGGCGCGCCGAGTGGTCCTGGTCCTCGATACGCACGTCGAAGAGCACGTCGGGGAGCTTGTCGAAAACACCGGTGAACCAGGTGGACATCGAATCAGCGTTGACGGCCAGGGCGATTCGTGGCCGCTGGGCCGACCCCCCGTGCAACTCGGCCAGCACCTCGCTCTGCAGCAATGCGGTCTGCGCGGCCAGCCTCAGCAGTGGAATACCTGCAGCTGTTGCAACACAGGGCTTTTCACGAAGAACGAGAACCTGACCGACGCGATGTTCGAGTGCCTTGATCCGCTGGCTGACAGCTGACGGGGTGACATGCAGGTGTTCGGCGGCCGCATCGAAGCTGCCGAACTGGACCACCGCAGCCAGGGCAGCCAGCTGGCCGGCGTCGAGGTGGTCGAGCACATCAGCGATTCTAAGGTAGAAGCGAAATCATAAGTGCGACCGATGCGGACGTCGAACAGCGCATCAGCCATCGTGTTACGACGCCCGGCAGATCTGCACCGCTGCAATCAGCCATACTTTGTCACCGGGCTCGTATGATAAAACGACAATTCGCCGCCATTTTACGCTGGATCGTCATACATTTTCGGAATGAGTGTCCGATCTACTTCATGCAGCGTCTTCGACGCCGGTCTTCCCACTCTTGATTACGCGCTGACCGCGACGCCGGCCGAGGTATGGTCCGACCTGCACACCGCACAGCAGCAGGCGCCCGTCGCGATCGGCCCGGCCGGACCGGAGGTGCTGTCCTACGAGATGGCCCGCCTCGTGCTGCGCGACACTCGCTTCGCTCCTCCACCCGGCATCAACCTGAGCATGGTCGGCATCTCCTCCGGGCCGCTGTTCGACAAGGTGATGGCCTCGCTGCTGTGCCTGCACGGCGCCGAGCATCAGCGGTTACGCAAGCTGGTCAGCCGCGCATTCACCCCGCGGGCGACCGCGCGTCTGCACGACACCATCGGCGTCGTGGTCAACGAACTCATCGACGGGGTCCTCGACGCAGGCCGTTGCGACGTGGTGGCCGACATTGCCCGGCCGTATCCGGTGCCGATCATCTGCGCGTTGCTCGGCGCACCGCGTGAGGACTGGCGCCTGTTCTCCGATTGGACCCACGAGGTCTTCCAGGCATTCAGTTTCAGCACCGACATCCTCGACAACGAGCACACCATCATGGCCGCGTGGACCGCGCTGGACGACTACATCGACGACATGGTCGCGCGTCGCCGCCACACCCTGACCGATGACCTGCTCTCCGATCTGATCCGCGCCGAGGACGACGGCGACCGACTGAGTACCTCCGAACTCCAGATGCTGGCTAGCAGCCTGCTGATGGCCGGCACCGACACCACCCGCCATCAGCTTGCCGCCTCGGTGCAGGCACTGTGCGATCGGCCAGAACAGTGGGCGATGCTACGCGACCACCCGGACTTGGCGATGCGCGCCGTCGAAGAAACGATGCGGCACTCTCCGGCGGTATGCGGCACCCCGCGCGTCGCAATCGAGGACGCGGAGATCGACGGATTCATCTTCCCTGCAGGGACATTCATGTTCGTCAACACCTTCGCCGCCAACCGCGACCCTGCGGTCTACTCCGACGCCGAGCAATTGGACCTGCGCCGTGAGGGCGCGCCGGCGATCCTGACGTTCGGCGGTGGCGCCCATTACTGCCTGGGCGCGAACCTGGCTCGTCTGGAATTGGCGGAGGCTCTCCAGATCATCGCCCGGCGGCTACCACAGCCACGCCGGGTGGCAGAGGCGCCGTGGGATCCGATGCTGGGTATGACCGGGCCGACCCGGCTGGACCTGGAGTTCGGTTGTTCTGACCGTGCGTAACCGCGGATGGGCGGGCCGCGGCCCCACCTCCGATCAGGAGGCCATCGACCGGATCCTCGACGCCGCCGAGCAGATCGGGGAGCCGGTGCGCATCGCCGACCTTGCACGCATGCTGGGCGTCACCCGCCAGACTGTTTACCGGCATTTTCCCAATGCCGAGGCGGTTGTGGTCGCCGGCGCGATGCGCGCGGCCGACGGCTTCATCGACCGGCTCGCCGGTCACGTCGGCGGGCTGACCGACCCGGTCGCGGCTCTGGTCGAAAGTGTCTCCTATGCGGTCGAGCAACTTGGCGGCGACACCGCCTTTGGGCGACTGCTCACCAGCAGAGGTGACGACGGTACGGAGGTCACGTCGCTGACGTCGGACACCGCGCTGACGTTCGCCCACTCGATACTGCATCGATTCGACGTCGACTGGCACAGCCACGGATTCGACGACGGGGCCCTCGACGAGCTCGCCGAACTGTGCCTGCGCACGATGCACTCGCTGCTGGTCGACCCCGGCGCGCCGGCCCGCTCAGGTCCGGAGCTACGCCGATTCGTTGCACGCTGGCTCGGACCAGCGGTGTGCTATCCACGCTGGGCTGAGGTCGTTTCGGCGATCGGTACTTCGTAGCCCGGCAGCGGTTCATACACGAAGATGTGTCGACCTCCGAAATCGAAGATGCTGGTCAGCAAGGCTTCGAACCACAGGGGCCAGACCGGGCGTGCCGGATAACCCAGCGGCAGCACCACCGCGGTGGCGTTGCCGGCCGGAGTCTCGATCGTGATCTCCTCGTGCGGATCGCCGTAAGTTCCGTTCACCACTGTCCCGGCAAACAGGTCGTTGATCCATCCTGCGCTGATCATTGCCGCGGCGTAGACGTTTCGCGGCTGACTGAACCCGCCGAACACGTACTGCAAGAGCTGAAGTACCGGGTTACCGCCGGTCATGTAGTCGATGTGCATACCGTCGATGAGGCCGACGCCGTTGAACTCATCCGGCCGGGCCTGCGACAGCTTGTCGGCCATGTCCCCACCACGACTCCAGAAGTAGCGCTGCGAGGAGATCAGATAGATCGGCCGGTGTGCATCGCCGGTCAGCTTGTCCAGGGCCCTGGACAACAGCGGAGAGTCCGCGGGCTCCACCCCGTCGAGCATCACAATTCCGACCAGATCGGCGACGGCACCGTTGTCGACCAGGAAGCCTGCGGTACTGGTGACCAGGGTGCCGCCGGCGGAGTGACCGACCAGCGCGAACGCGGTCGGCAGCACCACGTCATCACCCGCTGCAGCACGGGCGCTGACGGTCAGTGCGTGACGGTCGCCGACGAACAGCTCGGCGATCGCGCGGTGCATGGTCGAGCCGCCCACCCAGACGGCTTCGGGCGCAAAGAAGTTCGACGACAACGACGGCGCCACCACGATGCTGTTGGTCCGCTCCGCGAGCTTGGCAGCGGTGTAGCTGTACATCGGGCCGCTGGCCAGGAACCCGTGCTGCAGGTAGACCAGTCGGGTGGTGTCATTGACGGTTTCGGGGAAGTACCAGTCCGCTTGAACCGTGCGGCCCTTGCCGATCGGCAGAGTCAGCGACGAGGTGCGCACTGTGACCGTGCTGCCCGGTGGCAGCACGGGCGGGCCGTCGACGAGATGGATCAACCCCATGAGGGCGTTGATCACCATCGAACCCACGACATTGAGCAGCGTCGCTGATCGTGGTGGGTCGGCATCGACCTCCCGGTGCGCGACGGCCGGCGCGATGAAATCAACCGCCGCCGGCGCGGTCAGCGCAGATCTCGCTGAGGCGAGTTGTCGTTCCCGGCGCGGTGTGGGCGCCTGCCGATCCGCGACCGGCGCGACCGTGGTGACGACCGCCGCGTCGGCGGGCGCGGCGTCGGCGGGCGCGGCGGGTTCCACCTCGCGCTGTGGGTTGGGCCGCTGGGTGTCGACGTTCACCTCGAGTGACTCCGAGGTCACCGGCCGGTCCCGGGCGGCCCGTTCATCGGCGACGGTGCTGGCCCACTCGGCACGCGTCTCCAGTCGTTCCGTTACCGCGGAACCGCTGTCGTCCTGTGGTTTAGCCTCGTCTGTCGACTCTTCATGCCTCTGCGCGGCACGGGATACGCCGGTAGCACGCTCGGCCACCGCATTGCGGCGTTGCTCGCGCTGCGAGGCACGAGCGTCGCCCCTGGCTGAGGGGCCACTACGATCCGCCGACGCACTCGAACTGCCGCCGGCGTCCGCGGCGGCGACCGGCGCCGACCCGAGCACCAAACCCGACAACGATGCGGCGAGTACGCCCGCCCCGATGAATACCGCCACCCCACGCGCCATGCCCGTCTCCCCGCATCAGGACCAAAATATACGTTTTGACCTATTTGTTTATTTATAGTGGCCGGTGTCGACTCGGCACAAGAGGCACTCGCGAAAGAGGGTTAAGCCGACGTGGCGCGCTGCACGTAGGCCTCGGCGGCACGTGCGATGGAGTGTTCGGTGGGCGCGGGTCGCCAACCCAGCTCGTGGGTCGCTTTGGCATGACTGGCCGGCGAGGTGAACTCCAACAGAAACGCGCTCTGCCGACTCATCGGAATATCTCTGCGCAGAATCGGTCTCGCGATATCGCAGAGGGCTGCCAGTGCACGCACCGCAGCCATCGGGATGCCGATACGGGGCCGACGGGCGCCGACCGCGTCGGCGGCCGTGGTGAGCAGTTCCTGCAGGAGCATGAACCGCTCGGAGATGATGTAGCGCTGTCCGACCCGGCCACGCTCGGCGGCGCGCAGCAACCCGTCCGCGGCATCCTCGATGCCGACGACCTCCGATCCCACCCCGCGGACGTAGAACGGGAGCTTGCCCAACGCTGCCATCTGCACCAACATGCCCTGGCGCGGTTGCCAATCCGGCGGCCCATACGGGTTGGACACATTGCACACCACGACGGGGACGCGGTGGTCGGCGGCATAGGACAGCGCCAACGCCTCGGCGGCGCGACGGGATGCGATGTAACCGCCGGCACGGTCAGCCCAGTTGAATGGGGTGTCCTCATCGACCGTCTCGCCGTGCTCACCCACTGCGATGGTGCCGATGGTGCTCAGAAAGACGAAGCGGCGCAGGTTCGCTTCGGCTGCGGCGTCGAGAACCCTGCCAAGGCCCTCCACATTGGTGGCGAAAAGCGGTGCCGGATCGTGCAATTCGGCGCGGGTGTCGACGATGCAGTAGTAGACGACGTCGCGGTCGGACATCGCCGCCGCCGCCGTCTCGGTGTCCAACGGGTTGCCGTAGCGGCGTTCGACGTCGAGGCCCTCGATACCTTTGGTGGAGCTCGTCTTTCGCAACAACACTCGGACGTCGGCCCCACCGGCGACGAGCTGGCGAGTGACGCACGCACCCACGTTGCCGCTGGCGCCCAGCACCAGTGCGCGTTGCCCTGAGACCGACACCCCGTCACCTTGCGCCATGACGACGCATCGTAACGGAGGCCACTACCGTAACGTCGACGGTCCCTGGTTCTCACCGACCAGCTGGTCGAGTTCGGCCACCGAATCCGATGCGGTGTCGTACACCCGCACGATCGCCCGGTCGCCCGGTTTGAGGAAGGTCGACGCGCCGATGTCGGTGTAGCGGGTGGCGCCGATACCGATGAGCACGGTCCTGGGATGGCCGCTGGCCACCATCAGCGCGCCGACATCCTCCAACGGCGTGTCCGGCGAGCCCTTCTGGTTGGCCAATCGCTCGACGATCCAGTCCAGGAGCACCTCGCCGTAGTACGAGTAGCCGATCAGCGGGCTGTCCACACCGTAAGCGTGCTCTTCCCCGTTGCTACGCAGGTGACATACCAACCGCATCGTCGCGGTCGGCCCGTCAGGGGTCAGGTCGGAGATGTCGAAGAAGTTCGCCGAGACCCCCTTCGACGAGGGACCCCAGTTCTTCTTGTAGCTGATCTTGGGCGCACCGGGGCGCCGGATCGAACAGTCGTTGAAGGCACCCAGCGCGAACGGCTTCAGGGTGACGACCGTGTCGCCGTCCCACACCACCTCACAGGCCAGGCCGACCTCGGGCTCGATCTGCAGGTTCAACGGCCCGGAATCCGCATTGACCGCTGGCAGCACGATCGCATCGTTGGACAGCGGGAACTCGCCGAGGAAGGTGTCCGAGCCGGGCGCATACCACGGGAAAATCCCCTTGGGCGCCTCAGCGTGACTGGTCACGTTGACGAAGTCCGCGGCCTCTCCTGCCTGCTCGAGGTGCCCGGCGAAATTGCCGGCGACCCCGAATCCGAACCAGCCGGTCATCTCGCTCAGCGCGATCTCGATCACGGTGGGTCAGCCTAGCGGCCGGGATGTGGTCAGCTCGCCAGGGTGTGCAGCGGATCGACGCCGTACTGACTGCGGTAGTGCACGCCGAAAGACTCGACGACCCCGAAGCCCCAGCGCGCCGCCACCTCGGCCACCGAGGTCTTCGCCGGGTCGGCGCCCATCAGCTCCCGGTGCGCGTGGTGAAGCCGGACTCGGCGCAGGTAAGCCATCGGAGTGCAGCTCAGATGAGCGGCAAACATGGCAACCACCGCCGATGGCGCCACCCGCACGGCAGTGGCGATGTCGGCAACAGACACGTCGGTGTCGGCGCGATCGTCGACGAAGGCCAGCGCCCGCTCCAGCAGTCTGCGGCTGGTGTCGGCGCTGCTGTGGGCCGTCGCAGCTCTGCTCGCGGAGTTGGGGAAGGCCGCCAGGACAGAACTGGCGACGTAGCGCGTCAGCGGGCCGGTGACCAGCGGTTCTCCCCGGGCGTAGGCGCTGGACCCCACATTCATACGCAGGTGGGACAGGGTGTCGGCCAGATGCCGGTTGGCCTCCGGCGAAACCGGCGACATCGCCAGCAGCGAGAACGCGTCGGGATCAGCACCCCACCCCTGCGGTGCTACCTCGGCGAGCAGCGACCGCGCGATGACCACCACGTCGTAGCGGGCCCGGTCGATGTGTCCGACGATCGGCTGCCCCGCCGCTCCCCCGAAGGCCAGCACCGAGCCGGCACCGTGCAGTTGGAGGTCATGGCCCGGCCCGCTGCCGCCGAGCAGCCCGGACCGCACCCGGCACACCAGCACGCTGTCGGTCGGATCCATGTCGGTGACCAGCCGGTACGTGAATTCGGCATCGTCGATGGTCAACTCTCCGATGCGGCTGCGGAACACCCGGGTGCGCGACGCCGTGCTCCCGGGCACCTCGACCACCCGCATCGCACTGTAGACCGCACTCAAGGCGTGCACGGCTTCCCCGACATCGTCGGCGTCGACGAGCACCGTCTCGGGCACGATTCCTCCCGTGTTGCCGCGGCACGCGACATCAACCACTCTCCAGTGTCAATTATGAACCGCTCGGCGGGTGGCGAAACATCGTCGACTTCCGAGACCAGTGGCGCCGGAACTAGGGTGAGGTGCGCGCCGCTGCGTGCGCACCATCCCGGAAAGGAAGGTCCATGGGCACCTACGCCGTCACCGGCGCAGCATCGGGTATGGGAGCCGCCACGGTGCAACGGTTGCGCGCCGACGGGCACCGCGTGCTCACCGTCGACGTCAAACAGGCGGATGTCATCGCCGACCTGTCCACCCATGACGGACGGCGCGAAGCGTCACTGCGGGTGCTCACCTCAGCACAGGGCCATCTCGACGGCGCGGTGTTGGCGGCGGGGATCGGCCCCACCCGCGGACCCCAGATCGGGCGCATCGCCGAGGTGAACTTTCTGGGGGCCGTCGAGCTGTTGCAACGGTGGCAACCCGCCTTGGCCGCCGGCCATCGCGCCAAAGTGGTGGTGATCTCCAGCAACTCAACCACCACGACCCCGTTGGTACCCGCCCGTGCGGTGCGTGCGCTGCTCGCCGGTGACATCGCGCGTGCCGAACGGACAGTGCGCCGCTACGGTCCGGCCGGGCCGACGATGATGTACGCGGCGTCGAAGATCGCGTTGACCAGGTGGGTGCGCCGGCACGCGGTGCAGGCCGACTGGGCGGGGGCGGGCATCGGACTCAATGCGCTGGCCCCGGGAGCCATCCTGACTCCGCTGTTGGAAGAACAGCTGGCCGACCCGCGGCAGGGCAAGGCGGTGCGCCGGTTTCCGGTCCCGATGGGCGGATTCGGGGATCCCGGTCAGCTCGCCGACTGGGTGTGTTTCATGCTCTCCGAGTCTGCCCACTTCCTCTGCGGCAGCGTGGTGTTCGTCGACGGCGGAACCGATGCGTACTTCCGTACCGACGACTGGCCCAGACCCGTACCGGCGCGGCAGTTGGTGCGTTACCTACGCCGATTTCGCAACTCCTGACGCCGATGGTGAACGGGAACTCGGACGGGGCGCGGTCTGCCGGGCGACCCCGCGATACCACCATCGACGACCGGGTGCTGTCGGTGACCCGAGAACTGCTGCTTGAGGTGGGCTGGGACGACCTGAGCCTGCGACTGGTCGCCACACGAGCCGGTGTCGGACGCGCCAGCCTGGGACGGCGGTGGAAGTCGAAAGCGGAGTTGGTGTTACACGCGATCCTCGGCGAGACCCCGGATCTGGAACCGTTCTCCGGTACCGATCTGCACGGCTGGATCGACTGGGTGGTGCGCGGGAGCCATGAGTTGTTCGACCGCGCCGATGTGCGCGCCGCGATCCCCGGGCTGCTGCTGGCGCTGCGCGAGAATGCCCAGTTGCGCTCGACGTTGTGGACGACGTTCAGTGAACCGGCGGTGGCTCTCTACGCCGACCACGTCCGGGCCCAGACCGATCCGCAACGCCGCCGCGCCGAACTCGACGCGCGCGCCCTGCTGGCGATGGCGGCCGGGGCGGCGCTGTTCACCGCCACCGTGGCCGATGAACCCGAGGCCGAGGCGTTACGGTCGCGGATCGCCCAACTGCTCACCATCGCGGTGGGTTAGCCGGTCGCGAACCGACTCGGCGATGGTCGCACGCGGGTCACGCCAGTTCAGGCTGAGATCTGCGGTGGTGGCGCGGTCGTCGGTCGGTGTGGCCGAGGTGAGCAACCAGGCTGCCTCGTAGCTCAGCCCGTCGGTCAGTGGCAGGAACCGGCCCGCCGCGTCGGCGAAGCGCCCGAACGTGCGCAGCGCACCCGGCGCCACCCGGACCCGCCGCACCCGGCGCCCCAACCCCACCTCAAGTGCGTCGATCATCTCGTCGAAGGTCACCAGATGGCCGCCGCAGACGTAGCGGCGCGGACCGCGGCCGGCCTGCATCAGCCGCACGTGGACGTCGGCGACGTCGCGCACGTCGACCATCTGCATGCCGCCGCGCACCCGCGGTGCCACGCCCGCCCGCAGGATCGGCGCCCAGCCGCGTTCGGTGACCCCGACGTCGGTGTGAAACGGCGATCCGACCACGCTCGAGGGATAGGTGACGACCACCGGGGCTCCGGCCTGCTGCAGTCGACGCGCCACCCGGTCGGCGTAGCCCTTGGTTTTGGCGTACGCGCTGCGGCCGGGCGCGGTCGGGGAATCGGCCGATATCACGCCGTCGGGTGGGGGGAACAGTGCGCTGTAGCTGCTCACCGATACCACCGGATCCAGACCCGCCTCGACCGCGCGGGTGAGGACTGCTTCGCCGGCGTGGGCGTTGATCTCCCACATCAATCTCGCCTGCCGCTCGCTGGTGCCGACGACGCCGGCAGCATGCACCACCGCGTCGACCCCGCGCAGCAGCTCGGTGACGGTGCTGTGGGTCCGGACATCGCCGGTGAGCACGTCGACCGGGCCCAACGCACTCAATTCGGTGACCACGTGGCTGTCTGCCTCGTGTGTCAGCGCCAACAACTTCACCTGATGCCCGGCCTTGAGCAGCGCGCGCACGGTGTGCGCACCCAGATACCCGGTGCCGCCGGTGACCGCGATACGCATGGCTGGCCTCCTTCTCCCCCGCCAGGGCAGATTACGAGGCCATTGGCATCGAAACAAGTTCGGGTGCCTGCGGTGGTTAAGTGGGCCCAATGGACCTCAGCGCGCCGATCGGCCTGGCCGACGACCCCGACGCGCTGTTCTCCTCCTACGCGGAGTGGGCCGCGGCGCAGGGCACCACGCTGTACCCGGCGCAGGAGGAGGCGCTGATCGAACTGCTCAGCGGCGCACACGTGGTGTTGGCAACCCCCACCGGCTCGGGAAAGTCTCTGGTCGCCACCGGTGCGATCTACGCGGCGCTGGCGGCGGGACGGCGCAGCTACTACACCGCGCCGATCAAGGCGTTGGTCAGCGAGAAGTTCTTCGCGCTGTGTGAGGTGTTCGGCGCCGACAACGTCGGGATGCTGACCGGCGATGCCGCGGTCAACGCCGATGCACCCATCATCACCTGCACCGCCGAGGTGCTGGCCAACATCGCACTGCGCGGCGCCGACGACGCCACTGCCGAGGCCACCGTGGTGATGGACGAGTTCCACTTCTACGGTGATCCCGACCGTGGATGGGCCTGGCAGGTGCCGCTGCTCGAACTTCCCGGCGCCCAATTCCTGCTGATGTCAGCCACTCTCGGTGACGTCACCACATTGCGCGCCGACATCACGAGGCGGACCGGCCGACCGACGGCACTGGTGGCCCACGCACAGCGTCCGGTGCCGCTCTACTACTCGTACGCCACCACCCCGATGCACGAGACCATCGGCGAGTTGCTCGACACCGGACGGGCGCCGATCTACGTCGTGCATTTCACCCAGGCGTCAGCCCTGGAGCGCGCGCAGGCACTGATGAGCGTCAACGTCAGCAGCAAGCAGGACAAGATCGCGATCCGCGACGCGATCGGTGACTTCCGGTTCTCCTCAGCGTTCGGTAACACGTTGTCGCGCTTGGTTCGTCACGGCATCGGCGTCCACCATGCCGGCATGCTGCCCAAGTACCGTCGGTTGGTCGAGCAGCTGGCGCAGGCCGGCCTGCTCAAGGTCATCTGCGGAACCGACACGCTGGGCGTCGGGATCAACGTGCCGATCCGCACGGTGGTGTTCTCGGCACTGTCCAAGTACGACGGTGTCCGGATGCGCCTGCTCAACGCGCGGGAGTTCCATCAGATCGCCGGCCGGGCGGGCCGGGCCGGTTTCGACACCGCCGGGACCGTGGTCGTCCAGGCACCCGACCACGAGGTGGAGAATCTCAAACAATTCGCCAAGGTCGCCGATGATCCCAAGAAGCGCCGAAAACTGTTGCGGCGCAAGGTACCCGAAGGGATGGTGCCGTGGGGCGAAGCCACCATGACCAAGCTGGTGGACGCCACCCCCGAGCCGTTGGTCAACCGGATGCGGGTGTCCACGGCGATGATCCTCGACGTGGTCGACCGTTACCGCGCGGGTGATCCATGCATCGCGATGCGCCGACTGCTGACCGACAACCACGAACCCCGCAAGCGTCAGCTGGCCATGATCCGCGAAGCGGTGGGCATCGCCCGCTCGCTCCTGCAAGCCGGGGTGATGGAGCGTGTTGATGGCCCGGACGGCAGGCATTACCGGCTGACGGTGGATCTACCCGCTGATTTCGCGCTTTATCAACCTCTTTCGACCTTCGCGCTGGCGGCGATCGAGTTACTCGATCCGGCCGCGGAGTCCTACGCGCTCGACGTGGTGTCAGTGATCGAGTCGACGCTGGAGGATCCTCGTCAGATCCTGGCCGCACAACTGAAGAAAGCCCGCGGCGAGGCCGTCGCACAGATGAAGGCCGACGGGATCGAGTACGACGAGCGCATCGAGTTGCTCGACGACATTACCTACCCGCAACCGCTGGCGGAGTTGCTCGAGCACGCCTTCGACATATATCGCCGCAGCAACCCCTGGGCGGGTGACACGTCTCCGTCACCGAAGTCTGTGGTGCGGGAAATGTGGGAACGCGCAAGCACTTTCCAGGAGTACGTAAGCCTCTACGGGTTGACACGGTCGGAGGGCGCGGTGCTGCGCTACCTGTCCGACGCCGTCAAGGCGCTGCGGTCCGGCGTTCCAGCGAGCGCACGAACCGAGGAATTGGCCGACATCGTCGAGTGGCTCGGCGAACTGGTGCGTCAGGTGGACTCCAGCCTCCTCGACGAATGGGAAGCACTGACCAGCCCGCAACCGGACGCCGACGGCCGATATACCGAGGTCACCGTCCCGGCTCGGCCTCGTCCACTGACCGGCAACGAGCGGGCTTTCACCGCCATGGTCCGCAACGCGTTGTTCCGGCGAGTCGAGCTTTTCGCCCGCCGACGCTGGATCGAGCTGGGCGAACTCGACGCGGACTCCGGCTGGTCGGCGCAGCGTTGGCAGCAGTTGGGAGAGGCCTATTTCGGCCAGCACGCCGACGTCGGCACCGGGGCCGACGCCCGCGGCCCGGCGATGCTGATCTTCGACCGCGCGCCCGACACCTGGCGGGTGCGCCAGATCCTCGATGATCCCGCGGGCGACCACGACTGGGGCTTCGCCGTCGAGATCGACCTCGCCGCGTCCGACGAGGCCGGCGTCGCCATGGTTCGGTTGGTCGACGCCGGCCGGATGGACTGACTCCGGGCCGCACCGGGTAACCCGTGCTGACACCGGCGAAGGAGCGATGATGAGCGGCAGGAGTCAGGACGAGAACCGGACCGAGGAGCCCGAGGGCGGGCGCCCAGGCCCCGAGGACCACGGCCGTGAGGGTGGCATGGCCACCCGGGAAATCGCTCCCGAGATCACCGAACCCGACAGTTAGCCTTCGCGCCGGTCGGCGTCGGCCCGGTCGGCGTTGGCGTGGATCGCGTCGCGGCAATAGGCCGCCAGGCCTGGCAACCCGAAGGTTTCGTCGTAGGTCGCGATGTAGCGCGGGTCGCTGACGTACATGTCGCCGAGGTTGCGGTGAAAAGCCGGCGGACAGTCGTAGAACCAGCGGTTCACCTGCAGTCGGTGCGCTTCGGCGGCATCCATGGCCGCTTCGGAATCGGGCGGTAGACCCGCGCGGAAGGCGTCGGCCAGCGCCTTCTCGACGGCTTCGCCCTCGGCCTTGATCTGCAACCAGTCCTCTTTGCCGTACGCCTTCGCGCGGCGCTGCGATTCCTTCCACGCGTCGGTGTCGCCCCACCTCTGTTCGGCCTCGGCCTGGTAGTCGTCGAAGCCCGTACCGAAGAGGTCGCGCATGTCGTCGTCGGTCATGGGTGTCTTGGTCATCGCTTTCTCCAATGCCTGATCGATGGCCTCGAGGAGTTCGTTCATCTCGCCGAGTTGGGACATGACGCGTTCGCGCTGACGTCTCAGGTGGCTGACCTCGTTGCCGTCGTCCAGCAGGCTCGCGATCTCGTCAAGCGAAAACCGCAGCCGGCGGTAGACGATGATCTGGGAGAGCCGCGTCAGATCGGCCGTCGTGTAGACGCGGTACCCGGAGGCCGCACGGCGGCTGGGGGTCAGCAACCCGATGTCGTCGTAGTGGTGCAACGTCCTGACCGTGATGGCGAATCGACGCGCGACGTCGCCCACGGTGAGTTCGTCCACCTGAATATCTTGCGTCACACCGATCAGGGTGGCGCCTCACGTGGGGTGAGGGTCAAGCCGGTCTTCAGCGTCGGCGCAGCCAGATGACCAAGGCAACGGCCGCGGCTGCGGCGAGCACCGCACCCACCGGGATCGCGGGCTTGTGCTTGGCGGTCTCGACCGCGTCGTGACTGCGCTGGGCCACCGT
Source organism: Mycobacterium sp. SMC-4 (assembly GCF_025263265.1). Taxonomy (NCBI): domain Bacteria; kingdom Bacillati; phylum Actinomycetota; class Actinomycetes; order Mycobacteriales; family Mycobacteriaceae; genus Mycobacterium; species Mycobacterium sp. SMC-4. The sequence goes on along the minus strand of NZ_CP079869.1, from coordinate 282,805 downwards.
CTCTTTGGTGTCGGTGACCTTCTGCTGGGCGCGACCCTTCACGTCGAACTTGTCCGACAGTGCGCTGACCGTGTCGGACAGTTCGTCGCGGGTCTGCTCGATGTCGGACTGCAGCTCGTCGATCCCGGCATCAGGACCGGGTTCGGGCCGCTGGTCAGGTCCGGCCATGACGGGCCTCCTTGATCTCGGTGATGTCGCGCTTGACGCTGTCCACGGTTTCACCGGCCGGTGGCGACACCTTTTCGGCCTGTTTCTTGCTGACCAAAGCCGCGATACCGGCGGCGGCCAACAGCACGGCCGCGACGATCAACGCCGCCGCCCACACCGGCAGCACCAGCGCCAGCGCGGCCACCGCCGCGGCGATCAATGTCGCCAGCCCAAGTACCGCCAGCAATCCGGCCGCGCCGATCAGGCCGGCGCCGGCCCGGGCATGCTTGCCCGACTGGCGCAGTTCTTGCTGGGCCAACCTCATCTCGTCACGAACGAGCCGGGAAGTCTGGGTGGAAAGTTGGGTCATCAACTCCCCGATGCTGGCTTCGCGCTGCTGGTCGGGGACCTGAGTTGCCATCTGATCTGCCATGGTTGCGTCCCTCCTGCTCGGCAGGTCTTCAGTGGACGGGTGCCTGTTCCCCACCGCGGCAAACCGATCCGCTAACCCGTTTGGTGCCAACAGCACCCGGGTACCGACCCTGCAGCGCATCGAAAGGAGCACCGGGGTGAGTGTCGCCGGACGAGCCCGTTCCCTGACCCGAACCGGGCTGAAGGTCCAACGCCGGGTCGCGCTGGCCCAGCTGCTGTTCTGGCCGTCGGTGCTGGTCACCGCTGCAGTGGCCGGTGCAGGCATTGTGCGGGCACGGCGTCGCGCCGCCGCAGAAAGACCGGCCCCCGGCACAGCCGTACCGGTCGACTGAGCCGGCAGCGATGCGCATCGTCGTCACCGGCGCGTCGGGCAATGTCGGCACGGCGCTGCTGCGCCGACTGACCCAGCAGCCGGGAGTCCATCACGTCGCGGGGGTGGTGCGTCGACCGCCGCAACCGGTCGGTGTGTACCAACACGTGCGGTGGCACAGCGTGGATCTCGCCGAGGACCACGCCGGCGCGGCATTGCGGCCGATCTTCGACGGTGCCGACGCCGTCGTGCACCTCGCCTGGGGCTTTCAACCCACCCGCAACACGGCCTACCTGGAACGGGTCGGGGTGGGCGGCACCACGACGGTGCTGGAGGCGGCCCACAGCGCACACGTCGGGCAACTTCTGCACATGTCGTCGGTCGGCACCTACGCGGCTGGTCGCTACGGTCAGCGCGTCGACGAATCGTGGCTCACCTCGGGTATCCCGTCCTCGCCTTACAGCCGCCACAAGTCCGCCGCCGAGGTGTTGCTCGACGAGTACGAGAACACCCAGGACAACGGTGTGCTGATCACCCGAATGCGCCCCGGATTCATCGTCCAGCGCGCTGCGGCCAGTGGATTGATGCGCTACGCCCTTCCGGGCTATGTGCCGATGTTGGCCGTCCCGCTGATGCCTGTGCTGCCGGTGGATCGCGCGCTGTGCATCCCCCTCGTGCACGCCGACGACGTCGCCGCCGCATTCGCCACCGCGATCGAACGCAAAGCGGCCGGGCCGTTCAACCTCGCCGCCGAGCCACCGCTGACCCCCGATGGCATCGCAGAAGCCATGCACGCCAAGCATATTCACGTACCGTCGGGTCTGCTGGGTCGGCTGGCCGACCTGAGCTGGCGGGCTCGGCTACAGCCCGTCGACCGCGGGTGGCTGGACATGGCATTCACCGTGCCGTTGCTCAATTGCGCGCGGGCGCACGCCGAACTCGGGTGGCGACCCCGGTGGTCCTCGGTGGCGGCACTGTCCGATGTGCTGACCGGAGTGGCGGAGCAGGCCCACACCGACAGTCCGCCGCTGCGTCGGCGGTCGCTTCTCGATCACCTGCGACGCGAGATCACCGACGGGCAGTTGACCACACGACGCCTGCCGTGACGCAGGTTTGCGGCGGCCCTGACGGGAAATGCAACGCCGGTGAACGAATGGGAGTGCATCGTCGTCGGCGGGGGCGCCGCAGGTCTGTCCGGGGCGTTGGTCCTCGGGCGGGCCCGACGGCGCACACTGGTCGTCGACGCCGACCAGCAGAGCAACCGACCCGCCGCCGGGATCGGCGGTCTGCTGGGTCATGACGGGCTGGCGCCGACCGATCTGTATGCCCGAGGTCGGCAGGAGCTGGCGGCCTACCCCAGCGTCGAATACCGCCGCCAGATCGCGCTGCGCGGCGCGCTGGTCGATGGTGGCCATGCCCTCGAACTCGACGACGGGCAGACCGTCTACGGACGCCGGGTGCTGCTGACCACCGGCATGCAGTACCACCCGCCTCGCCTTCCCGGGCTGGCCGAGCTGTGGGGCACGACGGTGTTCCAGTGCCCGTTCTGCCACGGCTGGGAGCTGCGTGATTCTCGGCTGGCAGCGCTGGCTGCCGGAGCCGAGGGTGTGCATGCCGCGCTGATGCTGCGTGGCTGGAGCGACGACGTGCTTCTGCTGACCGACGGTCCCGCGGGTCTGGACGGCGATCAGCTCCGGCTTCTGGCCGCCGCAGGGGTGCCGGTCGAGGAGCGGCGGGTCACCGAGTTGATCGGCCGCGACGGCAGACTGTCCGAGATCGCGCTTGCCGACGGCACGCGCCTGCCGCGCGACGGACTGTTGGTGGAAGCACCGCTGCGGCAGCGGTCGCGTCTGGCCGAGCAGCTCGGTGCGATGTGCACACCCGGCCCGTTGGCGGCCGACACCATCAGCGTCGATGCGCTGCACCGCACCAGCGCGGCCACGGTGTTCGCGGCCGGTGACGTGTGCACCGAACAGCCCTACGTCGCCGGAGCTGCCGCCGCGGGCGCGCAGGCCGCCATGATCATCGTGCAGAGCCTGCTCGCTGACGAGTTCGGCCTGCCTTACCCGCCGTGATCCGCTCAGTTCAGAATGAGGGCCCGCAGCACATAGCGATCGACGAATCTGCGATGCGCCGACGCCGGTCGGTGCCGCCACTGACTGCTCAGCAGGAAAGACGTGGTCGCCGACATCCACTGCACCGTTTCTCGAAGGTTGAGATCGGGATGCAGTTGTCCGCCGTCTCGCCACCTCTTGAACAGCGGGCCGATGTGGGTCGCGAGCACGCCCGTGATCGCCTCGGCCCCATCGTCGAGCACCGACGCCAGCACGCCCCGGTCACCGGAATACAGCGCCACGTTGACCGGGTCGCCGTCGTCGACCGCGGCGACTGGCTTGAGCACCAGCTCACGGATGCTGTGGGCCGCGTCGTCGGGCCGGCGCAACCCGGCCACCCAGCGGATCGTCGCGCGTTCGATGCGCCGCAGCACCATGTCGAGCAGCAGATCCTCGCGGGTCGGGTAGTACCGATACAGCGTCGAGCGTGCGACGGACGCCTCGTCGGCCACCTCGACCATCCGGACCTTCGCGTCGCCCCGACGCACGATGCACCTCTCCCCGGCATCGAGCAGCTTCTGCCGAGCTCCGTCGCCCACGACGGTCGCGTGCGTCGCCACAGACGCAGTATCCACTGACCACCGAAAACCGATCGGACATTTTCTCGAATTTGTCTTATCGGCGCTCAGAATGGATTAGTGTCACTAATGAGTATGAAGAATAATTAGTTGTCCTGATCCATCGATCGTCTTTACCGTGAGACGGGTGCCCACTCAGACCATCGCACTGGCCAGCGGATTCCTCGCATGCCTGGCGTTGATCGCGGCAATCGGCGCCCAGAACGCTTTCGTTCTCCGCCAGGGAATTCGTCGCGAGCACATCGCTGCGGTGGTCGCCGTGTGTGCCACATCTGATCTTGTACTGATAACTATTGGAGTTGCTGGGGTCGGAGCGCTGGTGGCCGATCATCCCGACGCCATCACCGCCATCCGGTACGGCGGTGCAGCGTTCCTGACCGGCTACGCCCTACTCGCTGCGCGGCGGGCACTGCGCCCCGCCGCGCTGACCGCAGCCGGTGACGGGCCCACCCGACTGAGAGGTGTACTCCTGACCTGTCTGGCGATGACCTTTCTCAATCCTCATGTCTACCTTGACACTGTGGTGCTGCTGGGCGCGCTGGCCAGCGAGCACGCCGAACACCGGTGGCTGTTCGGCGTCGGCGCTGGCACCGCCAGCGTGGTCTGGTTCGCCGTGCTCGGCTTCGGCGCAACCCGACTGAGCGCCCGCGTCACCTCCCCCCGCACCTGGCGGATGCTCGACAGCGTCATCGCCGTCACGATGCTTACCCTGGCTTGTTTGCTGCTTCTGTATTGAGATGTGAAATCTTTCTATCGTTCTCGTCAATATGCCGGGAATGGGCCGCCCGGTGCGCCACAATCGGCGGCTATGTCCCCTCACCCGGGCTCCGACGAGATGGGCCTGCGGGAGCGCAAAAAACGGCGCACCCGTGAGGCCGTGCGCTTGGCGGCATTTCGACTCTTCGAGCGCAACGGCTACGCCTGCACCACCGTCGAGCAGATCGCCGAGGCGGCCGAGGTGTCCCCCCGCACCTTCTTCCGCTACTTCCCCAACAAGGCCGCCCTGCTGTCGCCGGATCACCTGATCGATCCGATCATCGACCTGTTCCTCGCCGCTCCCGTCGAGCTCTCCCCGTTCGCGGCATACCGATATGCACTTCAGCAGGTGTTCAGCGGAATGGCCGGTTATGAGTGGACCGACGAGATGGCTCGTCAACAGCTGCTCTACACGTTGCCCGAAGCCGCAGGGGCGCTCTACAACGAGTATCTGCACGTCATCGAACTGATCACCGACGCCCTGGGCCAACGCCTGAACCGCCCCGCCGACGACCCGAAGCTGCGCATCACCGCCGGCGCGATGACCGGAGTGATGATCGCGGCACTACACGGCACTCCGATGTCACCGCAGCTGCTGTTTGAGGGCATGGACTTCCTCGACGCCGGCCTCCCGCTGCCTCCGGCCGGCGATGCCGAAAGCCTTCACGTCGATCCGTTTGGCACTACCCTGCAGTAATGGCCATCTCGTCCCGTACCGTCGGCGTCCTCACCCGGACGACCGTCACCGTGGCGGCACTCGGCGTGCTGGCCGTCGGCGCCGCAGCCACCGCCGGCGCACAGCCCGAACCGATACTGCCACCGGCCCCGCCCGGTGCACCTGCCGCGCCTCCCGGTGAGCCGGCACCGGAGCCAACGCCGGTGTTCGCCTTCACCCCGTCGGCCGCCGGCGAGCTGCCACCGCCTGCTCCACCTCCGGCTGGGGCGCCCTACATCCCGCCGGTGCCGAACGCGAACTTCGGCAACACCGGGCAGCTCGACTTCCTGCGAGAGCTGTGGAACATGCGTAATTCCGCAGATTTCTTCCAGTCCATGGGCCCCGGCACCATGGACCCGGCGACCTGGGTGCCCCCGGCGCCGTACGGATCACCCCCACCGCCGCCGGACGCTCCGCCGGCCCCCGCGCCGGCCCCGCCGCCGGTGTGGCCCCCCGCCGGTATGGTGCCCGGCCCCATCCCGTAGCGATTCCTCGCCCCGCCGCGGCTGGGACAGGCTGATCTAATGGGCGCGTGACCGAACTGACCCACGCCGAGGACCGCCACGCCGCGTTCGCCCGAGTCGGTTCGGCCTACTATCCGGTGCTGGTGGCGGTGTTCACCGCGCTGGTGATCATCTCCAACTTCACCGCCACCAAGGGTGTCGCGTTCGGGCCGATCATCACCGACGGCGGGTTCATCGTCTTCCCGCTGACCTATGTGATCGGCGATGTACTGTCCGAGGTGTACGGGTTCCGCGCCGCCCGGCGCGCGATCTTCACCGGCTTCGCGATGAATGCCCTTGCCGCGCTGGCATTCTGGGTCACCATCTATCTTCCCGCCGCGGATTTTTACGTCAACCAGGAGCACCTCGAGAACGTCGTCGGGGCCTACACCCAGCTGATCGTGGCGGGGCTGGCCGGGTTCCTGGTCGGGCAGACGCTCAACGCCTGGACGATGGTGCGCATCAAGGAACGCACGCTGGAAAAGCACCTGTGGGCTCGGTTGATCGGATCGACGTTCGTCGGCCAACTGGGGGACACGCTGGTGTTCTGCGCCATCGCCGCCGGAGCCATCGGGATCACCAGTTTCGCCGACTTCTTCACCTACGCCGCGCTGGGTTGGCTGTACAAAACCGCCATCGAGGTGGTGGTGCTGCCGCTGACCTACCGAGTCATCGCGTTCATCAAACGCCGCGAGCCGACCTATGCGTGAGCGCCTCCCGGGGGCTGTGCGGCCAGCAGTTTGAGCCTTCGGTAAGGCACTTCTGGCAAGGCTCATAGAGCTGGTCAGGCGGTGTTTCGAGGAAAGCTACCCAGGGGTAGCTTCAGAAGATGAGCGTGACTGCCGATTCCCTTTGCGTGACCCACGCCGGGCACACCATCCGTGACTACGGAGACCGGGCGCTGCTCCTCGAACTCGCCGACACCTCCGAGGTGCTCGCTTTCCACGAGGCGCTGCGCTGTGCCGAGCTACCGGGCGTGGTCGACGTCGTCCCCGCCGCGACGACCGTCCTGGTCAAGCTGGCCGGACACTGCTACCTGGCACCTACCCGGCAGCGGCTGGCATGCCTGGCCGTCGAGCCCGGCGGGGACACCGCCACCCCGCCCGCCGGCCAAGCCGACGTCGTCATCGAGGTCTGCTACGACGGCGAAGATCTCGACGAGGTGGCCCGCCTGACCGACCGGACGCCACAGCAGGTCGTCGCCGCCCACACCGAAGCGCCCTGGCGCGTGGGCTTCAGCGGATTCGCGCCGGGGTTCGCCTATCTGGTCGGCGCACCGCAGCGTCTCGTCGTACCCCGCAGATCCGAACCACGCACCAAGGTGCCGGTCGGATCTGTCGGGCTGGCCGACGGGTTCAGCGGTATCTACCCCCGCGAGTCCCCGGGCGGGTGGCAACTCATCGGCCGCACCTCGGCGGTGCTCTGGGACATCGAACGCGACGATCCCGCACTGCTCACCCCCGGCATGTGGGTGCAGTTCCACGCCGTCGACGGGGTCCGGCCATGAGCGCGGTGACACTGGAAGTTCTGCAGACCGGCCCGTTGGCCCTGGTCGAGGATCTCGGTCGGCCGGGACTGTCCCACCTCGGAGTCACCGGCTCCGGTGCTGCCGACCGGCGCGCGCACTCGCTGGCCAATCGGCTGCTCGCCAACCCCGGGGACCGCGCCACCGTGGAGGTGACGCTGGGTGGATTCACCGCCCGCGTCCACGGGGGCGGTGATGAAGGCGTGGCCATCGCCGTCACCGGCGCCGACGCCGACCCGGCAGTCAACGGAATCCCGTTCGGCAGCAACAGTATTCATCACGTCCACGATGGCGAGGTGATCTCCCTGGGCATTCCGCGCAGTGGGCTGCGGTCCTACCTGGCCGTACGCGGCGGATTCGACGTCCAACCCGTCCTCGGTTCGCGCAGCTATGACGTGATGTCGGCGATCGGTCCCGCGCCGCTGCGCAACGGTGATGTGCTGCCGGTGGGTGACCACAGCGACGACTTCCCCGAACTCGAACAGGCGCCGGTGGCCGCCATCGCCGGCGACGTCCTGGAGGTGAAGGTGGTACCCGGCCCACGCGACGATTGGTTCGTCGACCCCGACATCCTGGTCCGCACCAACTGGCAGGTCACCAACCGCAGTGACCGGGTCGGCATGCGGCTGGTCGGGATGCCGCTGGAGTACCGCCGGCCGGATCGGCAACTGCCCAGCGAGGGCGCCACCCGCGGGGCAATCCAAGTTCCGCCCAACGGATTTCCGGTGATCCTGGGTCCCGATCACCCCGTCACCGGTGGTTACCCCGTCATCGGTGTGGTCACCGACGACGACGTCGACACGTTGGCGCAGGCCCGACCCGGCCAGACCGTCCGGCTGCACTGGTCGCGCCCCCGTCGGCCGTTCGGCATGGACCGCGCAGACGGGCACTGGTAGAACCGAGAGTGTGCGCGCACGTCTGGTCCACACCTCTGATCTGGACGCCGAAACCCGCGACGACGCCCGCGTAATGGTCATCGACGCGTTCGGCGGCGAGTTCACCGAAGCCGACTGGGAACACGCGCTGGGCGGAATGCACGCGATCATCTGCCACCACGGAGCGCTGATCGCCCATGCCGCCGTCGTGCAGCGCAGGGTCTACCTCGGTGATGTCGCGCTGCGCTGCGGTTATGTGGAGGCGCTCGCCGTCCGCGAAGACCACCGCGGCCAGGGGCTGGCCACCGCGTTGATGGAGGGGGTCGAGCAGGTGCTGCGCGGGGCCTTTCACCTCGGGGCGCTGAGCACGACCGAATTGGGCAAGCCGGTCTACCAGGGGCGCGGCTGGACACCCTGGACGGGCCCGACCTCGGTGTGGGGACCTGACGGCCCCGCCCGCACCGCCGATGACGACGGAGCGCTCTACGTCTTGCCGTGCGCACTACCCCCGGGCATGGTGCTCGACCCGTGCGCGCCGATCGCCTGCGACTGGCGTAACGGCGACGTGTGGTGAGCTCACAGTCCCGGCCGAGCTCGGGTGAGCGGAAATTCACAGCCTGAGCGGCGACGATACGACCGAGCAATCCCTGGTTAATCAGGCCGAAACACGCGGTGCATAGACATGGGGCATGAGTGAGCCGGAATGGGCGCCGCTCACCGGGTTTCGAGTCGCGGTGACATCGGCGCGGCGCGCCGACGAGTTGGCCGCGCTGCTACGCCGCCGCGGTGCGAGTGTGACCAGCGCACCGGCTATCGAGATGGTGCCGCTACCCGATGACGACGAACTGCGCCAGCACACCCACGCGCTGATCGACAGCCCCCCTGACATCGTGATCGCCACCACCGGCATCGGACTACGCGGTTGGATGGCCGCCGCCGACGGCTGGGGGATGGCCACCGAACTCACCGCCGCGCTCGGCCAGGCGCGGGTCGTCTCGCGCGGCCCCAAGGCCACCGGAGCGCTGCGGGCTGCCGGGCTGCCCGAGGAGTGGTCCCCGGAATCCGAGTCCTCCCGCGAGGTGCTGCACTACCTCGTCGAGGGCGGCATTGCCGGCGCCCGGATCGCGGTGCAATTGCACGGGGCCACCGACGACTGGGATCCGTTCCCGGAGTTTCTCGACGAATTACGCGCCGCGGGAGCCGAAGTCGTGCCGATTCGGGTCTATCGCTGGCATCCGGCGCCGCGCAACGGCGATTTCGACCAGCTGGTCGCCGGCATCGCTGAGGAGAAATTCGACGCGGTCAGTTTCACCTCGGCGCCGGCGGTGGCGTCGGTGCTGATGCGAGCCACCGAGATGGGCCTGGAAGCGCCGGTCCTGTCCGCACTGCGCACCAGCGTGCACGCGATGTGCGTGGGGCCGGTGACGGCGCGGCCGCTGGTGCGGCTCGGTGTCCCGACCTCGGCGCCGGAACGGATGCGGCTGGGTGCGTTGGCCCGCCACATCACCGACGAGCTTCCGTTGTTGCAGTCGCGGACGGTGCGCGTCGCCGGCCACCTGCTGGAGATCCGGGGCACCTGTGTCCTGGTCGACGGTGCTGTCCGGCCGATGTCTCCCGCGGCGATGGCCACGATGCGCGCGCTGGCGCACCGCCCCGGGGCGGTGGTGTCGCGGGCCGACCTGTTGCGGGCTCTGCCGGGCAGCGGCACCGACACCCACGCTGTGGACACCGCGGTGCTGCGGCTGCGAAGTGCGTTGGGCGACAAGAAGATGGTGACCACCGTGGTCAAACGAGGCTACCGGTTGCCCGTCGACGAGGCGTGTGCGTCATGAGCTACATTCTGGTCGCCCACGGCACCCGAAAACAGCGCGGAGTGTCGCTGATCGCCGATATCGCCGCGGCCGTCTCGACGACTCTGGACCGGGCCGTACACGTGGCTTTCGTCGATGTGCTGGGCCCGACCCCGGCCGAGGTGCTCGGCCGGCAACGCGCAGAACCGGCCGTGCTGGTGCCGGCGTTTCTGGCGCGCGGTTACCACGTCAGCGTGGACATTCCCGGCCATGTCGAGGCCAGCGGTCACTGCGCCGTCACGGTCACCGCAGCGCTGGGTCCCGATCCGCAACTGGTCCGCGCTCTGCTCGACCGCCTCGTCGATACCGGCTGGCATCCCGATGATGCCGTGATCCTGGCCGCGGCGGGCACCTCCGATCCGGCGGCGATGCGCGATCTGCACACCACCGCGGCATGGTTGTCGGCGACCATCGGCTCCCGAGTCGAACTCGCGTTCGCCGCGACCGGAGAACCTCGTATCGCCGACGCGGTCCGCGCTGCCCGAGGCACCGGACAGCGCGTGGTGGTGGCTTCTTACTTGCTGTCGGAGGGGCTTTTTCAGGACCGACTGCGGGCCTGCGGGGCCGATCTGGTGACCGATCCGCTGGGCACCCACCCCGGGGTCACCCGGTTGATCGCCAACCGGTTCCTGCGCGCGCGGGTCGGCGAACCGTCAGGGATGCGGAGCCGTTGACGCCGGCAATGCCGCGACCAGCGGCGTGTCGACTCCGACCCGGCCCAGCCTGGCCGCACCGCCCGGGTTTCCCAGTGGGGCGTCACGGCCAGGCAGGACCTTCGTGAAGAAGTCGGCATTGTCCCCCAGAAACACCGATTCCTCATCGGGCAGGTCGGTTTCGTAGTAGATCGCATCCACCCGGCACGCGATGCGGCACGCACCGCAGTCGACGCACTCGTCGGGGTTGATGTACATCGCCCGGTCGCCCTCGTAGATGCAGTCGGCGGGGCACTCCTGCACACAGGACTTGTCGACGATGTCCACACACGCACTGCCGATCACATAGGTCATGGCATAGAGGCTAGAAAGCTCCCACGTCCCGGGTCACGGGCCGAAAGTCCCTATTTGGGTCACGACGGGATAGCGTTCCTGGCTGTGATGACGGGCCGGAGAGCAACCAGGAACGCTATTCCGCGGTTCAGGTGCCGACCTGGACGGTGCCCTCGGGGGTGATCCGCGTCGCGTAGACGGCCAGCGAATATGCCGGGTCGTCCAGACAACTGCCGTCGTCGAGCGCGAAGGCCTGCTTCTTGATCGGTGACTGCACGGTCACTCGGCCGCCGCGGTCGCCGACGATGCCTCGCGACATCACCGCCGCACCCGAGAACGGGTCGACATTGCCGACCGCGTGCAGGCTGCCGTCATCGAGCCTGAACAGGGCGGCCTGCGCACCGTCGGGTAACAGCACCCCCACGCCGCGGTTGGGAATGAGGAACTCGTAGGCGCACGCCGTGGTCCAGACGGTGGTTTCGTCGAGCACGGTCATCGCTGCACCACCGTGGGCATGCCGATGTCGGTTCTACTGTGCGCGCCGGATACCGGTGCGGGAACCTTGCGCCCGTGCTGTTCGACGAACTCGATGGTCGGGTCGGGCATGTCCGGGGCGTTGACGAACGACACGAAGCGCGCCAGCTTGTCGGGATCCTCCAGCACCCCTTTCCACTCGCAGGCATAGCCATCGACATGGCGTGCGATGGCGGCCTCGAACTCGGCCGCCAGCCCCAGCGAGTCGTCACAGACCACCTCGCGGAGGTGCTCGAGTCCGACCTGTTCCACCCAGGGCGCGGTGCGCTGCAGCCGGTCGGCGGTGCGGATGTAGAACATCAGGAACCGGTCGATGTAGCGGATCAGGGTGTCGTCGTCGAGGTCGCCGGCCAGTAGTTCGGCGTGCCGCGGGGTCATCCCGCCGTTGCCGCCGACGTAGAGGTTCCAGCCGTTCTCGGTGGCGATGACCCCGACGTCCTTGCCGCGCGCCTCGGCGCACTCCCGGGCACATCCCGAGACACCCATCTTGATCTTGTGCGGCGCGCGCAGACCTCGATAGCGCAACTCCAGGTTGATCGCCATCTGCACCGAATCCTGTTGCCCGTAGCGGCACCAGTCACTGCCGACGCAGCTCTTCACCGTGCGCAACGACTTGCCGTACGCGTGGCCGGACTCCATCCCACCGTCGACCAAACGGCGCCAGATCTCGGGCAGTTGTTCGACCCGGGCACCGAACATGTCGATGCGCTGGCCTCCGGTGATCTTGGTGTACAGCCCGAAATCGCGGGCGATTTCACCGATCAGGATCAGATGCTCAGGGGTGATGTCCCCGCCCGGCACCCGGGGCACCACCGAATAGCTGCCGTTGCGTTGGATGTTGGCCAGAAAGTGGTCGTTGGAATCCTGCAGCGAAGCTTGCTCCCCGTCGAGGATGTGCGCCGAGCTGGTCGACGCAAGGATCGATGCGACGACGGGTTTGCAGATGTCACAACCTTTTCCGGTGCCGAAGCGCTCGATCAGTCCGGAGAAGGTGCGGATGTCGGTGGCGCTGACGATCTCGAACAACTCGGCCCGCGACTGAGTGAAGTGCTCACACAGCGCCTTGGACTGTTCCACACCCTCGGCCTCCAGCAGCTGTTTGAGCAGCGGGATGCAGGAGCCACAGGATGTACCGGCCAGCGTGCACTTCTTCAGATCGGCGACATCGCAGCAGCCCGAACCGATTGCCGCGGTGAGATCACCCTTGGTGACGTTGTTGCAGGAACAGATCTGCGCGGCGGAAGGCAGTGCCCCGACGCCCAGACCCGCACCGCCGCCGTCTGCTCCGGCGGGTGCGATGAGCGCGAGCGGGTCACCCGGCAGCGGCTCGCCGACCATCGGGCGCAGAATGCCGTAGGCCGACGCATCGCCGACCAGGATGCCGCCGAGCAGCGTCTTCGCGTCGTCGGAGAGCACCAGCTTGGCGTAGGTCTGATTGACGGCATCGTTGACCACCACCTCCAGGCAATCTGGTGTGGTGGCCATGGCATCACCGAAGCTGGCGACGTCTACACCGAGAAGCTTGAGTTTGGTGGACAAGTCCGCCTCGGGGAACTCCGCGGCCCCGCCCAGCAGGCGGTCGGCCGCGACCTCCGCGCTGGTGTAACCGGGCCCCACCAGCCCGTAACACCGTCCCTCGATCGCGGCGACCTCACCGATCGCGTAGATGTCAGGATCGCTTGTCACACAGGAGAGGTCGGTGAGCACTCCGCCACGTTCGGCGAGCGCGAGTCCGGCGTCGCGGGCCAGTTCGTCGCGGGGACGCACACCGGCGGCGAACACCACCAGACCCGCATCGATGAAGGTGCCGTCGCTGAGCGTCACCCGCACCGAGTCGTCGTCGGCTGTGCGACGTAACGGCCGGTTGCGCTGGGCCGGACTGATGGATTCGGTGCCGACGTCGGTGTGTACCGCGATGCCCAGATCGGCGATCATCCGGGCCAGCAGCGCCCCGCCGGCTTCGTCGAGCTGCGCGCTCATCAGCCGCGGCGACCGCTCCACGACATGGGCCGCCAGCCCGAATCCGCGCAGTGCGTTGGCGGCCTCCAGGCCCAGCAGGCCGCCGCCGATCACCACTCCGACCGGGGCAGTGCTGCTGCGCACAGTGCGGGTGGCATCGGCGCGGATCGCGTCGAGATCGTCGAGGGTGCGGTAGACGTGACACGACGGCAGATCGCGGCCCGGTACCGGCGGGACGAATGCGTAGGAACCGGTGGCCAGCACCAGCGCGTCGTAATCGACGCTGGTGCCGTCCTCGGTGGTGACTGTCTTGTTGACGCGATCGATGGCGGTCACCCGCCGGCCCAGCCGGACCTCGACCAACCGGTCTCCGGAGTAGTCGTTGCCCGCCAGCGCCAAACGGGGCCGCTCCCAGTGTTCGGTGTAGCCGGTCAGCCCCACCCGGTCGTAGGCCGCGTCGAGCTCCTCGGCCAGCACGGTCACCCGCCACCTGCCCTCGGTGTCCCGTGCCCGCAAAGCCTCGACGAAGCGGTGTCCGACCATGCCGTGGCCGACGACCACGACGTGTGTTGTTGACGCCATACCGGTCAGGCTAGGAAGCCGATATTGCCGCTGTGTCGCGCCGTGTGAAGCGCCCATCACGGTGTGCTCACCGCCGTCGGGGGCGGGCTGTGAGCGTGATCGCTCACAGCGAACGCCGGCCGGGAACATGAGCGTAGGGGACTCAAGTTCTATCGGCAGGAGAGCCGGTAGTCGAACCGGTCCTGACCGATGAGGAGTACAGAAGATGAACAACGTCACGTTGTGGAACCGCCCGAGCTGGACCGCCGACCGCCTGGTGCGGGACTTCTTCGGCCCGGCCGCGCCCGCGTCGAGTGCCGCGATCAGCCCCGCCGTCGAAGTCACCCAGGACGGTGACGACGCCGTGATCCGGGTCGATCTGCCCGGCGTGGACGTCGAGAACGACGTCACCGTCGAGGTCGAGAACGGCCGGCTGTCGATCCGCGGTGAACGCCGCGACGAGCGCTCCGAGGAGCACGCCGAGGAGGGCCGCGTCCGCCGGATCAGCGAGGTTCGCTACGGCGCGTTCGGCCGTTCCTTCGCGCTGCCGTCACACGTCACCGGTGACGCGGTATCAGCCGCCTACGACACGGGCGTACTGACGGTGCGCGTCGCCGGTGCCCACCGGGGCGCGCAGGCGCAGCGGATCGCCATCGAAGCCAAATAACCGCACAGCTACCGGTGGGAGCCCTGCTCCCACCGGTATGGTTCTTGGTCCATGGGCGTACCGCTGGGCATCGACACCGTCCTGACCATCGGCGCCGCAGGCCTGATCTTCGCCTGGGCACTGATACTCGGCATCTGGAAGTACCGTCAGATGGCCACCAGTCCCGACCACCTGGCACACCCGTACGTCGACATCGCCCACCGGGCGGCGCTGTTGTACGCGTTCGCGACCATGCTGCTCGCCGTGTTCGTCGAGTTGAGTGCGTGGCCGACGGCGGTCAACCTGGCCGCGGCCGCGGTGGTGGTGGCGTTCTTCGTCCTGGCCATCGCCAGTTACGTGCTCCACGGCACCCGCCGCGACACCACCAACCAGTTCGAAAACGTCAACACCACACTGCGAATCGCGATGGCCGCCTTGATCGTCGGGGAGCTCGGCGGCTTCTCGGTGCTGTTCGCCGGCTTCGTTGCCGGCCAACTGGGCTGACGGCCAGCTCGGCTAGGCCCAGCGCGCCAGAATCTCCTTGGCCCGCTCGGCCAGCGCGGCCTGCCAGAATGGACCGAAGCTGATCCTGGCCACCCCGAGTGGGCCGAAGGACGCCGGATCGTCGGACTGCGGGATCGCTATCGCGTTGACCGGCAGTGGAAGTTCAGAGGTCAACCGCTGCAACGTATCCGGATCGTGGCGACCGACCGGGTAGAGCACGTCGGCGCCGGCCTCGGCGGCTTGTCGCAACCGTGCGATCGCGCGCTCGACGCGGTCACCCTCGTCGCCGTCGCCGCGCAGGAACAGATCGGTGCGCGCGTTGACCACCACATGGACCCCCGACGCGTCGGCCGCGGCACGCAGTGCACCGACCAACTCGGCATGCTCTCCGGCCGACCGCAAGCGGCCACCTTCGCCGTGCACGGTGTCCTCGACGTTCAGGCCGACCGCACCGACGCCCAGCAGACCGTCGATCAGCCGAGTAGGCGCCTGACCGTAACCGGACTCGATGTCCACCGATACCGGGACATCGACTGCGGCAGTGATCTGCGCCACGCGGGTGGTGAGGTCGTCGAATGTCATCCCCTCGTTATCGGGCTTACCGACCGAGTCGGCCACCGGGTGACTGCCCACCGTCAGCGCGGAGAACCCGGCGCCTACCGCCAGCTGGGCTGACCAGGCATCCCACACCGTCGGCAGGACCACCGGATTGCCCGGTTGGTGCAACCTCAGTAACTCCTCGGCCCGCTGCTTGAGCACGTCGTCGGCCATGGTTCCTCCGCTCGTCAAAGTGATTTGTCTCACCCACACCAGGGGTGATGTCGCTAGCATCGGTTGCGTAATGTGATCCAAGACACCCTTCAGCCCAAGGAGGTCACTTGTCCAGTACCACCGAACTCGCCGAGCTTCACGATCTGATAGGAAGCCTACGGCGATGCGTGACATCGCTGGCGTCGCGATACGGGGACAGCCCTGCCACCCGGCGCATCGTCAACGACGCGGAAAGGATTCTCAACGACATCGACAGGCTCGACATCGACGCCGAGGAACTCGAACTCGCCCGCGGCGTCAGTCGGCACCATCATGTCGGCGAGCGAATTCCGATCCCGGACACCCAGTACGACACCGAGTTCTGGCGCGGTGTCGACGACGAAGGTCTCGGCGGAACGCGCTGAGCCGGACCCGCCCTGCTGGGCACGGCGGGCTCGGAGACCATAAGTACATCGAGAGGGAAACGTGAGCGCACCCACCGCCGACCGCAAAGCGACCGGCGTCTTCTCCCCCGGCCGTGCCCAGATCGCTCAGCGCACACTGCGCACCGATCGCTGGTGGCAAGCGCCGCTGTTGACCAACCTCGGACTCGCGGCGTTCCTCATCTACGCGACGTTCCGCGCGTTCCAGCAGGACAACTACTGGGTGGGTGAGTACCACTACCTGACACCGTTCTACTCGCCCTGCGTGGTCATGTGGTCCGAGGCGACGCAATCCGGCTGCATCCCCGAGTCGAGTCACTTCGGTCAGTACCTGCCCGACGTGTGGTGGCTGCCCTACGCAGCGTTCTCGCTGCCGTTCCTGCTGCTGTTCCGGCTCACCTGCTACTACTACCGCAAGGCCTACTACCGCTCGGTGTGGCAGTCGCCGACGGCCTGCGCGGTGGCCGAGCCGCATGCGAAATACACTGGCGAGACCCGCTTTCCGCTGATCCTGCAGAACTTCCACCGCTACTTCTTCTACATCGCGGTGGTGATCTCGCTGATCAACTCGTGGGACGCGATCATGGCCTTCCGATCGCCCGAGGGTTTCGGCTTCGGACTGGGCAACGTCATCCTGGTGACCAACGTGATCTTGCTGTGGGGCTACACGCTGTCGTGCCACTCCTGCCGACACGTCACCGGCGGCCGCCTCAAGCATTTCTCCAAGC
Organism: Mycobacterium sp. SMC-4; assembly: GCF_025263265.1. Lineage (NCBI taxonomy): Bacteria > Bacillati > Actinomycetota > Actinomycetes > Mycobacteriales > Mycobacteriaceae > Mycobacterium > Mycobacterium sp. SMC-4. The sequence goes on along the minus strand of NZ_CP079869.1, from coordinate 265,889 downwards.
ATCCGGTCCGGTACTGGATCTGGACGCAGGTCTCCAAGATCAACACCCGGCACATGCAGTTCGCCTGGATCACCCTGGCCTCGCTGATGATCACCGACTTCTACGTCATGCTGGTCGCCGGCGGGTACATCACCGACCTCCGGTTCATCGGCTGAGTCTCAAGTCCGACAACCGATTCACCCACGACGAATGACTGAGCAAATGAGGACACATGGCTGACGAGGTCGAACGGCACTCCTACGACGTGGTCGTGATCGGTGCCGGCGGCGCAGGCTTGCGGGCGGTGATCGAGGCGCGCGAGCGCGGCCTGCGCGTCGCGGTGGTGACCAAGTCGTTGTTCGGCAAGGCCCATACCGTGATGGCCGAGGGCGGCTGCGCTGCGGCGATGCGCAACGTCAACACCAAGGACTCCTGGCAGGTGCACTTCGGTGACACCATGCGCGGCGGAAAATTCCTGAACAACTGGCGGATGGCCGAACTGCACGCCCAGGAAGCCCCCGACCGAGTGTGGGAGCTGGAAACCTACGGCGCGTTGTTCGACCGCACCAAAGACGGCCGGATCAGCCAGCGCAACTTCGGCGGGCACACCTACCCGCGGCTGGCCCACGTCGGTGACCGCACCGGTCTGGAGATCATCCGCACCCTGCAGCAGAAGATCGTGTCGCTGCAGCAGGAGGACAAGGCCGAGCTCGGTGATTACGAGGCCCGGATCAAGGTCTTCCACGAATGCTCGATCACCGAGCTGATTCTCGACAACGGTCGGGTGGCCGGCGCGTTCGGCTACTACCGCGAGACCGGTGACTTCGTGCTGTTCGAAGCGCCCGCGGTGGTGCTGGCCACCGGAGGCATCGGCAAGTCCTACAAGGTGTCGTCGAACTCGTGGGAGTACACCGGCGACGGTCATGCGCTGGCGCTGCGCGCCGGGTCAGCGCTGATCAACATGGAGTTCATCCAGTTCCACCCGACGGGCATGGTGTGGCCGCTGTCGGTGAAGGGAATCTTGGTCACCGAGGGGGTCCGCGGTGACGGCGGAGTTCTGAAGAACTCCGAGGGCAAGCGCTTCATGTTCGACTACATCCCCGACGTGTTCAAGGGGCAGTACGCCGAATCCGAAGAAGAGGCCGACCAGTGGCTCAAGGACAACGACTCTGCGCGACGCACCCCGGACCTGCTGCCCCGCGACGAGGTGGCCCGCGCGATCAACACCGAGGTCAAAGAAGGCCGGGGCACCCCGCACGGAGGCGTCTACCTCGACATCGCCTCGCGGATGTCGCCTGAGGAGATCAAGCGCCGGTTGCCGTCGATGTACCACCAGTTCATCGAGCTGGCCGAGGTCGACATCACCACCGACGAGATGGAGGTCGGCCCGACCTGCCACTACGTGATGGGTGGGATCGAGGTCGAACCCGACACCGCCGCAGCCGCCACACCGGGGTTGTTCGCCGCCGGCGAGTGCGCCGGCGGCATGCACGGCAGCAACCGGTTGGGTGGCAATTCGCTGTCGGACCTGCTGGTGTTCGGTCGCCGCGCGGGTCTGGGCGCCTCGGACTACGTCCGGGCGCTGTCGGACCGGCCGAAGGTCACCGAGGAGGCCGTCACCGCGGCCACCGACATGGCCTTGTCGGTGTTCGATGGGCCCAGCGACGGTTCGGCTCCGGAAAACCCGTACACGCTGCAGCTGGATATGCAGGACACCATGAACAATCTGGTGGGCATCATCCGCAAATCCGACGAGATGCAGGAGGCGCTGGACAAGCTGGCCGAGATGCGAGAGCGCTACAAGCGCGTCAAGGTCGAGGGTGAACGCAAGTTCAATCCCGGCTGGCATCTGGCCATGGATCTGCGCAACATGCTGCTGGTCAGCGAATCAGTGGCGAAGTCCGCGATCACCCGGACCGAAAGCCGCGGCGGGCACACCCGTGACGACTATCCCTCGATGGACGCCAAATGGCGCAACAGTCTGCTGGTGTGCCGGTCGGCGGGCGACGATCCGGTGGTACCGGACGTGACCGTGGTGCGGGAGGAGCAGCCGGCGATGCGCCCCGACCTGCTCGGCTGTTTCGAACTGTCGGAGCTGGAGAAGTACTACACCGACGAAGAACTCGTCGAACACCCGCAACGGAAGGGCTGAGACCATGGGTGCCTACGAAGCGAAGATGCGGGTCTGGCGTGGCGATGCCGACGGCGGCGAACTCAAGGACTACAGCGTCGAGGTCAACGAGGGCGAGGTCGTGCTCGACATCATCCACCGGTTGCAGCAGACCCAGACCGGCGACCTGGCGGTGCGATGGAACTGCAAGGCCGGCAAATGTGGTTCCTGCTCGGTCGAGATCAACGGCCGTCCCCGGCTGGCCTGTATGACCCGGATGTCGACGTTCGGCGAGGACGAGGTCGTCACCGTCACACCGCTGCGTACCTTCCCGGTGATGCGTGACTTGGTCTGCGACGTGAGCTTCAACTACGAGAAGGCTCGAGAGATCCCGTCGTTCACTCCGCCGAAGGATCTGCAGCCCGGCGAGTACCGAATGGCCCAGGAGGACGTCAACCGATCGCAGGAGTTCCGCAAGTGCATCGAGTGCTTCTTGTGCCAGAACGTCTGCCACGTCGTCCGCGACCACGAGGAGAACAAGAAGGCGTTCGCCGGTCCGCGGTATCTGATGCGGCAGGCCGAGCTCGACATGCACCCGCTCGACGTTCACTCGCGGCGAGCCGATGACGCTCAGGAAGAGCATGGCCTCGGCTACTGCAACATCACCAAGTGCTGCACCGAGGTCTGCCCCGAGCACATCAAGATCACCGACAACGCGCTGATCCCGATGAAGGAGCGGGTCGCCGACCGTAAATACGACCCGGTGGTGTGGCTGGGCAACAAGCTGTTTCGTCGCAGCTAGACCCTCATCGGAATCGGCTGACAATTCCCAGCCGACACACAGTTGAAGGCTTGCCATCGGGGGTAGGCTCCTGTTAGAGCTCGTCCTACCGGCGAGGCGCCAGACGCCTTGCAGTCACCTGTGAAGAAAGTCAGCACTATGTCTGTTCGTGCGATGAAGAGCATCAATGACATTCGTACCGCGATCCGCGAACTGAGCACCCGGGCCGAACTGGCCCGCAAACAGGGTCGTTCCGATGACGCCGCCGAGTTGGATCGGCGCGTCAGCCACTACCGCGAGGAACTCGCCGCGCGCCCCTGAGGCTCAGGCACCCAGCCGCCGGAAAGTGCTGCGGTGAAACACGATCGGTGAGACCTCCGGGTGTACCGAGATATCGTTGACCCGCAGCACCACGATCGTGTGGTCGCCGGCGGCCACCTGCTGATCGATACTGGTCTCCAGCCAGACGCTGGTGCCCCGGATGAATACCGCGCCGCGCGCGGTAGAGGCCGTCTCCAGGCCGGCGAACCGGTCTCCGGTTTTGGCGGCCAGTGTGCGCGCGGCCGCGTCGTGCGCCTCGCCGAGCACGCTGATGCCCAGATGCGGCAGGTCCTTGAGCTTCGGCCAGGTCGTCGACGAGTTTTGTACACAGAACGACACCAGCGGCGGGTCCAGCGACACCGGGACGAAGGTGCTTGCCGCCAGCCCGACCCGGACGCCGTCGACCTCGGCCGCGATGGCGATGACCCCGGACGGAAAATGCCCGAACGCCTCGCGCAGGAATGCCGGATCGAGGTCATGCTGTGCGCCGCTCATCGGCGCATCATCGCATGCACCGGCGCACGGTTGCCAGGCCCGTCGGCGCCAGGACCCCGCCGATGCTCGACCTCGGCCCGGAATCAGCGTGAGCGAAACGCACCGGCCGTGCGGGCCACGTGGAGCAGCCGATCGACGGTAGGTTATGGCCCATGGCTGCGCCTTTCGCGTTCACCGACCAGCAGGATCGTCTGCTCCGAGTCGGCAGCTAGCGGGCGGCGCAGACGCATCTATGTGGATTCCCCTCCTGGTGATGGCCGTGGCAGTCAGCCTGGAACCCTTTCGCATCGGCATGACGGTCGTGATGATGAACCGGCCCCGACCGGTGTTGCAGTTGCTTGCCTTCCTGGCCGGCGGATTCACGATGGGTATCTCGGTCGGGTTGGTCATCTTGTTCGTCCTGCGTCCCGCCATGGACTCGCCCCATGTCAGTGCGCCCAAGATCCAGATCGCGGTCGGCGCAGTACTTTTGGTGAACGCGGCTTTGCTGGCGTTCAGCCGGGTCAAAACCCCGCGCGAGGACGAGCCCCCGCGTTGGACACACCGTGTGTGGCAGATGATCACCGACCGGGCCCGCCGTATTCTCGATGGCCGATCGCTGTGGGCGGCCGGCGTCGCCGGCCTGGGCATCGCGCTGCCGTCGGTGGACTACCTCGCCGCGTTGGCGCTCATCGTGGCCTCCGGAGCGGCAGCCGGAGTCCAGGTCGGCGCCTTGGTGGTGTTCAACCTCGTGGCATTCGCGCTGGTGGAGATCCCGTTGGTGTCCTATTTGATCGCACCGGAGCGAACTCAGGCACTGCTTTCGGCGCTGTACAACTGGATGCGCGAACAGGGGCGCCGCGGAGTCGCCCTGATGCTGGCCGTGGTGGGCTGCGTCCTACTGGCCGCCGGGGCACTCGCGCTCTAGTCGCCCGGCCTCATCCGCCCAATGCCGCCTGAAGACCCGAGAGCAGCTGGGAGAGCGGATCAGCGTCACCGCCGAACGATGCCTGCGTCGCGGGCGCCGTGATTTCGGCGGGGTCGAAGCCGTTCACCGGATCCACGGTGATAGGCGCTGTCACGGGATCGTCGTGGCGCGAGTAGCCGGCGTCGACCATCGGTTTGAGCACCGCATCGAGTTCGATGAGGGTCTCTTTCGGCACGCCGAGATACTTCAACGGCAGCACCATCGGAAGGTGCTCCTGCGGGATCAGATACGTCGTGGTCTTGCCGCCGCGAGAGTTGAATTCGGTCCTGGTGTTCCGCGCCGGCACCATGCTCGGGTCGGTGAACGCCACCGCGGTGTGGCCGGTGGCCAGTCCCGCCATGGAGTTGATCAGCGACAACCAGTTGTCCGGTCGGTCCGGCCAGTCGGCGATGGCGTCGTAGGGCGCGATGAACTGGTAGGTGTCGTACTGGCTCTCCACCGGGGGCGGGATGCGGTAGTCCAGCGAGGGGACCACCGAGCCCACCGGGAAGACCTGGGTCAGGAAGCTCTCGCCGAACGGGTGCCTGGCAATCGGGTCACCGAAGGTGGCGAAACTGAGTTGATCCGGTGGCGGGGCGTTGGGGTCCTGAGCGAGGTTGGCTTTGACCGCGTTGAGCACCATGGCGCCCTCCGAGAGCCCCATGGTCGTGCCCGGTCCGCCTTCGCGGATCGCGTTGACCAGGTTGACCTCACCGACGTCGACCGATTCCCCGATGCTGGGTCCGTCGAGTCCGAGGCCCGGGTAGATCTCCTCGCCCCACGCGCCGATGCCGGGGAGGATCCGTTCCAGCGTGTGGCCCTGGACCTGGCCGGCCGGATAGTCGATGTTCTGCCGATTGAGTCCCGGGAACCAATGGGCACCGGTCTGGCGGATGTACTCGTCGTAGGGTATTCCCAGCACCCGGGCGCCACCGAGCGCGTAGGCGTTTCCCGGCGTACCCAGCGCGGGCTTGCGATCACCGGCGGGCCCGGGGTTCGGGGTGAACCCGGCCTCGTCGGCGGTGGCCAACGCGACGCCGAAACATCCGGTGACCGCCAGCGCTATCGCTGCGGTGGTCGACGTGACGAGTCGACGCATTGCCATCTCATGCCCCCTCAACGAGACGTCCGGTTGACTCGACCTTACCCCGAGCTTGCGGTGCCCAACTCTGGCGAACCATGGCACTCACGCGTCCAGCCGGACGAGCTGATCCTGTCGGTAATGCTCGGCGGTGGCGACGCGGCGGATCTTGCCGCTCGTGGTGGTCGGGATCGATCCCGGCGGCACCAGCACGACGTCACCGGCGTTGAGCCCGTGCGCATTCGAGATGGCTGAGGTGACGTCGCTTCTGACCTGGGCCAGCCACGCCGTCGGGTCGTCGATATCGGTGCGCTTCTTCAGCTCGACGACGGTGACCAGCTTCTCGGTGCTGCTCACCGGCACCGAGATCGCGGCGACCCGGCCTCGGGTGATCTCCTGAACGGTCGCCTCGATGTCCTCGGGATAGTAGTTGCGACCGCGGATGATCAACATGTCCTTGATCCGGCCGACGATGAACAGGTCACCGCCCCAGATGAAGCCCAGGTCACCGGTACGCAGCCACGGCCCTTCAGGCGTGCCGGGCGACGGGTCTGCCAGCGTGGCGCCGAAACACTGCTGGTCTTCGGGCGGCCGGCTCCAGTAGCCCGCGGCGACGTTGTCGCCGTGCACCCAGATCTCGCCGACCACATCCGGTGGGCATTCTCGGTTGGAGTCGACATCGACGATCCGCACCACCGGAGCGGTCGGGACCTTGTAGGTGACCAGCGCGGTTCCCGTGCCGGACGGGCACCGCGCGACCCGACCCGCCGACAGTTCGTCGGCGTCGAAGTCGACCGCTGCCGACTCATTCCAGGTGCCGGCGGCCACGAAGACCGTCGCCTCGGCCAGGCCGTATGACGGGCGCAGCATGTCCTCACGGAAATTGAAGTGGGCGAACCGGTCTGCGAAGCGCTCCAGGGTGGCCGGTTCGACACGTTCGGCACCGTTGATGATGCCGAGCACGCCCCCGAGGTCAAGTCCGTCGAGGTCCCGGTCGGAGGTCTTGCGGGCGGCCAGCCCGAAAGCGAAGTTCGGTGCCGCCGAAAACGCGTGCGGATGCTGCGCGAGGTCCCGCACCCACCGGGCCGGGTGTTCCAGAAATGCCACCGGGCTCGACAGCACTCCGCGGTGGCCACTGAGGATCGGAGCGCACACGCCCAGCACCAGACCCATGTCGTGATAGAAGGGCAGCCAGGACACGATCGTGGCTTCGAAGGCCAGATCTGCCGAACGACGCCCAATCAATCCGGCCATCAGTTGCTCAAAGTTCACCTGCAGATTGCGGTGGGAGATCATCACCCCGGTGGGCCGGCGCGTCGAGCCCGAGCTGTACTGCAGGTACGCGGTGCTGGGATACTCCGTCGCCGAAAAATCCACACCTGCCGCAGTATCGGTGTCGAGGTTCAGCACATCGACCTCGAGGATCTTGGGGGCGATGACCATCCGTGACTGATCGACATAGTCGCCGACATCCTCGGCAACCGCGGAGGTCGTCAAGACCAGCGCCGGGTCGGTGTCGTCGAAGACCGCACTCACCCGGTCGAGGCTGGAGCCCCGGTTGGGCAATGGAAGCGGCACCGCAATCAGACCCGCTTGCATCGCCCCCAGAAAGCTGACGATGTAATCCATGCCCTGGGGCGCCAGGATCATCGCCCGGTCGCCGATCGAACCGTGGTTGCGGAATTCGCGTGCTGCATTGAGCGTTCGGCGCGACAGCTGCGACCATGTCACAGACTCGGCCACACCCGTGGGGTCCGCGGAGTATTCGGTGTAGACAAAGGCGACGTCGTCGGGACGCAGGCGGGCGCGCCCGTGCAACATCGACAGGATTGATGACTCGTTCATCGTCATGGCACGTCCACCTTGCTCGACGTGGGGATAACAGCGTCGCTGCGCCTCAAGCAGTCTGTCACTCATGTCCCCGACCGCTCCGTTCCTTGTCGTAGTTTTACATTCATTGCGTCTGCGCGCTCTGCGAGCCGACCGACACCTTTGTCGGTTCAGGTCTGGCTGCCGATGATCGCGACAAGAACTGCGCCGGCCACCAGTTCGCCTTGCCCACCAGTGCCGCTATCGCCGGCACCGTGATGGTGCGAACGACGAAGGTGTCCAGCAAAATCCCGACACCGATCACGAAACCGCCCTGCACCACCAGTCCGATGCTGGAGAACATCAGCCCGGTCATCGATGCGGCAAAGATCAAGCCGGCCGCGGTGATCACGCCGCCGGTCGTGGAAAGCGTGCGAATCACCCCGTAGCGGATGCTGCGCGCACCTTCGTCGCGCAACCGCGACACGAAGAGCATGTTGTAGTCGGCACCCACGGCGACCAGCACCACGAACGCCAAAGGCGGCACGCTCCAATGCAATTGCTGTCCCAGAATCACCTGGAAGACCAGCACGCCGATACCCATCGCGGAGAAGTAGGACATCACGACCGACGCCACGAGGTACAACGGGGCCACGATCGCACGTAACAGCATGATGAGTATCAGCAAGACCACAATGACCGTCACGGTGATGATCAGACGGATGTCCTGCTCGTAGTAATCCCGGGTGTCGCGCAAAGCCACCGGAAATCCGCCGACCGATATGGTTGCGTCGGCCAACATCGTGTTGGGCTTTGCGCTGTCAGCGATCTCGGAGATCGTATTGACCTGATCCATGGCCTCAGCGCTGAACGGGTTCAGCTTGGTCTGCACCAGATAGCGCGCCGTTCGACCGTCCGGGGAAATGAATGTGCTGGTGGCCTGGCGGAAATCGGCATCGCTGAGCGCTTCTACGGGAATGTTGAAGCCCGCCATCGCCGGGCTGTCGGCCTGATTGCGCATCGTCAACAGAAAACGCGCCGCCTCGTTCAACCCCGACGCCATCACTCTGATCTGGGCGACCATCTCGTCGACACCCCCGGCGATCTCCCGGCTCCCCCCAGCGAGTTGGTCGGCTCCTTGCCGAAGCTCGGTCAATGCGCCCTGAGCGCCACGGGGCCGGTTCAGTCCCAATTCCTCAGAGAGCTTGACCAGACTGGTCAGAGTGCCATTGAGGCTGGCGGCTGTTTCGTTGAGCGACTGGCGCTGACCGACTCCTTGCAGCTGACGGGCCGCCTGATTGATCTGGTCGAGGTTGCCATCACCACGATTGGCCAGCAGCTGCTGGAACTGCGCGCGGGTGGCACTGCAGGACGGATTCGCGTTGCAGACGGCGTTGCCGTCCAGCGCCTGTGTGACCGGGCCGATCCAGGCGAACAAATCCTGTACCGCAGAAAATCTCAGGCCCATGGCATTGCCGAGTTCGTTGACGCTCTGCACCAGCTTGGCAGCTGCCTCGACGTCGCGGACCAACTGCTGGCCGCCATACTGCGATTGCACAGAAGAGAATGTGTCGAGCACCGCTTGCAGGCCCGGGATGATCCTGTTGAGCTGCGCGCGGACCTCGGCGAGGCTGTCGGCGAGTTCTTCGGCCCCCGCGGCGAGCCGATCGAGATCTCCGAAGCGCTCGGTGATCTGCGCGGAGCCGTCGGCCAGCCGCTCTCCGACGATGCCGGCCTGAAACGTCGCCCGCAGCTCAGGAGGCACTTCGCCCAACGGCCGGGTGACGCCACTGACCAGCTCGATATCCGGCAGCTGCGCGATGCGTGAGGCCATCTGCTCCATGTCGGCCATTGCCCGTGGATTGCGCAGGTCGTTGGGTGACTGGACGACGATGTATTCGGGAATGGACTGGTTGATCGGGAAGTGATTCTCCAGTGCGGCGTACCCCACCGAACTCGGCGCCGACGGCGAGACGACCTTACGGTCGTCGTAGTTATAGGTGGCGAACGCCGAAAAGCTGGCCAGTACGCCCAGCACCAGCACGCTGGCCACCAGGTGTATCACCGGTCGGCGCACGATGCGAATGCCTGAACGACGCCAGAGCCGGGCGGTCACCTCGCGCCTGGGCTTGATCCAGCCGCGCGGTCCGGCCAGGACCAGGATCGCCGGGAGCAGCGTCACCGCGGCGATGAAGGCCACCCCGATGCCGATCGCCGACACCACCCCGACGGTTCTGAAGACCCCCATCTGGGCGAAGCTCATCATGATGAAGGTGATGCCCACCATGCTGGCAGAGGCGATGATGACCTTCCCGATCGCCGGCATCGCCACCTTCACCGCCTCGGTGTAGTCCAAGCCGGCGCGCAGACAGTCGTGGTATCGGCTGATCAGGAACACCGCATAATCTGTCCCGGCGCCGGCCATGATGGCGCTGAGGAACACCACCGACTGGTTGGAGACCCCCGCGCCGGTCAGCAGCGAGTATCCGGCCGCCAGCGCTTGAGCGATCAGCAGCGAGGTTCCGATCGTGACCAGCGGCAACATCATCGTGATCGGATTTCGGTACACGATCAGTAACACGGTCAGGACCATCACCGCGATGGCGAGTTCGATCGGCAGTCGATCCTGCTCACCGGCGACGGTCAGGTCCGCGACGGTGGCGGCCGGACCGGTGACGTGCACCTCCAGCGGACCGTCCGCAGCAGTGTCGGGGACGTTGTGCCGGATGATGTCGGCCACCCGGGTGAAGGATTCATAGCCCCGCGGGGTGCCCAGCTCCCCTTCCAAGCTGACCGGCAACACCCAGGTGGTGTTGTCTTCGCTGGTCAAGAAGTCCCGCAGTTGCGGTGTGGTGTAGAAATCCTGCACCGCCACCACATCGAGGTCATCCGCGCGCAGCGCGTCGACCAGCTTGCGGTAGGACTGCTCGTCGGCAGAGGTGAGCCCGGTTTCGTCGATGAACGCCACGACCAGCAGGTTGTCCGAAGCCGGCTCCTCGAAGGCCTCGGCCATCATCCTGGCGGTGACGTTCGACGGTGCGTCGGACGGCAGGATCACCAGCGGGTTGCGGGCTGCCATCTCGCCCAGCGACGGCAGGCTCAAGGGCAGCGCGACGGCCAACGCCATCCACACCCCGATCACGGCCCACGGCCACCGCACTACGAAATCGGCAAGCCGCCGCATACCACCCTCACCATCGCCCGGAAGAAGTCACCACGGGGACCCCCACTGTGATTTGCTCCACGCTACGCGACGCGACCCCAGTTGCCGCGGTCAGCAACTCTGGTGCACACCGAGCTCATCGCCTCCATGTAGCGGTTGGCCGACTTCAACGCAATTGGGTTGTCGGGGTGCATGATCGCCATCTGAGTGCCCTCGTGGTAACGGAAGATGTAAATGGTCAATTGATAAGAGAACCGGCCGTCCGGGAAGATTCCGATGTTCTCGGCCAGGCCCAACTCGGTGGCCGCGAGGATGGCGTTCATCGGTGCCGCGGCACCGTGGAAGAAGTTCGACACCGGAAAATTCGGTCGCGGCCAGTTCAGGTCCGGCGCCAATTCCAAGACGCGGTAGTAGGGCACACGAGCCATGTCCAAGCTCGAGTCGAAACAGGATTGTGCGGCCCACGCGGCCTCGTTGAACGATGTCGCAGCTACCGGGACGGTGATCGGGATCAGGCCGGTGAACCAGCCCTGGGTCATGAAGTTGTCACCGGCGGTGCGGGAGTCTCGCGGCGTGAGCCCGTAGTAGGTGAGCGCCCCGGTGAACTCGTGCTCGACCAGACCCAGACAGGCGAACAGCCCGCCGACGAACCGGGCACCCGCTGCCGAGCAGGCCGACTCGAACCGCTCGGTCTGTGCCGGGTCCATCAGCATCGCCGCGCTCATCACACTGCGTGTCGACTCGTTCGGATCCCCAAGCGGCAGAGGGAATTCCGGAAACCCACCGTTGTTGTTCTCGGCGAAGTCCAGCCAGGCGCGGACGCCCGGGGAATCCAGCGTCAGCGCGGCGGCGTGCTCGCGTTCCCGGACGCAGAAGTCGTCGAAGCTGCCGGCGGCGGGCAACTCCAGTGCCTCGCCACTGGTGGTCAACGCCGAGTACATGCCGTTGGCTTCCATCATCGTCGTGCCGATCAGCGTCGCGTCACCGTGCACGTGATCCATCGCGGCAAAGAAGCTGAAGTATCCGTCGCCCTGCACGACGCCGAAGGTGAAGCATCCCCATTCCATCGGGCTGGGGATGTTGGTCACGTGTTCGCGAATCTGCTCGACGGTCATCTCGCCGTGGTCGACCGGCACGAACTCGATGTCGGCGGGGTCCTCGATGGAATGTCGGATGAACTCTCCGTCGGCCCCCTGCCGAAACCAGCTGCGGAAGGTGTCGTGGCGCCGGATGTAGCTATTAAGTGCCTCGTTCATCGCGTCGATATCGCATGTTCCAGCAACCTCACAGCTACCGATGATCTGACGTGAGAAGTTCAGACCGGCGGCCTCGCGGTCGCAGTAGTTACGCAGATGCTGACCTTGCATGTAGCTAACCGGAACGTTGCTCACCGGCGCCCGGCTCGCCTTTTCCTGGGCGGCCGAAGTCGGATGCCACGACGTGACCGTGCCCGGACGCAGAGTCCATTCATCAAGTGCGCCAACAGTTATCTTGCCTATGCGCATGTTCTAATCCCTCCGTTTGAGGCCGATCTGCGGCCTGGCCAATCTCGTGGCGGCATCAAACTACCGGAGAGCCCGCGGGCTGGTCCGGCTGAGACTGGACGCAATATTCGGAGACCTCGCACCCCTCGGCCGGTTCTGCAATAGTGTGCCGCGGGTCGATTTCAGCTAAGACTCCGGTAACAGTTGTATTTACGAGACGGTAAGTTACGCTTACCGCCTCAGATGGTATCTTACTGCCGAGTAGGGAGGGGGGGCTACGGTCATGTCCACGACCGAGCACCAGAACGCACCAGGCCAGCGATTCGCCATCGTCGGTTACGCCGCCCAGTTGCCCGGCGCACCCGACGCGGACCGGTTCTGGCGCATGCTTCGCGACGGGCGCGACGCGATTTCGGAGGTGCCCAAGAACCGCTGGGATGTCGACGACTTCTTCGATCCCGACCCCGGCACGGCCGGCAAGATCGTGACTCGCCGCGCCGGATTCGTCGAGGATCCAACAGGATTCGATGCCCCGTTCTTCGGGATGTCCGCGCGCGAGGTCCGGTTGATGGATCCGCAGCACCGACTGCTGCTGGAGACCGCGTGGCGTGCCGTGGAACATTCGGGTACCGCCCCGTCGGCACTGGCCAACACCAATACCGGCGTCTTCGTCGGTTTGGCCACTCATGACTACCTCGGGATGGCGTCCGGGGAATTGGACTATCACGAAATCGAGGCCTACCTGGCCATCGGTACCTCCAACGCGGCAGCGGCCGGCCGGATCAGTTATCGGCTCGGCCTGCAGGGTCCGTCGGTCGCGGTCGACACCGCGTGCAGCTCGTCGCTGGTGGCCATCCACCAGGCATGCCAGGCGCTGCAGCTCGGTGAATGCGACCTTGCCCTGGCCGGCGGCGCGAACGTTCTGCTGACTCCGGCGACCATGATCACCTTCTCCAACGCGCACATGCTCGCACCGGACGGGCGCTGCAAAACCTTCGATGCGGCCGCCGACGGTTATGTCCGCGGTGAGGGTTGCGGCGTGATCGTCATCAAGAGACTCGAAGACGCCCAGCGCGACGGCGACCACATCCGCGCGGTGATCCGGGGCAGCGCAATCAATCAGGACGGTGCATCCGGTGGCTTGACCGTGCCCAATGGTGTTGCCCAGCAAAGGGTTATCACCGATGCGCTCAACCGCGCCGGCCTGGCGCCGAGCGAGGTGGGATACCTCGAAGCCCACGGCACCGGTACGTCACTGGGTGACCCCATCGAGGCCCAGGCCGCCGGTGCGGCCTTCGGAGTGGGGCGTGACCCCGAGCAGCCGCTGTTGATCGGCTCGGTCAAGACCAACATCGGGCACCTGGAAGCGGCCGCCGGTATCGCCGGCGTCATCAAGGTCGTCCTCGCCCTCGAAAACAGTTTGCTGCCCAAGCACTTGCACTTCGAAAATCCTTCGCCCCACATTCCCTGGGACCGACTGCCGGTGCAGGTCGTCAAGGAACCCATGGCGTGGGAGCGCAACGGCCGGCCCCGCATCGCCGGCGTCAGCTCGTTCGGCTTTGCCGGCACGAACGCCCACGTCATCCTCGAAGAGGCGCCCGAACAGCCACATCTGACCTCGGTTGCCGCCGCCGACGAACCCGCCGACGAGCGCTTCAGCATCGTGCCGCTGTCGGCCCGGACGCCGTCAGCCCTGGTTCGGATCGCCGAGCAGTACCGCCAGTGGTGGGAACAGCACCCGGAGGCCGGGTTGGCCGATGTCAGCTTCACCGCCGGAACCGCGCGGGCGCATCTGGAGCACCGCGCCGCGCTGGTGGTCAACTCCCGAGACAACGCACTGGAGCTTCTCGGGGCGCTGGCCGAGGACCGGCCCGCCCCCGGCCTGGTCCGTGGAGAATCCCACGACACCCCGAAGACTGCCTGGCTGTTCACCGGCCAGGGCAGCCAGTACCCCGGCATGGCCCGGGAGCTCTACCAGACCGAGCCGGTATTCGCGCAAACCGTGGACCGATGCGCCGCGGCCGTTGGCGACATGCTCGACCAGCCTTTGCTCAGTGTGATTTTCGACGACGAGGGCCCCGACAGTGAGGAGCGGTTGCGGCAGACCTCGTATGCGCAGCCCGCACTGTTCGCCGTCGAGATGGGCCTGGCCCGCTTGTGGCAGTCCTGGGGCTTCGAACCCGACATCGTTCTCGGACACAGCGTCGGCCAGTACGCCGCCGCCTGTGTTGCCGGCGTGTTCAGCCTCGAAGATGGCGCCCGGCTGATGGCCGAGCGTGGACGGCTCTTCGGCAGCCTGCCCGCCGGCGGCCGGATGGTCGCGGTGTTCGCTGCCGCCGATCGGGTGGAAAGACTGACCGATGAGTTCCCGAACCTGTCGGTCGCGGCGTACAACGGCGCCAACACCGTGCTTTCCGGCCCGGCTGCCGACCTCGAAGCCGCCGTGGCCCCGCTGGAGCGCGACGGAGTCCGGTGTGACTGGCTGGAGACCAGCCACGCGTTCCATTCCGCGCTGCTCGACCCGATCCTCGACGAGTTCGAGGCCTTTGCGCAGAGCTTCAGCTATCAGACCCCGCAGCGCCTGCTGATCGACAACCGCACCGGCGCGGCACTGGGTCGCAGTGTCACCATCGACGGGGTCTACTGGCGTCGTCATGCGCGCCAACCGGTCGAGTTCGCCAAGAGCGTGCGCACCCTGGCGGATCTGAACTGCCGGGTGCTGGTCGAGATCGGTCCGCGGCCGATCCTCACCGCCGCTGCGCTGAGCGCCTGGCCCGATCAGTCGACCACGCCCCGCGCCATCGCCTCGATGCGGCGCACCACCGCCGATCATCGGCAGATCACCGAAGCGGTCGCCGACGCCTACGTGCTGGGCCACCTGCCCGACTTCGCCGCTTCCGGGCGCCCGTCGGCACGCAAGGTGGACCTGCCGACCTACCCCTTCGAGCATCGCGAGTACTGGTTCTGGGACAACCGCGCCGACGCGCGCCGGCCCAGCCACCACCGCAAGGGTTCGGCACAGACGCAGTCCATGCGGCTACTCGAAGATGGACGCGTCGAGGAACTGGCCGCACTGCTGGACGGTGCCGACACCGACCCGCAAACCCTGCGGGTGTTGACCAGGCTCGCCCAGCAGCACAACCAGCAGCGCAGCACCCAGTCGATCGCCGACGACCGCTACGAGATCCGATGGGATACCGCAGCCCCGACGCCGGCCGGGACTGCCGACGTGGCCTCGCTGTGGATCCTGGTCGGTGAGCAGGACGGTGCCGTCAGGTCGCTGGCCGAGGCCCTCGACGCGCGCGGCCTGCAGCATCGGAGTGTCTCGCTGCCGGCATCCGACGACGAAGCCGAGCGACTTGTCGAGACGCTGCGTTCAGCGGCCGCCGAGAATGCCTCCCTGCGCATCGTGGGTGTCGGCGCGGTGGACTCCGCGGCGCAGGACGCGCCCGCGGCGCAGGCCGTGCAGCAGATGCAGGACCGGATCATGGGCGGGACGCGCCGGCTTTTCCGCGCCGCCAACAGCGCCGGGCTGCGCAGCCCCGTCTGGCTGGTGACGCGCGGCGCCCAGCGGGTCACCGAGTCCGACTCGGTGTTCCCAGATCAGGCCTGCCTGTGGGGATTCGGCCGCGCGGCGGCCCTGGAAATGCCCCACCTGTGGGGCGGGCTGGCCGACCTGCCGGCCAGCGGTGCACTCGCAGCCGAGGACTGGTCGTCGCTGATCGACGCGATCGCGGTCGCCCGCGATGCAGTTGGCCGGGAGGACCAGATCGCACTGCGCGGTCAGACGGCTTATGTCCCACGCCTGGTGCGGCGCACCGAACTGCCCACCGGCGCTTCGCTGCCGATCCGCGAGGACGCGAGCTACCTCGTCACCGGTGGCCTGGGCGCCATCGGACTCGAGATCGCCGGACACTTGGCCGCACAGGGTGCCAAGCACCTGATGCTGACCAGTCGGCGGGCACCCACCGAGGCCACCCAGGCACGGATCGACGAGCTGGGCCGGCAGCACGGTTGCGAGTTCCGGGTCGTCACCGCTGATGTCTCCGACGCCCAGGACGTGGCACGGCTGCTGGGGTTGGCGGGGACCGAATTGCCGGCACTGCGCGGCGTCGTGCACGCAGCCGGGGAGATCAGCACCACCGCGCTGGCCGACCTCGACGACGCCGAAGTTGCCCGCGTCTTCGCCGGAAAGGTCTGGGGTGCATGGCATCTGAGTGAGGCTGTGGCCGACCGCGAACTCGATTTCTTCATCAGCACCTCTTCGATCGCCTCGGTGTGGGGCGGCTTCGGCCAGACCACCTACGGCGCGGCCAACGCCTTCCTCGATGCTCTTGCCTGGCGACTGCGCGAACGCGGCATCGCCGGGGTCAGCGTCAATTTCGGGCCGTGGTCAGCGGGTATGGCAGACGCCGAGTCCCGCGCCAAGCTGGAACAACGCGGCATCAAGACCCTCTCACCGATCCACGCTCTGGCCGGTCTGGCCGACGTGGTGGCCACAGCGTCGGCACCGGGATCGGCCCAGGGCATGGTGGCCCGGGTCGACTGGACGCGATTCCTGCCGTTGTACCAGCAGGCTGGGCGACGGCCCATCTTCTCGGAGATGCAACGCGAGCTTCCCGACGTCAGCGCGGTGGCCGGAGCCGTTCTCACTGCTTCGGGCAAGACCGAGCTCGTCGAGAAGCTCACCAATGCCCCAGTGCAACAACGCAAGAAGCTGTTGACCGATTACCTGCGCGAATCGGTCGCCGACATCACACGGGTCGACGCCGCGGAGATCCGCGAAGATACCGGCTTCTTCGACATCGGCATGGATTCGTTGATGGCCGTCGAACTGCGCCGTCGCATCGAACAAGGCGTCGGCCACGAGATTCCGGCCACGCTGGCGATGGACCATCCACGACTCTCCGATGTCGCCGACTACTTGCTCGGCGACGTGCTCGGACTCAGCGAAGCCGCATCTCGGCCGGCCCAGACGGTGCTGTCCGCGCGCACCGACGAGCCGGTCGCGATCATCGCGGTGTCATGCCGGTTCCCGGGTGCTCCGAACCCAGAAGCGTTCTGGGACCTGCTCTCCGAAGGGCTCAATGCGATCGGGGAAGTCCCCGAGGACCGCTTCGACATCGAAGAGTTCTTCGACTCCGACCCCGATGTGCCCGGCAAGACCTACACCCGATTCGGCGGATTCCTGGACGGTATCGACGGATTCGACCCTGAGTTCTTCGGCATCTCTCCGCGCGAGGCGGTCTGGATCGAGCCCCAGCAGCGATTGGTGCTCGAAACCGTCTGGGAAGCACTGGAACGCGCCGGGTGTTCGCCGGCGGCACTGCGCGGCAGCCGGACCGGAATCTTTACCGGTGTGGCCGCCAATGAGTACGCGCACCTGCTGTCGGCCGAACCGATCGAGAAGATCGAACCGCACTTCATCACCGGCAACGCGCTCAACGCGATTTCCGGACGAGTGGCGTTCGCCCTCGGATTCGAGGGACCGGCGGTGGCGGTCGACACCGCCTGCAGCTCGTCGCTGGTGGCCGTGCACCAAGCCTGTCAGGCGCTGCATTCCGGTGACTGCGACCTGGCCGTGGCCGGTGGGGTGAACGTGTTGCTCAGCCCGGTCACCGTCGTCGCCGCCTCTCGGGCCCGGATGCTCTCGCCGGTCGGACAGTGCAAGACCTTCGACGCCTCCGCCGACGGCTACGTGCGCAGCGAAGGCTGCGGCATGCTGGTGCTCAAGCGGCTCAGTGACGCCCAACGAGACGGGGATCGCATTTGCGCGGTCATTCCCGGCACCGCGGTGAACCAGGATGGCGCCTCCAGCGGTCTGACGGTCCCCAACGGCGGTGCCCAGCAACGGCTCATCGGAAACGCGTTGGCCCGTGCCGGGCTGACCGGCGCCGATGTCGACTACCTCGAGGCGCACGGCACCGGCACCCCGCTCGGTGATCCGATCGAGGTCCAGGCCGCCGCCGCCGCGTACGGCGACTCGCGAGGCGCGGACCGTCCGCTGCTGATGGGGTCGGTGAAATCGAACATCGGTCATACCGAGTCAGCCTCGGGCGCAGCGGGTTTGATCAAGGTCGTGCTGTCGCTGCAGCATGAGATGCTGCCGCAGAGCCTGCACTTCGAGAACCCCTCACCGCACATCCCGTGGGATACCCTGCCGGTGCAGGTCGTGGACAAGCCGACACCGTGGCAGCCCAACGGCCGGCCGCGGCGTGCCGGTGTCAGCTCGTTCGGGTTCACCGGGACAAACGCCCACGTGCTGATCGAGGAGGCACCGGCCGGGCCTGTGGTCGGCGACGACCCGCAGACGCCGGACGAGGACGCCGCGGCAGCGGCCGTTCAACCCGAAGCCCCGGACAACCCGATCAACGTGCTCGCGCTCTCGGCCAAGTCACCGGAGGCTCTGATCGAGTTGGCCCAGCGCTATCAGGCGTGGTTGAGCGCCCGTCCGGACGCCGATCTGGCCGACGTGTGCCTGACCGCCGGTACCGGACGCTCGCATTTCGATCACCGGGCGGCGATGGTCGTCGATTCGGTGGACAGTGCGCGCCACGCATTGTCGGATCTGTCCGAGAACCGGTTGCGTCCCGGCGTCGTTCGCGGTGAGCACACCCACCACCCGACGACGGCCTGGTTGTTCACCGGACAGGGCAGCCAGTACCCGGGTATGGCACGCGAACTGTTCGACACCGAACCGGTGTTCGCCGAGACCGTGACCCAGTGCGCCGAAGCGGTAGGCGATATCCTGCCCCGTCCGCTACTGGACGTGCTCTTCGCCACCGACCGTGAGACTGCGGAGCTGTTGCGGCACACCTCGTTTGCCCAGCCCGCGTTGTTCGCCGTCGAGATGGGTCTGGCCCGGCTGTGGCAGTCGTGGGGGATCGTCCCCGATGTGGTGCTCGGCCACAGTGTCGGCCAGTACGCGGCGGCCTGCGTGGCCGGGGTGTTCAGCCTCGAGGATGGCGCCCGGCTGATGGCGCATCGCGGGCGACTGTTCGGCAGTCTTCCCGAGGGTGGACGGATGGTGGCGATCTTCACCGACCCCAAGCAGGTCGAGGTGGTTTCCGCCGAGTTCGGCCGGGTTTCGGTCGGCGCCTACAACGGACCCAACACCGTGCTCTCCGGCCCCGGCGAGGACCTCGAGCAGATCGTCGCGAAGTTCAGCGAAGACGCCATTCGCTGCACCTGGTTGGAAACCAGCCACGCCTTCCATTCGGAACTGCTCGATCCCGTCCTCGACGAGTTCGAGTCGCTGGCAGCACAATTGCAGTTCGCGGCGCCGACGCTGCCGCTGGTGTGCAACCGCACCGGCGCCGTCCTGGCCGGCCAGACCCAGCTCGACGCTGCGTACTGGCGCCGGCACTCCCGTCAGCCGGTGCAGTTCGCCGAAAGCGTGCGCACGGTCGCAGCGCTGGGTTGCTCGGTGCTGATGGAGATCGGTCCGCAGCCGGTGTTGACCGGCGCCGCGGTGCAGGTCTGGCCCGAGCATCTGGCGGCTCCGCGGGCGATCGTGTCGCTGCGAAAAGGTGTTGCCGACCGGCAGCAGATCGCCGACGCACTGGCCGCGGCCTACGTCAGCGGGCATCGACCCGACTTTGCCGCGCTGCACCGCCAGTACCGGCGCCGGGTGGAGTTGCCTACCTACCCGTTCCAGCGTCGTCGCTTCTGGCCCAGGACCACCGGAATCACCATCGACGGTCCCACCCAGTCCGGGCTGTTGGGAGCAGCCAAGGACCTGGCCTCCGGCGACACCATCTACACGAGCAGGTTGTCGGTCAAGACCCAGCCATGGCTGTCTGACCACGTCATCTACGGCACCGTGGTCGTCCCCGGGGCGACCTACGCGGCAATGGCACTGGCGGCCGTCGGCACCCCGGCGCGGGCCAAGGAAGTCTTCTTCTACGAGCCGATCATCCTGCCCGAGAAGACCTCCCGCGAGGTGCAGCTGACGCTGCAGACAGCGCAGACCGACGGAGAGTGGAAGTTCCAGGTGCACAGCCGGCCCTTCGGCGACCGCACCGCCGACTGGGCGCTCAACGCCGAAGGCACGGTGCTGGCCGGGGCGGCCGACGAGGAGTTCACCGTCGAGGAGTCCGAACCGATCGACGACGTGATCGAACGGCTGAACCGTATGCGGCCACAGGAGTTGTTCGACCTGTTCTCCGATATGGAACTGTCCTGGGGACCGAACTGGTCGGGCTCTCTGAAGTCGCTGTGGTTGGGCGAGGGCGAAGCGATCGGCGACCTCCTCGTGGGTGCGGAACTCTCCGAGCACCTCGGCACCGAGCCGATGCACCCGGTGCTGATGGATCTGTGCACCGGCGTCGCGGCCGCCGCCATCCCGGCGGCGTTGGCTGCCGAGCAGGGCATGAACGACCTCTACCTGCCGCTGCGCTACGGGCAGGTCATGCTCAAGGAGAAGATGCCGCGCCGGTTCTACTGCCGCACCAGGTGGCATGCCACCGAGCTCAGCAACGAGACCCAGGCGTTCGACCTCGATTTCCTCGACCGGGACGGTCGCCTGCTCGGCGGCATCCGCGAGTTCACCGTCAAGCGCGCACCCCGCGAAGCTCTGCTGCGCGGCCTCGGTGGCAACGCCACCCGGCTGCTCTACACCCTGGGTTGGCATGAGGTGCCGCTGCCCCCCACCGAGCAGGAAGATGCGGGGCCGCAGGGCACCTGGCTGATCGCCGGCTTCGACGAGCTGGCAAGCACGATCGCCGGCTGTATACCGTTCGATCGGTCCGCCGATTCCGAGCCCCTGGGCCAGGTGCTGGCGCAGGCCCACGAGAAGGGGATGCCCTTCGCCGGGGTGGTCTGGCGAAGCAAGGCCGCAAGCCCGGACGAGTCGAGCGCCGAGCTCGCAGCACGCGTCGAGGCCGAGGTCGCCCACCTGCTCAGCGCGGTGCACACCACGCAGGGTGGGGAGGTGAAACTACCCGGCGGTCTGTGGATCGTCACCGAACGTGCGGTGGCCACCGAATCCGGTGAGCCGGTCGACGCCGCACAAGCCGCGCTGTGGGGGTTCGGGCGCACCACGATCAACGAGGAACCCGCGCTGCGGTGCCGACTGGTCGACAGCGACGGTTCGCCGGAGGCGGTCCGCGCATTGGCCGGGCTGATGGCCGCTCCGGTCGACGAGCCGGAACTGGCGATTCGGCAAGGAAAGCTGCTGGCCTCCCGGCTTCTGCCGTGGGCGCGCAGCGGCAACCTCGCGGTCCCGCGCGGAGGTGACTTCGTGCTGGCACCCACCGAGCGCGGGGCGATCGACAACCTTCGCCTGGTCGAGACCGAAGTGTCGACACCGGCCGAGGGTTACGTGCAGGTCCGGGTGGAGGCCGCTGGGCTGAACTTCCGTGACGTGCTCAACGTGCTGGGTCTCTACCCGGGTGACCCGGGGCCGATCGGCGGTGACTTCGCCGGCGTGGTGACCCAGCTCGGTGACGGTGTGACCGGACTTGAGGTGGGGCAGCGGGTTTACGGCTCCATGCAGGGTGCGTTCGCCACCCGCTTCAACGTGCCCGCCCAGTTCCTGGCACCGATCCCGGACGGGGTGAGCGCGGTGGACGCCGCGACCATCCCCGCTGCGGCGCTGACGGTCCGGCTGGCGTTCGACTGGGCTCAGATCAAGCCGGGCGACAAGGTGCTCATCCACGCGGCAAGCGGTGGGGTGGGGCTGGCGGCCATCCAGATGGCCCAACGGTGCGGCGCCGAGGTGTTCGCCACCGCCAGTACCTTCAAGCGCGCCACCTTGCGCAAGCTGGGCGTCAAGTACGTCTACGACTCGCGCACAACCGATTTCGCGGATCAGATCCTGGCCGACACCGACGGTGCCGGTGTCGACGTGGTGCTCAACTCGCTGACCAGCGAAGGTTTCATCGACGCGACGCTGCGCGCCACCGCCACCCACGGCCGCTTCGCCGAGATCGCCAAGCGCGACATCTGGTCCCCGGAGCAGATGTCGCAGGCCCGGCCCGACATCGCCTACGAGATCGTCGCGCTGGACACCGTGATGTTCACCGAGCCCGACCGCATACGCGACCTGCTCACCGAGGTCTCGCAGGGGTTGGCCGACGGCGAGTGGACACCACTGCCGGCCGAGATCTACCCGGTGACCGAGGCCCGGGCCGCGTTCCGGCGCATGCAGACCGCACGGCACATCGGAAAGATCGTCGTGCAGATCCCCACGGCGCTGCAGCCACGGCCCGACCGGAGTTACCTGATCACCGGCGGCCTGGGCGCGATCGGCCTGCACACGGCGTCCTACCTCGCCCAACTGGGAGCCGGCGACATCGTGCTCACCAGCCGGCGAGCCCCCGACGCCGACGCTCAACGGCAGATCGACGAGATCGTCGAGCGATCGAAGTGCCGCATCCACGTCCGCACCGCCGATGTCGGCGACGAGGCCGCGGTGGCCGCGTTGCTGGATCAGATCCGCGCGGAGCTGCCACCGCTGGCCGGGGTCGTGCACCTGGCCGGTGTGCTCGACGATGCCCTGCTGTCCCAGCAGAGTCTGGACCGGTTCCGGACATCGTTGGCCGCCAAGGCCTACGGCGCTGCGTACCTGGACCGCATGACCAAGGCCGACGATCTCGACTTCTTCATCGTGTCGTCGTCGGTGTCCAGTCTGTTCGGTTCGCCCGGCCAGTCCAACTATGCGACAGCCAACGCGTTCCTCGACGGGTTGGTCGCCGCGCGGCGATCGCAGGGACTGCCGGCCACCGGCATCAACTTCGGTCCCTGGGGTCAAGGCGGGATGGCGTCTTCGGAGGCGGCGACAGCCAACATCAGCGCTCAGGGCCTGATCCCACTGGAGCCGTCGGCGGCGCTGGCGGCGCTGGGCGAGACCGTCGCCCACGGCACCGCTCAAGCCACCATCCTCAAGGCGAACTGGCAGCGCGCAGCCAAGGTGTTGGGCGGTTCCCGGCCGCCGATCCTGGACCTGGTGTTGCCCAAC
Organism: Mycobacterium sp. SMC-4; assembly: GCF_025263265.1. Lineage (NCBI taxonomy): Bacteria > Bacillati > Actinomycetota > Actinomycetes > Mycobacteriales > Mycobacteriaceae > Mycobacterium > Mycobacterium sp. SMC-4. The sequence goes on along the minus strand of NZ_CP079869.1, from coordinate 242,760 downwards.
GCTGCCGGCGTGGCCACCGAGGACAGCGAAGTTCTCAAGCAACTGCTGGAAATCCCGGTGCCGCAGCGTGCGGCGTTCGTGACGGAGTTCCTGCAGCGTGAGGTGCAGAACTTCCTGCGGCTGGCTCAGCCGCCGGCAGCCACCAGCCGGTTCCTGGATCTGGGTACCGATTCGCTGATGGCGATCGAGTTGCGTAACCGGTTGCACAGCCAGTTCGGCGGCAAGTTCACCCTCAACGCGACGGCGGTGTTCGATTACCCGACCATCGGCGGGCTTGCCGAGTACCTGGTGGCACAGCTGCCCGACGCCGATGCAGCGGCCGAGCCTGCTGCGCCGGCAGAACACGCCGAGCAGGCAGACCAGCCTGCGCAGGCGACCGACGCCGCCGAGCAGTCGTCACCGAATGGCCACAGCCGGGCCGATCAGGAGGCTGACGCGAGCGGGTAACCTGCCGTCCATGGTGGCCGAGACGTCCAGTACCCGCCCGAAGTCATGGCTGGTGCTGGCCGTCTCGTTCGGCGCTGTCGCCGCGGTGTCGGTCATCGGCGGTCTGGCGGGCGGTAGTTCGGCCGAGGACTACGGCCGTCTCCAGCAGCCGGACTTCGCTCCTCCGTCGTGGGTCTTCGGTCCGGTGTGGACGGTGTTGTACGCGCTGATGGCGATCGCGGCGTGGTTGGTGTGGCGTACCGGCCCGTCCCGGCAGACCCGTCGGGCCCTGACGCTGTACGGCGTGCAGTTGGTGCTCAACGCCGCGTGGACGCCGTTGTTCTTCGGTCTCGGCTGGCGTGGCGTCGCATTCTTCGAACTCAGCGCACTGCTGGTGGTGTTGATCGCCACCGTGATCCTGTTCTGGCAACGCAGCGTACTCGCGGGAGCCCTCTTGCTGCCCTACCTCGCGTGGTCGGGGTTCGCCTTGTGTCTGAATTTCGCAGTGTGGCAATTGAATTGACTCTGACGAAAGGATGGCGATGACGAAGTCGGTTTTCATCACCGGGGCGGCAACCGGGATCGGTCGGGCCACCGCGATGCTGTTCGCGCAACGCGGATACGTCGTCGGCGGCTACGACCTCGACGAGGACGGTCTGCGCGTCCTGGCGGCCGACATCAGCGCCGTGGGCGGCACGCCGGTCGTGGGGCACCTCAACGTCACCGACGCCGACAACGTCGCCCGATGCCTTGCCGATTTCGTCGACGCCGCCGGAGGCCGGCTCGACGTGCTGATCAACAACGCCGGCCTGCTCAACGCCGGAAGGTTCGAGCAGATCGCGCTGGAGGTGCATCACCGCGAGATCGATGTCAACGTCAAGGGAGTGGTCAACGGGCTACACGCGGCCTTCCCGTATCTGCAGAAGACCCGCGACGCGGTGGTGGTGAACCTGGCGTCGGCCTCGGCGATCTACGGCCAGGCGGAGCTGGCCAACTACAGCGCCACCAAGTTCTTCGTGCGGGCGATCACCGAAGCGCTCAACCTGGAATGGGGGCAGTACGGCATCCGGGTCATCGACATGTGGCCGTTGTACGTCAACACCGCAATGACCAAGGACGTCAAGACAGGCACCACCCAGTCGCTCGGAATCCGGCTGACCGCGCAGGACATCGCCGAGGACATCGTGGCCGCCGTCGACGCCACCTGGCCGCGCCGGCTGGTGTCGCAGGTGCATTTCCCGGTCGGCATCCAGGCCAAGGCGCTGGCACTGGGCGCGAGGTTCTCTCCGGCGTGGTTGACCCGACTGGTCAACAAAGGGCTCGCCGGCAGCTAGGTCCAGCGCGTCGCTTCCACCTGCGGCGGCAGCGGCGGGTGCAGCGGCACGTCCAGGCCGTCGTAGATCCCCGGCTTCTGGACCGCCAGCCAACTGATCGCGCCGAGCAGGCGGTTGGCCGCGGTCGTATTGCCGCCGTCGGCGCGGGTGCCGCCCGCCACGTCGGCGCGGGTGGTGATCGTCAGCTGTGGGTCGCCGTCGACGATGACGCGGTGGTCGCCCACCCCTTCGTCGGGCTGAGGCCACTGCGGCGCGCAGGCCGGGTCGATCCGGGTGATGTGCTCGATGATGATCCGCTGTCGGCCGCCGGACCATCCGATCACCCGCAGGAAGAACGCGCCCTGGGTGCCCTTCTCGAACCGGCCCATCACCGTGTCGACGGACTCTTCGAGCGGGAGTCGCTCGACCTCCTCGGTGATCTCGTCGATGTCGAGGCCCAGCCCGCGACCGATGAGGCGGATATTGCCGCCCCACACCATCGTCGGGATGGTCGGCAGCAGCATCATCGGGGTTTCGTCCATCGGGCCGCCGAAACCGCAGGAGACGCGCACCGCGAAGGGTTGGTCATAGGTCGAGTAGTCGAAGATCTCCTGGCAGGTGATGGTGTTGATGCGGGTGCACAACCCGGCCGCGGTGACCGCGAGCGCGTCGTTGGCCCACCCCGGATCGACACCGCTGACCAGCAGCGTCGATCGACCGTGCTCGGCGGCCGCAGTGAGGCGCTCCACCCAGTCCGGTGGTGCCGAGCGCGGGTCGTAGAGCGAGTACAGCGACGGGGTGACGACGTGGACCCCGGCTCGCAGGCATCGTTCGATATCGGTGACCGCATCGTCGGGCCGGATGTCACCGGAGGCCATGTAGGCCACCGCGTCACATCCGGCCAGCACCGCATCGACGTCGGTGGTGGCGGTGATCCCGGTCGGTTCGGCCAGGCCGGCAAGCGTTGCGGCGTCGCGACCGGCCTTGTCCGCCGAAGACGTCACCACAGCGGCCAGCCGTAGGCCCGGGAACGCGGTCAGCGAACGGATCGCAGTGGCGCCCATATTGCCCGTCCCCCAGACCGCCACGCGTAGAGAATCCGCCATCTTGACACCCTATCGAGCTAAACGTGATGATCATCACAAGGGCTCATCAGACCAGCTCAGAACCGTTTTTTGGTCGAAAATCCGCCATCGGCCAACCGCCTGGTTGGTGATCTGAGCCAAATCGCCCGCGGCCGCTTTGCACTCAAGTTACCCGGCGGTATAGTTAAGGGCAGTTACTGGTGGGTAACTTATCGCACGAGTACCCAACCATCAGGTGGCGCGCACTCAATGAGGAGGAATGGCCATGGGCCACTACAAGAGCAATGTTCGTGACCAGGTATTCAACCTGTTCGAGGTCCTCGGAGTCGACAAGGCTCTCGGCCAAGGCAGCTTCACCGACCTCGACGTCGAAACTGCCACCGAAATGCTGGGCGAGATCGCCCGCCTCGCCGAGGGTCCCGTCGCCGAGTCGTTCGCCGAGGGCGACCGCACCCCGCCGGTCTTCGACCCCAAGACCCACACCGTGACGCTGCCCGAAGGCTTCAAGAAGTCGGTGCGCGCCGTCGTCGACGGCGGCTGGGACAAGCTGTCGGTCAGTGAGGAACTGGGCGGGACCCCGATGCCGCGCGCGCTGTCGTGGGCATTGCAGGAGCACATCCTCGGCGCCAACCCCGCGGTGTACATGTACGCGATGGGCGCCGGATTCGCCGACATCTTCTACCACCTGGCCACCGACGAGCAGAAGAAGTGGGCTCAGCTGGCCGCCGATCGGGGCTGGGGCTCGACCATGGTGCTCACCGAGCCGGACGCCGGCTCCGATGTCGGCGCGGGCCGCACCAAGGCGGTCCAGCAGCCCGACGGCACCTGGCACATCGACGGCGTGAAGCGGTTCATCACCTCGGCCGATTCCGACGACCTGTTCGAGAACATCATGCACCTGGTGCTGGCCCGCCCCGAGGGCGCCGGCCCCGGCACCAAGGGGCTGTCCCTGTTCTTCGTGCCGAAGTTCCTCTTCGACCCGGAGACCGGTGAGCCCGGCGAGCGCAACGGCGTGTTCGTCACCAACGTCGAGCACAAGATGGGCCTGAAGGTCTCGGCCACCTGTGAGCTCTCGCTCGGCCAGCACGGCACCCCGGCGGTGGGCTGGCTCGTCGGCGAGGTGCACGAGGGCATCGCGCAGATGTTCGACGTGATCGAGCAGGCCCGGATGATGGTGGGCACCAAGGCGATTGCGACGTTGTCCACCGGCTACCTGAATGCTCTCGAGTACGCCAAGGACCGCGTCCAGGGTGCCGACCTGACCCAGATGACCGACAAAACCGCGCCGCGGGTGACCATCACCCACCACCCCGACGTCCGACGGTCGCTGATGACGCAGAAGGCCTACGCCGAGGGGCTGCGCGCGCTGTACCTGTTCACCGCGACCCACCAGGACGCCGAGGTCGCCAAGATGCTGCACGGCATCGAGCCCGAGTTGGCGGTCAAGGTCAACGACCTGATGCTGCCGATCGTCAAGGGCGTGGGTTCGGAGCAGGCGTACGCCAAGCTGACCGAAAGCCTGCAGACCCTCGGCGGTTCGGGGTTCCTGCAGGACTACCCGATCGAGCAGTACATCCGCGACGCCAAGATCGACTCGCTCTACGAGGGCACCACCGCGATCCAGGCCCAGGACTTCTTCTTCCGCAAGATTGTCCGCGACAAGGGTGTCGCGCTGGCCCACGTGTCCGGCCTGATCGAGCAGTTCGTGAAGAACGAGTCGGGTAACGGCCGGCTCAAGGCCGAGCGTGCGCTGCTGGCTACCGCGCTGCAGGACGTGCAGGGCATGGCCGCGACGCTGACCGGCTACCTGGTGTCGGCGCAGGAGAACCCCGCCGAGATCTACAAGGTGGGCCTGGGCTCGGTGCGCTTCCTGATGAGCGTCGGCGATCTGGTCATCGGCTGGCTGTTGCAGCAGCAGGCAGCCGTGGCGATCGAGAAGCTCGACGCCGGTGCGCAGGGAGATGACCGTGCCTTCTACGAAGGCAAGGTCGCGGTGGCGTCGTTCTTCGCCAAGAACTTCCTGCCGCTGCTGACCAGCACGCGCTCCGTTTTGGACAACCTCGACAACGAGGTGATGGAGCTGGACGAGGCGGCCTTCTAGACCCGCGCTGCCCGTCCATCAACGCCCAAGACGCCCCCGGACTCTTCCCGGGGGCGTCTTGCATGTCCGGGTCCGGTCTGCCCGCGAGCAGTCGCGCAAGCCCCCAATTCAGGCCGATTTAGTGGATGTGCGTCTGCTCGGCACAGGGACGGAGGTAAAAAGGGCGGGTTCGGGAGGACACTGGGCGCGTCACCTTAGTCTCGCGCGGCCGACTTTCATCCCTCATCGGCTCTTTGGATCAGTCACTCCCGAACCCGTCGTACTGGTAATACTACGCCGACTGTGACGGAGATAACAGTCAGAGACTCCACCGAATCTTCAGTCGGTGGCGGCGACCGACCGCAGCACCGCGCGAGTGTGCGCCCGGCCCTCGGCCGAGCTGTCGAACGTCGCGCCGACGAACTCATCCACGCCGGCCGCGCGCAACCCGGCGACCTGATCGCGCACCGTCGCCTCGTCGCCGATGATGGCGGCGTCCTCGGGCCCGGCGAACCCCTCCCGGTCCAGCATCGCGCGGTATGACGGCAAGGCTCCATACATCGCGAACTGTTCGGCGGCCTGCTTGCGCGCACCGTCGACGTCGTCGGTGACGGCCACCGGCAGCGCCGCGACGACGCGCACCTCGCTTTCCTTGCGTCCGGCGTCGGCGGCTGCCTGCCGCAGGGTCGGGCCGATGTGGTCGCGCAGGGTCACCGGGCCCGTCATCCATGTGCAGGTGCCGGTCGTGCGGCGGCCCGCCAGCCGCAGCAGCTGCGGACCGAGCGCGGCGATGTAGACGTCGGGACGGGGCGCACCGGGAATCAGAAGCGCGCCGCGCGTGGTGACCGTCTCGCCGGACGCGTCCGCGGATTCACCGGCCAGCAGCGGCAGCAGCCCGTCGAGGAACTCGTTGAGCCGCCGTACCGGTTTGTCCCACGGGATACCCCACATGCCCTCGGTCACGGCGGCGTGCGTCATCCCCAACCCCAGGATGAAGCGCCCGCCGGAGATCAGGCTGAGCGTCAGGGCACGCTGGGCCAGCAACATCGGGTGCTGATTCTGGATCGGCACCACACCGCTGGCCGCCTCGATGCCGTCGACCTCTCGCAGCGCGACCGCCAGCACAGTCAGCAGGTCCGGCTCGTAGGGCATCTGGCTCAACCAGACCCGCCCGAACCCCTCGTCGCGCAACTGGGCCAGATAGTCCACCGTGGCGTCAACCGGCCTGTCGAAACCGCTGAGCTGTCCGAACATGCTGATCTGCATGGTTCCGAACGTACTCATCACCGGCGAACAAAAAAATAAGAGCCCCGTGTTGCCGTCGGGTCGGGGGGTCAGACGGCAACACGGAGCTATCCCATGTATCGGCGGCTGGCCGAGGGGCGTTACACGGTTTCGGACAATTTTTTCGCCGGATTCCGCAGGACCCCGCGCCCGGCCTCCGACGTGCGCAAACGTCGCCGCGGCGGGTCTGGGGTCACCCGTCGCCGGGAGGTGGTGTGGCTCACATCACCCCCGTGGATCGTCAGGCTTCCAGAATCGCGGTGACGCCCTGCCCGCCGGCCGCGCACACCGAGATCAACCCCCGCACCGGTTGCCCAGTCTCGGCCTTCTTCTCCGCGAGCTGTTTGGCCATCTGGGCCACGATGCGTCCACCGGTGGCGGCGAACGGATGTCCGGCCGCCAGCGAGGACCCGTTGACGTTGAGCTTGGACCGATCGATCGAGCCCAGCGCACTGTCCAGGCCCAGCCGCTGCGTGCAGTACTCCTCAGACTCCCACGCCGCCAGCGTGGCCAGCACCACCGAGGCGAAGGCCTCGTGGATCTCGTAGAAGTCGAAGTCCTGCAACTTCATGCCGTTGCGCTCGAGCATCCGCGGCACCGCGTAGGTCGGGGCCATCAGCAGCCCGTCGCGACCGTTGACGTAGTCCACAGCCGCGGTCTGGCTGTCGACGAAGTAGGCCAGCACCGGGATCGAGTGCTCGGCGGCCCACTCCTCGGAGGACAGCAGCGCCACCGATGCACCGTCGGTGAGCGGTGTGGAGTTGCCGGCGGTCATGGTCGCGTCGCCATTGCGCACACCGAACACCGGCTTGAGCTTGGCCAGCTTCTCCGGTGACGAGTCCGGCCGCAGGTTGTTGTCCCGGTAGAGCCCGAGGAACGGCGTCACCAGGTCGTCGAAGAAACCGCGGTCGTAGGCGGCGGCCATGTTGCGGTGGCTGGCCGCAGCCAGCTCATCCTGATCGACTCGCTTGACCCCCATCTCCTTGGCGGTCACCGCGGCGTGCTCACCCATCGACATACCGGTGCGCGGCTCGCTGTTGACCGGAATCTCGATGCCCAGCGACGCGGGAAGTCTGCCCACGAGTTTGAGCCGCTCGAGGTTCGACTTGGCGCGACGCAGCCCGAGCAGCACCCGGCGCAGGTCGTTACCGATCGCGATCGGGGCGTCCGAGGCAGTGTCGACGCCGCCCGCCGCCGCCACCTCGTAGCGGCCTCCGGCGATGCCGTCCGCGGCCGAGATGGCCGCCTGCAGCCCGGTCCCGCAGGCCTGTTGGAGGTCGAACGCCGGAGTGTAGGACGACAGCGAGCTGCCCAGCACGCATTCGCGCATCAGGTTGAAGTCCGCGCTGTGCTTGAGGACCGCACCGCCGATCACCGCGTCGAGTCTCTCGCCGCCCAGATTGAACCGGTCGGCCAGCCCGTCGAGGACGGCGGTGAACATGTCCTGGTTGGACGCCTTCGCGTACGCGCCGTCGGAGCGCGCGAAGGGGATTCGGTTGCCTCCGAGGACGGCCACCCGGCGGGTGGAGTTGCTGTCGGCCACGTCTATTGCCTCCCGGCTTGCTCGTCAGTGTCGAGGGTCATACTACCCACTGTTCTTACTCTGGAGTAAGTTCGTGAGGGATGCGACAGTGCGGGTAACCCCTTCACAGTCGTCATGAAGACATACCCGGTATTTCCCCCAGGTCATCAGAAAGGCAGCGTTGTGGCTTCCGATCTTCTCTCCCAGGTCGTCAACTCCGGACCGGGCTCATTCCTGGCCAAACAACTCGGTGTCCCTCAGCCCGAGCCCCTGCGGCGCTATCGGCCCGGTCAGCCACCCTTGGAGGGTTCGCTGCTGATCGGCGGACAAGGCCGTGTCGTCGAACCGTTGCGGGAGGCGTTCACCGAGGACTACGACGTCGTGGCCAACAATTTGGGCGGCCGCTGGGCCGATAAGTTCGGCGGTCTGGTCTTCGATGCGACCGGCATCACCGAGCCCGAGGGCCTCAAGGCGCTCTACGAATTCTTCACCCCCGTGCTGCGCAACCTCGGCCGGTCGGCCCGAGTCGTCGTCGTCGGCACCACACCCGACGAGATCGGTACCGCCCACGAACGCACCGTGCAGCGGGCCTTGGAGGGTTTCACCCGGTCACTGGGCAAGGAACTGCGCAACGGGGCGACCGTCGCGCTGGTCTACCTGCATCCGGACGCGAAACCGGGCGCCAGCGGCCTGGAGTCCACCCTGCGCTTCATCCTGTCCGCCAAATCGGCCTACGTCGACGCGCAGGTGTTCCGGGTCGGCGCGGCCGATTCCACCGCGCCGGAGGACTGGGACAAGCCGCTCGACGGCAAGGTCGCGCTCGTCACCGGCGCCGCTCGCGGAATCGGTGCGACCATCGCCGAGGTGTTCGCCCGCGACGGCGCGAAGGTGATCGCGGTGGACATCGAGAGCGCCGCGGACGCACTGGCCGACGTGGCCCAGAAGGTCGGTGGCACCGCCCTGCCCCTCGATGTCACCGCGGCCGATGCTGTCGAGCAGATCACCGCGCACGTCAAGGAACATCATGGGGGCCGGCTCGACGTGCTGGTCAACAACGCCGGCATCACTCGCGACAAGCTGCTGGCCAACATGGACGAAAGCCGCTGGGATTCCGTACTGGCTGTCAATCTGATTGCACCGCTCCGTCTTTCGGAGGGATTGGTGAACAACGGAACGCTCGCCGAGAACGGCCGGATCATCGGCTTGTCCTCGATGGCAGGTATCGCCGGCAACCGTGGCCAGACCAACTACGCCGCGACCAAGGCCGGCATGATCGGCCTGACCGACGCGTTGGCACCGGAATTCGCCGCGAAGAACATCACCATCAACGCCGTGGCGCCCGGCTTCATCGAGACCAAGATGACCGACGCCATCCCGTTGGCGACGCGCGAGGTCGGCCGACGACTGAACTCGCTGTTCCAGGGCGGACAGCCGGTCGACGTCGCGGAAGCCATCGCGTACTTTGCCAGTCCGGCGTCCAATGCGGTGACGGGCAACACGATTCGGGTGTGCGGACAGGCATGGTTGGGCGCATGAGCGGAGCTCGCGGAGCGAATCGACCGGCCATGAGCGGAGCTCGCGGAGCGAATCGACCGGCCATGAGCGGAGCTCGCGGAGCGAATCGACCGGCCATGAGCGGCGAGGGCGACCAGCAGCCGTCGGCGGCACGCAACCTTGCGCTGGCGGTGGCCGGCGCGCTTCCGCTGGTGCCGCGCAGCGACACCCTGCCCCAGCGCACCCTGACTGTGCGGGACCTGAAGATAGACGCGGCCAATGTCGCCGACTACTGCCACGTGACCGGTTTACGGTTCGGTGACAACGTGCCGCTGACCTATCCGTTTGCGCTGACCTTCCCGACGTTGATGGCGTTGATCACCGGCTTCGACTTCCCCTTCGCAGCAATGGGTTCGGTCCACCTGGAAAACCACATTACCCAGCATCGACCGATCACGGTGTCTGACACCGTGTCCGCTTCGGTGCGTGCGGAGAACATGCGCGAGCACCGCCGCGGTCTGCTGGTCGACATCCTGACCGATGTCAACGTCGGCAACGAGACGGCGTGGCAGCAGGTCACCACGTTCCTGCATCAGCAGCGCACCAGTCTGTCCGACGAGCCCAAGCCGCCGCCGCAGAAGCAGCCCAAGCTTGGACCGCCGAATGCGGTAGTGCGCATCACGCCGGGCCAGATTCGCCGTTACGCATCGGTGGGCGGGGACCACAACCCGATCCACACCAACGCACTTGCGGCCAAACTGTTCGGCTTCCCGACCGTGATCGCGCACGGCATGTTCAGCGCTGCTGCGGTGCTGGCCAATATCGAGGGCCAACTGCCCGATTCGATGCGTTACTCGGTGCGTTTCGCCAAACCGGTGGTACTGCCGGCCCGCGCTGGGCTGTACACCCGGCGTCACGGGGAGGGCTGGGAGTTGACCTTGCGGCATCTGACCAAGGGCCATCCGCACCTGACCGGCACGGTCGATCCGCTGTAGACGGCTCGACGAGGGTGCCCTCACCGTCGTAGTCGCGCCCATCGGCGCGACAGTGAGGGCACTTTCGCCGATGCTGCTAGGACTGCTCCACCGCAGACGGCGTGACGCCAGCGTCGCTGGGCGAACCCTTCAGACCCCGCCACATCAGGTTGATCATCAGCTCGGCGGCCTCGTCGGCGTCGGCATCGCCGGTGCTGACCCGTGAGGCCACGGCTTCGCCGGCGCCCACGAGAGCAACTGCCATCATGTCGAAGTCGGTGTCCGGGCCGGGAAACCGGGTGCCCGACCGCAGCAACCCGCCGACCAACTCGATGATGCGTTCACGCCCTTCCCGCACGGTATGGGCGAACCGTTGCGAACTGGTCGCCTGCGTGTAGAGCACCATCCACGACGCCCGGTGCTCGTCGATGTACTTCAGGAACGCCAGCACCGCGCTACGCAGCAGTTCTTTGGGCGGGTCGGCAAAGTCGATCTTGCTGCGTACCTCGTCGACGAACCGGCGCAGCTCGCGGTCCAGGCACGCCCCGAACAACTCCTCTTTCGACCCGTAATACAGGTAGAGCATCGGCTTGCTGATCTGCGCCTCGGCGGCGATCGCGTCCATCGATGTCTCGTGGAATCCGTTCACCGAGAAGATCTGCACCGCGGCGTCGAGCATCTGCTGCTCGCGGACAGCACGCGGCAAGCGCTTGGTTCCACCCGCCATTGATCGTGCCTTCCTCGCTGGGTGCCCCGACCGAGCGGGCACCGGTTTTCCCACCCAGGGTAAGCAACCGGGCCGATCAGCAGCGCGGAGATGGCCCCTTCATGGCCGCGATGCGCATCACCGCCGCGTCGACGCCCGACATCGCCAGCTCACCGGAGTCGACGGCCTGCTCCAGCCGGTCGAGCACCGCCGGCACCTCCGCGGTCGTCAGCCACAGCGCCACGTCGGCGCCGGCCTGCAGGCTTCGTAGCACCGCATCGACCACACCCAAGCGATCGGTGATCGCTCGCATGCCCGACAGGTCATCGGTGAACACCAGTCCGTTGAACGGTGGGCCACCGTAGTCGCCGGACCGCAACAGCCCGTAGGCCTGCGGGCTCAGGCTCGCCGGTTCACTGCCGGTCAGGCCCGGAACTTCCATGTGACCGACCATCACGCCGACCGGCGCCTGCGTGGTCAAGGTGCGGTATGGCACCAGATCAGCATCCTGGAGCTGCTCGATCGGCGGGGTCGTCACCCCGGCGGTGTGCGAGTCACCTGAGGCGCTGCCGTGGCCGGGGAAGTGCTTGAGCACCGGCAACACCCCGCCGTCGCGCAGCCCGCGGGCGTAGGCACCGGCATATTCAGTGACGGTGGTGGGATCCGAGCCGAACGAGCGGTCCCCGATCACCGAGTTCGGCGCCGCGTCGGTGATGTCGACCACCGGCGCGAAGTCGATCGTGATCCCCAGCCCGCGCATCTGCCGGCCGCGGTCCAACGCGATCTGGTAGACCTCGTCGGCGGACATGCTCTGGGCCAGGACCCGGGGCGCCGGCTGGGTACCGATGATCGACGACAGCCGCGACACCCGGCCGCCTTCCTCGTCGACGCTCACTGCCAGCGGCAGTGGTCCGGCCGACGCGGCGATCTCGGCCAGCGCGCCACTGGTCAGCATCGACAGATCGGTCCAGCTGCCGACCATGATGCCGCCGACATGATGGCCGTCGACGACAGCACGCGCGTCGGCGGCTCCATTGACCCCGACCATCAACAGTTGGGCCAACTTGTCTCGGGTCGACATCGCGGCCACCACGGCAGCCGGATCCCCACACACGGGCGCGGCGGGGACGGGAGCCTGCGGCGGCGGCGCGGCCGGTCCCGCGGCCGTCACGGGTGCAGCATTGGCTCGCGGAGGCGCCGGAACCTCTCCAGCCGAGGAGCAGGAGACCAGCAACGCAACCGTGCTCAACGCACCTATCAGGACTTTCGGCACCATCTGCAGTGTCGGCGGCACAACCATCGTCCTGACCCTAGTGAAAACCGCAGCCGGTATCCACGACCCGGGCCGTGCCGGCGTCGACGGGTGCACCTTGGGTCGGTGCCCGTCGAGCCTGCTCAGCGTCGTCGGACATGGGCTATGCGGGCCGCCGACCAGTGCTGATCGCGGCGCCGACGCGTCGATGTACGAGCCGGACCGCTGCCGGCCCTCGTGTAGTTTGTGGCTCATGGATCGGTTTCTCGTGCCCGCTGCTGCCAGCCTGGTCGTCGGCCTGCTGCTGGGCGCGGCCGCCGTCTTCGGGGTGACACTGATGGTGCAGCAGGACACCCGGCCTCCGTTGCAAGCCGGCGATCCGGCGTCGTCGGTACTCAATCGGGTTGAATACGGCGACCGGCGCTAGCCCGTCCACCGAGCCGCTCTCGCGGCGCTGGCTGTGGGTGGCCGCTGCGGCGGCGCTGATCCTGACCTTCGCCCAGTCGCCCGGACAGATCTCACCCGACACCAAGCTGGATCTGACAGCTAATCCGCTGCGCTTCCTGACGCGCGCCTTCACGCTGTGGAACAGCGAGTTGCCGTTCGGACAGGCGCAGAACCAGGCTTATGGCTACCTGTTCCCGCACGGAACATTCTTCCTGGCCGGCGATGTGCTGGGCCTGCCCGGCTGGGTGATCCAGCGGCTGTGGTGGGCGGTACTGCTGGTCATCGGCTTCTGGGGAGTGCTGCGCCTTGCCGAAGCTCTCGGTATCGGCAGTCGCACCTCCCGGATGATCGCCGCGCTGGCCTACGCCCTGTCGCCGCGGGTGCTCACCACATTGGGTGCGATCTCGTCGGAGACGCTGCCGATGATGCTCGCACCGTGGGTGCTGTTGCCGATCGTGCTGGTGCTTCAGGGCAGGACCGGAGGGGTGGGAGAAGACCAGGGCGATGCACGGATTCGGCTACTGGCGGCCCGCTCGGCGCTGGCGATCGCCCTGATGGGCGCGGTCAACGCGATGGCGACGCTGTCAGCGTGTCTGTGCGCGGTGGTGTGGCTGTGCTGCCACCGCCCCAACAAGGTGTGGCGACGCTTCGTCGCCTGGTGGCTGCCGTGCGTCGCGCTGGCGACCGTGTGGTGGGTCGTCGCGCTGTTGCATCTCGGCCGGATCAGCCCACCGTTCCTGGATTTCATCGAGTCCTCGGGCGTGACCACCCGGTGGATGTCGCTGACAGAGATGCTGCGCGGCACCGGCGCCTGGACGCCTTATGTCGCGCCGACCGCCACGGCCGGGGCGCCGCTGGTCACCGGAACGGTGGCGGTACTGGCGACGACGCTGGTCACCGCGGCCGGGCTGGCCGGGCTGGCACTGCGCAGCATGCCGGCCAAGGGCCGGCTGATCACCATGCTCATGGTCGGCGTGGTGTTGTTGGCTGCCGGCTACGCGGGCGGCCTGGGGTCCCCGGTGGCGCAGTCGGTTCAGGCTTTCCTCGACGCTGACGGCACACCGCTGCGCAACCTGCACAAACTCGAACCACTGCTGCGGTTGCCGCTGGTGCTGGGGCTGGCCCACCTGCTGGGCCGGGTGCCGCTGCCCGGAAGCGTGCCGCGGCCGGTGTGGCGCCAGGCCATCGCCCATCCCGAAGACGACAAGCGAGTCGCCGTCGCCCTGGTGGTGATCTCCGGAGTGCTGGCCGCCAGCTCGCTGGCCTGGACCGGCCGCCTCACCCCGCCGGGGGCATTCGACGCAATCCCGCAGTACTGGCACGACGCCGCGGCGTGGCTGGACGACCACAACGCCGATGGACGGGTTCTGGTGGCACCCGGCGCACCGTTCGCCACCCAGACGTGGGGTAACTCCCGCGACGAGCCGCTCCAGGTGCTCGGCGACAGCGCATGGGGCGTGCGGGATTCCATACCGCTGACCCCGCCGGAGACCATCCGCGCCCTCGACTCGGTGCAGCGGCTGTTCGCCGCCGGCCGGCCGTCCGACGGGCTGGCCGACACCCTGACCCGGCAAGGCATTTCCTATGTGGTGGTGCGCAACGACCTCGACCCCGACTCGTCGCGCTCGGCGCGGCCCATCCTGGTGCACCGGGCCATCGACGGTTCACCGGGGCTGACGAAGGTCGCCGAATTCGGCGCTCCGGTCGGACCGGGCACCCTGGAGGGTTTCGTGGCCGACAGCGGCCTGCGACCCCGCTACCCCGCCGTGGAGATCTACCGGGTCGACGACGCCGACGCGCCGATGGCGCCCTACGTCGTCGACGCCGACGCACTGCCGCGGATCGACGGCGCCCCAGAAGCGCTGCTGCGCCTCGACGAACGTCGGCGGCTGACCGGAGAGTCTGCGCTGGGTCCCGCCTTGCTCACCCAGGATGCGCTGCGCGCCGGACTGCCGGCGCCGCTGACCACGGTCACCGACACCCCGGTGGCCCGCGAAACCGATTATGGGCGCGTCGACGACCATTCGTCGGCCGTACGCGCCCCCGGGGACCCGCGCAACACCTACAACCGGGTCCCCGACTACCCCTCCGAAGGGGCCGAGCCGGTATCCGGGCGGTGGTCGGGCGGCCGGATCACGGTGTCGAGCTCGGCCGCCGATTCCACCGCGCTGCCCGATGTCTCCCCCGCCTCGGCGGCCCCGGCAGCGATCGATGCCGACGCCGCGACCAGTTGGGTGTCGAATTCGCTGCAGAACGCCGTCGGACAGTGGCTGCAGGTCGACTTCGACCGGCCGCTCACCAACGCGACGCTGACCATCACTCCCAGCGCGACCGCCGTCGGCGCGCAGGTACGCCGACTGGAGGTCTCGACGGTCAACGGCACCAGCACCGTACGGTTCGAAGACCCGGGCGAGCCGTTGACCGTCGCACTGCCTTACGGTGAGTCGCCCTGGGTACGGATCACCGCGGTCGGCACCGACGACGGTTCCCCCGGAGTGCAGTTCGGTATCACCGAGCTCAGCCTCACCCAGTACGACGCGAACGGTTTCGCCCACCCCGTGAGCCTGCGCCACACCGTCGATGTTCCCGGCCCGCGGCAGCAAAGCACAGTGGCGCAATGGGATCTCGGCACCGAACTGCTGGGACGATCCGGCTGCGCCGACAGCCCGACCGGGACCCGCTGTTCGGCTGCGATGGCGCTGGCCTCCGAGGAGCCGGTGAACCTCAGCCGCATGCTCACGGTGCCCGAACAGACCGAGGTGACCCCGACCGTATGGGTGCGTGCCCGGCAGGGCCCCAATCTCGCCGACGTGATCGCGCAACCGGAAACTGCTCGCGCATACGGTGATTCCGATCTGCTCGACGTGCTGGGTTCGGCGTACGCTGCCACCGACGGTGACCCCGACACCTCGTGGACCGCGCCGCAGCGCGTCGTCCAGCCCCGCACTCCGCCGACCCTGTCGATCAGCCTGCCGGGCCCGCGCAACGTCGCTGCGGTGCGCGTGACACCGAGCGAGTCCGCGCTGCCGGCGCGTCCCAGACTGATCGCCATCGACCTTGGGGACGGTCCGCAAGTGCGTCGCCTGACCGCCGGTACCGAAACCCTGCGGCTCAAGCCCCGCCTCACCGACACCGTCCGGGTGTCCCTGCTGGACTGGGACGACGTGATCGACCGCACCGCATTGGGATTCGACCAACTCAAACCACCCGGGCTGGCAGAGATCGTCGCACTGGATTCGCGTGGGGCGACACTGGACGCCGCCGACGCCTCGGCGAATCGCCTGCGCCGCATCACAATTCCCTGTGGACGTGGACCGATCATCGGAGTGGCGGGCCAGTTCGTGCAGACGTCGGTGAGCGCGACGGTCGCTGACCTGCTGGACAACCGACCCATCGCAGCGCAACCCTGCAGCAGCGAACCCATCGCTCTGCCCGCCGGCGAGCAGGAGCTGCTGGTCAGCCCGGGACCCACCTTCATCGTCGACGGAATCCGGCTGCACACCCCGCACGCTGACCGGATTTCCTCGGCGACAACGACATCGGTGGCCGTCGAACAGTGGGACAACAACCGGCGTGAGGTGCGCGTCGAGGCGTCCGATGCGGATCGGCTGTTGGTCATACCGGAGAGCATCAATCCCGGCTGGGTCGCCCGTACCACCGCCGGCACCGATCTGACACCGATCACCGTCAACGGCTGGCAACAGGGCTGGGTGCTGCCGGCCGGACCGGATGCCACCGTGACGATGACGTTCGAGTCCAACACCAGCTACCGGGTCGGGCTGGTCGCCGGCCTGGGCCTGCTGCCGGTCCTGATCGCGCTGGCGTTCGTGCCGATCCGGCGCCGCGGCACAGTCGGCGGGGTGGGCCAGGTGTGGCAACCGGGTCCGGTGGCGGCAACCGCGGCGGTCACCGCAGTGGGCGCCGTGGTCTCCGGACTCGCCGGGGTGGCCACAGCGCTGGTCGTCGTCGGCCTGGCCCACCTACTGGGCCGACGCGAGAAGGTGTTCGACGCGGTGACCGTCACGTCAGCGGCCGGCGGACTGCTGCTCGCCGGGGCGGTGCTCAGCCAGAACCCGTGGCGGTCCGTCGACGGCTACGTCGGCCACTCCGCCGGTGTGCAGCTGCTCGCGTTGATCTCGGTGCTGGTGGTCGCGGCCTCGGCGATCCCGCACCGTCAGCGCGGCACCGTGGCTGCGACGGACTCGTCGACCGAACTGTCCAGCGGGGTCGGGTCGTGGCGCAACTCCCAGCGTCGCAACGCGTTGCGCGACGGCGACTCGATCAGCCCGTAACTGACCGCGGCGATCGCGGTGCCGAACAGCAGCGTCAGCGTCAGCACGATGGTGAAGTGGCCGTTGAACGGAAACTCGCCGATCATCGGAAACACCATCGCCAACGCGGCCAGGTGCCATACGAACAACCCGTAGGACCACCGGCCCAACGTCACCATCGGCGCGCTGCCCAGCAGTCGGTGCGCGGTGTCGGGACGGTCCAGCACCAGCGGGGCCAGCAATGCCCCGGCCACCACGGCACCCATCGCGTTCTTGAGCATGACCTGGCCGATCGAGCCGGGGTGCAGTCCCTCCATCCCGGCCAGCGGGGAGGCGGCGATGCCGAACGCCACCAGGGCCAACCCGGCCATCAGGATCCGCCGTCGCGCCAGGCGGTGCGGCCACCCGACCGGGCTCACGGTCAGCTCGGCGAGCACCATGCCCGCGGCGAACCAGGAGAAGAAGGCCGGCGGCCAGTTCCACAGGTTGTGACCCGATGCGCCGTCGAACGGGATGACCACCCAGAACAGACTGACCACCGCCACGGTGATGAGCACCGGGATCCGCGCCCGAACCGGAAGCCGCCGGGCCAGCAGCGCCAGAAACGGCAGCACCAGATAGAAGCTCATCTCCACCGACAGGCTCCACATCTGGGTCAGCCCTGAGGTCAGCGTCAACGGCACGTAGATCTGCGTCAACGTGAGATTGGCCAGCCACACGGTGATATCACCGCTGGTGTCGGGCATCAGCGCCATGATCACGACCACGGCGACCAGGTAGCCGGGCATGATCCGCACCAGCCGAGAGCGCAGGTAGTGACCGGTGGCGGGCCGCTCCCGCAGACCGCGCGCCGCCGCGGCGTGACCGCGCCACAACAGGAAACCCGACAACGCGAAGAACACCGCGACCGCCAGATCGAAGCGGCCGAGAATGCGTCCGACGACCCCGCTGCTGTACCCGGTCTGGAACGCCACGTGGGTGACGACGACCCCGATGGCCGCGCACGCGCGCATCCCTTCCACGGCCGGCAGGAAGCTGCGGGTCCCGCCGACGGCGTCGGCGCCGGTTGCGGTCATGACCCACAGTGTGCCGCGCAATCCGTCGGCGCAGAAAACGGCGCAGGAAAAGACTGCGAAACGGGTAGTCAGAGAGCGCGGGACGACGACCCTGCACTACGGGTCGTAGTGAGCGCCGACCTTAATCTGTGCTGTTAGGGTCGAACGGGTTTGCCGTCACACACAGGCACCTGACGATCACCGGACCCACCATGGCGGGGCGCGAAGGGAGACACGGTATTGAACCGCGCAGTTGCGCTGAGGATCGCCGCGTGCGGAATCATGGGTCTGGGCGCCGCCCTTCTCATCGCGGCCCTGCTGCTGAGCACCTACACCCGCAGCCAGATCTCCAAGATTCCGCTCGACATCGACTCCACGCTGGTCAGCGACGGCACCGGAACCGCATTCGACCCCGCGTCGCTGTTGGGTGAGCGGTTCGTCGTCAACGAAGACGTTCCGCTGGTCCTGCAGCGTCAGATCAGCGTCGAGTCGCCGGCCAACGCCGAAGTGGTCACCCTGCAGGTGGGTAGCTCGCTGCGCCGTACCGACCAGCAGCAGGACAACGGTCTGCTGCTGGCGATGGTCGACACCGTCACCGTCGACCGCAGCGACGCCGAGGCGGTGTCCACCGAGAACAACCCGGGTGGCGCGGTGCAGCGGCCGCGCGCGCTGGAGGACGAGGCGCCGCCGACCAACGTCGCGCTACCGCACGAGGGGTTGACCTACCGGTTCCCGTTCGACACCGAGAAGAAGACGTATCCGCTGTTCGATCCGATCGCGCAGCAACCGTTCGACGCCAATTACTCCGGTGAGGAGGACGTCAATGGGTTGACGACCTTCCGCTTCACCCAGAACGTGGGTCTGGACTCCGACGGCGCGCTGGTCGAACCGGTGCGGTACGCCTCGCTCTACGATGACGACGCCGACAGCCAGGTCACCGCGCGCGCCGCGCTGTGGGGACTCGAAGGTGACCCCGAGGAAATGATCACGATGACGCGGTATTACGCCGCGCAGCGCACCTTTTGGGTCGATCCGGTGTCGGGCACGATCGTCAAGCAGACCGATCGTGGCTTCCACTACTACGCGCGGGAAGCGCTCGAGCCCGAGGTGACGTTCGTCGACTACACCGTGACCACCAACGAGGAGTCGGTCGAGTCTCAGGTCGCGGCCGCGTTCGACGAACGCGACCGGGTGGCGTTGTGGGGTCGCATCTTGCCCATCACCTTCACCGCGCTGGGCTTGGTGGCGTTGATCGGCGGTGCCCTGCTGGGAACGTTCAGCCTGCGCGCCGAGTCGATGCTGCTCGATCCCGGACTCGACGACACCGGTAACCGTTTCTTCGGCGGTCGGGGCGACGAGGGTGAGCCGGTGCCGGGTGCTGAAGCCAAGACCGAGAAACTCCCGGCGCAGCGGCCGTCCGACCTACCGCCGGACCGACCGGTCTGACCGCCCGGTCGGTGGTGGCGCCGGGGTATGCGCTGGCGCTGACCCTGGCGGTGACCGCGCCGCTGGCGGCCCCCGGCTATCTCCTGCTGCGCGACGCGGTGTCGACACCGCGCTCGTACCTGTCCGACACCGCGCTGGGACTCTCCGAAGCGGCGCCGCGGGCGCTGCCCCAGGACTTCGCGATCGCGCTGGCCTCGGCGGTGTTCGACGGCGGCATCGTGGTCAAGCTGCTGCTGATCGCCGGGCTGTGGGCGGCGGGTTGGGGTGCGGCACGTCTGGTCGCGCGCCTGCTGCCCGAGGCCGGGATCGCCGGTCAGTGCGTCGCGGTGACGGTCGCGATCTGGAATCCCTATGTGGCCGAGCGACTGTTGCAGGGCCACTGGAGCCTGTTGGTCGGGTACGGCTGCCTGCCGTGGGTCGCGGTTGTGGTGCTCGGTCTGCGTGGCAATCTCAGCGACCCTGTCACCGTGCCGGTCCTCGGCGGCGTCGGCGCATTGGCCTTCTGGGTCGCGCTGGCCGGATTGACGCCGACCGGCCTCCTGTTGGCCGGCATCGTCGCGATGGGTTGCGCGCTGGCGCCGGGTCAGGGCCGCTCGCGGCTGTGGTGCCTGGCGGTCAGCGCGGCGGTGTCTGTCTGCGCGGCGCTGCCGTGGCTGGTCGCGTCGATGGTGTCCAACGGCTGGGCCGCGCGCCCGGTGAGCGACACCGGGGTCGCGGCGTTCGCGGCGCGTGCCGAACCGGGGCTGGGCACGTTCGGCAGTCTGGCCGGCCTGGGTGGCATCTGGAACGCCGAGGCGGTGCCGGCGTCACGCTCTTCCCTGTTCGCGCTGGTCTCGACGGGGGTGCTGCTGGCTGTGGTGGCGCTGGGTGTACCCCTGCTGGTGCGCCGCCGGATCGCGATGCCGCTGCTGGTGATCGCCGCCGCTGCGATCGTCATTCCCGCGCTGCTGGGCACCGACTCAGGACTGAGTCTCGCCGACAACGTGATTCGCGCCGTGCCGGGGTTGGGGGTGATCCGCGACGCTCAGAAGTGGGTGGCGCTGGCGATGCCGGCCTACGCGCTGGCCGGAGCCGCGACCGTGCTCATGCTGCGGCGGCGACTGCCCGCGGTCGCGGTGGCCGCGGTGTGTAGTGCGGCGATGATCGCGGCGCTGCCGGACCTCGCCTGGGGTGTCGGTGGCCGGGTGGTGCCGGTGCACTATCCGCCGGGCTGGTCGGCCGCGGCAGCGCTGATCAACGCCGATCCGGCGCCGGTGGCCGTGTTGCCGGCCGACAGCATGCGCCGGTTCGCGTGGGCCGGGGAGGCGCCGGTGCTGGACCCGCTGCCGCGATGGTTGCGCGCCGATGTGTTGAGCACAGGTGACCTGACCATCGCCGGGAAGACGGTACCCGGTGAAGGGGCCCGGGCGCGCGAGATACAGGGTCTGCTGCTGGCCGGCGCCGACCGGGCCGAATTGGCGGCTGCGGGCGTGGGGTGGGTGGTGGTGCACGAGCCCGGCCCGTACCTGGACCTGCCGGTGGCCTATCGCGACGACGACCTCGCGGTGTACGAGATCGGTGGCGCCGCACCCGGTTCGCCGCACCGCGCCGTCATGATCGCCGCGCACACCGGGTGGCTCGGGCAACTGCTGGCGGGTCTGATCGCGATGCTGGTCGGGTCACGCGGTGCACACCGAGGGCACCATCACATAGACCGGCCACAGCGCGGTGACCAGCAGGTAGGCGGCCAGGTCGGCCCCGGCGGGTAATTGTGGCTGCAGCAGATCTTCCAGCGCCCGGACGTCCTCGACCCCGAAGAATGCCCAGGTTAGGCCGACCATCAGGTACGGGATTGCCGACCACATACCGATCTCGATGACGTCGGCGACGCTGAGCCGCCGGCTCAGCACCCGGCGGAGGAACATCCGTGGCCCTCTCATACCAGGCGCCGGCCCTGTCGGACCCGCCTGCGGACGTCGGCCAGCAGCACATGGGTGCTGCCCTGGCGGACGAACCCGGGCAGGAACCGGTTGACGAGCGCGACGGACAGGAAGAGTTGCTCGAAGAGCCACTGACGCGACCGGCCCCACGACAGTCCGACCGCGTCCCGGAACACCGGCGCCAAGAACCCGATGGTGAGGAACTTCAGCAGCGGCCGAAAGGGCAGCGCCAGCACAGGGTTGATCATCCTCAGGTTCACCAAATCGGACAGGAAGCTGCCGACGACCTCGTCGACGACGATGCGATCGCATGCGTCATCCCAGAATCGGTCGAAGTCGGCCCGGGTCGGCGGCCATTGGTCCTCGGTGACCTGCAGGGTGGTGCCCAGCGGCCAGGCCGACCGGTAGAACTGCTCGGCCTGTTGCGCGGTCAGCTTTCCGCGCAACAGCTGGTAGGTGTCCTCCAGACCGACGAACAGGCAGGCGGCCACCCACATCTGCAGGTCCCGGTCGAACGCGTTGTAGCGCACCGGGCTGGTCGCATCGGACTTGACGTGTCGATGCGATTCGTCGACGGCGTCCCGGAACGCCGCGCGGTCGTCGTCGGATCCGAGCACCGCAACCGCCAGATACTGGAAGGTGGTCCGTGCCCGCTTCCAAGGGTGCTTCATCAGGCTGCCGGAGTCGACCTTGCTCTCCACCACGCCGTGTCCGACCCCGGGCAACGACAGCTGCATGACCACGTTGGCCGCCCCGGCGGCGAACGACCAGAAGTCCATCGCGTCGGCGACAGTGACGGTCTGGTCGGGGTCCCAGCGGGCGGTGCGGCGGCTGATGTGAATGCGCGTACGGCTCATAGTGCGCACAACTGGGCGGCGATGAGCACGGGCCAGAACACTACCGAGCCGACGATCGCGACGGGTTTGTCCAGTCCCTCGACGTGCGCGAACGTCTCGGATCGCGAGACCGCCCATATGACGCCGAGCATCAGGTACGGCGTGCCCAGCAGTACGGCTGCGCCAATCCATTCGGCGACGGTCATGCGGTAGTCGAGCACCCGGCGCAGCACGTCCTGCATGGCAGCTATGTTAATGAGCATTCGAGCGGATGTACGCGAATTCGCCGACGCTCAGATGATGCCGCTGACTCGTTCTCCGCGGCGCACCGACTCCAGTACCGCGTGCATGGCCTCGGCGCTCTGCGCCCAGGAGAACTCGTCGCTGCGCAACTGGGCCTTCATGCCGAGCTGTTCGCGCAACACCCGGTCGGTCAGCAGCGTGTCCAGCCCCTCCACCAGGCCAACGAGATCGTCGACGAGGGTCCCGGTCACACCGTCGACGATCGAGTCGGTCAACCCACCGGAGGCGCGGTAGCCGACGGTCGGCACGGCGTGCTGAGCGGCCTCCACCACCGCCAGACCCCAACCCTCTTTGCGAGAGGGCAGTACGTGAACCCAGCTGCGTTGCAGCACAGCGTGTTTGGTGTTGTCGTCGACGTGGCCATGGAAGGTCACGGCATCGCGGATACCCAACCGGGAGGCGTGGTCGACCAGCCGGTCGGCCCACCAGCCGCTGCCCAACACGTCCAGGTGCAGCTGCGGGATGCGGTCGCGCAGCAGGGCGACGGCCTCCAGCGCGTCCTCGATCTGCTTATGCGGCACCAGCCGCGACAACACCACCACCCGCGGGGTGGGCGACCGCGGAGCGGTCAGCGTGTCGGCCGGGGCGGCGTCCAGGCCGTTGCGCACCACCGCGATGTGGCCGGTGTGGACCCCGAGCGCGGTCAGGTCGCGGGCCGACGGCAGCGACACGGTGACGTACTGGTTGCCGCGGTGTGCCCGCGGCGACACCCGCGACTCGACGAACCAGCCGATCCGGCCCATGACCGGACCCGCGACCGGCCATTGGTCGCGGTGGCAGTGGTGCACCAGCACGACCACCCGCCGCCGGTAGATCAGCCGCGCCAGGAACGGCAGCCCGTTTTGGGTGTCGATCACGACGTCGGGGCGCACGCGTCGCAGCGGTCCGACACGGAGGCGAGCCAACGCCATCGCCACCAGTGCCCACACGTAGACCGAGTACCGGCCCCCGGCGCGCTGGACCCGCACCCCGTCGACCACCTCGCGACGGGGGGCGCCACGGTAGCGCGCGGTGCGCAGCGTCACCCGGACGCCGGCGTCGGCAAGCTGCGCGCCGATGCGCTGCAGGTATGTCTCACTACCGCCGCCCTGGGGGTGGCCGATGTCCCGCCAGCACAGCAGCAGCACAGAGGAGACGTGTGCGGTCGCACCGGGGCTGTCAGACATCGCCACTCAGCGTAACTGCGTGCGTAGGGTGACCGGGTGGTCGCTACCGCTCTGTTCGCGCGACGGGCGACGTTCGCGCGCTCGGTCCGTCTGCTCGCGGCGTTCCGGTTCGAGCGCAGCGAGCCCGACCGGTTCTACGGCGCGCTGGCCGCCGACACCGTCGCGCTGGTCGGGGATCTGTGGCGGTCGGTGTCCGGGAGACCGATCGCGGGTCTGACCCTGCTCGATGTCGGCGGCGGGCCCGGCTACTTTGCGACGGCGTTCGCCGACGCCGGAGTCCACTACCTCGGGGTCGAGCCCGACCCCGAGGAGATGCACGCCGCGCCGCACACCCCGGCCGGTCGCCGCGGGGCATTCGTGCGGGCCTCCGGGATGGCGTTACCGTTCGCCGATTCCAGCGTCGACATCTGCCTGTCGTCCAACGTCGCCGAGCACGTGCGGCAGCCCTGGCTCCTGGGCGACGAGATGCTGCGCGTGACGCGGCCGGGCGGACTGGTGGTGTTGTCCTACACCGTGTGGCTGGGACCGTTCGGCGGGCACGAGATGGGGCTGACGCACTACCTGGGCGGACGGCGGGCGGCCGACCGCTATGCCCGCAAACACGGCCGTCGACCGAAGAACGACTACGGTTCGTCGTTGTTCGCGGTGTCGGCGGCCGACGGGTTGCGCTGGGCTCATGAGACCGGCGCGCTGGTCGCCGCTTTTCCCCGCTACCACCCGCGATGGGCCTGGGGCCTCACCCGTGTGCCGGGCCTTCGGGAATTTCTGGTGAGCAATCTGGTGCTGGTGTTACGGCCGTCTTGACGGTCGTCTTGCAACAGGTTCTCGTTTCGTCGATCGCTCGGTAGTGTGACGGTCATGACACAGACCACCGCGTTCAAGACCGAATGGGACAAGCTGTTCATCGGCGGCAAGTGGGTCGAGCCGGCCACCTCCGACGTGATCGAGGTGCACTCCCCCGCCACCGGCGAACTGGTCGGCAAGGTGCCGCTGGCGTCTGTCGCCGACGTCGACGCCGCGTGCGCGGCGGCCCGCGAGGCCTTCGACAACGGCCCGTGGCCGCAGATGACACCACAGCAGCGCGGCGAGGTGCTGCAGCGCGCGGTGAAGCTGATGGAGGAGCGCGCCGACGAGCTGAAGTTCCTGCTGGCCGCCGAGACCGGCCAGCCGCCGACCATCGTCGACATGATGCAGTACGGCGCCGCGATGTCGTCCTTCCAGTACTACGCCGGCGCTGCCGACAAGTTCACCTGGCAGGACATCCGTGACGGGGTGTACGGGCAGACGCTGGTGGTGCGCGAGCCGGTCGGCGTCGTCGGCGCGGTGACCGCGTGGAACGTGCCGTTCTTCCTGGCGGCCAACAAGCTCGGTCCGGCGCTGCTGGCCGGTTGCACGGTGGTGCTCAAGCCCGCCTCGGAGACGCCGTTGTCGGTGTTCGCCATGGCCGAGACGTTCGTCGAAGCCGGCCTGCCCGAAGGGGTGCTGTCGATCGTGCCGGGCGGTCCGGAGACCGGTCAGGCGCTGACCGCGAACCCCAACCTGGACAAGTACACCTTCACCGGCTCCTCCGGTGTGGGCCGCGAGATCGCCAAGATCGCCGCCGACAACCTCAAACCGTGCACCCTGGAGCTCGGCGGCAAATCCGCGGCGATCATCCTGGAGGACGCCGACCTGGATTCCACCCTGCCGATGCTGGTGTTCTCCGGCTTGATGAACTCCGGTCAGGCGTGTGTAGGCCAGACCCGGATCCTGGCGCCGCGCTCGCGCTACGACGAGGTCGTCGAGAAATTGTCGGCGGCTGTGGCAGGCATGCTGCCCGGGCTGCCGGACGATCCGGGCGCCATGATCGGGCCGCTGATCAGCGAGAAGCAGCGCGACCGGGTCGAGGGCTACATCAAGAAGGGCATCGACGAAGGTGCGCGCGTGGTCACCGGCGGTGGCCGTCCGGAGGGCCTGGACAACGGCTGGTACGTGCAGCCCACGGTGTTCGCCGATGTGAACAACTCGATGACCATCGCCCAGGAGGAGATCTTCGGTCCGGTGCTGGCGGTGATTCCCTACGAGGACGAGGACGACGCCGTGCGCATCGCCAACGACTCGGTCTACGGCCTGGCCGGGTCGGTGTACACCACCGACAACGACCGGGCGCTGAAGATCGCGCGGCGGATCCGCACCGGGACCTACGCGGTGAACATGTACGCGTTCGACCCGTGCGCGCCGTTCGGCGGCTTCAAGAATTCCGGCATCGGCCGGGAGAACGGCTGGGAGGGCATCGAGGCCTACTGCGAGCCCAAGAGCATCCTGCTGCCGTTCGGCTACACCCCGCCGGCGAGCTAGGCGCCCCTGTCGCCGCGAGTGCACGCTTTCTGACGACAAATCCGCCTCGATCCGTCAGAAAGCGTGCACTCGGCGGCGTATCAGGCTTGGGTCGGGAACGAATGGTGCTCATGGGCGATCAGCCATCGCCCATCCACCTTGCGCAGGCCCAGGGTGATCCGCAGCCGCACGCCGGGTTTGGCCGCGAAATCCTCCGGCCGGCCGCAGCGCAGCAGCCCGTGCGCGTACCCGGCTGACTGTCCCGCGACCACGTCGAGCTCGACCACCTCGAACGTCGCCCCCGCGGAGATGAACTCGAAGAACGGCGGCCAGCTGTCGCGGTAGGCGGCCAGGCCGCGGATCCCGTCGTAGGGCGGGGGCACGTCGAACATCACGATGTCGTCGGTGTGCGCGGCCAGCACGCCGTCGAGGTCGCAGGCACGGATCGCATCGACCCACCGCGTGATGGTCTGCCGGATCTCACTCTCGTCGTTCATAGCGGTAGAGACTGTCCCGGCGGCCAGAACTCGTCGCACGAACGCAATCAGAACCCCGCTTCGGACAGTTCCATCGCGGTCAGGTCGACCGCCTCGAGAATGGCCCGCTGCGCCGAGAGCATCGGCAGCATGTTCTTGGCGAAGAACCGCGCCGTGGCCACCTTGCCGGTGTAGAACGCCCGGTCGCGCTCCCCGACCTCGCTGTCCAGCGCGGTCAGCGCGACCTCGGCCTGGTGCAACAGCAACCAACCCAACAGCGCGTCGCCCACCGCCAGCAGCAGCGGCACCGATTGCAGTCCCAGCCGATACAGCTCGCTCGGTTTCTGCTGAGACTCCACCAGGAACGACGTCATGGTCGCGACCATCGCCTGCACATCGTCGACCGCGGTCGCGAGCAGTGTGCGCTCACCGGCCAGCTGCGGATGCGCCGAGGCGTCGTCGAGGAATGTCATGATCTGGGTGACCACGTGCAGCAGCGCTCCGCCGCGGTCGCGCGCGATCTTGCGGAAGAAGAAGTCCTGCGCCTGAATGGCGGTGGTGCCCTCGTAGAGCGAGTCGATCTTGGCATCGCGGATGTACTGCTCGATCGGGTAGTCCTGCAGGAAGCCCGAACCGCCGAAGGTCTGCAGCGACTCGGTGAGGCACTGGTAGGCGCGTTCGGAGCCCACGCCCTTGACGATCGGCAGCAGCAGGTCGTTGACGCGCACCGCCATCGACGCGTCGGCACCGGACACGATCGCGGCCACCTCCACGTCCTGGTGTGCCGCGGTGTAGAGATACAGCGCCCGCAGCCCTTCGGCGTAGGCCTTCTGAGTCAGCAGTGCCCGTCGCACATCTGGATGGTGGATGATCGTCACCCGCGGAGCGCTCTTGTCGGTCATCTGTGTCATGTCCGCGCCCTGCACCCGGGTCTTGGCATACTCCAGCGCGTTCAGGTACCCGGTGGACAACGTCGCAATCGCTTTGGTGCCCACCATCATCCGTGCGTATTCGATGACCCGGAACATCTGGGCGATGCCGTCGTGGGTGTCGTTGACCAGCCAGCCGACCGCGGGCACCCCGTGCTGACCGAAGGTCAGCTCACAGGTTGACGAGACCTTCAGTCCCATCTTGTGTTCCAGTCCGGTGACGAAGACGCCGTTGCGCTCGCCCAGGTCGCCGGTCTGCGGGTCGAAGTGGAACTTGGGGACCAGGAACAGGCTCAGGCCCTTGGTGCCCGGGCCGGCGCCCTCCGGGCGGGCCAGCACCACGTGCATGATGTTCTCGTACAGGTCATCGGCGTCGCCGTTGGTGATGAAGCGTTTGACGCCGTCGAGGTGCCAGGTGCCGTCGGGCTGCGGGATGGCCTTGGTGCGGCCCGCGCCGACGTCAGAGCCGGCGTCGGGTTCGGTGAGCACCATGGTGGCCCCCCAATTGCGCTCGACCATCAACGCGGCCCAGTGCCGCTGCTGCTCGTTGCCGATGCCGAACAGGATGTCGGCCATCTTCGGTCCGGCCGCGTAGATGAACGCCGCAGGCTGCGCCCCGAGCACGAACTCGTTGATCGCCCACTCCAGCACCGCCGGGGCAGCAACGCCGCCGATCTCTTCGGCCATCCCGACGCGAAACCACTCGCCGCGGTACCAGGCGCGGTAGGACTTCTTGAACGGTTCGGGGATGGTCACCGTGTGGGTGGCCGGGTCGAACGTCGGTGGGTGCCGGTCGGACTCGGCGAACGCCTCGGCCACCGGCCCTTCGGCCAGCTTGGCGGCTTCGTCGAGCATCTGGCGCACCGCATCGGGGTCGAGGTCACCGAACTCGCCGGTGGCCAGGACCTTCTCCAGCGCCAGCGTCTCGAACAGGTTGAACTCGAGGTCACGGATGTTGCTCTGGTAGTGGCCCATGGCAGGGTGCCTCCGATCGTCACCGTGCTGCCAGGTTACGACGGCATGGCGCGACACCACCGGGCGATGACGAAGTCACCGTTGACCGCCGATTCGGCCAGCCGCCACTCCGAACGCATCGGCAAGAGCCGCGCTCCCGCCCCCAGGGAGCACGGCGCGTACGCGACCACCATCTCGTCGACCAGACCGGCCGCGATGAACTGGGCGGCGATGTTGCCGCCGCCGACCACCCACACGTTCTTCTCGCCGGCCGCAGCGACAAGTTGGGGGAACAGCTCTTCGGCGCTGCCGGCGAAGGTGTGCACCGGGTGTCCGTCGACCACGAGGTCGCTGCGGTGCGTCATCACCCAGGACGGCTGGCAGTACATCCACTCACCGGGATGGTTCGCGGCGATCCACTCGTAGGTGGCCGCTCCCATCACCAGCGCACCCGCCGCGGCGACGAACGGTTCGATCGCGAACGGCCCGTCGGATTCGACGGTGCGCGACGTCAGCCACTCCAGGCTGTCGTCGTTGTCGACGATGAACCCATCCAAGCTCGAGGCGGTGTAGTACACGCAGGCCATGTCAGCTCCTTCGCATCCAGTCCAACGGGTCGCCGCGGCGGGTGTCCACACCGTGGCCGGCCAGCATCGCGCGGGCCAGCTCACGCCGATGCGCGGAGTAGGTCAGCACGTGCGCGACGATGCCGTACAGCGGAAAGGACTCCGGCGGGTCACACAGCGCATCGATGACGGTGTCGCCGAGCCGGCCGGCCGCGGTGTGATCGGAAACCGCGGTCCGCCAGCGTTTCCCGATCTCGTCGTGATGGGCGGCCAGTTCCGAGGCAGCGACCAGCTCGGGCTGCGTGGCGGTGCGCGCCGGAAAGTCCTGCCCGGCGATCGTTGCCAGCCACACCTCTTTCGTCCACACGATCGCACCCAGCACCGCGCCGACGCTCGGTTCGGCACCGTCCCAGTCGAGCACCGTCTGGCCGGGGCGGACCTCGGCGACCCACTGCTGGGCCGTCAGGCTCGTGGCGCGCTCGAGGAGGTAGGCGGTGTCGTCGATGTCGTGGGCGACCATCAGGTCGGTGACGTCGGGCACCGGGACCCTGTGCTGATCGTCAAGCCAGAGCGATTGCGGCGGATGAAAGTGCAAACCGTTCGGCGCGGGCAGACGAAAGTGCACCTGCCCGGCCTGCGAGGGTGGACATCCGTACGTGCGGCGGAACGCGCGGGAGAACACCTCGGCCGAGGACCAGCCCTCATCGGCGGCGACCGCGGACACCGCCTCACCGCGCTGCAGCCGCCACGCGGCACGCTCGAGTGTGATGCGCCGTCGTAGCGCCGCCGGCGACTCGCCGGTCAGTCTGCGGACCTCGCGGGAGAAATGGAATTCCGATGCGTAACTGCTCCGCGCCATCTCAGCGACGTCGGTGTTGGCTGCATCGGTGACCGCGTCGAGCAGTTCGCGGAGCCGGTCGCGGCGGGACGGGTCACTCACGGAAATTGAGTATCGTCGCGCACCGCCGGGCACGACATGACTTTTCTTGCTGTCGTCTTGCCGTCGCTGTCGAAGCCCCGTGCAGCTATGGCGGAATCCCCCGACCGGGTCCCGCCATAGCCATTCCAAAACCTAGGTGACGCGGCGGCACTGCGCGGCGGTTTCGCCGAAGCAACCCGCTCGCGGCACAGCCGACGGCCAGGCCCGGCTGATCACGATCAACGTTGCGATCGGGTGCCCGAACTTGACGCCGACCCGCCGGTGCTGGATTCTTCGGGTCACGTGATGCTGCTCTCAGCGGTTCATGCTGCCCGTGAGCAGCGGGTAAGTTTGGAAAACTAGAACACGTTCCACTTTGTATGGATGAGGGGGTCGCCGTGACCGACGACATCGAGCCGTCCGAGATCACCAAGTGGGACCCCGAGCTCACCGAACGGGTGATGGGAGTGTTGCGCCCGCTACTCAAGGGCTACCACCGTGCCGAGGTGCGCGGCCTGGAACACTTCCCGGCCGGCGGCGCCCTGGTGGTGGCAAACCACTCCGGCGGCTTGTTCGCGATGGACGTACCGGTGTTCGCCAGTGGCTTCTACGAGAAGTTCGGCTACGACCGGCCGGTTTACACCCTCAGCCACGACATGCTGATGGTGGGTCCGACCGGCACGTTCTTCAAGAAGACCGGGTTCATCCCGGCCAACCACGAGAACGCCGACGAGGCACTGCGCTCCGGCGGGGTGGTCGTGGTCTTTCCCGGTGGCGACTACGACGTCTATCGCCCGACATTGAGCGCGAACAAGATCGACTTCGGCGGCCGCACCGGATATGTGCGCGCGGCGATCAACAACGGTGTGCCGATCGTCCCGACCGTCGGCATCGGAGGACAGGAAAGCCAGCTGTTCCTGAGCCGGGGCACCGGGATCGCCAAGGCACTCGGCCCGGTGGCGCGGATGTTCCGCACCAAGATCCTGCCCGTCTCCTTCGGCTTCCCGTTCGGGTTGTCGGTGGTGCTGCCGGTCAACGTGCCGCTGCCGACCAAGATCACCATGCAGGCCCTGCCACCCATTGACGTCATCGCCGAGTTCGGTGAAAACCCTGACATCGACGAGGTCGACGCCCACGTCCGGCGGGTGATGCAGCGTGCCCTCGACGACCTGGCCGGCGAGCGCCGACTGCCCGTACTGGGTTAGCGGATGGATGTCCTGCGTCGGCTGAACCACAGCGTCGGCCTGGTCGCGACGATGGCGCGGGCCGGGGTGATCGCACCGATGCGGCCCGACAAGTATCTGCGCATCGCCTCGGCCATGCAGCGCGAGAACATGGCGGTCACTTCGGGTTTCGCGGCAGCCGCGCAGCGCTGCGGCGACAGCGCCGGCCTGATCGACGAACTCGGGATCCTCACCTGGCGCCAGATCGACCGGCGTGCCGACGCGCTGGCCGCCGCGCTGCAGGCGCTGCCGGATGGTGCGCCGGAAGTGATCGCGCTGATGGCGCGCAACCACCGTGGCTTCGTCGACACGTTGATCGCCGCGAACCGGATCGGCAGCGAGGTGCTGCTGCTCAACACCTCGTTCGCGGGCCCGGCACTGGGTGAGGTGATCCGCGGCGAAGGCGAGGGCAAAAACCTCGTCGTCGTCCACGACGAGGAGTTCACCGACACCGTCGACGAGGCCCTGGCCGATGAGCCCGCCACCACGCGCATCCTGGCCTGGACCGACACCCCGACCACCACACCGACCGTCGAGCGACTGATCACCGAGTATGACGGGGTGCAGCCACAGCGGGCGTTGGCCAAGAGCCGGGTGATCCTGCTGACCTCCGGCACCACCGGCACTCCGAAAGGCGCCGGCCATTCCGGTGGAGACCCGACGGTGCTCAAGGCGATCCTGGATCGCACCCCGTGGCGCGCGGAGCAACCCGTGGTGGTCGTCGCTCCGATGTTTCACGCCTGGGGGTTCTCCCAGCTGGTCTTCGCGGCGTCGATGGCGTGCACGGTCATCACCCGCCGCAGATTCGATCCGGAGGCCACTCTGGAGCTCGTCGACAAATACCGAGCCACCGGACTGTGTCTGGTGCCGGTGATGTTCGACCGGATCATGGAGCTGCCCGACGAGGTGCTCGACGGGTACAGCGGGCGGTCACTGCGATTCGCGGCAGCGTCGGGTTCGCGGATGCGTCCCGACGTCGTGGTCTCGTTCATGGACCGCTTCGGCGACGTGATCTACAACAACTACAACGCCACCGAGGCCGGCATGATCGCCACCGCGACGCCGCGGGACCTGCGGGCCGCCCCCGACACTGCGGGCCGTCCCGCCGAGGGCACCGAGATCCGCATCCTGGACGCGGGCCTGCGCGAGGTGCCCGCCGGCGAGGTGGGCAGCATCTACGTGCGCAACAACACCGGATTCGACGGCTACACCTCGGGTGCGACCAAGAAGTTCCACGACGGGTTCATGTGTTCGGGCGACGTCGGGTTTGTCGACGACTCGGGGCGGTTATTCGTGGTGGGCCGCGACGACGAGATGATTGTCTCCGGCGGCGAGAACATCTATCCGATCGAGGTGGAGAAGTTGCTGGCCGCGCATCCCGACGTCGTCGAGGCAACTGTCCTCGGTGTCGAGGACGACAGATTCGGCCAGCGTCTGGAGGCCTTCGTCGTGCTGGTCGTCGACGCCTCGGCGACCCCGGACGTGCTGAAGGATTACGTCCGCGACAACTTGGCCAGTTACAAAGTGCCGCGGGCGATCACGGTGCTCGACGAACTGCCCCGTGGCGTCACCGGCAAGATCTCACGGAAGGACCTGCACGATCGCGTTCAGACTACGTAAGCCCCGGCCGCTGCTGCGCGCCGGAGTCGAACTGCTCAACGCCGCCAACGGGGTACGCCCGCTGGCCCGCGAGGGCTACCTGACCATTCCGGTGTTCGCGTTCGGCTGGCCGACCTCGGAGATGTCGCCGCTGTACATGGCCGGATCGATGCTCGACGCCGGGAGACGCGGGCTGCGCGGCGATTTCAACGGTAAACGAGGGCGACTTGCGCTCCTGCTGCATGCCGTCGGCTGGGCGCTGCTGTATCTGATCCACCGGCGCAACGTGGCGTCGCAACCACACTTCGAGGACCCGCTGCGTGACGCACTCGGTGAGAACTACCAGGCGATCTCCGAAGCCGCGAAGTCCGGCCGGCGCCGCCTGATCGGTGTATGGCCCAACGAACTGATCCGCCGGCGCTACGTCGAGAAGGCCGGCACCGTTCGCTATGGGCCGCATCCGTCGGTCAACCACGCCGACATCTGGCGTCGGTCCGATCTGCCCCGCGATGGCAAAGCGCCTGTGCTTCTGCAGATCCCGGGCGGCGCATGGGCGATCGGGATGCGTCGCCCCCAGGCCTATCCATTGCTGAGCCACCTGGCCGAGCACGGCTGGGTGTGCGTGTCGATCGACTACCGGGTCAGCCCGCGTCACACCTGGCCCGACCACATCGTCGACGTCAAACGCGCGTTGGCGTGGATCAAGGACAACATCGCCGACTACGGTGGCGATCCTGACTTCGTCGCCGTCTCGGGCGGGTCCGCGGGCGGCCATCTCACGTCATTGGTGGCGCTGACCGCCGATGACCCGCAGTACCAGCCAGGATTCGAGGACATCGACACCTCCGTGGTGGCCGCGGTGCCGATCTACGGCCGCTACGACTGGGTGTCGGCGCGAGGCAGCGGGCGCAAAGAGTTCATCGCGTTCCTGCAGCGTCTGGTGGTCAAGAAGCCGATCTCCGGTCACCGGCAGATCTACACCGATGCCTCACCGCTGCACCGGGTGCGTCCGGACGCCCCGCCGTTCTTCATCCTGCACGGTCAGGACGACTCGATCATTCCGGTCCCGGAAGGACGCGAGTTCGCTGAAGCGCTGCAGAAGATCTCGACCGCGCCCGTGGTGTACGCCGAGATACCGCACGCCCAACACGCGTTCGACTTCTACTACGGATCTCCGCGCGCGCACTACACCGCCCAGGCCGTCGAGGAGTTTCTGTCCTGGGTGCAGGCCAAGCGCCAGGCGGTGCTCGGCCAACCCGACTCAGCGGTTCGGTAGTCGTCGCAGGATCGAAGCGACCCGCTCACCCCAGTTCTCATCGACCTGTGCGGCACGCGCCAACTCGGCCACGTAGCTGCCGACGATCATGTCGATCACGGTGTCTCCGTCAGTGCCATCGCAGCCCAGCGCCTCGATGGCCTGGGCGCGGTGTGCGCCGAGGATGGTCCGGAACGCGTCGCTGAATTCGGGATCCTCGTTGGTCAGCAGCGCGGCGAATCCGCCGACACCGATGCCGTGAGTGATCACCTCGACTGATTGCTCGACTGCCCAGCGCATGCGCTGCTCGGTGTCGGCGCCCGCCGGCAGAGACGCCCGCAGTGTCAATGACTTCAGCGCCGAGGCCAGGAGCGCGCGTCGATTGGGGTGGCGGCGGTAGAGCGTGGTCTTGGCTATTCCGGTCGCTTCGGTGACAGCCTGCATGGTGACCGCCCGGGGTCCTCGCGCGCGCAGCAGGTCGAGGGCCGCGGCATGAATCCGCTCGCCGATCCCGTCGCGTGCTTCCGGCGGGGCCATCGGTGTCCTCCTGGGCAGGTGACGGAACAAATCCGGCGACCGTGACGCTACACTATGCGTATCGCTACGCTACGCGTAGCGTTGTTCTGAGGAGGTTGGAGATGCGGATGTTCGTGCAGAGGGCCCCGTGGCCGGTGTTTGCCTACCTGTTGACACTGATCGGTTTCGTCTTCCTGGGCCTGTTCGTCGCGGCCCTGGCCTACGGGGTCGGGTTCGCCCCCGCGCTCGGTGCGGCCATGGCTGCGTCGTGGCTGATGGCCGTCGGATCCGTGTGGCTGCGCCGGCGCCAGATCGCTACGGCTGCCCCCGGCAGCCACGTCGTATTGAGCCTGGACCCGATTCGCGGCGACACCGACCGGCGGGCGTTCGAGCGTTATCTGCGGCGCTACCGCGACCAGGGTGCGCCCGCGGATGATGCAGCCGCCAACGCCGCTCGGCAGGCGCGGGTGGATGAGCAGCTGGCCGCCTGAGCAGCCGAGCCGACTATGGGGCCACGTCGGCTGAGCCGACTATGGGGCCACGTCGGCTGAGCCGACTATGGGGCCATAGCGGATTCGACGACCGTCAGATCAGCGGAAAGCCCTGCTGCAGTGCGTATTTCACGGAACGCATCGACCATCGCGTCGGTGAGCTCGTGCGGGTCGTCCAATGTCTTGCCGTCGGAGAGCACCGAGATGTTGAGCTGATCGACGTAACTCCACACCGTGATGTTCAGGCCGCTGCCCGCGGTGAGCGGGCCGACCGAATAGATCTCGGTGACTAGAGCACCGCCGACCCGGGCCCGCTCCCGCGGCCCGGGCACGTTGGAGATCGGCAGGTTCATCACCTTGTTCTGGCCGTCGCGGCTGGACAGCCAACGGAACAACGCCTCGGCCGGGGCCTGCGGCAGGTAGGCAGACCAACGGCTGACCAGTTCAGGGCCGATCAGATTGTTGCTTTCCTTGCCCACTTCGGCTGCCGCGTGCGCGGCGCGGACCCGTTCGAGCGGGTCTTCGACGTCGACGGGCAGGCTGACCAACACCCCGGTGAAGTAGTTGCCGGAGATGCGGTCGGGTGAGAAGTCGAAGCTGACCGGCACCGAGGCCAGCAGCGGATGATCGGCGCGACCGTCATGGCGTAGCAACAGGTTGCGCAGCGCACCGGCTGACATCGACAGCACCATATCGTTGATCGTCACGCCCAGATGTTTGCCGGTCTGTTTGACATCGGCCAAAGCCAATGTGGCAGTGGCGAATTTGCGTGTCGAGTCGAGCATGTGGTTCATGAACGACGGTGGCGGCGTGAACGGACGGGTCAGCTCGGGTGAGAATTTGTGCGGGCTCTGCCGTACCCGCCGCACGCCCTGGGCGGTGTAGCGCATCGTCGACGGGATCTTCGCGATCTGGCGGAGGTGGTCGGTGAACGCCGTGCGTACCAGTTCGCCCCGGGACGGCGGGGGTTCGGTGAAATAGGAATCCCGGTCACCTTCGGGACCGGCTTGCAGGTCCATGCCGCGGGCCAGCAGGTTCGCTGACGCGACGCCGTCGGCGAGGGCATGGTGGATTTTTCCGAGCACCGCGATGCGGTCGTTGGCCAGGCCCTCGATCAGATACATCTCCCACAGCGGACGGCTGCGGTCCAGCGGGGTGCTGGCGATCCGGCCGACCGCCTCGTCGAGCTGGCGTCGCCCACCCGGGGAGTCGACGCGGTACGGACGGACGTGGTACTCGAGGTCGACTTCGGCGTTCTCCCGCCACATCGGGTGGTGAAACTTGAACGGGATGTCGACCAGCTCCCAGCGGAACGGATCGAGCTTGTAGAGCCTGCTGTGGATGACCTTGCGAAGCTCCTCGACACCGAAGGTGGCGCCACCCAGACCGGAGAGCTCGACGACGGCCAGCTTCAGCGTGTGCATGTGCACGTTCGGTGTTTCGCTGTAGAGCAGCACAGCGTCCCAACCGCGAAGCCTCTTCACCCGAACACCTTCCGTACCGCAGGCGTCTATATAACCTCTTTGTTCCCGACGAGGCTGTAGTTTCGGTGAATGTGATTGAGGAACAACCCGATTGCAGTGGACGTCGCGCCGGTGCGGGCACCGTCGGTCATGTCGAAGCCGTGGCCGGCCCCGGGTAGTTCGACGTAGCCGACCGTCGCGCGGGACACGTCGCGCATCCGTTCGACGAAGCTGCGCGCCTGAGCAACCGGGATCACGCTGTCCCCGGTTCCGTGCACCACCAGGAACGGCGGCGCATCCGGATGCACCCGGGCGATCGGCGACGCCTTGCGGAACACTTCGGGATGCCGGTCGATCTTCCGCCGCACCACGACACGTTCCAGGAAGTCGACGAAGCGGACCCGCTCCACCGTCGACCGGTCCTCCCAGTCATAACGTCCGTAGATACCCACCACCGCGTCGACCGAGGTGTCCGAACCCTCGGGGAGTTCTTCTTGGAACTCGGGGTCGTTGGC
The DNA here is from genome assembly GCF_025263265.1 of Mycobacterium sp. SMC-4. Lineage (NCBI taxonomy): Bacteria > Bacillati > Actinomycetota > Actinomycetes > Mycobacteriales > Mycobacteriaceae > Mycobacterium > Mycobacterium sp. SMC-4. Next base: position 205,959 of record NZ_CP079869.1, on the reverse strand, counting down.
CGTCAGGCCGGCCAGCGCCGCGAGATGCCCACCGGCCGAACATCCGGACACGGTGACGAAGTTGCGGTCTCCACCGAAGCGGTCGACGTTGGCGCGCGCCCAGGCGATGGCGGTCTTGACGTCGGTCATATGGGCGGGCCAGCGGTTGTGCGGCGCGACTCGGTAGTCGATCGACAGGCACACCCAGCCCTGCTGAGCCAGGTAGGACATCAGCGCATACCCCTGCAGCATGCGACTACCGTGCACCCAGGCGCCGCCCGGAACGAAGATCATCACCGGAGCGGGATGGGCGGGCAGATCGTCACGTCGCCACACGTCGAGCAGTTGGGTGGGGCGTGGTCCATAGCGCACCGAGGTCTTGTGCACATGACGGCGGTGGTCCCGCATCCGCCACAGCGGAGGCATACGGTCGGCCACGGGCCACTCGATGTCGAGGTCCTTAGGGTTGACGATGCCCCGTAGGGCTGCCGCGGTGACGGAGTTCGTGCAGTCCCTCTCCGCCTGCTTGAGCTTGGCGTCGCCGGGCGTTGTCAGTGCCTTCGTGATCGAGCCGACGAAGTCCGGCGCGTGACGCGACCCCCACACCGCGGCCGCGGCCAAGCCGCCGAAAGGCTCGAGATGTTTGCCGATGACCGGTAGCGAGGCCGATGCCAGGGCCGCTGCCAGGATGTAATCCGACGGTCCGGCCTCTCGCAGCCATTGCAGGCGGGTGGTCAGGGTGGGGCCGGGGTACCGGATGTCCGGTCGTTCCGTCATTGCGCGAGCGTACCCCCGCGACCAGAACCCAAACGGACAATCCGGCCGAAGTTGTCTACTCATTCCGCGGATGTAGCCGATTTGTGATCCCCGTCACATTGCACGCGGCGGTGCGGCCCCTCGGTAGGTTCAGTCGCAACATCCCCCAAAGCCGAAAAGGTACTTCTTCGTGAGTAAGTCAGCGCTCGCCATCACCGACGATCACCAGGCCCTGGCCGACGCCGCGGCCGGCCAGCTCGACCGGCTCGACGCACTGGGCCGGGCCCGGGCCACATTGGCCGACGGGTCAGCGCACCCCGCCCAGATGTGGGCTGCGGCCGCGGATCTCGGGTGGCTGGGGCTGGCGATCGCCGAGGAGCATGGCGGCTCCGGCTTCGGGCTGGCCGAACTGGCCGTGGTGCTGGAATGCCAGGGCCGCCGGTTGTGCCCGGGCCCGTTCCTGTCCACCGTCATCGCCGCGGTGGTCATCGACCGATGCGGCGGCCACGAGTTGCGCGCCACGCTGCTGCCCCGGTTGACCAGCGGCGACATCGTCGCCGGCTTCGGAGCCTCCGGGGCCGTGACCGCCGGGGACGACCTGCGGGTCAGCGGTTCGGCCGCGGCGGTCCTGGGCGCACCCGACGCCGAGGTGCTGGTCCTGATCGCTGGAGACGACGTGGTGGTGGTAGACCGCGGCGCCGACGGTGTGTCGGTGACCGCGCTGGACGCGCTGGACACCACCCGTGGCCTCGGCGCGGTCGACCTGACCGGCGTCGGCGTGGCGGCCGAGCGGGTGCTTCGTGGAGCCGCCCCGCGGGCCCGGGCGGTGTTCCGGATCCTGGCCGCGGCCGAGGCGGTGGGCGTCAGCTGGGCCGCGTTGGAGATGTCGGTCGAATACGCCAAGGTCCGCGAGCAGTTCGGCCGCACCATCGGCACATTCCAGGCGGTCAAGCACCACGCGGCCAACATGCTGGTGCATGCCGAGACCGCCACCGCCGCCACCTGGGACGCGGCCCGCTCCGATGACCTCGACGGCGCGCATTTCGCCGCCGCGGTGGCCGCGACGCTGGCATCTCGCGCGCAGATCTTCAACGCGCAGAACAATATTCAGTTGCACGGCGGCATCGGGTTCACCTGGGAGCACGATGCGCATCTGTACCTGCGGCGCGCCCGTACCCTCTCGGCGCTGCTGGCCGCCGGTGCCGACCCGACGCTCGATATCGTCGACCTGCAGCGGCACGGCCACGCGCGCGGGGCGTCGTTCTCGCTGCCTGCGGAGGCCGACGAGTACCGCAGTCAGGCCCGCGAGGCGGCGCAACGCATCGCTGCACTGCCGGCCGAACAGCGGCGCGACGCGCTGGTCGACTCGGGATACTTCGTCCCGCACTGGCCCAAGCCGTGGGGCCGCGGGGCCGATGTGCTCGAACAACTGGTGATCGAGGAAGAGTTCGCCGAGATCGAGCGGGCCGACATGGGCATCACCGGGTGGGTGGCGCTGACCATCGCGCAGGCCGGCACCGCCGAACAGCGCGAGCGGTGGGTCGAACCGGTGCTGCGCGGCCAGGTCATGTGGTGCCAGTTGTTCTCCGAGCCGGGCGCAGGTTCGGACGCCGCTGCGGTGCGCACGTCGGCCAAGAAGGTCGACGGGGGGTGGCGCATCACCGGGCAGAAGGTGTGGACCAGCCTCGCCCACCTGTGTCAGTGGGGTCTGGCCACGGTGCGCACCGATCCCGACGCCCCCAAGCACGCCGGGGTCACGATGATGGCCATCGACATGACGGCCGACGGCGTGACGGTCAATCCGCTGCGCGGCATCACCGGCGACTCGCACTTCAACGAAGTGTTCTTCGACGACGTGTTCGTGCCCGACGCCGACGTCGTCGGCGACGTGAACAAGGGCTGGCTGGTGGCGCGCGCGACCTTGGGCAACGAGCGGGTGTCGATCGGTGGCGGGTCCGGCGCACCCACCGCGGTAACGCCCGACGATCTGGTCGCCCTGCTCGACGCCGCCCCGGGCCCGGACACCGAGCTGCGCCGGGCCGGGGAGGTCTTGGCCGAGCTGCACACCTTGCGGCTGTTGAACCTTCGCCGGGCCACCCGGGCCATTGCCGGGGCCGAACCCGGGCCGGAGGGCAACGTGACCAAGCTGTTGGTCGCCGAGGCGGGCCAGCGGCTCACCGAGCTGGCGTTCGACCTGACCGGCACCGCCGCGGTGACCGGCCGCAACGAGTACCTCATGCGCGCCTACCTGGGGAACCGGGCGATGACGATCGCCGGTGGCACCTCCGAGATCACCCGCAACACCATCGCCGAACGCATCCTCGGCCTGCCGCGCGACCCTCTGCTGAAGTGATCCGCGCGGCCACCGGCGGTGCGCATACTGGGCGGGTGCCCAAAGTGGAGTTCCATCCCGAATTGCGCCGCAGCGCGCGCGTGCTGCCCAAGCAGATGATCAACCCGACGACCCTGCCGTTGGTGCGGGCCGCCAGCAGACTGATGTGGCGCAACGCCCGTCACGACCCCGAGGCGTTGACGTTGTCGTCCGGGGTGGAAGTGCGCCTGCACCGACCGTCCCGTGCGACCGCAACCGGTCCGGCACTGCTGTGGATCCACGGTGGGGGTTACGTGATCGGTGATGCCGCGCAGGACGACGTGCTGTGCCGCCGCTTCGCCGACGAACTCGCCGCCACCGTCGTCGCGGTCAACTACCGGCTGGCGCCCGAACACCCCTATCCGACCCCGCTGGAAGACTGCTACACCGCGTTGCAGTGGATGCAGGCGTTGCCGTCCGTCGATCCGGCGCGAGTGGCGATCGGAGGTGCCAGCGCCGGGGGCGGGCTGGCCGCCGCATTGGCCCTGCTGACCCGTGACCGCGGTGAAATCGACCTTGCCGCACAGATTCTGGTGTACCCGATGCTCGATGACCGCACCGTCGACCGCGCCGACCTCGACAACCCAGGCCACCGGCTGTGGAATCAGTCCAGCAACCGGTTCGGCTGGTCGGCCTATCTCAAGGACGCCGACCGCGATATCGCGGTACCGGCCCGGCGCACCGACCTGGCCGGGTTGCGGCCTGCCTGGATCGGCGTCGGGACGTTGGACTTGTTCCACGACGAGGACCTGGCCTACGCGCAACGACTGCGTGACGCCGGGGTGCCGTGTGAGGTCAAGATCGTCCACGGCGCGTTCCACGGCTTTGACGGCATCGCCCCAAAAGCCTCGGTCTCGCGGGAATTTTTCGCCGGCCAGTGCGCGCTGCTGCGCACCGCGTTCGCACCCGCCGCGGCCTGAACGGGATCAGTCGCGCCGGTAGACCACCTCACCGGCGATGACGGTGGCCGCGACCATGCCGGCGTCCAGTTCGGCAAGTGTCTGCTGCGGCGTGCTGGACAGGATGCACAGGTCGGCCGGCGCGCCGACGGTCACCGTCCGCGCCGCGGCGGGGCGGGTGGGTTCGCCGAGGAACATCGTCAGCGCGTCGATCGGCGAAACCCGTTCGGCAGCACCGATAATCGCTCCGGAAGGGGTACGGCGCTGCACGGCCGCGCGCATCGCGGCCCACGGGTCGGGCCGACCGAACGGCGCGTCGGTCGACAACGCGACGCCAACTCCTGCCCGCCGCAGGGACGCGACCCGCCACAACTCGTGCAGTTCGGCGGCGGGCACATCGGTCAGGTACTGGTCGCCGCGTTCGGCGACGAAGTTGGGCTGGGTCACCACGGTGACCGTGCGCGCCGCCAGGAGCGCCAGACTGTCATCGGGAACCACCGCGGCGTGCTCGATCCGGTCGAGGGGATTGCCGCCCGCAGCACGCAACGCTTCCAGCGCCACGACGAGTTGGGCGGCGGTCACGCAGTGCAGCGCGACCGGCGCGGCGTCGGTGTGGCGGTCGGCGATCCACTCGGTCAACTCGTCGAGATCCAGCGCATCGTCGTGCAGGATGCGTTTGCCCGGCGCCAGCACCCGCAGTCGCTGACGCAGCTCGCCGCGGCGCTGCGCCTCCTGCAGGGCGGCAATGCCCTGGTCATCGAGATCCGGTGTGGCATCGGTGATTCCGGTGATCCCGTAGGAACACAGCAGCGTGCTGAAGGCGCTCAGATCCGGCTCTGCGCGGCGCAGCGCCTCCGACCAGCGGGCATCCGCGCTGGCCAACGCGCCGTCGGGGTGGCCGGTCAGACCCAGCCTGGCCAGCCCGGCCGAGTTCAGAAACCACAGCACACCGCTGCGATGCTGGACGCGCACCGGCGTCTGTGGGCAGAGCTCGTCGAGCACGACACGGTTCAGTGGTCCCGCCACCGCTTCGTGGTAGCCGACGGCGCGCACCCACCCGTCGCGGTCGGGCGTCGCGGCGCTCAGCCGCCGGCCCAGCGTCAGACGATCGTCGACGTCCTCGGGTCCGACCCGCACCGACACCCGCGCCGTCGCCGCCGCACGCACATGCAGGTGGTGGTCGTGCAGACCGGGCAACACGGTGCCGCCCGCCACATCAAGGACGAATTCCTTTGGTGCGGGCGTGATCTCGGTGGAGATCTCGACGATGTGCGCGGCCAGCCGGATGTCGGCGCGGGCACCGTCGAGCAGGGTGGCTCCTTTGATCAGCATGCCTCGGCCAACCGTCGGGCCACGATGCGGTCAACGACATCGTTGTCGGCGCCCAGCTGTGCGGCGGTCTGCGAAATCGTCGGCGCAGCAGTACTGACCGAATCGCCGTCGCGGGGCGCATCCGCGTAGCCGGCCGCGATGGCGGCCATCGCCACGTCGATGAGCTCACCGCCGCCTCGCTGCCACCCCATCAGCACCGCGTGCGCCGCGTGCAGCCCGGTCAACGGGTCGGCGATGGCGTCGCCGCAGAACTCCGGCGCATCGTCTGGGCCGCAGGTGAGTCCGCCGGCGACGGCGGCGTCGTCGCCGAAGGCCACCCAGTCCGCCTGCGGTCCGCGGGCGCCGTGCCCGGTGATGCGCACCCAGATCCGCCCGGGGCGGCCCGGTACCTGGTGCGGGCCGAGTCCGCGGTGCGCCAGCGCCCGGGGACGGGATGACTCGATGACGACGTCGGCCACCGACAACAGTGCGTGCAGCACGGCTGGATGGGTGAGATCCACGCGGTAGGAGAGCTTGTGACCGTTCATCCAGTCGAAGAACGCCGGGGATCCGGCGCGGGTGCCGTCGGGGCGGTTGCTGGTCTCGACCTTGACGACAGTGGCTCCGGCGCGGGCCAGCAGAGCACCGCACAACGGGCCGGCCCACATCGACGACAGATCGACCACGAGCGCCTCGGTGAGCAGACGACGCGCGCGCTGACCGGTCTGCTGCACGACCGGGTCCTCGGCTGCGGCTTCCCCGTGCACACCGACCGGCAGACCCAACAGCCGGGCCCGGTGTGCGAACGCGGCGACGCCGATGTCGCCCACCCGCTGAGCCACCGCGCACCACGGGTCGGTGACCCGGTGTGCCTCCACCAGAGCGGGTACCGCCTCGACGTCGTCGGGCCGAGACAGCGTCACAGCACACCACCCGCCCGGTCCTTCGAGCAGCCGTGTCGCTCCTCCGGCCGAGATCCGGCCCCTGCGGTGCAGGCCCAACAATGCCGCCCGGCCGGTCAGCAACTCGGCGGCGTCGATGTCGATCCCGGCCATCGCGGCGACGTCCCCCGCGACGCCGCGGGCACGCTCAAGCACGGCGGCAGGGACGGCCACGGGAGTCACAGAACCATTGTGGGTGACCGGCAGCTCAGAACATCAGCGCGGTGAACCGCCAGTCCAGCACTGCACGGTCGGCCCCGTCGGCAGGATCGCGGCCGGCGGCGTGCACCACCGACCGCAGCCGCAGCACACCACCGCGGCTCTGCGCCAGCGGCTCGGCGCCGTCGATGGTCAGCTCGCTGTAGAGCGTGTCGCCCTCATGCACCGGACCGGTGTGCTCGCACGACTCCCACCCCAGCACCGTGACCAGGTTCGGCAGTAGCCGGCTGGCTTGTGCCAGCGCCAGACCGATGGTGTGCCCGCCGTACACCAGCCGCTGCCCGGCGACCCGCGAATCATGATGGGTGGCAGCAATGTTCAGCGACAACCTGGCCAGCTCCGGTGCACTGGTGACCACATCGGCGGTGCTGTGGCCCACTGCACCGAGCAGGGCCGGATCGAAATGCGGGCCGGCCACCCGCGCCCGGTAGGCATCGGAGTTCCAGTCGGCGGTCGGGTCCGGGTCGGGGCCGAGGTCGGTGCCGATCCTGGACAGGTCATCGCGGTGACCGGTGTCGAGGTCGGCAGAACGCAGCGGCAGCATCGCGCACCGGTAGAAGTCGAGGACCAGCCGGCCCAGGCCGTCGATCGTCGTCATCCGCAACGCGGCCAAACCGGTGGGAGCTCTGCCCGGTTTGGCCGCGTTCTGCTTCAAACCCACGACTTCGGTACGGGTGAACAGGGTGTCACCGAGGACCGGGAAGCGGTGGAACCGCAATCCCCGGTAGAAGAGGTTGGCTTTGACCCGCTGGGTCACCAGTGTCGACTGCCCGATCGCGACGTCGCAGACCAGGCCCGGGTGGGCCAGCGGTGCGGTGGCCCCGGTGACCGCTGCGGTCAGTTCGGCGTCCAGCGGCAGACGCAGCCGGTCGCCGAGGATCGCCTGATGGGCTGCGGCGACCCCCGGGGTGAGCGTCATCGACGGCGCCGAGTCGAACACCTGTCCCACATGCAGGTCCTCGAAATGCGGGCCACCGTCGAATTGGCCGTACAAAGTCACAGTGGGCCATGCTGGCACTGGGCCCTGGAGTATGTCAACGTGGTGGTCTATTTGGCCGTACTTTTCAACTGTGCAGCGAGGAGGCGTCGTGGAGGACCGGCTGACCGACGAAGAGGCCATGCTGGTGGCCACCGTGCGGACGTTCATCGACCGCGACGTTCGGCCGAAGGTACGCGAGGTCGAACACGCCAACACCTACCCCGAGGCCTGGATCGACCAGATGAAGCGCCTCGGCATCTACGGTCTGGCCGTTCCGGAGGAGTTCGGCGGCACTCCGGTGTCCACGCGCTGCTACGTGTTGGTCACCCAAGAGCTGGCCCGGGGCTGGATGAGTCTGGCCGGCGCGATGGGCGGGCACACCGTGGTGGCCAAACTGCTCGACCTGTTCGGCAGTGACGAGCAGAAGCAACGCTTCCTGCCGCAGATGGCAACCGGCGAGATCCGGGCGACCATGGCGCTGACCGAGCCGGGTGGCGGATCGGATCTGCAGAACATGACGACCACCGCGTTGCCGTCCGACGGCGGCGGACTGGCCATCAACGGCGCCAAGACATGGATCAGCAACGCCCGCCGCTCCGGGCTGATCGCACTGTTGTGCAAGACCGACCCGTCGGCAACACCGCGCCACCGCGGGATCTCGGTGGTGCTGGTCGAGCAGGGAATGACCGGCATGTCGGTGTCGCGCGACCTGCCCAAGCTCGGCTACAAGGGCGTCGAGAGCTGCGAGTTGGTGTTCGAGGATTGCCGGGTGCCGGCCTCGGCCATCCTCGGCGGCGAGCCCGGCAGCGGCTTCGCCCAGATGATGAAAGGCCTGGAGACCGGCCGTATCCAGGTGGCCTCCCGCGCACTCGGGGTCGCCACCGCCGCTCTCGACGACGCGCTGCGCTACGCCCAGGACCGGGAAAGCTTCGGCCGGCCGATCTGGCAGCACCAGGCGGTCGGGCACTACCTGGCCGATATGGCGACGAAACTGACTGCCGCGCGGCAACTCACGTTGTATGCAGCGGATCGCTATGACAGCGGGCAGCGCGCCGACATGGAGGCCGGCATGGCCAAGCTGTTCGCCTCGGAGGTTGCGATGGAGATCGCGCTCAATGCGGTGCGCATCCACGGCGGTTACGGGTATTCCACCGAGTACGACGTCGAACGCTACTTCCGCGACGCACCGCTGATGATCGTCGGCGAGGGCACCAACGAGATCCAGCGCAACGTCATCGCCGCCCAACTCGTGGCCAGGGGCGGCATCTGATGAAGCCCGAACCCGCATACCAGGTGCTGCGGGAACGGCTTCGCGACGAAATCACCCAGGGCCGCTACGCCGACGGTCGGCGACTGCCCACCGAGTCGGAACTCGTGGCCCAGCACCGACTTTCCCGTCAAACCGTCCGACGGGCCTTCCAGGACCTCGTCGCCGAGGGTGTCGTCTACCGCATCCCCGGCCGGGGCAGCTATGCCAGCGAGCAGGCGCGACGCTACCTACGTCAACTCGGGTCGGTCGAGGACCTGATGAGTCTGTCCGACGACACCACCATGGAGGTGATCGACGGGTTGCGCCGACGCGTCGACGTCGATGCCGCCAGCCGGCTACGGCTCGACGATGACATCGTCCACACCCTCGTGCTGCGCCGGCTGCACGACGGGATACCGTTCGGCCACACGGTTATCCATCTACCACCCACGGTGGCCGGTTCGCTGGCCGAGTGCGCCGAGCTGCGCACCGGGGCCGCGAGCACGCACACGGTGATCTCGCTGCTCGAACCCCATTTGGGCACTCCGATCGCCGAGGCGGCCCAGTCGATCACGGTGGCCTTCGCAGACTCCGCGACGGCGCACGCGGTCGACACCACCGAAGGCCACCCGATGCTGCGGGTGGACCGGCTGTACTCCGACGAGCGGGGCCGCGCGGTCGAGTTGGCGGTCAGCCATTTCCTGCCTGAGCAGTACACCTACCGGGTGACGTTACGACGCTCGGGCTGAGGCCCGGTGGCAGCGATGCTGCCGAGCAGTGTGAGCGCATCTGCGCTCGGGGTGGCGGGCTCGGCGGCATAGACGATCAGCTCCTGCCCCGGTGCGGAGCGCACATCGAAGGTCTGCATGCCCAGCGTCAGGGTACCGACCTCGGGATGCCGGAACGTCTTGGTGGCCAGCGATTTACGGCGGGCATCGCCGCGCTCCCACAGTGAGCGGAAGCCCTCGCCGGCGTTGAGGAGTTCGGTCAGCACGGCGCGGGTGCGAGGATCGTCCGGTGCGGCGCTGTAGGCCATCCGCAATCCGGCGACCGCGTCCTGGGCCACCGTCGGCCAGTCAGCGTAGAACTCGCGGGCCCGCGGCTCGGTGAACAACATCAGCATCAGGTTGCCGACGGCACCGAGATCGCCGAACAGCGCCCGCGCCAACGGATTCACAGCCAGGATGTCGTAGGCGCGGTTGTAGACCAGCGCGGGGTTGTCCGGCCATGCCTGCATCAGCCGCAGCAACGCCGGGTCGACGCGGTCGGACACGTGGTTGTTCGCCGCTCGCGGCGCCAGGCCGGCCAGCCGGAACAGGTGCGCGCGGCCGTCGTCGTCGAGGCGCAGCGTCGCGGCGAGCGCGTCGAGCACCTGAACCGACGGGGTGCGCTCGCGTCCCTGCTCCAACCGCCCGTAATAGTCGACGCTCACCCCGGCCAGCATGGCCACCTCCTCGCGGCGCAAACCGGGAACCCGACGCACTCCGCTGCTGGACAGTCCGACATCAGCGGGCCGTAGCGCCGCGCGCCTGCTCTTGAGGTACTCCCCCAGTTCAGCCATACGTTCAGCGTAGGCACATCGCAGCGCAGTGCCTGGGTGTACTGCACCCTGGCTGTCCCGCCGACACCGATCGACGCTGGAGTCATGAGCGAATCGAAGATCATTCTCATCACCGGGGCCAGCAGCGGCATCGGAGAAGCCACCGCCGAACGCCTGGCCGCTGACGGACACCATGTGGTCGCGGGCGCACGTCGGCTCGACCGGCTCCAAGAGCTGGCCCGCCGGATCGAGCGCGACGGCGGCAGCATCGACGTCCACCGTCTGGACGTGACCGATCGAGCCGACATGACCGCGTTCGTCGACGCCGCGGCGGCGGCGCACGGCCGCGTCGACGTGATCGTCAACAACGCCGGCGTGATGCCGTTGTCGCCACTGGACGCACTGCTGGTCGACGAATGGGACCAGATGATCGACGTCAACGTCCGCGGCCTGCTGCACGGTATCGCGGCTACGCTGCCGCATTTCCAGCGTCAGGGCGCTGGACACGTCGTCACCGTCGCGTCGATCGGTGCGCACGAAGTGGTGCCCACCGGCGCGGTCTACTGCGCCACCAAGTTCGCGGCGTGGGCGATCACCGAGGGTCTGCGCCAGGAGGCCGATCCGTCGATCCGCGTCACCACGATCTCCCCCGGAGTCGTCGAAAGCGAACTGGCCGAGACGATCACAGACCCGTCAGCGGCCGCTGCCATGCGCGACTACCGCGCCGCGGCCATCTCGCCCGACGCCATCGCCCGGGCGATCGCCTACGCCCTCGGCGAGCCCGACGACGTCGACGTCAACGAGGTCATCGTCCGCCCGGCCCGACAACGCTGACCCTCGCGCGATTTCGGCGCGCTCGACGACGCCCGGGGTGCAAAACCGCGCCGAAATCACGAGAGGAGGGCGTCGACGAGGCCCCACTGCACAGCGGTGGCGGCGTCGATCGACTGCCCGGAAAGCACCAGATACGCGGTGCGCCAGCGCCCGATCCGGCGGGTGATGCTGACCGTGCCGCCCGCCCCCGGAATGAGGCCGAGGACCAGCTCGGGCAGGCCGAGCACCGCGTCGGGGTGACTCTGCACCCAGCCGCAGAACGCCGCCATCTCCAGCCCGCTGCCCTGCACCTGACCGTGGATCACCGCACGGCAGGCGCGGCCCAGCCGACCGGTGATCTCGTCGAGCACCAGGGCCGGGCTGTGGCGGGTGCGGGCCAGGTGCGCGCTGGCCGGATCGGCGAAGGTGCCGAACTCGGCGAGATCGCCTCCACTGCAAAACGATGGACCATTGCCGTCGAGGACGACCTCACACACCGAGGGATCCACCCGCGCGATCTCAAGGGCTTCGAGCAGCGCGGCGCGGGCATCGGTGGAGAACGCGTTGTGTCGTCGCGGGCGGTTGAACGTGATACGCAGGCAGTCGTCGACGCGGTGCACCAGCACCGGTTCCACCGACACGGGCACCTGCGCAGGACCACGATCGGCCAGCCACCGCGCGAATTCAGTGCCGGACTGCAATGTCGAATAGGCCAGTGACTCGGTGATGAGTCCGGCGAAGGCCGGAGCCGCCGGGTCGAAGGCGCGTAGCACGTCGTCGCAGACGGCAGCAGCCTGTGGCCAGTGCGCCACCCGGGCCGCGATGTCGGTTGCCGCCGCATCCACCGACGCCACGGTCACCGCGCGCGGGTCGTCGGTGGGCTGCTCGGTCAACGTGAAGGTGGCGTCCTCGGCGGTCTCGGCCGGGACCAGCGCACCCTCGGCGACTCGGAAGGGTTTCACCCGTACTTCTTTATCAGCTCCTGCTTGTAGAGCTTGCCCGTGTCGGTGCGTGGCAGCTGCGCCTCGAAAGCGATCGACCGGGGGCATTTGTAGTGTGCAAGCCGGTCACGCAGCCAGCCGATGAGCTCCTCGGCGAAATCGGGTGTGGCGTCGGCGGGGTCCACGGTCTGCACGACGCCCTTGACCTGCTGGCCCATCTCGTCGTCGGGCACACCGAACACCGCCGCATCCATCACCTTGGGGTGAGTGACCAGCAGGTTCTCGGCTTCCTGGGGATAGATGTTCACCCCGCCGGAGATGATCATGTGGTGCCGGCGGTCGGTGAGGTACAGGTAGCCCTCCTCGTCGACATACCCGATGTCGCCGACGGTCTTCCAGCCGCTGGAGTGCCGCGAGGACTGCGTCTTGGTCGGGTCGTTGAGGTATTCGAAGTCGTAGCCGCCTTCGAAGTAGATCTCGCCGGCCTGACCGACCGGCACCTCATTGCCCTCTTCGTCGCAGATGTGCAGGGCACCGGTCAGCGGGCGGCCCACCGAGCCCGGGTGGGTGAGCCACTCCTCGGCGGTGATCAGCGTCGAGCCGTGGGCCTCCGAGGAGGCGTAGTACTCGTCGACGATCGGTCCCCACCAGTCGATCATCTGATTCTTGATCTCGACCGGACACGGCGCGGCGGCGTGCATCACGCGCTCGAGGCTGGACACATCGTAGGACAGCCGGACGTCCTCGGGCAGCTTGAGCATGCGGGTGAACATCACCGGCACGAATTGACCGTGTGTGACTTTGTGTTTGGCGATCGCGTCCAATGCGCCTTCGGCGTCGAACTTCTCCATGACCACCGTGGTGATGCCGCCGGCCTGGGTCTGCATCGACCACACCGACGGTGCGGTGTGATACAGCGGGGACGGACTGAGATAGACCGCATCGGGGTGCATCCAGAACTCCACCAGCGCAGCCATCATGCCGGGTGACTCGGACGGCGGTACATGCGGCAATTCGCGTTTGATCCCCTTGGGCCGGCCGGTGGTGCCCGACGAGTACTGCAGCAGGTCGCCTTCGATCTCGTCGGCGATCGGGGTGTCGGGCAGGTCGGCGACGCAGTCGGGGTAGCTGCGCCAGCCGTCCAGAGTGCCGGAAGTGATCACCAACAGACCGGGTAGACCGTTGGGCAGCTCGGCGGACAGCCCGGCGAGGGTGTCGGCGAGCTTGGCCGAGCCGACGATGGCCTTGGCGCTGCTGTTGTCGATGATGTAGGCAGCTTCGGCGGCGGTCAGGTGGGTGTTGATCGGCACGTAGTACAGGCCGGCGCGGCGGGCGGCCCACATGACCGCGTGCATGTGCTCGTTGTTTTCCATCAGGATCGCGACGGCGTCGCCCTCGACCAGGCCGGCTTCGCGGAACAGATGCGCCAACCGGTTCGCCCGTGCTTCGAGTTCGCCGAATGTCACGACCGTGCCGGACGGATACATGATGATGGCGGGCTTGTCGGGCGTGGCAACGGCGGTGTCGCGGATCTGCATGGCCCGACTTTACTTGGCCATACTTGACAGGTGTCAAGAAGCCGGTGCGAAGTTCCCGTGGAAGCCCTGCGGGATGTGATGGGTCAACTGCGCGGTCGCAAGCGGTCCCGCTGACGGGTCCTTCGCGTCGAGGATGACCAGTCGCGAAACCTGTTGCGAAGCCTGATATTCCACGGTGAGCAGCCAACCGTCGTCCTCGGCGGTGGCCCCGGGTCGCGGGGTGAAGACCGGTTCGCAGAAGCTGTTGCCGGCCTCCGGAGCCGGGTAGCTGAGCTCGGTTTGCGTGTCCAGATCGAGCTTGCTGACCGTGTCGTAGAACGCGCCGAGCGTGCGGCGGGTGTTGAGGAATGCATACCGGTAGCGCCGGCCTTCCCGGGCCGGATGGTGGCGCGGGAACTCACATGGACTGTCACTGAGGGGCTGCACGCTGACCCGGCCCGCGCCGGTGATCCGAAATCGGGACAACTGCCCGGGAGTGTCGGCCAGCGAGCTGGTATGGAATCGGGCGATGCGTTCGAGTAGCCGTCCGTCGGTGTAGGTGATCGCATCGACGACGACGTCGTCGCCGTCCTCGTAGGCGTTGCTCAGGTGAAAGTGCAGGACCGCCTCACCCTCGATCCGTCGGATCTCGCCGCCGTCGCGCGGCACCAGCAGAAAGACGCTGCCTCGCTCGGGGCGGTAGCGCAACGTGTCTCCGATGGGCGCGCGACCCAACGCCACCGACATCGCATCGGGGATGATCGGCGAGACGATGAACACCAGATACCGCTCCGTGATCGCGAAATCGTGGACCATCGCCGCATACGGCAGCCGGGCGGAGCGCAGGTGCCGCAGCCGTCCGGTCGGGTCGGTGCGGTAGATGCGCAGATGCGGGCGCGGTGCCAACTCGACGCCGAAATTGAACATCGCCCCGCTGCTGGGGCAGATACTCGGATGTGCCGAATAGGAACCCAGCCAACGTAATTCACCCCCGAAGCGACGAGCGCCCAAGGTCTGGAGGGTTTCGGGGTCGACCTCGTAGGGCGGGCCGCCCTCCCACAGCGCGTAGAGGTGACCGGCGTGCTTGACGACGTTGGTGTTGGCCAGGTTCGGTGGCACCCGAGCGATGTTGGACCGCCAACCACCCGGCGCCGCGGTTCCCATGTGACTGACGGTGCCGCGGCCACGGAAATGCCGGGTGCGCACATAGCGGCTGCGGAAACCCACGCCGGCCCCGTTCTGGAAGTCGTCGATCGTGAACGCCGAGAGCAGGCCGTCACCGTCGAACAGATGCCGTAGCGGCCGACCGGTGTGGTCCTCCCAGCGCCCGGGGCCGTTGCGGTAGAGCGTGCCGCGCAGGTCGGCCGGGATCGTCCCGTCGATCTGTTGCACGCGGTAGTCGTGTTCGGCGGGTTGCGGCTCACTGACACCGAGACTGCGCACATCGTCCGGTCCCAGCCGGGACAACTGCGCATCGGCTGACCTGCGCTCCGCGGCGGGCAGGGATCCGAGGTAACGGCGCAGAGCAGGCAACCTCGTCAGGTCCACCGCCGGTTCGACTGACGCAGGCACGACCCTCCTCCACTACTGAGACTGAATTCAAAGTTAGTCTCAGCCCGGCCGGTCCGTCAATGGGCCCTCACCGGGTCCGCTGAGGTAAAAATGCCGGTGATGCCTACGACCCGGTCGTTCGACGCGCTGCTGCGCTCCGCGCTGGTCCTGGTCTGCGAGGGCGGTGTCGATGCATTGACGCTCAGCCAGGTGGCCGCACACGCGGGTGTCTCGCGCGCCACGGTGTATCGGGAGTTCGGCGACAAGGACGGGTTGATCGGCGCCCTGGCCCAGCACGAGATCGAGTTGATGCTGGCCGCAGTGCAGTCCGGCGTGGACGTGACCGCCGACCCGCTCGAGGTGATCGCAGCGATCGTGGTCTCAGCGATGCGGTATCTGCGCGACCACGCCGCGTTCCGTTATGTCCGCGATCACGAACCGCACTGGCTGCTGCAGGCTGTCCTTGCGGTCGGGGGTTCCCGGATGGATCTCGTCCAGACCGTGGCATCGCTGGTCGCACCGGCCGTCGCCGTGACCCGGTTGCGGGTGAGCGCGGCTCAAGCCGCCGAGGTGATGGTACGAACGGTGCTGTCGCACACCTTGATCGAGTTCAGCAACCTCAGCGACGAGGAGGTCGGGGCCACGGTGGCGCGCGCGATCATCGCGTGACGGGGCCCAGAGAACCTCAGCCCAGGCGTTCCTTGAGGGCGTCGAACTCGTCCTTGATTCCGGTCGGCAGCTTCTCGCCGACGAACTCGAACCACTCCTCGATCTGCGGGATCTCCTGACGCCATTCCTCAGCGTTGACCGCCAGCGCGGCGTCGACATCGGCCGAGTCCACATCCAGGCCCTCCAGGTCGAGGTCGGCGGCCCCGGGCACCACACCGATCGGGGTGGAATTGCCGTTGGCTTTGCCCTCGATCCGTTCGATGACCCACTTGAGCACCCGGCTGTTCTCGCCGAAGCCCGGCCACAGGAAGCGGCCGTCGTCGCCGCGGCGGAACCAGTTGACGAAGAAGATCTTCGGCATCTTCGACTCGTCGGCGTTCTTGCCGATGTCGATCCAGTGCTGGAAGTAGTCGCCGACGTTGTAGCCCAGGAACGGCAGCATGGCCATCGGGTCACGGCGCACGGTGCCGACCTTGCCCTCGGCGGCCGCGGTCTGCTCCGAACCCATGGTGGCGCCGATAAACACACCGTGCTGCCAGTCGTTGGCCTGGGTGACCAGCGGAACGGTGGTCTTGCGACGCGCGCCGAACAGGATCGCCGAGATCGGCACTCCTTGCGGGTCGTCCCACTCCGGAGCCAGCGTCGGGCACTGCGAGATCGGCGTGCAGTAGCGCGAGTTCGGGTGTGCGGCTTTGGTTTCGGTCTCACGCAGGACCCAGTCCTGGCCCTTCCAGTCGATCAGGTGATCGGGTTCGCCCTCCAGGCCCTCCCACCACACGTCACCGTCATCGGTCTTGGCGACATTGGTGAACACGGTGTTGCCCTTGGCGATGGTCTTCATCGCGTTCGGGTTCGAGTCCCAGTTGGTGCCCGGCGCGACGCCGAAGAACCCGAACTCCGGGTTGGTCGCGTAGAGCCGGCCGTCCTTGCCGAACCGCATCCAGGCGATGTCGTCACCGACGGTTTCGGCGCGCCAGCCGGGGATGGTCGGCTGCAGCATCGCCAGGTTGGTCTTGCCACACGCCGACGGGAACGCCGCGGCAATGTAGTAGGCCTTGTTCTCCGGCGAGATCAGCTTGAGGATCAGCATGTGCTCGGCCAGCCAGCCCTCGTCGTGGGCCATCGCCGAGGCGATGCGTAGCGAGTAGCACTTCTTACCCAGCAGCGCGTTGCCGCCGTAGCCGGAGCCGTAACTCCAGATCTCGCGGGTCTCCGGGAAGTGGGTGATGTACTTGGTGTCGTTGCACGGCCACGGGACGTCCTGCTCACCGTCCTCAAGGGGCGCGCCAAGCGAGTGCAGGGCTTTGACGAAGAAGCCGTCGGTACCCATCTTGTCCAGCGCAGCCTTACCCATCCGGGTCATGGTGCGCATCGAGATCACGACGTACTCGGAGTCGGTGATCTCGACACCGAGCTTGGGGTCCTCGGCTTCCAGCGGGCCCATGCAGAACGGCACCACATACATGGTGCGGCCACGCATACAGCCGCGGTAGAGCTCGGTCATGAGGCTGCGCATCTCGGCGGGGTCCATCCAGTTGTTGGTGGGCCCGGCGTCGATCTCACGCTCGCTGCAGATGAAGGTGCGCGATTCGACGCGGGCGACGTCGGACGGGTCTGACAACGCCAGGTACGAGTTCGGCTGCTTGTCCTCGTTGAGCTTCTGGAAGGTGCCGGCGTCGACGAGCTGCTGGGTCAGCCGGGCACACTCCTGCTCGGAGCCGTCGGTGAACACCACGCGCTCGGGCTGCGTCAGCTCGGCCACTTCGCGAACCCAGGCCAGCAGGCCTTCGTGCTTGGTCGGTGCGGAATCCAATCCCGGAATGGTCGCTGCGGTCATGCTGTCTCGTCTCCCTGCACTTTCCTGCGAAGCATCTGACAGAACGCCGGAAACCGGATTGATTTCGGAAAACACCGACATCGGCGGCATCGGCGAACTGTCCCCTGACTACGAGGTTAACGCGGGTGACACACCCGCGGTAAACCAGGACCGTGTCCGATCACTCACAGGACCGATTCAGATGCCCGACAGTTGCCTGGCGTAGGCCACAGCTACCGACGGGTAACCGGTGGGGTGGTCGCATCGGCCCGCGACCGCAGCCCAGCGACCGTGTTCAGCCGGGACTGCAGCGCGGCGGCCGCGCGCTGCTCTTGCGCCTCGGCCCGCTCCGCTCGGCGCCGATGGTCGCGCAGTTGCGCATCGATCTCGGAGCACCGGGCGGCCCGCTCGACATCCTGGCGAGCCAGTGCCGTCGCGACCGCGGTGTCGACGGCCAGCACGCGGGCCGCCACCCGTTCCTCGGACGCGCCGCGCAGCGCATGCGCGGCCTGCTGAACCCAACGTTGCAGCACCACGCGGTCGTGCAGCAGGGCCCGGGTGCGCACCACCCATACGGTGACCGCACCGCCCGCGACCAGACCGGCCACCAGTGCCGCGGCCGTCGCCTGCGGGGCCAGGCCGGTCAGCAGCCGACTCAGCGCCAAGGCCACGCCCAGTCCGAAACCGGCACCCAGCACCGTCATCAACCGGGTTTCCAGCTGCCGGCACTGCATCAGCGGTGCGGGCAGCTCCAGCCCCGGAGGCGGCATCGTGTCGGTCTGCGCCGCGGCTAAGTCGGCCAGCTCGGCACTGATCTGTTCGTCGATGTCGGCGAGGACGACTGCGCAGGCAGCGGGGACGCAGCCGACGATCTCACCGACGTCGCGCCGGGCGGCCTGCCCCGCACGGGCGGACAGTTCGGCGTGCATCGACGCGCACCGGGCCCGCGCGACGGCCATCAGCGTCAGCCGGGCCTGAGCCACCTGCTCCCGATGGCTGATCACCTGCTGAGCACGCGCCCGTCGGTGCTCCCGCACCAGATCCCGGCGCAGCTGCTGCAACGCCTCGATACCCGCATACCGCTGCGCGGCTGTGGTCCGGCCCCGGGACAGCTCCTCGGCGAGGTGAGAATGCCAGGCCTGCAGACGGTTGCGGGTGGCCAGCGCCGGGTCGGCGAGCATCTCGGACACCGCCGCGACCAGTTCGTCGACCCGGGGCGGGCCGAGGCGGGGCGCGGCGGCCGCGCCGACCCACGCGACATGGTCGGGGAACGCATCGCGAGCGGCCCCGAGCACCGCGGCCCAGTGCCGATGGTCGTCGATCTTGGCAACAACGGCGAGGACGGCGGCGGTGTGCCGGGTGAGGCGACGTGCCAGCGCGCGGTCGGATTCGGTGGCCGGTGCGACGGCCGAGACGACGAACACCACAGCGACGGGCGCCTGGTGGGCCTCGACCTCGGCTGCGCCGACGAACCGGTGCCCGGGTAGCCGCTCCCGCAGCCGACTCAGCACCGCACTGGACCCGGCCCGTGGCGGACCCGCCACCAGCACCACATCGCGGCGCACCACGCTGGGTGGTTCGTCATCGAATCCGGACATGTCGAATCCGGTCATGATGTCCCGGCCAGCAGACGCAGCGAGCCGCGGCTGATGTCGGCGGCGCACGCGGCGTGGAGCCGGTCGACAGGCCCGCGCGCGTAGCGCCGCCAGTACACGGCGCGGCGCAGGTGCGCTGCCCGGTCGGTACCCCGGTCGACGTCGATTCCGGCCGCGTGCACCACGTCGACGGCCGCTGCCATCGCCGCGATGACGACATCGTCACCGCGCAGGAATTGCTCGAGGTCCTCGTCGCCGGTGCGCGCCGCGAGCAGTCGCAGCTCGCGCTGCGCGGCACAGATCGCGTGGTAGCGCAGCGGCGCGGTAGCCGTTTCCAGCGCAGCGACAACCTGCTGCACACCGCTGAGTGCGCGCAGCCGGGTCGTGAGCGTCGGCGCCGTGGCGCCGTCGGCCACCCCGAGCACGGCATGGGCGAGTCCGAACCGGTCCAGCGCGGCCAGCAGCTGCGCACGCACGGCGGGAGCCAGCCGATGATCCGAGGCGACGAAGGCGTCGACCGACGTCATGTCAGCGGGCTCGTCGATCAGTGACCGCAGCGCCGCGAGAAGCGTCTCGTCGAGATCGACAACCGCCAGATGGGCCACCATCGCCACGACGTCGCACCGCAGCCGCGCGGCCAGCTCGGCAGCGTGGTGCTGCGCGGCAGTGACCGGTCCACCCGCCCCGGCCCCGCCGAGGTCGGCCTTGTTGAGCACCATCAGCGCCGGACCGCCGTCCCGCAGCAGCGCGAGGTCCTCCGGTTTGGCGGTTTCGGCGACCACCACCACGGTCACATCGGGTGGGTCCTCGGCGGGGCCCGGGCCGGCCACCGTCACACCCGCGGCAGCCAATGCCGCCGCGACGGTGTGACGACCGACCCCCGGCCGTCCCCGCACGGCTACCCTGGCGGGAACGTCGTAGCGCCGGTGGACGGCCGCGACGCGCGGATCCTGCGTCGTCGCGGCGAACTCCGCCAATACCTCGAAGAAGATGAGTGCCCTCCGACCCGACCGGGCGGGACCGGCCGACCCGGTCCCCCACTGTGATCCTGACACCTGTTCGGGACCGCTCCCGACACTTGTTGTGCCGCGGGTATCCGGTGGTCAAGGGGCAGTAGGCAACTGTT
Source organism: Mycobacterium sp. SMC-4 (assembly GCF_025263265.1). Taxonomy (NCBI): domain Bacteria; kingdom Bacillati; phylum Actinomycetota; class Actinomycetes; order Mycobacteriales; family Mycobacteriaceae; genus Mycobacterium; species Mycobacterium sp. SMC-4. Next base: position 185,687 of record NZ_CP079869.1, on the reverse strand, counting down.
GGGTATCAATCTGTAACACGATGCGGGGAGCGACGCGTTGATGAGCGACGATGGACGGATGCATGTGAGGGATTCTGAGGTGGCCGCTGCGCCGGCACCGTCGGAATCTTCTCCGCGTTTCCCGCGCCGGGTCACCAGCTTCCGTGCCCGGCGTTCCACCATCTCGGACAACCAGCAGGCGACCTGGGACCGGCTCTGGCCCAGCCTGGGCGCCCAGGCACGCGACGGGGACCAGCCGGCGAGTCTGCTCGACACCGACGCCTGGTTCGGCCGCCACGCCCCGGTGGTGCTGGAGATCGGATGCGGAACGGGCACGTCGACGTTGGCCATGGCACAGGCTGAACCCCACATCGACGTGGTCGCCGTCGAGGTGTACCGGCGGGGACTGGCACAGCTGCTCGGCGCGATCGACCGGACCTCCACCTCCAATATCCGGCTGATCCGCGGCGACGGGGTCGATGTCCTCACCCACATGTTCACCACGGCGTCGCTGGCCGGGGTGCGCGTGTACTTCCCCGACCCGTGGCCCAAGGCCCGCCACCACAAGCGTCGGTTGCTGCAGCCCGACACCGTCGCGTTGATCGCCGATCGACTCAAGCCAGGCGGCATCCTGCACGCGGCCACCGATCACCTCGGTTACGCCGAGCACATCGCCGAGGTCGGAGACAGCGAACCGCGGCTGCGCCGGATCAGCGTGGACGATCCAGCCATCGCGGACCTTCCCATCTCGGTGGCCCGGCCGGTGACCAAGTACGAGCGCAAGGCCCTCGCCGGTCCCACCGTGGCCGAACTGCTCTGGGAGAGAACATGAGCATCACCGAGAACCTTTCGGCCATCTCCGACGTCGATGACCTGCCGACCCCCGACGAGTCCACCAGTCCCGGTGCGGTCGACGACACCGGCGCCTCGCCACCACCCGCGCACGTGCACCGTGTCCTGCTCATCTGGGACGCCCCCAACCTGGACATGGGTCTCGGCTCGATTCTGGGCGGACGACCCACTGCCGCACACCGGCCGCGGTTCGACGCCCTGGGCCGCTGGCTGCTCGCCCGAACCGCCGAACTGTCGGCGCAACGCCGCGCCGACGGCCAAGCCGTCTCGCTGGAACCCGAGGCGTGTGTGTTCACCAACATCGCGCCGGGCAGTGCCGAAGTGGTCCGTCCGTGGGTGGAGGCCTTGCGCAACGTCGGCTTCGCGGTGTTCGCCAAACCCAAGATCGACGAGGACAGCGACGTCGACTCCGACATGCTCGACCACATTGCGCTGCGCTACAGCGAGGGGCTGGCCGGGCTGCTGGTGGCCTCGGCCGATGGTCAGGCCTTCCGAACGACGCTGGAAGACATCGCCCGCGACGACGTCGCGGTTGCGGTCCTCGGATTTCGTGAACATGCCAGTTGGGCGTTAGCGTCGGATACCTTGGAGTTCGTCGACCTGGAGGACATCGAAGGCGTCTTCCGGGAACCGCTACCGCGGATCGGCCTTGACTCACTACCCGAGCAGGGCGCTTGGCTGCAGCCATTCCGGCCGCTGTCCTCGCTATTGGCCTCGCGTGTCTAGAAAAGTGAAGCCTGGTTTCCCGACATGCGCGGGCCGATGGCACGAAGTGTCGAAGATGGTTAGGAGTTAAAACGTGTTCGCCTGGTGGGGTCGAACGGTGTACCAGTACCGATACATCGTCATCGGTGTCATGGTCGCACTGTGCCTGGGCGGCGGCGTCTACGGCATCAGTCTGGGACAGCACGTCACGCAGAGCGGTTTCTACGACGACGGCAGTGAGTCAGTCCACGCGTCAGTGATTTCCGACGAGGTCTACGGCCGCGATCGCACGAGTCACGTCGTGGCGATCCTCACGCCGCCGGAAGGTCAGACGGTCGAAGACCCGGAGTGGATCGCCGAGGTCACCGACGAGCTGAACACCCTGGTCACCAACCATGAAGACGAGATCGTCAGCTGGGTCGGTTGGCTGCGTGCACCCGACAGCACGATCGAGACAGTGCAGCAGATGAAGACTGCTGACGGTTCCAAGACCTTCATCAGCATCCCGCTGCAGGGCGACGGCGACGACGAGATCCTGAGGAACTATCAGGCCATCGAGCCCGACCTGAAACAGATCAACGACGGCAACATCGCATTGGCCGGGCTCAACCCGCTGGCCAGCGAACTCACCGGCACCATCGGGGAAGACCAGCGGCGTGCGGAGGTGGCGGCCATCCCGCTGGTCTGCGTCGTGTTGTTCTTCGTGTTCGGCGGTGTGGTCGCGGCCGCGTTGCCGGGCCTGATCGGCGGCCTGACCATCGCCGGCGCGCTGGGCATCATGCGTTTCACCGCTGAGTTCATGCCGGTGCACTTCTTCGCCCAGCCGGTGGTGACGCTGATGGGGCTGGGCATCGCGGTCGACTACGGCTTGTTCATGGTGAGCCGCTTCCGGGAGGAGATCGCCGAGGGCTACGACACCGAAACCGCGGTCAGACGGGCGGTGATGACGTCGGGCCGGACGATCATGTTCTCGGCCGTCATCCTGGTGGCGTCCTCGGTTCCGCTGCTGCTGTTCCCGCAGGGCTTCCTGAAGTCGATCACCTACGCGATCATCGCCTCGGTCATGCTCGCGGCGATCCTGTCGGTCACCGTACTGCCCGCGGCGCTGGGCATCCTCGGCCGCAACGTCGACGCACTCGGGGTGCGCACGCTGCTGCGGGTGCCGTTCTTCCGCAACTGGAAGCCGATGCGGGTCTACCTGGAGTGGCTGGCCGAGAAGACCCAGAAGACCAAGACCCGTGCCGAGGTCGAGAAGGGCTTCTGGGGCAAGCTCGTCAACGTCGTGATGAAGCGACCGATAGCGTTCGCCACCCCGATTCTGGTGTTGATGATCCTGCTGATCATCCCGTTGGGTCAGCTGTCCCTGGGTGGCATCAGCGAGAAATATCTACCGCCCGACAACGGCGTCCGACTCGCGCAGGAGGAATTCGACAGCACCTTCCCGACGTTCCGCACCGAACCGTTGACCCTGGTGGTCGAACGCCCGGACGGTGAGCCGGTCACCGACCAGCAGCTCGCCGAGATCCGCGCCAAGGCCATGACGGTGACCGGGTTCATCGTGCCCGACAACGACCCCAACGAGATGTGGCAGGAACGTTCCGTCCAGGAGGGGGGCACCGAGGATCCGGCGGTCCGGGTGATCCAGAACGGCTTGGAGAACCGCAACGAGGCATCCCAGAAGATCGAGGAGCTCCGATCTATCCAGCCGCCCCGGGGTGTCGAGATCTCCGTCGGTGGCACCCCCGCGTTGGAACAGGACAGTATTCACAGCCTGTTCGACAAGCTGCCGCTGATGGTGGTCGTGCTGATCATCACCACCACAATCCTGATGTTCCTGGCGTTCGGGTCGATCGTGTTGCCGATCAAGGCCGCCCTGATGAGCGCTCTGACCTTGGGCTCGACCATGGGCATCTTGACCTTCATGTTCGTGGTGGGTCACGGGTCCGGGGTCATGAACTACACGCCCCAGCCGCTGATGGCACCGATGATCGGCCTGATCATCGCGGTGATCTGGGGTCTGTCGACCGACTACGAGGTGTTCCTGGTCTCTCGCATGGTCGAGGCGCGCGAACGTGGGATGTCGACGGCGGAAGCCATTCGCATCGGTACCGCCACCACCGGCCGGCTCATCACCGGAGCCGCGCTGGTGCTGGCCGTGGTTGCGGGCGCGTTCGTGTTCTCCGACCTGGTGATGATGAAGTACCTGGCGTTCGGTCTGCTGATCGCCCTGCTGCTGGACGCCACGATCGTGCGTATGTTCCTGGTGCCGTCGGTCATGCGCCTGCTCGGCGACGACTGCTGGTGGGCGCCGCGCTGGATGAAGCGCGTCCAGGACAAGCTGGGCCTCGGCGAGACCGAACTGCCCGACGAGCGCAAACGTCCGACGGTCCGCGAGACGGCGCCGGCCGAGGCGCTGGTCGGTGTCGGCGGTCCGCCGGCGATGCGGCCGCCGCGACCTCCGCACGACCCTGGTCGGCCGATGCCCCAACGGGTGCCGCCGGGCGGGGTGACCACCCGGATCCCCCAAGGCGGCGGTGATCCGTCGGCGGCCGGCACCACCCGTATCTCCCGCGACCCCGCTCGCCCCGGCCCGACTGCCGAGGAGGAGCCGCAGACGACCCGGCTGTCGGCGGCCAAGACCGCCGCGCTCAACACCGTGCGCAACGCCGTCAGCAGCGTCTCCCAGCGGGCACAGAAGTCGACGCCGCCCGAGGCGCCGGCACCGCCGGCGCCGCCGCGCCAACAGCGCGAGCAGCGTGAGATCGAATCCTGGTTGGGTGACCTGCGGGGCTCGGGTTCGCAGGGTTCCCAGAGCCCACCGCCGCGGCCGTCGGCCGAGCCCACCCGGTCCATGCCGGAGCCGGGGGCCAACGAGCCCACCACCGCGATGCCGGTGGCGCGTCCCGGTGAGTCCGACGACGACGCCGAGGAAACCCGGGCCATCCCGACCCAGCGCAAGGGCGACGCCGACGCCGCGACCGAGAAGCTCAACACGCGTTCGGAGGACCGCGGCAGTAACGGGCTGAGCGCTCAGGAACTGCTGCGCCGGGAAGGTCGGCTGTAGCGGCGCTGTTGCGCAGCGCTATTCGGCGGGCTTGTCCACGACGTCGGGTTCGGCTGCGACGATGGGTCCGTCGTCGGCTTCCTGCTCGGCTTCCTCCTGCGCCGGATCGTCGGCGATCAGCACCCGGGTGACACTGTTGATGAAGGCCAGCGCCGGCACCGCCAGCAACGCGCCGACGATGCCGGCGAGCACCGCGCCACCGGCGATCGCCAGCACGATCGCCAGCGGGTGGATCGACGTGGCCCGGCCCATCACCAGCGGCTGCAGGACATGGCCCTCGAGCTGCTGTACCGCGATGATCAGCCCGAACGTGATCAGCGCATAGATCCAGCCTTTGGCGATCAACGCGACGATGACCGCGAGGAACCCGGTGACCACCGCGCCGACCAGTGGCACGAACGCACCCAGGAACACCAGCGACGCCAGCGGGAGCGCCAGCGGAATCCCCATGATGGCCAGGCCGACTCCGATGCCCACGGCATCGACGAGCGCGACGAGGAATGTTGCTCGCACATAGCCGATCAGTGACCGGAAGCCGGCACGACCGGCGTCGCGGACCCGGGCCCGAACGTGGACCGGAAAGACCTGGGTGACGTAGGCAAAGATGTTGCGCCCGCCGTGGAGCAGGAAGATCAGGGTGAACAGCATCAGCAGCGCGCCGGTGACGATCTCGGTGATGGTGCCTGCGGTCGACAGCGCGCCGGTGGTGAGTCGCTCCTGGTTGTTGCTCAACGCTTCGATGGCAGATTCGCGCGCCTGATTGATCTGTTGCGGGCTGACACCGAGTGGGCCGTCGGTCAACCAGGCGCCCAGGCCATCGATGCTGGTGCTGACCTTGGCGAACAGGTCCGGCACGCCTTGAATGAACTGGTTGACCACGAAGGTCAGTAGCCCGCCGAACACGGCGAACCCGGTGAGCAGCACCAGCGCCACTGCCGCGCCGCGCGGGGCGCCCCGGCGGTCGAGGAAGTCCACCACCGGCATCAACAGCGCGGCCAGGATGGTGGCCAGCACCAACGGAACCGTCAGCACCTCCAGCCGCAGGATCAGCCACAGCAGTGCGACGACAGCACCGAGGATCACCAACAGCCGCCACGACCAGGCCGCGGCTTTGCGCACCAGAGGACTCACCGACTCCTCGGGGCGGCGGGTATCGGACGAGGCGCCGGCAGACATTCCGGTAGCGTAACGGCCTGCTCAGATCCTGATTCGTAACCGCGGAATCGGACCGTCGGCGTTTTATCCTGTGGGGCGTGTCCGACCACGCCGGCGTCGCGCCGACCGCCAGCCGCCCCGCCCGGGGCAAGTACTGGTGGGTGCGCTGGGCTCTGATAGCGGTCGCAGTCATCGTGCTGACCGTCGAGATCGCGCTGGTGCGGGACCAACTCGCCAAGGCCTGGCGCAGCCTCTACACCGCGGACCCGCTGTGGGTGTTGGCTGCGGCACTGGCCGCGCTGGCGTCGATGCACAGCTTCGCGCAGATCCAGCGGACCCTGTTGCGTTCGGCAGGCGTACCGGTGCGCCAATGGCGTTCGGAGGCAGCGTTTTACGCCGGTAACGCACTGTCGACGACGCTGCCCGGCGGACCGGTGCTCTCGGCGACGTTCATCTACCGTCAGCAGCGCCTCTGGGGCGCCTCACCGCTGGTGGCGTCCTGGCAGCTGGTGATGTCGGGTGTGCTGCAGATCATCGGTCTGGCGTTGCTCGGCCTCGGCGGTGCTTTCCTGCTCGGCGCCGGTGAGAACCCGCTGTCGCTGATCTTCTCGCTCGGCGGTTTCCTCGCGCTGATCCTGCTTGCCCAGGCCGTGGCCGGCCGCCCGGAGCTCATCGACGGTATCGGGGCGCGGGTGTTGGCATGGGTCAATTGGGCCCGCGGCAAGGCCACCGACACCGGGCTGGCGAAGTGGCGGGAGATCCTGACCCAGATCAAGTCGGTGCAACTGGGCCGACGCGACCTCGGTGAGGCGTTCAGTTGGTCGTTGTTCAACTGGGTCGCCGACGTGGCATGCCTGCTGTTCGCCTGCTACGCGGTCGGCGGTCACCCCTCGCTGGCCGGCGTGACAGTCGCCTACGCCGCGGCTCGCGCAGTGGGCTCGATCCCGTTGATGCCCGGCGGTCTGCTGGTGGTCGAAGCAGTGCTGGTGCCCGGGCTGGTGTCCAGCGGTATGTCGCTGGCCGCGGCGATCTCGGCGATGCTGGTCTACCGCCTGATCAGCTGGATCTTCATCTCCCTCATCGGCTGGGTGATGTTCTTCTTCATGTTCCGGACCGAAAGCACCATCGACCCCGATTCGGGTTCGGCCGCGCCGCCGACTGCGGTGTCGGTGTTGTTCAGCCCGGACCCGGAGGCACCGCACCCGCCGGACCAACCGGTGAGGCGATAGCCTCGGGCTCATGTCGTCTGTACGCCGTAGCGCGGCTGCCGCCTTCGCCGCTGACGTGGTCTGCGTGGTGGTGTTCTGCACCATCGGTCGCCGCAGCCATGCCGAAGGGCTCAGTATCGGCGGCATCGCCGAAACGGCGTGGCCATTCCTGTGCGGGACCGCGGTGGGATGGCTGCTCGCCCGCGGCTGGCGACGACCAACCTCGTTGGCCCCCACCGGGATCGTGGTGTGGGTGGCCACCGTGGCCGTGGGCATGCTGCTGCGCAAGGCCACCTCGGCGGGCACCGCGGTGAGCTTCATCGTCGTGGCGTCGCTGTCCACCGCGCTGCTGCTACTGGGGTGGCGGGCGGTGGCACAGTTGCTCGCGCGCCGGTCACGCCGGCCAGTCGGCGCCTGAATCCTGTTGGGGTGCAGGGTTTGTCGTGACGGTCAGAGTGACCCTGAGGCCGCCGAGGGGGCCGTCGGAGAGCTCCACGGTGCCGCCATGCAGTTCGGCTTGCTGAGCGACCAACGCAAGCCCCAGACCTGATCCGCCCGGGGCGGCGTTGCTCCCGCGGGCGAACCGGCCCAGCACGGTGCGGTGTTCGTCGGCCGGCAGCCCCCGCCCGTTGTCGTCGACGACGATGGTCACCACGTCCTGGCGCCGGGCGGTCAGCACGATGCGGGTCGCCTGTCCGTGGGTGATCGCGTTGCGGACCAGGTTGTCCACCGCCAGGCGCAACCCGCCGGGCCAGCCCAGGACGGTCCCGAGATCCTCGGCGGCGTGGATCTCGATGTCGACGTCGCGGTTGACCCTCATGTTCTCCCGCGCCACCCGGTCGAGCATGTCGGTCACGTCGATAACTTCACGGTCTTCGAGCTGCGCGAGCTGGCCAGAGGCCAGCTGACCGAGTGCGGTGATGATGGCTTCGACCCGGCGCTGGGCGCGCCCCAGATCAGCCACCACCTCGGCCCGTTCGTCGTCGGGCAGATCGTGGATGCGCAAGGTGTCGAGGTCGGCGCGCATCGCGGTCAGCGGTGTACGCAGCTCGTGCGCGGCATTGGCGGCGAAGTCCTGCGCGGCCTGCAACGAGTTCGTCGTCGCCTGCTGCGCGGCGGCCAGCCGTTCCAGCATCGCGCTCATCGCCTCGGACAGTTCCTCGGCCTCGCGCACCCCGTGCACCGCCGGGATCTGTTCGGCGCCCTTGCCGAGTCGTTTGGTGTGTTCGGTCAGCCGCCGCAGCGGCCGGATCGCCGGTCCGGCCAGCAGCCAGCCCAGCAACGCGGCGAACAACACGGTCAGCACGCCGACTCCGATGTAGAGCGGAACCCGGGCCGGGTTGAGCAGGATGCTGTCGGCGCGGATTCCGATCGAGATCAGCACGCCCTCGTTGCGGTCGACCTCGATGGTGCGCACCCGGTACTCGACGTCGTTGACCATCACGTTCTCGGTGCCCGGCGGTAGCGGCGGCAGCTGGAAACCTCGCTGGAACACCACCTGACCCGACGATTCCGAGCGGCCGGTCTGCAGCACGCCACGGCGCGGATCCGCCAGCTGATCGGGGAACATGCTGGCGTCGACGATGGCGTCGAGACGCCGGTCCAGCTGCGCTGCGTCGTTGCTGGCCAACACCACCGAGGTGAGGATGGTGAATGCGGCGACCACCGCAGCGGCCGCCGCAGCTGAGGCAACGGCGACGCGGGTTCGCAACGAGGCCGAGCGCAGCAACTGCGGCAGCCTCACCGGTGCCGCCTGGAGGCGACCGTCACGGCTCTGCGCGCAGCACGTAGCCGATACCGCGCACGGTGTGGATCACCCGAGGCTGACCGTCGCGCTCGAGTTTGCGCCGCAGATAGGACACGAACACATCGGCGACGTTGGTGTCGACGTCGAAGTCGTAGCCCCACACCAGCTCCAGCAGCCGCTGCCGGGACAGCACCACCCCGGCATTGTCGGCCAGCGCAGCCAGCAGGTCGAACTCGCGCTTGGTCAGGTCCACCCGCTCCCCGGCCATGAAAACCAGGCGCCGCGCGGTGTCGATGGTCAACGAACCCACCGTGATGCTGTCCGAACTCGGAGAGGAATGGTGGGCCCGGCGCAGCAGTGCATGCAGCCGGGCCACCAACTCACCGAGGTCGAACGGCTTGGTCAGGTAGTCGTCGGCCCCGGCTTCCAACCCGGCGATGCGGTCGTTGACGGTGTCGCGAGCCGACAGCACGCAGATCGGAATGTCGTTGCCCAGCGCGCGCAGCGCGGTCACCACCGCGACACCGTCGAGTTCGGGCATCTGCACGTCGAGCACCAACGCGTCATGGGTTTCGCCGGCCAGCAGGCGCAGCGCTTCCTTACCTGTGGCGGCGACCCGGACGTCGAACCCCGACAAGCGCAGACCGCGCGCCACCGAGGTCCGAACGTCGGGGTCGTCGTCAACCATCAACACCGTCCGACTCGCACTGCCGTCAGCGGTGGACGACTCCCCCCTGCGAGCGGGCGGAGTGTCCACCCTGTCTCGCACCGGACTTAGGACGTGTAATCGTCCGGCGTGTCAAGCGTCTCGGGAGTGAAGCCGCAGCGGTGCTTGAGATCGTGCAAGGGCGCACGGATGGCCGTCAGCTCGTCCCGCACCTGCGGGTTGGCATTCATGTAATCGACGACCTTCTCGTGGATCTCGTTGCGCGGCAGACCGTGCAGGTCGGTGAAGAACGCGTTGACCTCAGGATGGGTGAACAGGTAGGCCGACGAAGATGCGGACACCCCAGCGGCGACCCCGGAGAAGTCGGCGGCCGTGCAGTTGGGCGGGTCAGGCTGGGCGACGGCGGTGGGCAGCGCACCGAACAGCATGGCGCCGGCGCATGCGCCTGCGCTCAGCGCCCCAACGGCAAGTCGACGTGCAGTAGAGGCCGGAAACAACATTCACGCTCCTTTATCGACGGAATGGCAGCCGGGCACCTGGAACGGTCACCGGTCGAGACCATCCTAGGGAAGCTAAGCAGAACGACAGTGAACTTTCTCGGCTTGCGCCGGAATGCCGGTGCCGGTCAGCGCCCCGATACCACCGGCCCGGGCGGTGTCACCGGGCTCACCGGGTGGGCTACCGCCTCGGCCGGCGCGCCTGCGGCGGGGTTCTGCGCAGCGGTCTGGAGCAGGCCCAGGACCTGCGGCACGTTGATCGGCAGCCCGCAGCGGCCCGACAGCGACGTCAGCGGCTGCTGCAGTTTCTGCAGGTCGGAGGCCACCGCAGGGTTCGCGTCGAAGTAGGCCTTCAGCGCGGCAACCGACTCCGGTCCGCTCTGTTGCTGCGAGATCGCAGTCAACGTCTGATCGGTTTCGGGGTTGGCGTCGAGGTAGTTGCCGGTGTGCACGGCCACCATGCCGACGGTCTTGGCGATCGAACTGGCCGCGCAGGGATCCGGTGCGGCCACCGCGGTCGGCAGTGCCGATCCGGCCACCACCACCGCACCACAGCCGGCGGCCAATCCCGCGCGCGAGAGCAACCGGCGGGCAGGTCGAATCGATTTCATGACGAACTCCTCACGGTTCGCCAACACACGCTGCCCGGCGAACCCGTTGCGATCAGCAGCAAAGCCTCCCCGACCGTGGTTGCCATCCTGCCATCGACACAGCACAGTGCACCAGCGCGGCCGCCGGACGGTCTTTCGCCAGAGCGCGGTGAGGCAATTCCGGGAGCCCTCAAGGGGGCCGACACCCTACCGGAAGCTGCTGTACGCTCTCGCTACGAATCGCCAGGCAGAAAGCGGGGCCTTCCATCCAGCAGTTCATGATTCGCGTGAGCAGCACTCTGCGCAGATTCCGCTGGGCGGTGTTCGCGGTGTGGGTGTTGCTGCTGGTGCCGTCGGTGTACCTGGCGATGAACCACTCCGGTCATCTGACCGGCGGTGGGTTCGAGGTCGCGGGTTCGCAGTCGCTGTACGTGCAGCACCAGCTGGAAGCGCAATTCCCCGAAGAGGGCGCGTCGGCGCTGGCCCTGGTGGCGGCGCCGCGACCCGACGCGTCGTTCGACGACATGAACAGCGCCGTTGCGCACCTGGAGCGCATCGCCGCGGAAGTGCCCAGCGTCGCCGTGATGCCGAGTCCTCAGCAACCCCCGCCGCAGCCGGACCGCCCCTACGTCGTGATGTTGCAGCTGGATTTCGAGAACACCGGTGCGGTCGACATCGCCAACCAGTTGCGGGAACGCGTGGGCATCGACGGCGACGAGCCCGGCGAGACCGCGAACGGCAAGGTGCGGCTCTACGTCATCGGCCAGGGAGCGCTCGGCGCCGCCGCATCGCTGGCCACCAAACACGACATCGCACAGGCCGAGAAGTGGAACTTCCCGATCGTCCTGCTGATCCTGCTGGCGGTGTTCGGTTCGCTGGCCGCGGCGGCGATGCCGCTGCTGCTGGGCATCTGCACCGTCGTGGTGACGATGGGCATGGTGTTCGTGTTGTCGATGTACATGACCATGTCGGTGTTCGTCACGTCGACGGTCTCGATGTTCGGCATTGCTGTGGCGATCGACTATTCGCTGTTCATCCTGATGCGCTATCGGGAGGAGTTGCGCGCCGGCCGAGAACCCGACGACGCCGCCGACGCGGCGATGGCGACCTCCGGACTGGCTGTCGTACTGTCCGGTCTGACGGTGATCGCGTCGGTCACCGGGCTGTACCTGATCAACACCCCGGTGCTGGAGTCGATGGCCACCGGCGCGATCCTGGCGGTCGCGGTCGCCGTGCTGACCTCGACGACGCTGACGCCGGCGGTGCTGGCCACGTTCGGCCGCCGGGCCGCCCGCCGGTCGTCGTATCTGCAATGGAGCCGCCGCGGCGAGGCGACCCAGTCCCGGTTCTGGACCCGCTGGATCGGCTGGGTGATGCGCCGGCCGTGGGCTTCGGCGCTGGCCGCCACCACGCTGCTGCTGATGTTCGCCGCACCGGCGTTCTCGATGGAACTCGGCAACAGCATGCAGCGGCAGTTCGAGCCGACCCATGAGATCCGCGGTGGTGTCAACGCGGCAGCCGACGCGCTGGGCCCCGGCGCGCTGGGGCCGGTGCGGGTGCTCGTGACGTTCCCGGAGGGCACTGAAGCGTCGGCGCCGGCCAAGCAGCCGCTTCTCGATGAGATCCGGCAGCGGATGGCCCAGGCCCCCAACGCGGTGTCGGTGAGCCCGCCGGTGTTCGGGACCGACTACCGGATCGCGCTGCTGTCGGTGGTGCTGTCGGTCGATCCGGAGGACATGGGTGCCCGCGAGACCGTGGCGTGGCTGCGCGAACAGTTGCCGCCGGTGGCCGGTGAGCGGGCCGAGATCGACGTCGGCGGACCGACCGCGCTGATCAAGGACTTCGACGACCGGGTCTCCACCACCCAGCCGATGGTGTTCGTCTTCGTGGCGCTGATCGCATTCGTGATGCTGCTGATCGCCATCCGGTCGGTGTTCCTGGCGCTCAAGGGCGTGTTGATGACCGTGCTGTCGGTGGCCGCGGCCTACGGCAGCCTGGTCGTCGTCTTCCAGTGGGGCTGGCTGTCGGGCCTCGGGTTCGAACCGCTGTCGTCGCTGGACAGCACGATCCCGCCGCTGGTGCTGGCGCTGACCTTCGGGCTGTCGATGGACTACGAGATCTTCCTGCTCACCCGAATCCGGGAGCGGTTCCTGCAGACCGGAAACACCCGCGACGCCGTCGCCTACGGCGTGTCGACCAGTGCGCGGACCATCACCAGTGCGGCGCTGATCATGATCGCGGTGTTCGTCGGGTTCGCGTTCGCCGGAATGCCGCTGGTCGCCCAGATGGGCGTGGCCTCGGCGGTCGCGATCGCGGTGGACGCCACGGTGGTGCGACTGGTGCTGGTGCCCGCCCTGATGGCGATGTTCGACGAGTGGAACTGGTGGCTGCCGCGCTGGCTGGACCGCATACTTCCGTCGGTCGATTTCGAGAAGCCGCTGCCCAAGGCCGACATCGGCGATCTGATCATCATTCCCGACGACATCTCTGCCCTGGCACCGTCTGGTGCCGACCTGCGTACCGTGGTGAAATCCGCAGCCAAGCTCAAAACACTTGTGCCGCAGGCAATCACCGTTGCCGACCCGCTGGCCTTCAGCGGCTGCCAGCCGTGCGGCAAGCTGGTCCCCGGCCGGTTGCGCAGCGAGGGCCGGGTGCCGGCGACGATCGGCAACCGGGCCCACGGCAAGACCGTCGCGGTGAAGTTGCCCAAACACCCGGTCACGATGTGGCGCGGGCGGCTCGATGTCGCGCTCGACGCGCTGCGGGTGGCCGACACCACGACCGATGCCGATCGCCTGCTGACCCGCAGAGCCCCGCTGGAGACCACCCATGTGCTGCTGCCCACCGGCGACCGCCTGCAGATTCCCACCGGCGCGGAAACCCTGCGGCTGAAAGGCTTCCTGATGATGCAGCGCAACAGCAGTCGCGACTACGCCGAGTTCTCCGATTTGATCGACTCGATGGACGTCCAGACCGCGGCGGAAGTGCTCGCGGGCATGGACCGGTACTACTGTGGGCAACCGGCACGCGACCACTGGGTGGCCACCCAGATGGTGCGCCGGCTGGCCGACCCGGCCCCTGCCGACGGGCCCGACCTGGCAACATCGGGCGCCGACGCGGAAGCGCAGTGGGCGAAGGTCAGGCAGCGCTGCTTGTCGGTGGCGGTGGCAATGCTGGAGGAAGCGAGGTGACGGTGGCCCCTGAGGTGACGGGGGACATACGAGGCGCAGACCCCGACAAAGCCTTCGCTGCGGCTGGCCGCGGCGAGGTGTCCGATGCGTCGATGCCCCATGACCGCCCGGTCGAGTTCTGGCCGACTGCTGCGATTCGGGCCGCACTGGAGAACGACGATCTGTCGGTGTGGCAGCGCATCGTGGTGGCCATCAAGCGCGACCCGTTCGGCCGTACTGCGCGCCAGGTGGAGGAGGTGCTGGAGACCTCCCAGCCGTACGGGGTCTCCCGCGCCATGGCCGAGGTGCTGGTGCGCACCCGCGAACATCTCGAGGCCAACGAACGTGGCGAGGTCGCCCGTCATGTGCACCTGTTGCTGGAGCGCTCCGGGCTGGGCGAGCAGGAGTTCGCGTCGCGCATCGGCGTGCCCCCCGATCAGTTCGCCGCTTTCCTGCGGGGAAGCATCAGCCCGCCGGCGTCGCTGATGATCCGGATGGGCCGGCTTTCCGAGCGCTTCGCCAAAATGCGCCAGCAGCGCCAGTAGACCCTCGGCTCTAGCGGGAGTGCAGCGGGCTCACGTCGACCACCAGCCAGCGGCCGTCGCTCTTGGTCAGCGTCACCCGCAACGCCAGCACCGCGGTGTCAGCTGGATTACCCGGAGAATTCTGCGTGCTGCGCAGCACCACCGCGACGCTGGCCGCCGCCGGACCGATCGCCTCGACACCGGCTGACACTGTGCGCGCCTGCGCCGACACGTTGCGGCTGGCCAAGTCCTGCGCTACGCCGGCGAAGTCGGCCCGGAATCGTTCGGCGCTGTCCGCGGACATCAGGCCGGCGGCCCGGTCGATGGACGCGGTGGGGCTCTGCGGTGTGAAGGTGGCCGACGCTTCGGCGACGCTGCTGGCGATTCCGGCGACCTCGGCGGAATCGGCGTCCAGCGCGCGGCCGGGCACCGTCCACTGGGTGTAGCCGACCACGACGGCGGCGACCAGCGCTGTGGTGGCGGTGCCGACCACTGCCAGCCGCAAGCCGGGACCGTCGTCGTCGGTTCCCATCGTCACCGCGTCACGGCGAGCCAGCACGAAGTTGACAACGACACCCTCGACGATCAGCACGCACAGCACCGAGAACAGCGCCACCCACCACAGCGGCCAGGCCAGCGCGAGGCCGATGTAGATCAGCGCGGCGACGGTGGCCGCCGGGGCGAGCACGTCGAAGGCCAGCACCCGCAACCGGTTCCTCATCGAATCGGCTCCAGCCGCGAGATCAAGAGCCTGCCGTCGACGTCGGCGACGTCGAGGCGCAGCGACCACCGCACCGTCCGCGGAGCCTCGGAGCCGACGTTCTCGCTGATCGACGTCGCGACCACCAGCACGGTGTCGGTGCGGGTGGCGAAGCCGGTGAGCTCCTCGTCGTCCTCGGCGCGGGCGCGGTCCTCAGGCTGCTGGTGATGGATTTCCTCCAGCGAGACCGAGTTGACCTGGCCGGTGGTGCGCGATTGCAACGTCTGCACCAGCCTGCGGAACGGTTCGACCGACGCTTCGAAGTCGACGTTGAGCTGGCCGACCGTGCCCTCGTGCAAGGTGCTCAGGTCGGAGGCGATGCTGTCCTGGTTCATGTTGATCAGCACGCCGGTCCATTCGGCCGCGGTCTGCAACACCCGGGTGCGGTGTTCGACCTCCTCGGTGTTGTCGCGGTGCCCGCCCCAGATCAGCGCGCTGAGCACCACGGCGACCACGGCGACGATCCCCAGCACCGCCGAGGCGACACCGAACCGGGAGAACAGCCCCGCGTCAGGCTGGGACTCCTGCTCGTCGTCGGGCATGCGCGTGAGCGTACCCGGCGCGGAACAGCATTCCCGGCGACGATCCGACCCCGCACCGGGCTTCTGGCACGCTGGTGGGGTGACGGTTGAAACAGCATCGAACCCTGCGACGAACCCGGCCCCCCTTCGATCCGGAATCGACCTCAGCCACGTCGACCCCTCGGCCCGTCCCCAGGACGACCTCTTCGGTCACGTCAACGGCCGCTGGCTGGCCGAGTATCAGATCCCGGCCGACCGGGCGACCGACGGCGCGTTTCGCACCCTCTATGACCGGGCCGAGGAGCACATCCGCGAGATCATCACCCATGCCGCGCAGTCCGGTGCCGCAGCCGGCACCGACGAGCAGCGCATCGGTGACCTGTACGCGAGCTTCATGGATGAAGAGACCATCCGCGGACGTGGGCTGGCCCCGTTGCTTGAGGAACTATCGACGGTCGAGGCCGCCGACTCCGCCGACGCGCTGGCCACGGTGCTGGGTGCGCTGCAACGCACCGGTATCGGCGGTGGGTCCGGTCTCTATGTCGACACCGACTCCAAGAACTCCAGCCGCTACCTGCTGCATGTGACGCAGTCCGGTATCGGCCTGCCCGACGAGTCCTATTACCGGGAGCCCCGGCACGCCGAGATCCTGGCGGCCTACCCGCACCACATCGCCACGATGCTGGCGCTGGTCCACGGCGGTTCGCCCGACGATCATGCCCGAGCCGCGGCCGCGATCGTCGCGTTGGAGACCAAGATCGCCGCCGCACACTGGGACGTGGTGAAGCGCCGCGACGCCGATCTGACCTACAACCTGCGAACCTCGGCCGAACTGACGGCCGAGGCACCCGGGTTCGACTGGACGCGCTGGTTCACCGCACTGGGAGCCGGCTCCGAGCAGACCGCCGAACTGGTGGTGCGCCAGCCCGACTTCCTGACCGCGTTTGCCCGGTTGTGGGCCGACGAGCCGCTTGAGGACTGGAAGCAGTGGCTGCGGTGGCGCGTCATCCGGGCTCGGGCGTCGCTGCTGACCGATGAACTCATCGCCGCCGATTTCGAGTTCTACGGCCGCCGGTTGTCGGGCACCGAGGAGATCCGGGCCCGGTGGAAGCGCGGGGTGTCGGTGGTCGAGAGCCTGATGGGTGACGCGCTGGGCCGGCTCTATGTCGAGCGGCATTTCCCGCCGCACGCCAAGGCCCGGATGGACGAACTGGTGGCCAACCTGCGCGAGGCCTACCGCGTCAGCATCAACGAACTGGACTGGATGACGCCCCAGACCCGGCAGAAGGCCCTGGCCAAACTCGACAAGTTCACCCCGAAGATCGGGTATCCGGCCAAGTGGCGCGACTACTCCACGCTGGTGATCGATCGCGCCGACCTGTACGGCAACTATCAGCGCGGTTACGCCCTGGAATACGACCGCGACCTGGCCAAGCTCGGCGGCCCGGTGGACCGCGACGAGTGGTTCATGACACCGCAGACAGTCAACGCCTACTACAACCCCGGGATGAACGAGATCGTCTTCCCCGCCGCGATCCTGCAGCCGCCGTTCTTCGACGCCGACGCCGACGATGCCGCCAATTACGGCGGAATCGGCGCGGTCATCGGCCACGAGATCGGTCACGGCTTCGACGATCAGGGCTCCAAGTACGACGGCGACGGAAACCTGGTGGACTGGTGGACCGACGCCGACCGCGCCGAATTCGGTACCCGCACACAGGCGTTGATCGAGCAGTACGAAAAGTTTGTGCCGCGCGGTCTCGACGGATCCCATCACGTCAACGGCGCGTTCACCGTCGGGGAGAACATCGGCGACCTCGGTGGCCTGTCCATTGCACTGCTCGCCTACAAGTTGTCACTCAACGGCCGGCCCGCGCCGGTCATCGACGGGCTCACCGGCGTGCAGCGCGTCTTCTTCGGCTGGGCTCAGGTGTGGCGCACGAAATCACGGGAAGCCGAAGCGATTCGGCGGCTGGCGGTCGATCCGCACTCGCCGCCGGAGTTCCGCTGCAACGGAGTGATCCGCAACCTGGACGCGTTCTACGAAGCCTTCGAGGTCGGCCAGGACAGTGAGCTCTATCTCGAACCGCAACACCGCGTGCGCATCTGGAACTGAGCCGGGTGCACCGACACCGCCGATCGGAAACCTGACCGACTGCTGAGAGTTCGCTGCTGACCCGCTGGCCCGGATGGACGCGCCGCGAGGCGCGCCATAGCCTCGTTGTGAACCGCCCTCCAAGAGTCACATTCACAGGTACCCGCTCGTGCGGCACGCTCCGCGGACCGTCATCACCGAAGATGGCGGTTTGCTGGGCATTGTCGGCGACCCGTCAGAAGGCACCCGATCATGCACCGATACCGCATCTTGTCGGCCGCCACCGTCTGCGCGGCGTTCCTGTCCCCCGGCATCGCCGTGGCTCATGCCGATCCCAACGACCCAGCACCGGCGCAGGTCTCGGCCGACGGACAGGTCCACTCCGAGCAATCGGCCAGCGTGGCCGGCAGCGACCGCTGCATGACCAACGTCGGCACGATGGGAACTTCTTCGGTGCGCGCCTCCGACATGGATGTGCCCCACCAGACCGCTCAAGAAGCCGGTCCCGAATGGGTGGGATCGGACGGCTGGCAGGCGCAGGGGATCAGCCGGTCCAACCCATGGGGCGGCAACTTCGATCCGACCAACACCCACACCGGTCCGGCCTGCGCGCCCGTCACCGCCGGTGGGTTCTCCTAACCGCGCGTCCGATCACGCAGAAACGGGCTCAGCGCCAGCATGAACGCTCCGAACATCACCAGCGGCGCAGCCAGCGGCAGCCACCGGACTTCCAGCGGCACCACCACCGCCAGGCTGGCGACCGCAGCGAAGGTCACCGCTGCCGACATCACCGGCACCGACGCTCGGCCCCCGTTGTGGGCCAGCACCAGGTAACCGGCTGCGGCCAGCCCGGCCAGCGCGCTGTACATCGGCGCGGGCGCGCCGAACAGCAACGTGCCCGCCGCCAGCAACACCGCGACCGTCGCGGCCGGTCGTACCCAACCCGACACCAGCACGGCGAGCACGGCCGCAGCCGCGACCACCAACACCGCACCGGATGCCCCGACGGCCGCGCTCACCACCATCAAGACGCCGAAAGGTATGGGCCACAACAGTTTCATCGCCCGGCCCCGCGCGGCTCGGCCATCAGCATCATTGCCTGGTCCAACGTAGAGGACTGCGGCCACGCCACGATGTCGACTCCGACAGTGGCCATGTCGCGATACATGAAGGAGCGCTGCAACCCCCACATGCGTTCCACCAACGGATCTTGCACATCGGGCACCGGGCAACCCTGGAGAATGTCGACCGCGATCACCGCGTGCCCACGCCGGCGCAGATCGATGAGGGCCAACGCGAACTCGGTGTCCAACATCGTCGAGAAGGCCACCACGACGGCTCCGGCCGGCACCGCGGGGCGTGGCGCCAGAGTGCCGGTCGCCGTCTCGAAGGCATCGCTGGCGCCGAGCATGGTGTCGAGGATCCGGTAGAACTGGCGCTGACCGATATCGGCACCCAGCCAACGGGTTTGGCGGCCTCCCAGCGCCACCAGACCGGCGCGGTCGCCGTAGCGCAGTGCGCTCTGCACCACCTGGGCAGCGCCCCGCGCCGCACGCTCGGTGGCCAGTGTGGCCGGCCCGGGTGGCTGAGGATAGACATCGAAGAGCACCACCACATCGGCGGCCCGATCGGTGAGCCGCTCGGTGACGTGCAGCGCGCCACGCCGCGCGCTGACCGGCCAGTTGACTGTGCGCAGTTGATCTCCGGGTACGTAGGGGCGGATGTCGGCGTACTCCACCCCTGGCCCGACATGGCGGGTCAGGTGGGTGCCCAGCCGGTCGAGCAGTTCGCTGCGCGGTAGCGGCGTGGACTGGGCGAACGCGACCGGAAACACGAACACCTCGGCCACCACGGCCACCCCGGAGCCGCACAGCAGGCCGCCCCGACCCGTGACGCTCACCTCGACCGACACCGGGTAGCGACCCCACCTCGGCGCGCCGACCGCAACCGTCATCGGCGCGCCGTCGTCGACGAGCTTGAGCTCGGGCAACGGCGTAGGCCGCAGCTGCACTTCGCTGCCGTCATCGGCGCCGGCAGAAACCTCGACGCGCACCCGGTCACCCTCGAAGCACCGCTGCAGCACCGGTGAGCCCCGGACCCACACCGCCGGGAGCCTGCGCTGCCACGACACCGAGCACAGCACGCCGAGCAGCGGAGCCGCGAACACCACCAGGTCCCAGCGACCGCTGACCAGTGCCACGATCAGGGCCGCACCAGCGCAGGTCGCCAACGCGTAGGCCAGCGGGGATGCCCGCCAACACATGTCGACATCGACTCGGTCCTGTCTCATCGCGACTCGCCGGTGCGTGGTACCGGGGTCCGCCGCAGCAGGTCGTCGATGACGTCGGCGCCCTGCACTCGGCGCACCCACATCTCCGGGCGCAACGTGATCCGGTGTGCCATCGTCGACACCGCGAGGGCCTTGACGTCTTCGGGCACCACATAGTCACGTCCGACGAGCAAAGCCCGCGCTCGGGCCAACTGGACCAGGTCGAGCTCCGCGCGAGGGCTCGCCCCCACCGAGACCTGCGGGTGGTTGCGGCTGGCGGCTGCCAGCGAGACGACGTAGTGCAGTACGTCCTCGTGCACGCTGACCAGCTCCACCGACTCCTGCATGGCCAACACATCTGCGGCCTCCACCACCTGCCGCACGATCGGCTGCGCCGAACCGCGGTCCAGGCGCCGACGCAGCATCGTCGTCTCCTCTTGTGCCGAAAGATATTTCAGCTCAAGACGAGTTGCGAAGCGGTCCAGCTGAGCTTCCGGCAGCGGATAGGTGCCCTCGTATTCGATGGGGTTGTCGGTGGCCAGCACCAGGAACGGCTCGGGTAGTCGGTGGGTGACTCCGTCGATGCTGACCTGCCGCTCGGCCATCGCCTCCAGCAGCGCCGCCTGGGTCTTGGGGGGCGTGCGGTTGATCTCGTCACCGAGCAACAGGTTGGTGAACACCGGGCCACGCCGGAATTCGAAACGGCCGGAGGTCATGTCGTAGATCGTCGCGCCGAGCAGGTCGGCGGGCAGCAGGTCGGGGGTGAACTGCACGCGGGTGAAGTCCAGTCCCAGTGCCGCGGCAAAAGACTTCGCGATCAGCGTCTTGCCCAGACCGGGCAGATCCTCCACCAGCACATGGCCCCGCGCCAGCACGGTGATCAGGATCAGGGTGAGCGCGTCACGTTTTCCGACCACCACCTGTGAGATCTCGTCGAGGACCGACTCGCATCGCGCGGTGGTGGTCGCCAAGCTGCTCACAGTTGCTCCAGCCGTCTGAGGATGTCGTCGAGGGTGGCGCGGCCCGGACCGGGCTCCTGGCTACCGGTGCGTGAGATGTTCTCAGGGTCGACCCAGGCCCACAGCACAGGACCGAACAGCATGCGTCCGCTGGCCTGAAAAGCAGTCGGATCCTTGATCTTCCGGGTTCCGGCCGCAAGCTCGAACTGGCGCGCCAGCAGCGGTCGTAGCCGACGGTCCCAGTCGGCGCGGGTTGACTCCGACCACGAGATCAGGGTCTCGGTGCGCGTGAGCCAGCGCTGCAGCGCAGTACCGGTGCCATCGGCCGGCATGTCCTGCGCAGCGGGTGCGGGGTGCGACATCCGCCACCGGGCGGTGATCAGCGCGACGGCCACCGCCGCACCACATGCCGGCACCACGAACTGCCGGTCGGCCAGCATCAGAGCCAGCACCTGCACCGACACCACGACCACGAGGCCGCCGACGACCAGCTTCGTCATGGCGCCCCCAGTAGGTCCCGCTGCACCGCCCGCAGCGCGGCCAGCGCTTCCGCGCGGTGCTGCTCGGTCATCACGTGACGGCTGAACCGTGCCTCTTCGAACAACTCCACCAGTCCGACGGCGCTGTCCGCCCGCAGCGCGTGCCGATCGACCGCGCGCGCCAGCACCTCCGAGGGGGTGTCGGAGGCCCGCGGGCTGGTTCCCGGCGACTTCTCCAACTCGGCTTCCATTACGGCGTAGCAGGCGATGATGGCCTCGCGCGGGTCCCGCCGGCGGTCATCGATCTCGGCGAGCCCGCGTTCGGCCGCCCGCGCCAGGTCGGGTGCGGCCGACCCGGCGGGTGCCGCGACGTCGTCAACGTCGTCGACCGGTGGCGGCGCGGCGGGGGCGACCCGGCCGGCCCGCAACCCCGCCACGATCGAGAGTGCCACCATGGCCACCGTGCCGACCAGCAGGTAGCCGAACAGCGCGTCGGAACCGGCGGCGGGCCGCGGCACCGATCCGCCCTCGGCGCCCTCACGCGGCGGCTGATCAACCCCAGCGGGACTTTCGGCCTCGGGGACGGCGACCTCCCACCGCTGCAGCAGCAGGATCACCGTCAGCCATATCGCCAGCGCAGCAGCGGCGTAGACGAGCAGCCGCCAGCGGGGCCGTCCCCCGGTTACGCCGAATCGGCGCGGCGCTTCCTCGGTGTGGCGCACCCGCCGACGGCGCGGCTGGGCCAGGACGGCGAGCGCCATGATGGCCAGCGCCACGGCGAACATGGCGACCACGGCAAGGGGCGAGGCCGTGCCGGGTCGGTCGTCGGGTTCGGGCGGCGGCGGCGCGGCGGCCGTTTCAGTGGGCAGATAGCCGCGCAGCGCGAGTGCGCCGAGCAGCAGTGCAGCCAGCACCGCGACCGTGCGTGCCACCGCCTTGCCGTCACCGGGCATCGGCCCACCCCGAGAATCGGTGCCGACGGTCTCAGACGGCCGTCAGCCTGATCCCATCGTGGCACGGTCGGAGCGGACCGGGCCCGGACTACCTCAGAACAGCTGCCAGTCGTGCGCGCCGTCTTGCTGGGTGTACCAACCGCCGTCGGTGTTCTTGATGACCACCGGGTCTCCGCTGCCGAAGGTGTCGTAGAACCACTCGGCGTTGGCGGGGCTGAGGTTGATGCAGCCGTGGCTGACGTTAGTACTGCCTTGTGAGCCCACCGACCACGGGGCGCCGTGCACGAAGATGCCGCTGTTGTCGATGCGGACCGCGTCCTTGACCTTGACGCGGTATCCCTCGCCCGACGGATCGTCCACCGGAACGCCGTAGGTCGAGGAGTCCATCACCATGTCCTTGAACTTCTCCAGCACGTAGTAGGTGCCGTTCTTGGTGTCCGAGCCCGCCTTGCCCAGCGAGACCGGGAAGGTCTTGACCAACTCACCGTTGATCATGACCTCCATCTGCTTGGTTTCGTTGTCGATGGTCGCGACCTGCGATTCGCCCACCCGGAAGCTCGACTTGGTGCCGGCGGCGTCGATGTTGACCGTGGTGTGGGCCGGCCAGAAGTCCTGCGGGCGCCAGCGCACCTGCTGGTCGGTGATCCAGTAGAACCGTCCGGGAACCGGCGGGTTCGACGAGATGTGGATGGCGCTCTCAGCCAGCGGACGGTTGGCGATCGGGCGCTGGAAGTTGATGATGATCGGCTTGGCCACACCCACGAGCGCACCGTTGACCGGGTTGAACGACGGCGGCACGAACGGCGGCTGCCCGGTGAACGGCGTGGGATTCTGCCCGGCCGGGGTGCCTGCGGGGATCGGCATCGGCTGGCCGGGCACCACCGCGAGTGGGTCGACGGTCGCCCTCTCGCCGGGGGCCGACGGGACGGCCGGTGTGGCTGCGGACGGGTTGGGCAGGGCAACCGGTTCGGCCGGTGGCGCCGGCACCGCGGGGTCTGCCGGTGGCGGCGGCGGGGGTGCGATACCTGGTTGGGCCAGCGCCGACGGGGCGCTCATCGTCAGCACGGCGACCACCGCCGATGCCATCATCACGGCCGTCCAACGCACCTTGTTGCGCTGCCGCATAGACA
Source organism: Mycobacterium sp. SMC-4 (assembly GCF_025263265.1). Taxonomy (NCBI): domain Bacteria; kingdom Bacillati; phylum Actinomycetota; class Actinomycetes; order Mycobacteriales; family Mycobacteriaceae; genus Mycobacterium; species Mycobacterium sp. SMC-4. The sequence goes on along the minus strand of NZ_CP079869.1, from coordinate 162,363 downwards.
TACCTCCAGTTCAGCGACTGCCTCCCAGTGTGGCACAGCGTCGCGGTCGACTGCCTCGTCCAGCAGCCGGATCATGCCCAGGACGAAGCCCTGACCTGCACGGATCATCGCGATCTGGCGGCCGTCTGTTACCTGCGCAGAGTGGGCGTCAGCCCGCGGCGACGAGTGGGCTCGGGTCAGGAGCGCACCAGTCGGGCGATGGCCGCCGACGCCTCGGCGAGCTTGGCATCGGCCTCGGCGCCCCCGGCGGCGACCGCGTGGCTCACGCAGTGGCCCAGATGCTCGTCGAGCAGACCCAGCGCCACCGACTGCAGCGCGCTGTGCACCGCGCTGATCTGGGTCAGGACGTCGATGCAGTACTTGTCCTCGTCGATCATCTTGGCGATGCCGCGCACCTGTCCCTCGATGCGCCGCAGCCGCCGGGCGTAGTTCTCTTTCTGGGCCGTATAGCCGTGCGGTGCTTCGGGTTCAGATGCCCCGGTGTCGGTCGTTTCAGTCACCCGAGCTCCTTCTGTAGCTGTCCCATCTGATCGATCTCGGCTTGCGCAGTGGCCACCATCTGCCGGGCCATGGCGATGGCGTCGACATTGGCGCCGTCGGCGATCTGAGCCTTGGCCATCTGCACCGCCGCCCTGTGGTGGTCGATCATCGAATCCAGCCACAGTCTGTCGAACTCCACGCCGCGCAGCGACCGCAACCGCGCCGTCGTCGCCTCGTCGGGTGTGCCCGGCGTCGACGGGTGTCCGGCGCGGCTGCCCGGGTCGCCGACCTCCGGGTTTTCATTCCACTGGACCAGGAACACGTTGAGCACGTTGATCTCGGGTTGCGCCACGGCGGCGATCTGTTGGGCCAACGCGATCACCTGCGGATCGGCCGAGCGCTCACCGGCCAGCGTCGACAACTCGATGGCCTGCTTGTGGTGGGCCACCATGCCGGTGGCGAACGCGACGTCGTCGGCGTTGTAGCCCGCGGGCTCGCCGGTGATCACCGGCGCATCCAGCGTGGTCTGCTCACCGGTGTCCCCGTTCTCGGGCGAACCGCCGCACGCTGCTACCGTCAGCGCCGCCAGCACGGCGCCCACCAGCGCGATGGTCCGTTTCATGCGACCAGCGTACAAGTACCCCGTGGGGGTATCGATATCGGTTTTGCCGGGGTAATCGCCAGGCGCATAATCGGGGTCATGCCCTCAGAGCCCACCCGGTCCACACCCGACATCAAGCCGCGCAGCCGCGACGTCACCGATGGCCTTGAGAAGGCCGCCGCCCGCGGGATGCTGCGCGCGGTCGGGATGGGTGACGATGACTGGGTCAAGCCGCAGATCGGCGTCGGCTCGTCATGGAACGAGATCACCCCGTGCAACATGTCCCTGCAGCGGCTCGCGCAGGCGGTCAAGGCCGGCGTGCACGCCGGCGGTGGATTCCCCCTCGAGTTCGGCACGATCTCGGTTTCCGACGGCATCTCGATGGGTCACGAAGGCATGCACTTCTCGCTGGTGTCCCGCGAAGTGATTGCCGACAGCGTCGAGACCGTGGTGCAGGCCGAGCGTCTGGACGGAACAGTGCTGCTCGCCGGCTGCGACAAGTCCATTCCCGGCATGCTGATGGCCGCGGCGCGCCTGGATCTGGCGTCGGTGTTCTTCTACAACGGTTCGATCATGCCGGGCACCGCCAAGCTCACCGACGGCACCGAGAAAGAGGTTACGATCATCGACGCCTTCGAGGCGGTCGGTGCGTGTGCGCGCGGGCTGATGTCGCGCGAGGACGTCGACATCATCGAGCGCGCGATCTGTCCCGGCGAGGGCGCCTGTGGCGGCATGTACACCGCAAACACGATGGCCAGCGCAGCCGAGGCGCTCGGAATGTCATTGCCGGGCAGCGCATCTCCGGTTGCCATCGACAAGCGCCGCGACGAGTACGCCCGCCGTTCCGGTGAGGCCGTGGTCGAGATGCTGCGCCGCGGCATCACCGCCCGAGACATCCTGACCAAGGAGGCGTTCGAGAATGCGATCGCGGTGGTGATGGCATTCGGCGGCTCGACCAATGCGGTGCTGCACCTGCTGGCGATCGCCTACGAGGCCAACGTAAAGCTGGCCCTGGAGGACTTCACCCGCATCGGGCAGAAGGTCCCACACCTGGCCGACGTCAAGCCGTTCGGCCGGCACGTGATGAAACACGTCGACGAGATCGGCGGGGTGCCCGTGGTGATGAAAGCCCTGTTGGACGCCGGCCTCCTGCACGGGGACTGCCTGACCGTCACCGGCGCGACGATGGCCGAGAACCTCGCTCACATCGAGCCACCGGACCCCGACGGCAAAGTGCTGCGGGCGATGAACAACCCGATCCATCCGACCGGAGGCATCACGATCCTGCACGGCTCGCTGGCCCCGGAGGGCGCGGTGGTCAAGTCGGCGGGCTTCGACTCCGATGTGTTCGAGGGCACCGCACGGGTTTTCGAGCGGGAACGGGCCGCGTTGGACGCGCTTGAAGACGGCACCATCACCCACGGCGACGTCGTCGTGATCCGCTATGAGGGCCCCAAGGGCGGACCCGGGATGCGTGAGATGCTGGCCATCACCGGCGCGATCAAGGGCGCGGGCCTGGGCAAGGACGTGCTGCTGATGACCGACGGCCGGTTCTCCGGCGGCACCACCGGGCTGTGCGTCGGCCACATCGCACCCGAGGCCGTGGACGGCGGACCGATCGCGTTCGTCCGCGACGGTGACCGGATTCGGCTCGATGTCGCCAACGGCACGTTGGACATCCTGGTCGACGCGGACGAATTCGATTCCCGCAAGGTGGGCTTCGAACCGCTGCCGCCGCGCTACACCACCGGCGTGCTGGCCAAGTACACCAAGCTGGTGGGCTCGGCCGCCGTGGGCGCCGTCTGCACGTGATCCACACCCGCCGCTGACGTCACAATTTCAGCAGCCACCAGCTCCTACAATGGCGCCGTACCGGCGGTTGCAGGCAGCAGGAGGTGAGGGGTTTTGGCCACGGCGTTCCCCGATACCGCTGTGCTGGAAAGCGTGCTGGACCTCGCGGCGTACGCCCCGTCGGCACGCAACGCGCAGCCGTGGCAGTGGTACGTCGACGAGCACAGCGTGCAGTTGTTCGCCGACTGGGAACGCCGCCTCGGCGACTCCGAGGCCGACCGCCGCGACGTGCTCTTGGGTTGCGGCGCGGTATTGCACCATTGCGCGGTCGCGTTGGCCGCAGCCGGATGGGCCAGCCGGATCCAACGCTTCCCGGACGACGACGGCATGCTGGCCCGGGTCGCCCTGGATCCTCGGCCGGCCGGCAACGGCAGCCGTGATCTCGCCGGTGCCATATCCCGGCGCCGGTCCGACCGGCGACCGTTCGGCGGCGCGCTGCCCGCGGGCACGCTGGAACTGCTGGTGATCCGCGCCGAGCGCTTCGGTGTCGAACTTGCGGTGGTGCCGAGCATCCGGTGGGCCCGGGTCGATGCCGACAGGTTCGCCCTGAGCTACGGAGATCGCCCGCCCGACCGCGCCGACGACGACGCCGTCATGCTGGTGCTGGCAACCGGTACCGACACCGACGTGATGCGACTGCGCGCCGGCGAGGCGCTGAGCGACCTGACCCTGGCTGCGGCCGCCCTGGGCCTGGCCAGTTGTCCGCTGACCGACCCGCTGCGCGAGCAGCGCAACCGGTTGGCGTTGGCGTGCGAGGTCTTCGACGGCGAGGCCCACCCGCAGGCGTTGATCCGGATCGGGTCGGCGATCAGCGGCGACCCGATCCCCCCGGTGCCGCGACGGTCAGTGGCCGAGACCACCACCTTCCACCTGAACTGAGGCCTCCGGTTCAGGATCGCTTGATCTGCAGCACCCGTTTACGCAGGCCCTTGGTGGCGGTGTCCATCAACCCCTGCGCCCCCTTGCGGATCAGGAACCCTGGCAACGGCACCGTCGTGTCAACGGTCAACTCCAACCGCACCCGGGTGCCCTCGCCGTGCGGGGTCAATGTGTAGCGACCCTGTTGCGCCTTCTGCTGTTTGGAGCTGACCAGCGTCCAGCTGACGCCGTCGTCGTGCACCTGGTAGTCGAGCACCTGCTCGTCGCTGACCCCGACGATCTTGACGACCTGACGCGACCGCGTCGGCCGGCCCTGCTCATCACGCTCCAGAACCTCGACGCGTTCGTGAGCCGAGGACCAGTCGGGCAGCGTCTCGATGTCGAACAACACGTCGAGGATCTCGCCGGGACTGGCCTCGATGACGATCTCGCGGGACTCGCTGACAGCCATGGCGGCCAGGTTAACCCGGTTGTCGCCGATTGAAACCGGGACACCTCAAGGCCGGCCGGCGGCCTGCGGTGGTGCTGGCCCGCCCTCGACCGCCATCTCCTCGATCCGCCGTAGGGCCACTGCCAGCACCGGAAGGTAGGCCGGAGCCCACAGCGGTGCACTCATCCACGCGCGACACCGCGGGCCACCGGGGTCCACGCCGTGCCGGGTCGCCGGTACCCCGGCGACGCGCCATCCCCACATCCGGCCCGGATCGAGTTCGCTGATGGTGAACGGCAGCGCGACCCCGACCGCCGTGCGCACCGTGCCGGTGGCGCCCAGTTCGAAGCCGGCGCCATCAAGCGTGGCACCGGCCACGGTCGGCCCCCACCGCGGCCAGGCCTGCAGGTCGACCAAAAGTTGCCACACCGCGTCGGCGGGCGCGGCAATGTCCCTGCTCACCGTCCACATCCTCGCGGGGTACCCACTTCCTCGACAACGTGCCCGCGGTCACGCCAATCGCGCGTGCAGCTGCGGCAGGAATGCGGCGAGGTGGTTCATCTCCTCGGCACAGTGCACCAGCAGGTCGCGCGGATCGGGCAACTGCCGAGTGGCCACTGGCCGAACCGCCGCGTCGGTCAGGGGGTTTCCGCGGCGGACGGCCACCCAGGGCCCACCCATCCAGAAGCGGGAACGCATCTCGGCACCGGCCGGGGTGGCCCTGACGTGGTGGATGAGCCAGCCGATGTCCACGGGTAGCTCCGAGGAACCCAACCGGGCGCACACCGCCACCGATTCACCGAGCCGGACCGCACCCATGCCCACCTCCTCGGGAGCGACGAATCGGATCGCGGCCTTGGTGTACTTCGAACCCAGATATTCCTCGACCAGCGATGTGCGCCCTACGTAGTGCCCGTCGCCACCACCGTCGGCCCACCGCACCGACGCGTGCGCGCGGGGGTGCCACAACTTGTACCGCCGGCTGTCGCTGCCGTGCCAGCCGAACCACCAGTCCCACATCTGCGGGGTGACGCCGGGCATGTCGGTACGCACCGAAACCTGGAAGGCGCCGGCACCCACGCTGCCGTAGCCGTTCTCGGTGACGTGGTATCCGTCGTCGAGAAGCGTTGCTGCATCGTCGAATTCGAGGAGCACCTGGTCGGCTTGCGGTCCGTGGTGCAAAGCGTCGACGACATGGCCGGGCAGCGCGGCCATCCGCGGGTTGAAGAACCCGCCGAACTCCGTCGCGCTGTCGTGGCCCCGATACCCGAGGTATGCGCGGTCGCCGCCGAGCCTGCTCATCCCCACTCCGAAACTCGGCTAACCGACGACCGCCACGGCGAAGCCGTCCCAACCCTTGGTCCCGACCGTCTGGATCGCCGCGGTGTCCAGCCGCGGGTGCGCGCCCATCATGTCGAGCATCTCGTTGATGGCCAGGGCCTGCTGATCATCGGGGGCGGGGTCGAGTACCCGGCCGTTGCGGGCGATGTTGTCGACGACGATGACGGTGCCCGGCGCGCCCAGTCGAATGGCCCACTCGACGTAGGCCACGTTGTTCTCCTTGTCGGCGTCGATGAACACCAGGCCGAACGGGGCACCGCCCTGCAGCGTGGGCAGGGTGTCCAGTGCCGCACCGACTTTGATGTCGACGCGGGCGGCGACGCCGGCGCGCTCGAGGTTGGCGCACGCCACCTCGGCGTGCGCCGGCTCGAACTCCAGGGTGGTCACCGATCCGTCGGCGCCGACTGCTCGTGCCAGCGCGATGGTGCTGTAGCCGGCCAGCGTGCCGATCTCCAGGACCCGGCGCGCGCCGGCGATGCGCACCAACAGCGACAGCAGCTTGGCGTGTTGGGCGGACACCTCGATGGGGGGCATCCCCGCCGCCGCGCCGGCCTCGCGAGCCGCGCGTAGCGCTTCGTCCTCGCTGTCGAGCACTCGGGTGAACAGCGCGTCCAGCGCGGCCCAGTCAGGTATCCGGTCGGGGGTGGTCACACCGTCGACGCTACTTCACACCCTCCTTGGCATAGACCACCCGCAGCACGTGGGCCACCTCGGCGCCCATCACAGCGCCAGCCAGCTCACACAACGTCGCCACGAACTGCGGGCCGTGTGGCGGGTCGGCGTCACACAGGTGGTGGGCGATCTCATGAAGAATCACCAGCTCTCGCAGCGCCCACCCGCTGCGCTCGTCCGGCACGGCCACCACCGCAGTTCCGTCGCGGTATTCGTAGTGCGCCGCGGTGACTCCTCGGCGCGGCCGCACCCGCAGCGGCAACGCATCCGGCCAGCGCCGCTGCACCGCGGGGTGGGCCAGCACGTCATCGACATAGGTCTGCACGCTCTGGGCGGAAGCGAACCGCGCCTCCGGCGGCAACGTCAAGGCTGCGCCGAAGAAGTCGACCACCGGGTTGCCACGCTGGGCGGCCCGGTCGAACATGGTGCGCACGAAGTGTTCTGCGGCGTAGACCTTGGCGCGCTGACCGTCGCGGCTCACCTCTCCAGTGCCGAGCGCGCCCCCGCCAGCTCGTCCTCACCGCCCAGCCGGGCGCGCCGACCGGCACGATCGCCGGCCCGCCGCGCCGCTGACGAGTAGCCGGCTGTCGCACTGGTCGCGCGCCACCTGCCGCGTGCCTTCGACTCCTGCCGGTAGTAGTCCTTGAGCTCCAGATCCTTGTTGCGCAACGCGATCGCGGTGCCGGGGTTGCTCGCCGGCCCTGCGGTGGCCGCCTGGCGGGCCTGTTCGCGGGCCTCGGCCAGGCGCTGGCCGACCCGGGCCCCGAAGGCCAACTGGAAGTTGATGCGCGCGGTGATGGTGGGCGTCGGGCGGTGCGCACCGGAGGCGATGTAGGCGTTGGAGGCTCGCACCATCTGCATCACCAGGCTGGTGTACAGCGCGTGGGTCGCGTCGATGTCCTCGGCGAAGCCGTAGGCGTAGACGAACGTCGAGTTCGACGCGACATCACAGGTGACGTCGTTGGCCGCGGCGATGACCACGAACAGCTGCACGTAAGTGCGCAAACCCCGCGCACCGGCCTCCCCGATGGTGATCGTGCGCTGCACCGGGGCCTGAGCCTTGGTGCGTTGGGCGCTGTGGCTGCGTGCCACGGCCAGATCGATCGACGTCGACGTGGCCAACCGCTGCGCGGCTGCCATGAATGCCTCGGCTTCATGGGGATTGTCGGTGCCCTCGGCCTGGCGCAACAGCGCGGCGATGCGGGCCAGCATCTTCTCGTCAGTGTTCATGGCGCTGACCCTAGAACGCGCCTACGACGCGTCATCGGCGACCGAACTCCGTATCCCCACAACCGAATCCATCCACAGCTCAGCTGGCGACGAACTCGTCGAGAGCGGTGACGAGCTGCGGGGACAGCGGCTCCTGGTTGGCATAGTTGGCAATGCTGTCGCTCGGATCGTCGCGCAGCACATGGTTGACTCCGGTGAGTTCGACCAGCATCAGGTCGGTGTGGTCCAGTGCGTCGGCCAGCGGGCGCATCGCGTCGCAGGACGCCTGGCTGTCAGCATCCGAACAGGTCAGCAGCACCCGAGTGCCGGCGGGTATCGCCGCGGCCAGCGCCAGCGGATCGATCTTGTCGGCTTCCACGACCGCTGCCACGTTGGCCGGGTTGACGATGGCGGTCAGCCCGTCGGGCAGATCGTCGGGCACGGTTGCGGTGGTACGCAACTGGTCCACCGCCGAGCGCCAGGTTTCCACCGTCTCCGGCGCTCCGTCGGCCGCCACGCGTGCGGTGATGATGTCCAGGTAGCGGCCCGGCAGCGGCTGCAACAGGCCCAGTGCGTGGATCCTCGGTGCATCGGGCGCATCGTCGCCGGCCAAGGCCATCGCGTGGATCGTGCCCTCACCCAGCCCGTACACCGAGATCCGGTCGGCATCGGTACCGGGTTGGGTGGCCAGGAACCGCACCGCCGCCCCGGCTCCCTGGGTGTACACGCCGCTGACCACCGCCGCCGGATCGGTCGCATACCGACCCAGACCGGTGCGCCCGGTCCCGACCTTGTCGTAGCGCAGGCTGGCCACGTCTCGCTCGGAGAGCAGTTCGGCGAGTTGACGCATGTTGCCGATCGGGCCGGCGACCTGATTGTCGCCGTTGCGGTCGGTGTTGCCGCTCTCGGAGATCAGCAGCGCGGCCGGTCCGGGGTCCTGTCCGCGGTGCCGGTAGGTGCCGTGAATGGTCAGTCCGTCGGCGTCGAAGCTCACCTCGTCATCGGTCCAGGCGGCGTCACCCGATTCCGAGGCACACCCGGCTGGTAGCACCACTGCGATCGAAAGCAGCAGAGCGGCAACGACTTTCATAGCTTCGACTCGATCCAGCCGGTGACGTCGTCGAGCACCACCGTCTGCTCCGGTTCGTTGAACACCTCATGGTAGAGGCCCGGGTAGACCTTCAGGTGGACATCGGTCGACCCGACACACTCGACGAGCCGACGGCTACCGCTCACCGGGATCAGCCTGTCCTGCTCGCCGTGCACCACCAGCAACGGCGCCGAGATCGCCGCGGCGCGGCGCGGCATCGTCTCCCCCACCCCGATCAGCGCGCGGCCGACTCCGGCGGGCAGCTTGCCGTGGAACACCAGCGGGTCGGCCTCATAGGCGGCGACCACCTGCGGATCACGCGAGACCGCGTCGGCGGGAAGGTCTTCCACCGGCAGTCCCGGCGCGAACCGCCCGACGACCTTGGCCAACAACACTTTCGCCGGCGACACCGACGCGGCCGCGTCGACGGCGGGGCCGGAGAGCACCATCGCGGTGTAGTCGTCGGGGTGGTCGACCCCGTAGCTGAACACGATGGCCCCACCCATGCTGTGGCCGACGACCACGCGCGGCAGTCCCGGTTGCTCGCGGGCCGCGATCCCGACGAGGGTGTGGAAGTCCTCGATGTACTCGTTGATGTTGCGAAGATGGACCCGCTTGCCGCCGGAGCGCCCGTGGCCGCGATGGTCGAGCGCGTAGGTGACCAGTCCGGCAGCGCCGAAGCGCGCGGCGACGTGGTCATAGCGGCGGGCGTGTTCTGCGTAGCCGTGCGCGAGCACCACCACTGCGCGGACCGCGACATCGGCGTCGGGGGTCCACACGTCGTAGACGAGGGGGACCCCGCCGACGCCGTCGAATCGGTGTTCGCTGCGGGTCACGGCCATTCCGGCAAGCCTATCGGGCGGTCGGGTCGACGGTCGTTCGCGGGCGCAGAGTTTGTCGGCCCCCCTGCGTAAGCTGCTGAATGTGACGGTTTCGGTGGCTCACGACAGCGGGACAGAAGACGCCTTCCTCGCCCAGGCGCAGCAGTACCGGCGCGAGTTGCTGGCGCACTGCTACCGGATGACGGGCTCGCTGCATGACGCCGAGGACCTGGTGCAGGAGACCTACCTGCGGGCCTGGAAGTCGTACGCGAACTTCGAAGGCAAGTCCTCGATCCGGACCTGGCTGTACCGGATCGCCACCAACACCTGTCTGACCGCACTGGACGGCCGGCAACGTCGCCCACTGCCCAGTGGTCTGGGCCAGCCTGCCTCCGACCCGGCCGGGGAGATCTTCGACCGACGCGAGATCACCTGGCTCGAACCGCTACCCGACGCACCCCGGGCCGATCCGTCCGACCCGTCGGTGATCGCCGAGTCCCGGGAGTCGGTCCGGCTGGCGTTCATCGCGGCGCTGCAACACCTTTCCCCCCGGCAACGGGCGGTGCTGGTGTTGCGGGAGGTGCTGCAATGGAAAGCCGCTGAGGTCGGAGCCGCGATCGGAGCGTCGACCGCGGCGGTCAACAGTCTGCTGCAGCGCGCCCGCGCGCAGCTCGACGAGGTCCGCCCCGACCTGGACAGCGCGTCCCTTGAGCCGGATGCGCCCGAGGTCGCCGATCTGCTGAGCCGCTACACCTCGGCCTTCGAGGAGTACGACATCGACCGGCTGGTCGAGCTGTTCACCGCCGACGCGGTGTGGGAGATGCCACCGTTCGACGGCTGGTATCAGGGGCCGGCCAACATCGTGACGCTGTCCAAGACGCACTGTCCGGCCGAGAAGGCCGGCGACATGCGCTTCCTGCGCACCACCGCCAACGGTCAACCCGCCGTGGCGCTGTACATGCTCGACCCCGGGACCGGCCGACACATCGCGTTCCAGCTGCACGTGATCGATGTCCGCCCGGACGGCATCGCCCACGTGGTGGCTTTCAAGGAAGACGGGTTCTTCCGGGCGTTCGGTCTGCCCGAGGTGCTCGCCGCTGCGTAGCGTCCAGCCGCTGCAGGATCGTCTCGATCGCCAAGCCGAAGGCTCCTTGCTGCGGCACCGACAGCCCGTCGAACATCACCGTGCGGACCAGGTCGGCGTGCGCCGGTGCGGCAGCCGACAGCGCCGCCGTACCGCCGGGTGACATCGTCAACCAGGCGCCGCGCCGATCGTCGTCGTCGCCGTGCCGTTCGACCAGTCCGCGGTCGCGCATCCGGCGCAGCTGATGAGACAGCCGGCTCTGTTCCCAGCCGAGGGTCCGGGCCAGTTCGCTGATCCGCATCCTGCCGCGCTCCGACAGCGCCACCAGCACGTCGTAGTCGGACAACGACAGTCCGCAGTCGTTGTGCAGTTGCCGGTGCATCGCCGCCTGCAGCCGACCGGTCAGCAGCAGATAGTCCCGCCACACCCGCTGCTGTTCAGCGGTGAGCCAGCGCACGGGTCCTACCGTACCCGGAATACATGACACGTCATACATGTTGTCGGCGCCAGGGCCGCCACTTAGGCTGGCACCGACTCCCGAGGAGTGATCGCATGACCGCCACCCCCAGCATCGTCGACATCCGCCGCGCCGAGGATCGGGCCGGCACAACGATCGAGTGGCTGGACTCCAAGCACTCGTTCTCGTTCGGTCACCACTACGAACCCGAGAACACTCATCACGGGCTGCTACTGGTCAACAACGACGACGTCGTGCAGCCCGGTACCGGCTTTGACACCCACCCGCACCGGGACATGGAGATCGTCACCTGGGTGCTGCGGGGATCGCTGGTGCACCAGGACTCGACCGGCAACTCCGGGGTGATCTATCCGGGGCTGGCTCAACGGATGTCAGCAGGACGGGGCATCTTGCACTCCGAGAAGAACGACTCCTGGACGCTGACAGGAGAGCAATCCCACAGCGAGCCAGTGCATTTCGTGCAGATGTGGGTGGTACCCGACGAAGCCGGCGTCGATCCGGGTTATCAGCAGCTAGAGATCGGCGACGAACTTCTGGCCGGCGATCTGGTGACCATCGCGTCGGGCATGCCGGCGCACCGCGACGTCGCCGCCATCGCCATCGGCAATCGGTACGCCGCTCTGCACGGCGCCCGCTTGCAGCCCGGTCAGAGTGTCGAGCTGCCCGAAGCGCCCTACCTGCATTTGTTCGTGGCCCGCGGGCAGGTCGACCTGGAAGGAGCCGGCGTACTCGGCGAAGGGGACGCGGTGCGGTTCACCGGTTCCGGCGGTCAACGCGTCACCGCCGTCGTCGATCCCGCCGAGATCTTGCTCTGGGAGATGCATGCGGGTATCGGTGCGCGGTAACAGATGCAGGGGCTCTACGGCTGGCGCCGCTCGCTGATCGCCCGTCCGCACGGGATTGCCCGCATTTGCTGGCACGGTCGTGCGCCGATCGCTACGCCGAGAAGTCCGCACCAACGCGCGTGCACTCAGTCCGTCCAACTTGCGCCTCATTAGTCACGTAAGTCACGCCAACCTCACAGTTCTTACCGGATATCGGCGCGACAGTGATTCACGTGAAACAACGCCGTGATACGGCAGTGATCAAAGTTGACAGTGGTGTCATTGTGATTAATGTTGTCTTACCTGAGTTGTTTGCTGCGTAGTCATGTGAGGAGTCCCGGTGGGTGCCTTCGCCGTTGCCTCGCGACGCATCGCCGGTATCCGCACACTCGTGGTGGTCCTCGCGGTGACGGTTGCCGCGACGCTGGCCGCGCCTACCGCCTCGGCAGTCAGTGCGCGCGATCTGCTGGCCGCCGCGATCGCCAACACCCGCGGGTCCTACCTGGTGTACAACTTCGGCTCGGGATTCCCGGCACCGATGCGCAATGCCGCCGGGCACTGGTACGAGATGAACAACGGTGGACGGCTGATGATCATCAAGGCCGCCTCGCAGCGCCTGGCGCCGCGGCTGCTCGCCGATTCCCACACCGGATACCAGGCGCGCTGTGAACGGGATCCGCGGGCCCGGACGTCAGAGGGCTTGTGGCAGGCCTCGGAGATCTACACCCCGCACCAAGCCTGGCAGGCCCTCGGATCGCCGACCATCGCGATCAACGCCAACTTCTTCGATGTGCGCCCTCAGCAGGGCGGCTCCTGGAAGACCACGGGGTGTAGTTCTCCGCTCGGTACCTACGTCGACAACACCGCAGGCCTGGGGCGCACCAACACCAAGGTGACCGGCACGCTGGCCTACGCCGGTAAGCAAGGCCTCTCCGGCGGCAACGAGAACTGGATGGCGCTGTCGACGATGGTGCTTCCGGTCAAAGGCGCGCCGTTCGTGGTACCGCCGAAGAGCCTCGACGACTTCGACGCCGCCACACCGGTGATCACCGATCTGATCGACAAGGGAACCCGATTCGTCGCGGTGGCCGGCATCGGGTTGCTGGCCCCCGGCGACACCGGCCAGCTCAACGATCCGGGCCCCAGCGCCGCGCGCACCGCGTTGGCCTATGTCCGCGACCGCGACGAGATGTTCGTCTTCCAGGGCGGCAACTACACGCCCGACCAGATCCAAGATCTGTTCCGGGGACTCGGTAGCGACACCGCGGTGCTGCTCGACGGGGGCGGGTCCTCGGCGATCGTGCTGCGCCGCGACACCGGCGGCATGTGGGCCGGCGCAGGGTCCCCGCGCGGTTCGTGCGACACCATGGCCGTGCTGTGCGACTCTCGGGAACGCGCCCAGCCCGCCTGGCTGGCTTTCAACTAGCTCGCCGACCGTTCGGCAGCACCCCGGCGCCGTCGGGTGCCGAGCAGCCCATGGGTCGGGCTGAACACATAGGCGAGGGCGAACGCCGCGCCGTTGGCCAACACCACCATGGGACCGGCGGCGGTATCCAGGTAGTAGCTGGTGTAGAGGCCGGCCACGGCGCAGGCGGCGGACAGCGCCGGTGCGATCAGCAGCATCCGGCTGAATCGGTCGGTGAGCAGGTAGGCGGTAGCGCCGGGGGCGATCAGCAGGGCGACCACGAGTACGACGCCGACGGCCTGCAACGCCACCACAGCCGTCAGGGCCAGCAGCCCGAGCAGCGCCGCGCCGAGCAGTCGCGGGTTGATCCCGATGGCGTGCGCATGGTTGGGATCGAAGGCGTAGAGCGTGAAGTCGCGGCGCTTGTAGATCAGCACCGCCCAGACGACGGTTCCGAGCACGGCGACCTGGATGAGGTCGAAGCGCGAGACGCCGAGCACGTTGCCGAAGATGATGTGGTTGAGGTCGACATGGCTTGGCGTCACCGAAATCAGCACCAGCCCGAGCGCGAACAGGGTGGTGAACACCACGCCGATGGCGGCGTCCTCCTTGGTCCGGCTGGTATCGCGGACGATGCCGATCATGGCGACCGCGGCGAAGCCGAACAGTGCGGCGCCGGCGGCAAAGGGCGCCCCGGCGACGTAGGCCAGCACCACCCCGGGAAGTACCGCGTGCGAGACCGCGTCACCCATGAGCGACCAGCCGATCAGCACCAGCCAGCACGATAGCGTCGCGCACACCACCGACGCGATCAGGGTCGTCGCAGCAGCCCGCACCATGAACTCCAACCGGAGCGGTTCGACGAAGAACTCGACGATGTTCACGAAGCCGTGCCGCCGTCGACGTCCAGACCGAAGGCACGGACCAGATTCTGCGGTTTCAGCACCTGTTCGGGGGTGTCGTGTAACAGCACGGTGCGCATCAGCAGGACCGCCTCGTCGGCCAGTTCAGGCAGATTGTTCAGGTCGTGGGTGGAGACCACGACGGTCGCCGCATTGCCCGCGAGCTCACGCAGCAGTGTTCTGATGGTGGATTCGCTGCGGGTGTCGACGCCCGCGAACGGCTCGTCGAGCAGCAGCACGTCGGCCCCCTGGGCGATACACCGCGCTAGGAACGCGCGCTTGCGCTGCCCACCGGACAGTTCGCCGATCTGGCGGTCCTGGTAGTCGGTGAGTTCGACACGGGCGAGCGCGTCGTCGACGGCGCGGTGGTCCTCGCCGCGGGCGCGCCGAGACGGGCCCAGGTGGCCGTAACGGCCGGTGAGCACGACCTCGCGCACCGACAGCGGGAACGACCAGTCGATGGCCTCGCTCTGCGGCATGTACGCGATGACACCCTGCTTTCGAGCGCGAGCCGGGTCCGCGCCCTGGATGCGCACAGTGCCGGCATCGAGGCGCACCAACCCCATGATCGCCTTGAACAGGGTGGACTTCCCGGAACCGTTCATGCCGACCAGCCCGCAGACCCGGCCGGGTTGGAGGGTCAGCGTGGCGTCCTGCAACGCGACGACCGGACCGTAACGCACCGTCACCGATGCAACCTGTAATACCGGGGCGGTCACGGGATCCGGTCGGCGGTCAGCGCCGCCGCGATCGTCGCGGCATCGTGACGGATCAGATCGAGGTAGGTCGGCACCGGTCCGTCGGCGGCGGAGAGCGAATCGACGAACAGCACACCGCCGAAGCGGGCGCCGGTGGCTTCGACGACGCGCTGCATCGGCCCGTCGGACACCGTCGATTCGCAGAACACCGCGGGCACGTCGTTGGCCCTGACGAAATCGATGGTGGAGGCGATCTGTTGCGGGGTGGCCTGCTGTTCGGCGTTGACCGGCCAGATGTACTTCTCGGTCAGGCCGGCGTCGCGCGCCAGATAGGAAAACGCCCCTTCACAGGTGACCAATGCGCGCTGCCCGGACGGTAGGACGTCGAGCTGCGCGACGAGGTCGTCGTGCACGTCCTGCAGTTGCACTCGGTAGGCCGCGGCATTGTCCCGGTAGTCCTGGGCGTGCTCGGGGTCGAGCTCAGCGAAGGCGGCAGCCATGTTGTCGGCATAGATCTGCACGTTCAGCGCCGACATCCAGGCGTGCGGGTTGGGTCTGCCGGCGTAGGCATCCTCGGCGATGTCCATCGGTTGCACGCCCTCGCTGACCACCACCCGCGGTACGTCGATGCCGTCGACGAACCGGGCGAACCACGCCTCCAGGCCCAGTCCGTTGTCCAGGATCAGGTCTGCCTGGATGGCCCGTCGGATATCGCCGGGTGTCGGTTCGTAGCCGTGAATTTCGGCGCCGGGCTTGGTGATCGACTCCACCTGGAGGTGTTCACCGGCCACGTTGGCGGCGATGTCGGCCAGCACCGTGAACGTCGTGAGCACCACCGGCCGCTGCGCGGTGTCGGTGCTCGCAGAGCACCCCACCGTCGCGGCCGCGACGAGAGTGACCAGCACCGCGCCCAGCCACCGGGTCACCCGCCAACGGCCGTCTCGTCGCACGTCCTGCACCTCACAGAATTTTCGGGGTGCCGAAACTCTAGTATTGGCGACTCTAAACAGCAAGGGTGCCGGGCGGCGGGCGGCCGGATTACAGCTGGGGCGTCAGATCGAACGTCGTGATGGTCGACATCCGCGTGATCAGCCACTCGCCGCCTTCGCGCTGCATGGTCAACCGGTAGGACAGGTAGCGCAGCGACGGGATGTTCTTGGTCACCGGGCTGGTCGCGACCGAGTTGGTGTAGACGATGGCGGTTGCTTCCGTCGGGATGCCGGGTGGCGCAACGGATTCCACCGCGGCGCCCATGACCTGGGTGGTGTTGGTGACCTGGGCCTGCTTGTTGGGCTCGACGATGGCGTCGATGTAGCGGCGGTACTCCTCGGCGAAGCCGCCGCCGAGGAAGGCAGTCGCACGATCAGCGAGGGTGTTCATGTCCTCGGGGGTGTAGGTCCACAGCGCGGAGATCGCGTCGGTCGCGGTGCGGGCGATATCGAGCTTGGTCTGCACCAGCGCCCGCTGCAACAGGTAGGGCTGCACAGCCGCGCCGGCGAACGCCGCTGCACCGACGAACAGCACCGCGGCTACCGAGGCCGCGGTCAGCAACCGCCGCCCCGCCGGCCGATGCGCGACCAGCACGGTTTCGGGCGGGTCGTCCGGCGCTGCGGGCTCCTGCGGGGTCTCGACATCGACGACGGGCTGGCGCCGGGCCTTGCCGACAGGCGTGTTGGGCCGCTCGGTTTCCGGCTGGTCGGCCTCGGGCGTCAGATCACCTGGATCAGGTTGCTGATCTTCCACTGTTGTCCTTCCCTGATCGTGGTGGCGATCCAGCGGCTTCCGCTCTCGATGGTGGTCTGGCCGTCGGGCATCGTCGAGGTCACCTTGGTGGCGACCAGCACGTCGGCGCTGCCGTCGTCGTTCCAGCGTTGGATGCCGGCGTCCAGTACCTCTCCGGTCGACGGTTCCGAACGCGCCACCTGCACCAGGATCTCGTTGAGCTTCTCGTTGAAGTTCGCGGCGAACTCCCCGGTGGCCTCGGCGGAGATGCGGTCGGCGTAGGCGTTGGCGTTGAACGGGTCCAGGGTGGTGTAGGTCGTCATGAACTCCCGCGCATAGCCCAGCGCTGCCGCTTCCTTGACCTGCGCGCGACGGTCTGATTCCTGCCGGATCAGCATGAAGGTGCCGGCCCCGATCGCCGCGGCCAGCACCACTGCGGTGAGCACGCTGACCAGCGTCAAACCCCAGCGCCGCGGCGGCGGTGGCTCGGCGACGAAATAGTCCCTGCCGACGGTGTCGTCACCGGCGGTGTGGTCGGCGAACCGGCGCCGCGGACTCACTGGCCCGCCGGATTCATCTGGGGAGCCTTGAGCACGGTCAGGTTCGCCACCCGCCACTGACCGTCGCCGGACTTCTCGAACTCCACCCGCACGGTGGCAGTGATGAACTTCAGGTCCGCGGCGTCGGCTCCGCGCTGGCCCTGCATGGCCAGCAGCATCGCGGCGCGGTCCGGGGTGACCGGCGGGTTGGGCAGCACCGCGCTGCTGACCGCCCAGTACTCGTTGCTGGTGGCGTCCCCCTGGCGGACCGCTTGCTGCTGGGCAACCAGCTGGTCCCGATAGGCGTCGGTGGTCAGGGCCTGGGCGCGGGCGAAATCCTCGTCGATCGTCTCGGTGCCGTAGCTGAGCATCTGCTCGACGATGCGCGGCCCCTGTTCGGTGATCTGCACGCGGGCTGTATCGATCGCCCGTTCCTGCCGATAGACCGCCACGTATCCGAGGCCGACCGCTGCCGCGCACAGCACCGACGCCCCGACCAGCGCACCGGCGACGGTTCGGCGCATGTCGCGGTCCGGTGCCGGGACCCGGCGCACCTCGGTGCCCGCCAGCAGATCGGCGAACGTGCGACGGCGGCGCTCCCACAGTGGCCAGAGCCAGCCCGCGAACAGCGCCGCGGTGTCGAGCAGGTGCGCGGCGTCGCGCGCGGTCAGGCGCAGTACCTCCGGGTTGCCGTCGTCGGCGCGGCGCACCGCAATGCCGAACAGCGCTCGACCGAGGGTCCAGCCGGTGGCCACCGGGAGCAGGAGCCGGTTGACTCCGATGGCCAGCAGCGCCAGCGCGAACCCGGCGGTGAACACCCACCGCGCCCACCCGTCGGCCGGGGCGCTGAGAGCGAGCAACGCCATCGTCACGGCCACCCCCAACGGGACGATGACGTCGATGGCCAGGGCACCGGCCCGCGCCGGCCAGGACGCCAGCGCGGGCGTCTCGGTCGTCGTCTCGTGGTCGGGCGTCGCGGTGCTGTCGAGAACGGCCGTCACGAGGTGACCTGCTCCATCGTGGCGATCCGGTATCTGCCCTCGTCGTAGACCATGGTGGCGCGCAACCGGTAGCCGACCTGCTGATCAGAGGCCTCGGCGTTGGTGATTCGGACCCGCACCGCGACCAGCACGTTGACCGACCCGTCCTCGTTGTGCCGCTCGACGGCGGCCCGCAGATCATCGACCTGCACGGTGGCGTCGGCCGCCTGGTAGGCCTCGGCGAGCACGCTGCTGTACAACCCGGCCTGCACGCCGAACTCTCCGGTCGAACACTCCAGGATCTTGGACTGCGCGATGGTCATGGCCTCGGTGTCGGGCGCCTGCGTCGCGGCCACACATTCCTTGGCCGCCGCCAGCGCAGCCTCGTCCGCCCGGGCGATCTCGGCGGCGTGCTCGTTGGCCCGCAGCGCGAAGAAACCGCCGACGCCCGCTCCGGCGGCGAGCAGCACCAACACCACGCAGATGCCGGCGACCCAGCCGGTACCCAGCCGAGCCGGGCGTCGGGTGTCGGTCTGTTCATCCGGTGCCGGGTCCCCGGCTGCCGCGGCGGGAGTCTGCCCCGGCGCACTGTCCGCGTCGGCGTCGATGGTGCGGTTCAGCTGGCTGGTGCCAGCATCTCCTTCCATCCGTCGTCTCCTGTGTTGCTCGAGCTGTTGACGTTGTAGCGGACGCCGTCCGGACCGACCACCTCGCCAGAACTCGGGCTGTAAGCGGCGGTGGAGCCGGGCGGGCCCTGGGCCGGAGTGTAGATGCACGGGTTGGGCTGTTGCCCACTGCAGCTGACGGTACCCGAGCCCGGCGCGCTGACCGGATCGCTGGTGGGCGCCGCGGCTTCCGGCGGAGGTAACTGGTCGGCCGGCAACGGGTTCATACCGTTGTTGACCGACGGCGCCGGGACCACCCGGCCCGGATCCACCCCCTGGTCACACCGCGCGCCCGGGGCCGGGCAGGACAGGATCTGATTCGGATTGCCGTACCACGGGTTGGTGCCCAGCGGCACGTACGGCTCCTCGCTGCGGCACTCCGCGGGGGTGGCCGCCCGCTTGCCCGGCACGTCGGCGCAGGGATAGTTGCGTGCGCCGCGTACCGCGTTGCCCTGGAAATCCTTCGGGATCTTGCAGTACGTACCTGTCGGCAGCGGCGCGGTGCTGGTATCGGCGGGCGAACGCCACTCCGATGCCGGCAGGAACCCGGTCATACACGGCGGCGGCAGGTTGACCGACAGGCCGAAGTGCAGCAGACCGCCCTCTTCGAAGATCGAGCCCATCTGCAGCAGCGACGCGCCCTGCGGGTAGATCACCAGCGTCTGCTCGATGCCCTTGTTGTAGCGCTTGAGCATGTCGCTGACCACAGCCAAGTTGGCCAACGTCTGCGGCAGCCCTTCGCGCACATCGCTGAACACCGTCGTGACCTGGTCCAGTGTCGGGGCGGCCTGCGAGAGTCCACTGCGCAGCGCCGCGTCCTGACCGGCGGCCTGCGCGGCGATCGTGTTCAGGTTGCGCGACCATTGCCCGATCGCGTCTCCGGAATCCACCTGGCTCTGCAGGATCGGCGCCGAGTTGTCGATGATGTCGTTGACCTGCGGCAGGTTCTCACGGAAGCCCTCGGCGATGTTCGTCGTCGAATCCACCAACCGCTGCAGCGCCGGGCCCAGACCACCGACGGCCAACGACGTCTCGGTCAGCAGCGTGTCGATCTTCTCTTTGGGCAGTACCGCCAGGCCCTCGTTGGCCGCATCCAGGGCCGGCCCCACTGCGGCGGGCACGGTGCTGTTGGTGATCGTCTGGCCGGCGCTGAGGTACTGATCGCTGTCGCGTTCGGGCACCAGGTCCAGGTACTGCTCACCGATGGCCGACACCGAATGCACGTTGGCGCTGACGTCGACCGGGATCTTGTACCGGTTGTCGATGCTCATCGTCGCCCGGGCGCCGGTCTCGGTCGGTTCGACCGAGGTCACCTTCCCGATCTGGGTGCCGCGGTAGGTCACGTTGGCCGTCTCGTAGAGCCCGCCGGACCGCGGCAGCTCCGCGTGCAACGTGTACTGGCCGACGCCGGCCAGGGTGGGCAGCCGCAGGTAGTACAGCCCCAGCACGCCCAGCGCGACCACCGTCAGGATGGTGAAGATGACCAACTGGAGCTTGATGAACCGCGTCAGCATCGCTCACTCCCCCCTTTCGATCAGTGGTCCGTTGGGCGCCGAGTTCGGGTTCGGGGTGAACCGGATGTCGGGGATCATGGTGGCCGGGTCGCGGCCCCACGACTGCTCGAGCGCGCGCAGCATGCCCGAGACGCCGGTGCCGGACAGGAAGCCGTTGTCGATGGCCGACAACGTCAGGTCCACCATCAGCGACGAGTTGATGTAGTCGCCGCGGATCGCCTTGGGCACGTTCTCCACGCTGTAGGGCGCGGTCAGGAAGATCTTGAGCGCCCCGATCAGGTACGGGCCGGACTTGCCCAGCTCCCGCAGCGGACGCTGCAGGTTGGCCAGGTTGGTGTTGAGGTTGTCGCTGGCCGGAGCGAGCATGTCCACCGAGGCGTTGCTGATCCGTCCCAGTGATTCCACGGCGTCGGCGAACAGGTCCCGTGTCTCGGCGAAATGCTCGATCAGCGGCGGGAATTCGGTCAGCACAGCGTCGAGGGTGTTGTTGCGCTGCGCGACCACCGCCAGCAGCCGATCGGTGTTGTCGATGGCACGGGTGATGTCGTCGCGCTGCGCGTCGAGCTCGGCGGTGAAGGTGTCGAGCTGGTTGAGGAAGGTGCGGATCTGATCGGCGCGCCCGTTGAGCACGTTGTAGACCTCGGTCTGGATCGTCTCCAGGTTCGACACACCGCCACCGGTCAGGATGGTCGCGATGCTGGCCAGCACCCGCTCGGTGGTGGGGAAGGCCGACGCGTTGGCCAACGGGATGGTGTCGCCGGTCTCCAGCATCTCCGGCTCGGGATCCGGCGGCATATCCAGCTGGACGTGCTGAGACCCCAGCAGGCTGGTCTGACCGATCTTGGCCAGCGCGTTGACCGGCAACTGCACGCTCGGGTCCAGATCCAGCGTCAGCGTCGCCACCCAGTTGCGCAACTCGATCGCCCGGACCCGGCCGACATAGACGTCGGCCACCCGCACCCGGCTGTTGACGTTCAGGGCCAGGGTGTCGGGCATCTGAACGTAGATCGTGGTGGCATTGGGACCGGTGCCGGGACCGCCGGGCAACGGCACGTTCGAGATGCCCTTCCACGACCCGCACGAGGTCAGCACCAGCGCCGCGGCGCCCAGTGCGCCGGCCCGCTGAGCCAATGTGCTCCATCTACCCATCGGTCAGCCTCCTGCCTCGGCCGGCAACAGCGGACCCGACGGCGCAGCGGGTGCAGCGGGTGCAGCCGGAGCTGCCGGGGTCATGGCGCCGAGCGGATCGCCCGGGATGACGCCCGGCGCGGGCGCCGGCGGCGGACCGGGCTGCGGGTACCACGGCGGCGGCAGCGGGTTGTTCTGGTCGAACGCATTGGGCGGCCCGGGCAGGTTGCCGTCCCGGGTGGTGCCGAACGCCGGCGGCGCCGGCGGCGGCACGATGTCGGGCCCACCCATCAACTCGGCCAACGATTCGGGGGTCAGCATGTTCGCGGTCAACGGCTGCACCTCGACGCCCTGCATGCCCGGTGCCACGATCCATCCGGGCTCGTGGTTGCCGTGCGACCACAGCGTGTCGCGCGACCAGATGCCCGGCACCGTCGTGTCCTTGTAACCGGCCGGTGGCCGCAGGCGCTCCTCGGAGTAGGCGATCTGCTTGGGCAGCGTCATCGCGGTGCGCAGCGGATTGGTGCCGAACGGCAGATGGTTGAACTTGATCGCGTCGAGGATCGGCCCGAGGTACTGCGCACACAATTCGGCCGATTCCTGATATCCCAGCCGGCTACCGGCCTGGATCGCGCTGCAGATGAACTGCATCGGGTTGGCGAAGTTGTTGATCACCGGCATCGTAACGATGCCGCCGTTGTTCGGTGCCGAGATGTTCATCAGGTTGGCCGCCACGTTCGGGTACGCGTGCAGCGCGGTCTCCAGACCCTCGCGGGGTTCGGGCTGCAGGATCGCATTGGTGACCTCGGCCAGGTTGTTCACGTCGTGGGCCAACACCTCGCCGTTGGTGTTGATGAATTCCCTTGTGGTGGACAGCAGCTGGTCCAGGTCACGCAGAGCGGTGGCGACTTCGTCGTCGGTGTTGGTGAAGGCGTTGGTGATCTGGGCCAGATCGTTGTTCAGCGCCACGAACTGCTGATCGCTCTGGTGCAGCGCGTTGACGAACAACGCCAGGCTCTTGATCACGCTGAAGAAGTCGCCGCGGCCCTCGTTGAGTGCGAACAGCGCCTCGGACAGGTTGTTCAACGTCCTGTTGAGCTGCTGGCCCTTGCCGGCGAAACCGTCGGCCGCCGACTCGATGATGTCACCGAATGGGCCCTGCGGCTGTTCGGGAGTGGGCCCGAGGTCGGTCAGCAGCCGGTTCAGCGAGTTGCGCAGGTCGTCGTACTCCACCGGCACCTGGGTGCGGTCCAGATCCAGAACGGCGTTGTCGGGCAGCTCATTTCCGCCGGTGTAGGGCGGCGCAAGCTGAATGGTGCGCGAGGCCACCAGGCTCGGGTTCAGGATCGACGCGGTGACGTCCTCGGGGACCTTGTACTTGCGGTCGTAATGGAACGTCACCTTCATCTTGTCGCCGGCCGGTTCGATCTTGTCGATGGTGCCGACCTGGACACCCATGATCTGGACCTTGTCGCCGGGATAGAGCGCCAGCGTCTGGGTGAAGTAGGCGACCACGGTCTTGGTGGTCAGACCCTTGTACAGGTTCCACCCGATGAGCGCACCGATGATGGCCACCACCACGAGGATCGCGCCGATGATCACCGCACCGCGGGACACCCCGGCGACCTTGAAGTTGCGGACATTGAAGACAGTCGACATGGCTACTCGATTCCCCCTACCCCTGCTGCGATCCCGGTGGGAGGAACGGCGGATTGCCCGGCAGCACCGGCGTGCCCGCGGGGGCAGGCGCCGGCCCCGGTCCCGGTGGTGGCGGCGGACCGGTCAAAGCCGGTGGCAGCGGCGCGATTCCGGGCGTGAAGTCCGGAGCCGAGGGCTGCGGTGCCAGCGGGACGGTACGCGCCCCCGGCGGCGCCTCGGGCAACGGGACCCGCGCACCCGGGACGTCCGGCGAGAGCTGACCCGGAATCGCCGCGGACGGCACGCCCGGCGACGGCTGCGGGCCGTGTGCGTTGGGCGCCGAGGTCGCGACGTTGGGGCGCTGAGCCTCGTAGTTGGGGCCGTAGGGGTTGTCGCCGTACGGGCCGACCGTCAGGTCCGCGCACGGCAGCGGGTTGCCCGGGCGGGGCAGGCCGTCGGCCGGCGGCGTATACGAGCACGGCGAGCCCGGAGGCACTGCGGGGCCGGGGAATTCCGGCGTGCCCTCCAGCGGTGTCGGAGCCGGCGGCGGTGCCCCGTTGGGGAATCCGGTCGCGTTCGGGTCGGGGAAACGGAAGGCCGGCAGCCCGGCGTTGCGCCAGAACTCCTCTGGGTCGATTCCGCGCTTCTTGAAGGCGGCGTCGACGAAGGGCTGCAGGAGCCAGTAGGGCGCCAGGTTGGCCAGCATCACCTTGAAGTACGGGCCCGATGCCAGCGCCTCACCGAGCGAGACCATGAACTTCGACAGCGACGACAGGGTGTCGGCGAGGTCCATCTTGCGCTCGACGAGGATGTCGGAGAGCACCCGCAGCTGCTCGAGCACCCGATTGAGGTTGGGGTTGTCGTCGATGAAACCGCGGACCTGCGCCGAGAATCCGGAGACGCGTTCGAGCAGCTGGCCGACCGCGTAATTGCGTTCGTTGATCGCCGCCAGCAGCGTCTGCGCGTTGACCAGCAGCTCGTTGATCTGCCCGCTGCGGTTGCCGAGCACACCGGCGACCCGGTTGGCATTGGCGAGCAGCTGCTTGATCTGGTCGTCGCGCTTGCCGATGCTGTCGGAGAAGCGCGCGACCCCGTCGAGTGCCGCACTCAGATGCGGATAGGTCTGATCGATGGTCTCGGAGAGCACGTTGAGCGAGTCCCTGACCGTCTGGGTGTCCCAGCCGGCGGTCGACTCACTGAGGTCATAGAACGCGTCGTAGATCTGGTAGGGCGTGGTGGTCTGGCCCAATGGGAGAACCCCGTTGGGCGGCAACACATCTGAGCCCCGAGGCTCGATCTCCATGTTGCGCCGGCCCAGGATGGTGTCGGTGCGGATGGCCGCCCGGCTGGCTTCGCCGATCTGCGTCCCGCCCAGGCTGTAGCCGATGAGCACGCGGTCACCGTCGATCTCCATGGACTGCACCGTGCCGACGTCGACACCAGCGATACGCACCTTGTCACCGGTGTTCAGACCGCCGGTGTCGGCGAACTGCGCGTAGTAGGTCGGTTTGGCGAACAGCATCGGCACGCTGGCGAAGCTCTGGCCCACCCCGATCACGATGACCAGGAGGATGATGCCCATCAACCCGCCGCGGACGCGGTTGGAACCTTCCAGGACTCTCATTTCGGCGTGCACCTACCCGAGGGCTGGCTCCAGATCTTGACCGTGCGCACCGGCCCGCCCGGCTGCAAACCGTTGAGCTTCAACGTGATGTCGCAGGCGTAGAAGTTGAAGAAGTCACCGTAGATGCCGCCCGACCGGCCGATGATCGCCAGTGCGTCGGGCAGGTTGTCCAGGAAACTGTTGAGCTCGTCGCTCTGCTCGACCAGCGGTTCCTGGAGCACCTCGAGTTTGGTGACGGTGTCGCGCAGCAACGGCCGGTTGTCGGCGAGCAGGTCCGAGATCGTGCCGGCGGCGTCGCTGATGTCGGCGACCGATCCGGCCAACGGGTCGGCGCGGTTCTTCAGACCCGTGATCAGGACCTCGAAGTTCTGCAGGGTCTCGTCGAACTGTTGCTGGTGTCTGACGGTGGTCTCCAGCACGGTGTTGAGGTTGGTGATGACCTCACCGATGGCCTGATCGCGGTCGGCCAGCGCCGACGTCAGCGACGCCGTCTGGTCCAGGATGTCGTTGATGGTGCCGCCCTGCCCCTGGAACACCGTGATCAGCGACTGGGCAATGGTGTTGACCTTTTCGGGCTCCAACGACTGGAACACCGGCCGGAAACCGCCGATCAGTGCGTCGAGGTCGAGTGCGGGTTCGGTGAGCTCGATCGGGATGGTCGCTCCGGCACCGATTCTGGTGTTGCTGTCGCCCCGGGACAGTTCCAGGTAACGATCGCCGATGAGGTTCAGGTAGCGGACCGAGGCACGCGTCTCGTCGAACAGGTCCAGCGACCGGTCGACGCTGAAGTCGACCTTGACCTTGGTGCCGCCGTCGATCAGCTCGACACCGCTGACCTTGCCGACCTCGACACCGGAGGCCCGCACGAACTGGCCGGGCCGCAGCCCACTGGCGCTGGAGAAGATCGCCGAGTAACCGGTGGTGCGGTCGAAGCGAATCTGGCCGAAGACCACCACGATGATCGCGGTGAACATGAGCAGCACCAGAGAGAAGGCGCCGAGTTTGATCGCGGTTCCGGTGATTTTCATGGGTTGATCGTGTGCTCCCCGACTTGGCGTCCCCAGACGTACTCGGTGAACAGCGGCGAGCCCAGACCGATGTGGTTGTACGGGGCGATCGACGCGCCGGTGTCGAGCACCAGGTACGGCGCGGGCCACAGGTCACGGGTGATCGGCTGCCAGCAGCCCGGCCGCCCGCCGGGCCCGCCCTTGGCGTTGACGCGGGGCAGGTTGTCCGGATAGACGTAGGCGTTTCCGGCGCCGAGACCGAGGACCTGCGAGTTGGTTTTCAGCGAGTAGCCGTTGCCGCCGAGCGCGTCGCTGATCTTCGGCTCCACGTCGTGGTAGTTGCGGAACATGCAGAAGAACGACGGGCTGTACTTGTCGAGGAGCGCGGTGGTGGGAATCAGGTCTTCGGCGGTGCGCACGAAATACGGTGCGCCGCGCTCGAAGATGTCACCGCCGGTGTTGCCGAACCCCACCGAGGCCATCAGGGCCTGGTCGACATCTGCGCGCTGCTCGTTGAAGGTGCGCGCGGTGGTGACGGCGTTCTGCAGTCCGTCGAACAGGTCGGGGGCCGCGTCGGCATAGACCCCGCCGAGGTCGGCCAGCAGTCGGGTGTCGCGCCGGATCTGCGGCATCTGCGGGTTGATCTCGGCCAGGATCTCGTTGCCGTCGATGATCGATTCGCCGAACCGGTCACCGAGCCCGTCGAGTGCCTCGGCAGTGGCGGTCAGGGTCTGGTTCAACTTGATCGGATCGACCTGCTCGGCCAGCGAGACCACGGTCTCGAACAGGGTATTGAACTCGGTGGTCACCGACGTCACGTCGATCACGTCGTTGGTGTTGATGCGCTCCGGTGAGGGACTGGCGGGCGTGCTGAACGAGACGTACTTGTTGCCGAACACCGTCGTGGCGCTGATCTCGGCGTCGACGTTGCGCGGGATCAGGTCGAGGTACTGGGGGTTGACCTCGAGGATGATCTTGGCGCGCGGTTCGTCTCCGACGGTGACCTGCTCGACTTGGCCCACCTGGCCGATCTGTACGCCGTTGTAGGTGACCTTGGCGCCCGGGTCCATCGACAGGCCCGAACGCGCCGAGATCAGCGTCAGCTTCTCCCGCGGCAGCAGGTCGCCGCGGAACTGCAGGTAGACGAAGACCAGCACGATGATCGTCAGGATCGCCAGGACCACGCCCGCGATCTTGTAAGGGGGTTCGCGCCGGGAGGCGGCAGGTGCTGTCATGGCGCTACACCGTCAGGTTGAAGTTCGGGTCGACGCCGTAGAGCGCCAACGAAGCGAACAGGACCACACAGACGATCGCGACCAGAGAGGCGCGCATCGACCGGCCGACAGCCTCACCCACGCCGACCGGGCCGCCGCTGGCGAAGAAGCCGTAGTAGCAGTGGTTGAGCATCACGATCACCGAGATGATGATCGCCTGGATGAACGACCACATCACGTCGTCGGGCCGCAGGAACGTGCGGAAGTAGTGCTCGTAGGTGCCGACCGACTGACCGTAGAAGATCGTGGTGGTGACCTGCGCCGACAGGAAGCTCATGATGATCGCCATCGCATAGAGCGGGATGATCACGACGAAGCCGGCCACGATGCGCGTCGACACCAGATACGAGATGGACTTGATGCCCATCACCTCCAGCGCATCGATCTCCTCGCTGATGCGCATGGCGCCCAGCTCGGCGGTGGCACCGGCGCCCACCGTGGCGGCCAGTGCCTGGCCGGCCACCACCGGTGCGGCGATGCGCACGTTGATCAGCGCGGCGAAGAAGCCGGTGAATGCCTCGACGCCGATGTTGCCCAGTGATGCGAAACCCTGGATGGCCACCAGCGACGAACCCGACAGCGTGACGAAGCCGACGATCGCCACCGTGCCGCCGATCACGGCCATCGCGCCTGTGCCCATGCCGATCTCGGCGATCAGCCGCAGCATCTCCCTGCGGTAGAAACGCAGCGCATGGCCGATCGAGCTGACCGCGGTGACCACGAACCATGCGACATGGCCCAGCGAATCCAGGCCGCGGGCGGGCGCGCCGACGACCCGCTGGGCGGCGGCGGCTCCGCGCGGGAACCGGGACTTCAGAACGGCAGTCGTCGACACGTCAGCTCCCCGTTCCGAATCGGACACCGATGGTCGTCAGCACCACGTTGACGGCGAACAGCGCGATGACGCAGAGCACCAGCGTCTCGTTGACCGCGGTGCCCACACCCTTGGCTCCGCCGCCGACGGTCAGGCCGCGATAACACCCCACCAGCCCGGCGATCAGCCCGAACGTCGCAGCCTTGACGATCGAGATCAGCACTTCGGGCAGACCGGTGATCAGCGTCAGCGTCGAGACGTACGCGCCGGCCGAGACGTTCTGCAGGTAGACGCCGAAGATGAAGCCGCCGACCAGGCCGACGGTGATGACCGCGCCGTTGAGCAGGATCGCCACGAACGTCGAGGCGACCACCCGCGGCACCACCAGGCGGTGGATCGGGTCGATGCCCAGAACTTCCAGGGCGTCGATCTCCTCGCGGATGGTGCGGGCGCCGAGGTCGGCGCAGATGGCCGTCGACCCGGCGCCGGCCACCACCAGCACCGTCACCAACGGACCGAGTTGGGTGACCGCACCGATGGCCGCACCGGCACCCGACACGTCGGCGGCGCCGAACTCCGCGAGCAGGATGTTCAGGGTGAAGATCAGCAGCACGGTCAGCGGGATCGACACCGCCAGCGTGGGCAGGAATGCGACCCGCATGAGGAACCAGCTCTGCAGGATGAACTCGCGCCACTGGAACGGCGGCCGCAGCAGGGCCTTGCCGACGAGCACGCACATCCGCACGAAGCCCCCGACGGCCTCGAGCCCTGGGCGCACCTGGTCACGGACGTAACCGGTCACGTTGTTGGACTTCGACGAGATCGTCACCGGGGTGCCTCCGCGACGTATCCGTCACTGGCGTAGCGCACCGGCAGCACCTGTCGCACGCTCCCTTCCCGCCCGGACCCAGTTCAAGTGAGCTCCATCTCACTACTGGCCAGTAGTAAGACAGACCACCGGACTGTACCCGATGGATTGGCCTGCGCGTACCGCATCGGCGGTATTGAGTGCCTGAGCACGAGCAAACTCCTTCCGACTGGGCTAATCTGTCCGATTTGCAGCGGAAACGGTTGGTGGAACAACACTTTCGCCGGCGTCAACAATTTCTGCCCTGCTGAACCGCGCACGCAGTTCGGTCTTGAGAACCTTGCCCGCAGGGTTGCGCGGCAGCGCATCGACCACCTCGAGGGCTTTCGGGTGCTTGTAACGGGCCAGTCGGGTGGTCAGGAAATCCTCCAGATCGGCCAGTCCGGACGTTTCGGCGGCCGCGGCGTCCAGGGAACTGCGCAACACCACGACAGCAACCGGGACCTCGCCCCACTTCGGGTGGGCACGGCCGATCACCGCGACCTCGACGACATCGGGGTGCGCAGCGAGCGCATTCTCGACCTCGGCACAGTAGATGTTCTCGCCGCCCGAGATGATCATGTCCTTCTTGCGGTCGACCACCCAGATATAGCCCTCCTCGTCCTGGCGCACCAGGTCTCCGGAGTGGAACCAGCCGCCCGCGAACGACTCTGCGGTGGCCTTGGGGTTGTTCCAGTAGCCGGCCATCAATGTCGGTGCGCGGTAGACGATTTCGCCGACCTGGCCGATCGCGACGTCGTTCATGTCCTCGTCGACGATGCGGGCCGAGACGGTCGGGATGACCTTGCCGACCGAGCCGAGTTTGCGGATGGCGTCCTCGCCGAGCAGCATGCACGTCACCGGTGACATCTCGGTCTGACCGAAGGCGGCCAGGATCTGCGCGCCCGGGAAGGTGTCGGCCATCTCGCGCAGCAGGGTGTCCGACGCCGGCGCTGCTCCCCACGACAGCGTGCGCAACCGCAGGTCACGGGCCCTGGCGCGCTGAGCGGCACAAACCGCCTGCCACTGTGCCGGGACCAGGAAGATGCCGGTGACCCGCTCGGCCTCCAAGACGTCGAGCAGCTCACCGGGGTCGAAGGCGCCCAGCGGGTAGAGGACTGTCGGCCGGCCCAGCAGTAGGCCCGGGATCATGTTGCCGATGCCGGCGATGTGGAACAGCGGCACCCCGATGAACCCGATGTCGTTGTTGATGTCGGCGCCGCTGGTGAACAGGAACGTCATCGCCTGACCGGCGATGTTGGCGTGGGTGAGCACCGCGCCCTTGGGCCGGCCGGTGGTGCCGGAGGTGTACATGATCAGGGCAGGCGAGTCGTCGGGGATGTCGACCAGCGGGCAGTCGTCGGCGCTGCCGCTGATCAGTTGCTCGTAGTCGAGCACCTCGCCGTCGGCGGGCTCGGCGCCGGCGCCGGCGACGATGACGGTGGCCAGCGTCGGGTCCAGTTGGCGCACCGCGGTGGCCACCGTGCTCAGCACCGATTCGGTGATGACCACCCGCGCCTGGCAGTCCGAAACCAGGAACGCGATTTCCGGAGCCGTCATGCGGAAGTTCACCGGCACCGCGATCGCACCGAGCTTGTTGACCGCCAGGAACGATTCGATGAATTCCGGACGGTTGAGCATCAGGATCAGGACGCGATCACCGACGCCGACACCGCGGCGGTGCAGATCGGCGGCCAATGCGCTGACCCGCTGGTCCAGCTCGGTCCACGTGATGGTGCGTCCCAGGTATCGCAGCGCAGTCGCGGCCGGCTGCATGAGCGCATGGCGGGCCAGCTGGTTGGTCCAGTTCTGCCGGCGAGCGAGGTGGGGCTGCTCAGGCGGGGGGCCGGTCGCGCCGGCGGGGTCGGTCAACGTCGTTCACTCCCTGGGCTGAGGGTTGCGCAATGGTGATATTTGATCAAACATTGTGTTGCCTCGGTCACACTATGGCCCCTCCGGCCTCGGGACAAGGCCCTCGCTCGACCGCAGGAAAGGCCGGTGCTCCGATGATTGCTTCCACCGGCACATCGCGCGCCGGTTCGCTACGGCGCGAACAACTCTCCGACGAGGTGGCTGCACTGCTGCGCTCGGAGATCATGACCGGCACACTGCGGCCCAACTCGTTCATTCGACTCGACGAGACGGCCGCGCGGCTGGGCGTCAGCATCACCCCGGTGCGCGAGGCGCTGCGCACGCTGCGCGGCGAGGGCATGGTCGAGCTGCAACCGCATCGCGGCCATCGGGTCGTGCCGTTGTCGCGCAAGGACATCGAGGACATCTTCTGGCTGCAGTCGACCATCGCTCAGGAGCTGGCGGCGACGGCCACCCGCCGGATCACCGACGAGCAGATCGACGAGCTCGACCGGCTGAACCGATGCCTGGCGGCGGCCGTCGAGCAGCGCGATCCCGAAGCGATTGCGCTGGCGGAGTTCACCTTTCACCGTTCGCTCAATCGCGCCAGCGGGCGAATCAAATTGGCCTGGTTCCTGCTGCACACCACCCGCTATCTGCCGCCGCAGCTTTTCGCCACCGATCCGGCGTGGGGGGTGGCCACGGTCGCCAGCCACGATCGACTGGTGGCCGCGCTGCGCCGGCGCGACGTGCACACCGTCGTCGACCTGACCGATCAGCAGTTCACCGACGGGCTGCAGCGGCTGCTGGCCTGGCTGGATCAGGCCGGTCTGTGGCGTCGGCCGGCCCACTGACGGCGACGGCGCGACGCGTCGTCAGGACGCCGCGAGCTGCTCGGCGCGCTTCTTGAGGTTCTCGGCGAGGTATTCCAGCGTGTCGCCGATGACCTTCTTCACGATCGGCGCAGGAAGCGGCAGCTGAGTCTCCACATCGAGCTCGACGGTCAACAGCGAGTTCGACGCGACCGGAACCACTGCGAACCGTTGCTCGTGCTTCTGAAAATGGTCGCCCTGCTGCAACACCGTGTAGATCTGGCGCTCGTCGGGGTAGTACACGGCCGTGATGAACGTGCCCGCCATCCCCTGTACGACCACGTCGAGGCGCAGCTGGCTCGGCCGGCCGTCCTCATAACGCGCCAGCACCCAGCAGCCCTTGATCTCCTCGTTCCACTGCGGGTAGTTCTCGAAATCCTCGACGATCCGTAGCACAGCGTCCGAGGACGCCTCGACCTCGACTGTCTTACTCACCAGCGGCATTGGCAGAGCATAACCACCTCAGCACCCCAGCAGCATCCGCAGGTCGCGAGCATTGCGCACGGCGTTGCCGCCCAGATCGTTGTTGAAGTACACCAACACATCCCGGTCCTGAGCGTGCCATTCGCCGATGCGATCGGCCCACCATCGCAGATCCTGCGCACTGTAGGAGCCGCCGTAGAGCGCATCCGGGTCGGGGCCGTGCAGCCGCACGTAGACGAAGTCGGCGGTGGCCCGCAGGATGCACGGCAAACCCGCCCCACTCATCACCACATACGCCGCGCCGCGCCCTTCCAAGATCCGGTAGACGCCCGGGTCCTCCCAGGACGGGTGGCGGAACTCGACGGCCACCGGGATGGCCGGTGGCATGCCAGCAAGGAAATGGTCGAGCCGCGCGTCGTCGCGTTCGAAGGCGGGATGCAGCTGCACCAGCAGCGGCCCGGCCCGGTCGCCGAGTTCCTTGAAGCCCCGCACGAAGCGTTCGATCCACACCTCGGGCGAGCGCAACCGCCGCGCGTGTGTCAACCCACGCGCGGCCTTGACCGCATCACGAAGCCGGCCGGAAGTTGATCGCGCCACCTGGCGAACCACGCGTCGGCCGGCCACCGGTAGAAGCTGCCGTTCAATTCGACGGTGTCGAACTCGGCGGCGTAGCGCACCAGACGCCCCGCCGAGGTCACCCCGCGTTCGTAGAGCACTCCGTTCCAGTGCGGGTAGGACCACCCCGAGCAGCCGATGCGGATCGTCACCGATCTCTGATACCCGCTGCGCGGGCGGCCAGTCGGCCCGTCCAGGCGCTAGCCGGCCGGCTCGGCTTCGGTGACCGTCCCCAGCGGCGAACCGGTCCGCACCGCCTCATCGCGGATCAGCCCGCGCAGCAGCGCCGTGCTGAACTCCACGGCGATCTCGGCAGCGGTGCGTCGCCCGTGCGGGCGCAGCCAGCGGTAGGAGCCGAGCGTCATACCGATGTAGCCCAACGCCAGCACGTGCGAGTCACAGTCGTAGAACTCCTCGCTGGCGATGCCGCGGTCGATGACGTCACGGACGTGTTCGTAGACCTGGGCTTCCTTCTCCCGGATGTAGGACACCTGCTCTTCGGTGAACCACTCGGTGATGTACGGCGCCTCCTGGAAGTAGACCGCGGCCCGCTCGATGTCGCTGGCGATGCCGACCAGCAGCCGGCGGGTGAAGTGGTAGATCGTCTCGCGCGCCGAGGCCGTCGGGTCGTCGTGCAGCGCATCGACGGTGAAGTCGGCCGCGCCCTTGTAGATGTCGTAGAGGATCAGCGACTTGCTGGCGTAGTAGTGGTACACCGTCGCCTTGTTCAGGCCGACCGCGTCGGCGACATCGTCCATCCGGGTGCCGTGGTAGCCGCGGGCCGCGAACAGCTTGGTGGCCACGGCCAGCAGTTCCTCGCGACGCGACATCCCGTTGGGTGTGGCGATCTCAGACATGGCGACTCACTATAGGAAGGCCTGACTCTCGGGCGGTCTACTAACTGGTTGGCCAGTGTAAGTCGATGCGGTGTTGACAGTGGCCGGACAGGTCTAGACTCCTGACATAGCCCGCACCAGGCGAGAGGTGATGACGTGGACCCCAACCCGGACTATGACGCCAGCGACGAACTGGAGTACGGCATCAACTGGTTTGCCTGGATCCTGCGCGGAGTCTATCCGCCGCCGGCCTACCCGCCGGTCTGATCGGCGTCCACCTGCTGCCCGGCCGCGCTCCGATGACGATGGTCGCGCACCCAGGTGCGCGCCTGGCCGCTGATCGTGCCCACCCGCCGACTCAGCAGGTCTACCCCGGTGCGCGCGTGCCCAGCGGCATCTGAGAACCGCCGCCGCAATTCGGCCCGCCGGTCTCGCGGAGGAACCGGGTCATGGTCGGGCGGCCACTCGATCGGCGGTTCGGGTGCGGAGACCGGAGCCACCACGACCGACGGCCGACTCTCCTCCGCGTAGCGCTCACCGCACTTTCGGCAGCACACCTCGTAGCGCATGCCGCGCCCGTACTCGATGAAGACGTAGTCCGCCACCGACACACAGCGCGGGCAGCGGGCGTGCCCGCGTTCGACGACCGTACTCACATCCACATCGTGCGGCGCACGGCCCGTCTCACGCATCGCCGAGGAAATGTCGATGCCCGATCGGTGCGGTTTCGAGACCTACGCCGCATCTGCTCGATTCGCGGCTACGCCGCACCTGTCCGATTCGCGGCTACGCCGCACCTGTCCGATTCGCGGCTACGCCGCGGCTGCCTTCACGGCCCGGCCCACCTCGGCCCGCAACCGTCCATACTCCGGCGAGCGGCGCAGCTCATCGGGGTCCACCCCGCTGCGCGGCAGATCGACCGGGATATCCAACGCGACCTGCCCGGGCCGGCGGGTCAGCACCACGATGCGTGACCCTAGAAACGCCGCTTCGTCGGCGCTGTGGGTGACGAACACGGTCGTGCGTCCGGACTCGGCGCTGACTTGGCGGACGTCTTCCTGCAGCCGTTCGCGGGTCAGTGCGTCGAGCGCCGCGAACGGCTCGTCGAGCAGAAACAGCGGGGTTTCCGCAGCCAGCGCCCGGGCGATCGCGACCCGCTGCTGCTGCCCGCCGCTGATCTCCCAGATCCGTCGGTGCGCCGTCCCGGCGAGCCCGACCCGGTCGAGCAGTTCATCGCGTCGCGCCGGGCGTCGATCCCGCGGCACGCCGGCGTACTTCAACGCCAACTCGACGTTGCCGCCGACGGTGCGCCACGGGAACAACCGCGGCTGTTGGAACACCACCCCGGCCGTCACACCGGGCGTCGGCGCCTCGCCGGCGATCTGCACCGAGCCCTGGCTCGGTGTCTCGAAGCCGGCGAGCAGACGCAGCAGAGTGGACTTCCCGCACCCGGACGCGCCGACCAGGACGAGGAAGGAACCCCGGTCGACCGTCAGGTCGACCGGCCCCAGCGCGGTGACCTCATCGTCGCCCATGCCGTAGCGATGCGACACCGACTTGATGTGGATCGCGCCGCTATTGGTTGAGGACATTCGGAAGGCCCTTGGTGTAGACGGCGTCCTGGAAGGTCTTCAGCGGTGCCGCGGCCGGAATCTGGTTCTGCTCGGCCAGGA
The DNA here is from genome assembly GCF_025263265.1 of Mycobacterium sp. SMC-4. Taxonomy (NCBI): domain Bacteria; kingdom Bacillati; phylum Actinomycetota; class Actinomycetes; order Mycobacteriales; family Mycobacteriaceae; genus Mycobacterium; species Mycobacterium sp. SMC-4. Next base: position 127,576 of record NZ_CP079869.1, on the reverse strand, counting down.
ACTCTGAGGCGCTCTCCAGATTGACAGCGATGTTGCCCGGATTGCCCTCGGAGCCAAGCCATTCGGTGGAGGCGACCTCCTGCGGAGTGAGATACACGCCCTGCTCGATCTGGCCTGCCGTCTCCTCCGGGGTGAGGCCGATCTCGGCCGAGATCGCCTTGGCCGCGGCGTCGGGATCGTTCTTGATCAGATCGAGGGCGCGGGCCTGCTGCTGACGCCAGACGTCGACGACGTCGGAGTTGGCCTCGGCGAACTCCTTGGACACCACACCGAGATCGAGCGTCGGCTTGCCGTCGTCGGCCAGCTCGCGGCTGGTGATCAGATCCTTGCCGGTGGCGCGCAGCTGGTCGAGCGTCGGCAGCCAGGTGTAGGCGGCGTCGATGTCACCGCGCTCCCAGGCCGCGAGGATCGCCTGCGGCTGGAGGTCGACGAGTTGAACGTCGGCCGGGGACAGGCCGTTCTGGTTCAGCGCGGCGAGCAGACTGTAATGCGCGGTCGAGGCGAACGGGGTGCCGACTCGCGTACCTCGCAGCTCGGCGATCGTGTTGATGTTCGATTCGTTGCGCACGACGAGTGCCTCGTTGTCACCGGCCACGTCGAGCACGAACGCCACCTGGTACGGGATGTTGAGAGGCTCGGACAACCCGCGCGCAACCGGGCTGGAACCCAATGCCCCGAAGTCGAGTTCCCGGGCGATGAACGCGGTGTTCACGTCGGCGCCCGAGTCGAACTTCGTCCACTTGATGTTGTAGTCGGGCAGCGCTGCTTCGAGCCACTTGTTGTTCTTGACGATCAGGTCACCGCTCGGGAACGTCTGATAGCCGATCCGAATCGTGGGCTTGTCTGCCGACCCGCCTGAGTTGTCCACGGAGCAGCCCGCCAGGGCCAGTACGGCCGCGACGACCGCGACAAGTACCGATTTCACCTTCATCTAGATCTTTCCTCTCCAGGGAACAGCGCGGCGTTCGATCGAACGCAGCAGTGAGTCGATGACCAGGCCCGAAAAACCGATCGCGAAGATTCCGACCAGCACGACCGGTGTGTTGTTGTAATTACTTGCGTCCTTGACCAATCCGCCAATGCCGGGGATGCCGTTGAACAGTTCGGCGGCAACCACCGACGAGTAGGCCATGCCTACCGCCAACCGGATGCCGGTGAAGGTCTCCGGCAGCGCCGACGGGATGACGACGTCACGGATGACTTCGCGCTTGGAGGCGCCCAGCGCGCGTGCCGCCTCTTGCAGCCCGACCGGCGCAGCGACGACCGCGGCCGTGGTCGCGACGGCGGCGGGCGGTAGCGCCGCCAGCGCAAGCAGGGTGACCTTGGGTGCCTCGTCGATGCCCAACCAGATGACCAGAAGGAAGAAGTAGGCGAGCGGGGGCAGCGCCCGCAAGAAGGTCAGCCAGGGTTCGAGCACGCTGCGCACCCAACTCACCGAGCCCATGAGCAGTCCCAGCAGCACGCCGACAACGACACCGATGACAACACCGGCGAGCACCCGCCGCAACGTCATATAGAGGTGCTCCCACAGCGGGTAACCGGCGTATCCGCGGACACCATCGCGAGTCGTCGAAATATCGATGAAGGCGTTCCACACCGTCGCCGGGTATGGCACGAAGGTCTGGTTCCAGATCCCGCTGGCCGCGGCCAGCTGCCACAGCACGCCGAACAACACGACAGACAACAGTGGCAACGCCGCTTGGGTCAGCAGACCTCGCCAGCGGCCCGGTCCTGGGCGCGCGTGCGGGCCCGGCTCCGACGAGACGGCGCCGTCCGGTGCGATATCGACGAAAACGGACACCGACAGAGATTGACGGAACGGTCAGTCTCCGGGAATGCCTGCGATCATCGCGATCCGAAGTCGGCCCACCTGGCCACCTCCGCCACCCGGCGCCCCCATTCGACCGTTACAGTGCGCCGCGCATCTGTCACGCGAAAAGATTAGTCGCGCTACGGAGAACGTCAGATGCCGCGGCTCCCTCTTACACTTCATCCTTACCCCGTCGGATGACGGGGGTTGTCGGGCTGCCTTTCGGCGGTCCGGTGGCACCGAAAGAGACGCCTAGATCGGATCGACGTCAATGATCATCGGGATACCGAGAGAGTCCCAACCTGGGGAAACGCGGGTGGCAGCGACACCGCAGACGGTGGGCCAGCTCATCAAGCTGGGTTATCAGGTCGTGGTGGAGTCCGGCGCGGGGGCGGCGGCGAGCTTCTCGGACGCCGCGTTCACCGAGGCCGGCGCGACGGTCGGTCCCACCGAGCAGGTGTGGACATCCGACGTGGTGCTCAAGGTCAACGCGCCCTCGGACGCCGAGATCGGGAGTCTGCGCGACGGTGCCACCCTGATCGGCCTGATTTCCCCGGGGCTGCGGCCAGAACTCGTCGAGAAACTGGCCGCCCGCCCGATCACGGTGCTGGCGATGGACGCGGTACCGCGCATCTCGCGTGCCCAGTCGCTGGATGTGCTCTCGTCGATGGCCAACATCGCCGGGTACCGGGCTGTCGTCGAGGCGGCGCACACCTTCGGTCGGTTCTTCACCGGTCAGGTCACCGCCGCCGGGAAGGTGCCGCCGGCCAAGGTGTTGGTGGTCGGCGCCGGGGTGGCCGGTCTGGCCGCGATCGGTGCAGCCGGCAGTCTGGGCGCGATCGTGCGCGCCACCGACCCCCGCCCGGAGGTCGCCGACCAGGTCAAATCGCTGGGTGGGGAGTACCTGGCAGTCGACCCGGCCCAGGCCGAGGTGTCGGCCACCGGTTACGCCAAGGAGATGGGCGAGGACTACAAGGCTCGCGAGGCGGCGCTGTATGCCGAGCAGGCCAAGGACGTCGACATCATCATCACCACCGCGCTGATTCCTGGGAAGCCGGCGCCGCGCATCATCACCGCGGAAATGGTCGCGTCGATGAAGGCCGGCAGCGTGATCGTCGACATGGCCGCGGCCAACGGCGGCAACGTCGAGGGCTCCGTCGCCGATCGGGCCGTCGTCACCGACAACGGCGTGACCATCATCGGCTACACCGATCTGGCCGGCCGGCTGCCCGCTCAGGCGTCTCAGCTCTACGGCACCAACCTGGTGAACCTGCTCAAGCTGCTGACCCCGGAAAAAGATGGACTGCTGACCCTCGATTTCGATGACGTGGTGCAGCGATCGGTGACCGTGGTCCGCGACGGCACCGTCACCTGGCCGCCACCGCCAGTGCAGGTCTCGGCCGCACCGGCCGCGGCCGCCGCCGCGCCTGTCGAACCGAAGCCGGCCAAGCAACCGATGACCCGTAAGCGCAAGCTCGGGCTGACCTTCGCCACGGCCGCGGTGGTGTTCGCGTTGATCGCGGCGTCCCCGGCGGCGCTGCAGGTGCACCTGACCGTGTTCGCGCTGGCGATCGTCATCGGCTATTACGTGATCGGCAATGTGCATCACGCGCTGCACACGCCGCTGATGTCGGTGACCAACGCGATCTCCGGGATCATCGTGGTCGGCGCGCTGCTGCAGATCGGGCACGGCAACGCGGTGATCACCGCCCTGGCCTTCGGGGCAATCCTGGTCGCCAGTATCAACGTCTTCGGCGGTTTCGCGGTCACCCGCCGCATGCTCGCGATGTTCTCGAGGAGCTGACACCATGTTCACTTTGGAAACTGCGGCCACCGCAGCCTATGTCGTGGCCGCGCTGCTGTTCATCCTGGCGCTGGCCGGGCTGTCCAAACACGAAACCGCCCGCTCGGGAATCACCTTCGGGATCGTCGGGATGACCGTGGCCTTGATCGCGACCATCACCTTGGCGATCGCCCGCCACATCGAGCCGCTGGGTCTGGCGTTGTTGATCGTCGCGATGACCATCGGCGCCGCGATCGGCCTGTGGCGCGCGCGTCTGGTCGAGATGACCGGCATGCCCGAATTGATCGCGCTGCTGCACTCGTTCGTCGGCCTGGCCGCGGTGGTCGTCGGCTGGAACGGCTACCTGCACATCGAAGCCGATCCCGGTGGCGCCGACGCCGCCCTCCTCGCCGCTGAGGGGATGCTGGGCATCCACTCCGGTGAGGTCGTGGTCGGCGTCTTCATCGGCGCGGTGACGTTCACCGGGTCGATCGTGGCCAACCTCAAACTGTCGGCGCGGATCAATTCGGCGCCGATGATGTTGCCCGGCAAGAACATTCTCAATGTCGGCGCGTTGGTGGTGTTCTTTGCGCTCAGTGTCTGGTTCGTGATCGAACCGCAGTTGTGGGTACTGGCGGTGGTGACGGTGCTGGCGCTGCTGCTCGGGTGGCACCTGGTGGCCTCGATCGGCGGCGGCGACATGCCCGTGGTGGTGTCGATGCTCAACAGCTACTCCGGGTGGGCCGCGGCTGCGGCCGGCTTCCTGCTCGGCAACGACCTGCTGATCGTCACCGGGGCGCTGGTGGGATCCTCCGGTGCCTACCTGTCCTACATCATGTGCAAGGCGATGAACCGCTCGTTCATCTCGGTGATCGCCGGTGGCTTCGGCATCGAGGCCGGTCCGTCCGACGACAAGGACTACGGCGAGCACCGCGAGATCACCGCCGAGGGGGTGGCCGAACTGCTGGCCACCGCCAGCTCGGTGATCATCGCCCCCGGGTACGGCATGGCCGTCGCCCAGGCCCAGTACGGCGTCGCCGACCTGACCCGCAAGCTGCGCGAACGCGGCGTACAGGTGCGCTTCGGTATCCACCCGGTGGCGGGCCGACTACCCGGGCACATGAATGTGCTGCTGGCCGAGGCGAAGGTGCCCTACGACATCGTGCTGGAGCTCGACGAGATCAACGACGATTTCGACGGCACATCGGTGGTGCTGGTCATCGGCGCCAACGACACCGTCAACCCCGCGGCGTCGGAGGATCCGGGCAGCCCGATCGCCGGCATGCCGGTGCTGACGGTGTGGAACGCCGACAACGTCATCGTGTTCAAGCGATCCATGGCCTCGGGCTATGCCGGCGTGCAGAACCCGCTGTTCTTCCGGGAGAACACCCAGATGCTCTTCGGCGACGCCAAAGACCGGGTCGACGCGATCAACGCCGCGCTGACGGTGCCCGAACACGCGTAGCGCTCAGCCGGCCGGCGGCGAGGTGGCCGTCACCTCGGTTCCGCTGTCCAAGTCGGAGGTGATCGCCAGGCTCCCGCCCATCGCCTCGAAGCGCGCCAGCAGCGATCCGAGCCCGATGTGGCCGGCGGCGACGGAGTCTGCGACGGTGTCCGGGTCGAATCCGCGTCCGTCGTCACGCACCGTCAGCACCACCCGGTCGCCGCGGCGACGCAGCTCGACCCACACCGTCGAGGCCTGGGAGTGCTTGCCGACGTTGGCCAGCAGTTCCCGCGCCGCACGGTAGAGCAGCGACTCGGCCGGTAGGCTGCCGACCTCGTCGAGTTCGGCGATCACGTCGACGGTGCTACGGGACTGGAACTGGCGCAACAACTCTCGCACCCCGGCGGTCAGCCCCAGCTGAGCGAGCACCTGCGGGTGCAGCTCGGTGACCGTCGAGCGCAGTCCGGACGCGGCATCCTGCAGTGCGGTGTACACCGCGTCCAGCGCCGGATCGGGGCGGCGTTCCCGGGCCTCGTCGATCTGCATCCGGGCCGCAAGCAGTGTCTGCAGCGGCCCGTCGTGCAGGTGCTCGGCAACGTCGCGGCTGTGGCGCTCGTCGGCGTGCAGGGCCTGCGAGACCAACTGCCGGCGCACCTCCTGCAGCGCGCGCAGACCAGCGGCGCGCCGCGCCATCACGACGCTCAACGCCGTGGTGGCCAGCGCCAGCCACACCAGGAACCCGAACTGGATGTAGACCATGTCGGGCAATCCGACATCGTCGTCGCGCTTGGAGTAGAACACCCACACCGCCAGGTAGCCGACTGCGGTGACACCGCCGATGACGGCGCTCAGCGCGGGGCGATCGGAGAACGCCACCGAGATCGGCAACAGGAAGAACACCGGCAGCAGCGCAGCGGTGGCCCCACCGGAGACCAGACACAGCGCCAGGACCACGAGCAGGTCCACTCCGGTCGAGGCCCAGCCGGCCCACCGCGGCACGGGTCCGCGCAGCACGGCGACCAGCCACACCGCCGCGATCACCGCGTAACCGCCGAGGATGGCGGCATACAGCTCGGGCAGCCAGTGCTCGACCTGCCAGACCCAGACCAGCACACTGATCAGCGCGATCAGCGGCAACCGCAGCGCCGCCGAGACGCGCACCGGCTCCTCGGTCAGGTACCGCAGCAGACCGGACACCCTCAATCCAGGAGCTTGCGTCGCATCGCCTCGGCGACCGCGGCGGCCCGGTCACTGACACCGAGCTTGTCGTAGAGGCGCTGCACATGGGTCTTGACCGTCGAGGGCGCCAAAAAGAGTTCCTTGGCCATCGCCGGGATGCTGGCGCCGGAGGCGATCAGGGCGAGCACCTCACGTTCGCGCGGGCTCAGGACCGGCTCGGGTTCGGCGCGGCGCCGGATCTCCCCGGCCAGTCCGGCGGTCAGACTCGGCGCGATGACGTCGCGGCCTTTCGCGCAGTCCAGCACCGCGGTCACCAGTTCGCTGCGGGTGGATTCCTTGGGCAGAAATCCCACCGCCCCCTCCTGCAGCGCCCGGTAGACGATTGCCGATTCGTCGTGTGCCGAGATCAACAGCACCCGGGTGTCCAGCCGGTCGCGACGCACGGTGGCGGCCACCTCGGCACCGTCCATACCGGGCATCCGGTAGTCGAGCAGAGCGACCTGCGGGGCATGCTCCCGGATGGCCGCCAGCGCCGCCGGCCCGTCGTCGGCCTCGGCGACCACCTCGATGGTTCCGCTGGACTGCAGCGCACGCACCACCCCGTCGCGGAACATCGGATGATCGTCGCCGACCACCACCCGCACCTTCGCCGTCGTCACCGGGCCCCCACGGCGTCAGCATGTCATAACGGGTCTCTGACAACATGCTCGATCCGCTTGTGTCGATGGGTGACGGTATGGTGGGGCCAAACGAGGTGCAGCAGACCGCCCCGCCAACCACCGCCCCTGCGGATGGCCCTGATGAATAAACAGATGTCGTCGACCGGCGCGCCAGCGCCCCAGAATGGCGAACTGCGGTTCGCCAGTACCGACCTGGCTGCCACCGAGGATTTCCTCACTCAGACCTACACCAAGATGTCGATCACGGCGGATGCCGGCGAGCAGACTCAAGCCCGCATCGAGCGCCGGTGGGCCGGTTCGGTCAGCTTCGATGAGGTGCAGCTCGGCTTCACCATGTCCTACGACGCCGCCCCGATCAAGCGCATCTGCCTGTGCCGGGTGCACGAGGGCCGTATCGAAGAGAATTACCTCGACGCACCGAACGATGTGTTCGCGCCCGGTGACGTCACGCTGCTCTCCCCGCCCGACCTGCCCTCTTCCGGACGCGCCTGCGCGGCCCGATACGACCTGACGATGTTCGACGAGTCGCTGTTGGCGCGGGTCGCAACTACAGGACCCGGTCACCGGTCCGGCGCGGTGCGCCTGGTCGGGCACCGACCGGTGTCGGCCGACGCCGAACAGCAGCTCAACGCCGCCATCGAGTACGTCCGCTCGGTCGCCTATGCAGACGAGCCGCCGAGCCCGCTGGTGGCGTCGACGACGGCCTCCCTGCTGGCCGCTGCGGTGCTGTCGGCGCTGCCCAACACCGCAGTCACCGAGCCCACTGCGGTCGACCGCAATGACGCCACACCGCTACTGCTGCGCCGTGCAATGGCTTACCTCGACAGTCACGCCGACCGCGACATCGCGTTGACCGACATCGCCGAGGCCATTCATGTGACCCCACGCGCGCTGCAGTACATGTTCCGCCGGCATCTGGGCCTGTCGCCGATGGCCTACCTGCGCAAGGTCCGACTCGCGCACGCCCACCGAGATCTCCTGCGTGCCGACCCGGGAACCACCAGCGTGCAGACGGTGGCGTCGCGGTGGGGATTCCCGCACACCGGCCGCTTCGCGGCCAGGTACCGGCGCAGCTACGGTCGCACGCCGTCGGAAACGCTGCGCAGCTGAGCCGGGTTTCAGTCCTTGGCCGCCAATCCCCGGGTGGCCGGCCCCTCCAGCAGCGCGCCGTCGGGCCCGAACCGCGACCCGTGCAGCGGGCATTCCCAGGCCTGGTCGGCGTCGTTCCACTCGACGATGCCGCCGAGGTGGGGACAGATCGGGGAGACCGCGCGGTGGGCGCCGTCGAGCACGCTTTCGGCGCGCAGCCGCCACGGCACGCCCCGGACCGTGCCCTGCCCGTCGTCCGGGCTGCCACTGGGTACCAGTGGTTTGGCCCAGCCTCGCGCCATGTGGAACCCGACCTTGGCATTGGCCCCAATCGCGGTGGGAACGCCGGTCAGTTCGTGGGAGCTCCAGCTGGCAAATGCCTGCGCCCAGTCCATCCGCCCGCCCAGGATGCGCGCGGACAGCGCCAACGCTGCCGCCACCCCGTTGGTCATCCCCCATTTGTCGAAACCTGTTGCCACCAGCACGTTTTCCTGCTTCGGCAGGATGGGTCCGACGTAGGGTAACTCCGCGGCCGGGTGGTAGTCCTGGGCGGACCAGAAGTGGGTCTGCGCCGCACCCGGGTAGTACTCGCGGGCCCAGTCGGCCAGTTCACTGACGCTCTGGCTCGGTGTGGCCGAGCGGCCCACCGGATGTCCGGCGCCGCCGACGATCAACTTCTCCCCGGTGGCCGTCGGCGCGTATCGCACCGAGCGGGTAGGCGAGTCGACCGCGATGTACATCGACCGGGTGAGCTGTCCCGGGACGTCGAAGGCCAGGCAGTAGGAGCGCTGCGCCTCCAGCCGGGCGAAGAACATGCCGCGGTCGAGAATCGGTGTGCCCGTGGCCAATATGCAATGCTGCGCACTGACGACCAGCTGTGCTGCACGGGAGTCATCGGGTGCGGTGGCCAGCCGCGCGTGCACGTCGACCGGTCCCGTTCCCGACACCGAGGTGACCCGTGTGCCCTGCAGCAGGGTGCCGCCGTGGCGTTCCAGTTCGGCCGCCAGGCTGGTCAGCACCGGCACCGGGTCGATCTGGGCCTGCTCGGGCATCCGGACACCACCGCGAAACGGGAACGGTACGTCGGCGTCGTCGACCCACGTCGCCTCGGCAAGTCCGGCGTCTCGGCAGGCGTCGAGGATGTCGCGCGCGGTGCTCAGCCCCTTGGTGCTCTGTGCGTAGGCGTGGTCGTCTTCGCGTTGAACGCTCAGACCGTGCTCGTCGCAGTAGCGCAGCAGCCAGTCACGGCCCTCGGCGTTGCCGGTGACGTAGGCGCGCAGCACGTCGGTGCTGTGCTTGCCGGCGATCCGGGCCAGCTTGCTGCCTTGCAGCACACTGACTTTGCCGGTGGTGTTGCCGGTCGCGCAGGCGCCGACGTGACGGGCTTCCAGGACGACGACCTTCTTACCGGCGCGAGCCAGTAACAGTGCGGTGGTCAGCCCGGTCAGCCCGGCACCGACGACGACGGCGTCGGCGCGGCGAACATCCTCGGCCGCGCCGGCCGAGACGGGGATCTGGACGCGTCCATCGGTCCACAGAGACGGCATGGCCGCGCGGATACCCGATGGTCGCTGCGTCAAACCGGGCCGGGTCGCGCGTTTGATCGGCGCAGTAGCGGGCAGACCAGGATCGTGACCCTTTCGGAGTTGACCACGCTGCCGCTGCGCGCCGGCGCGGCGCTGCGCGACAAACGCGTCTTCCATCCCACCGGAGTGCTGTGCGCCGGCACTGTCAGCCGCCTCGCCGCGAACGGCACGGGTTTGCCCTTGGTGTCCGGTGAGGTCGTCGGGCGACTGTCCAAAGGCGTCGGGACGCCGGGCGCGCTGCCCGATTTCGCCGGTCTGGCCTGGCGGATGCCCCGCGACGCCGACGGGGACCAGCCGTGGGACGTGCTGACGGTGTCGGCATCGGCGCGCGTCGTGTTGCGTCCGGTGAGGACCTGGCCGTCGGCGCAGTACTCGACATTGATGCCGTTGGGTTACCGCGGCGAGGTCTTCTGGTTGCGGGTCCGGCTGCGCACCCCGGTTGCGAGCGGCGGTTTGTCACTCGACCGGCTGCGCGGCCGATTGGCCACCGGACCACTGGAGTTCACCGTCGAGCAGGCCTGCGGCAGCGGTCCGTTCAACAATCTGGCCGCGTTGACGCTCGACCGCGAGATCTGCCGCGACGAGCCGGGGTGTGACCAACCGTTCGACCCGACCGTACGCAGCGGCACCGAGGTGCATTTGCTGCCGCGCTGGCTGACGACGGTGCGCCGCTCGGCGTACCGCAACAGCCGCGAGGGGCGCGGAGCGCAATGAGCCGTCCCGCCCCACGCCTGACCGGTATCGAGGCCGCGCTGACCCTCGCCGATCTCGGGTTGCCGTCGATCGCGGCCGGCGCCATCGCTCGACGCCGCTCGGTGACGGGACTGCTGGATCGGTGGCAAGCCGACGCCCGCGGTGTCGCTCGACTGCACAAGCTGCGGGAACGCTACGGCCGTGGCCCCGTCGAGGTCGCCGTCCCGGGCCGCCACATCGTGGTGCCGCTAGACCCGGCCGACGTCGGCACCGTCCTCGATCGGGCCCCGTCCCCGTTTCACCCCGCCAGCTGGGAGAAACGCCACGCCCTCGAACAATTCCAGCCCCGCGGCGTGCTGGTCTCCCGGGGGGAGATCCGCCGGCACCGGCGGGCCTACAACGAGGCCGTTCTCGAGATCGACGCCGAGCTGCACACCCTGGCCGAGCCGATGAACCGCACGATCGTGCGGCACGCCGAAACCTTCGCCAAAGCTGTACTGGCGGCCGAGGAGTTCGACTCGGCACGGTTCACCGTCGCCTGGTGGCGGCTGGTGCGCAGAGTCGTGCTCGGCGCCGATGCCGAGGACGACGACGCGATCACCGACGACCTGTGGCGGCTACGCAAAGCGGGCAACTGGTCCTTCGCGAGCCTGCCGCACCAACGCCGACGGGACCGCTTCTTCGAGCGGCTCTACGGCTACGCCGAGACCCCCGACCCGGACAGTCTGCTGGGCGCGCTGGTCCGGACCCCCGCGCACGGCGCCGTCGACCCAGTCGGCCAGGTACCGCACTGGCTGTTCGCCTTCGACGCCGCCGGCATGGCGTCGCTGCGGGCGCTGGCGTTGCTGACCACCCATCCCGAAGCGCTGGCACGCTGCGAAGTCGACGACCCGGACTCGGTGGCCGTGCGGCCGTTCTTGCGCGCTTGTGTGCTGGAGTCGGTCCGGCTGTGGCCGACCACGCCGGCCATCCTGCGCGAGGTCACGACCACGACCACCTGGCACGAGGGTACGGCCGAGCAGGTCAGCGTCTCCCCGCCGGCCTCGGTGTTGATCCCGGTGCCCGCGTTTCACCGTGACCCCGACCTGCTGGACTTCGCCGACGAGTTCGCCCCCGACATCTGGCTCGACGGCCGGGCCCGGAGCCATCCGCAGCTGGTGCCGTTCAGTGCCGGTCCCGGCGAATGCCCGGGACGCAACGTCGTGCTGTTCACGACCAGCAGTTTCCTGGCCGCGGTATTGGCCCAAGCGCATCTGACGCTGGAGTCGGGCCAGTCGCTGGCACCGGGGCGTCGGTTGCCGGCCACGTTGAACCAGTTCGGTCTGTCGTTCAGCGCGCGGCCGCGTCAAGACCTAGGCCGGCCGGTCGCGCCGTTGACTGCACCGCCGGCCTGACCCACCGCAGGCAGGCGCCGTTTACACGTGTCATATCGTGGCGGCATGGACTTCTCGATGTCAGCCAAGGCAGCCGACTATCACCAGCGGTTGACCGAATTCATGACCGAGTTCGTGTTCCCGGCCGAGGAGTCCTACCACTCGTACCGCGAGGAAAAGGGGCCCACGGACCACACGGTGCCACCGGTGGTCGAGGAGCTGAAGAAGCTCGCCAAAGAGCGCGGGCTGTGGAATCTGTTCCTGCCCGCAGAATCCGGACTGACGAACCTGGAGTACGCACCGCTGGCCGAGCTGACCGGCTGGAGCATGGAGATCGCCCCCGAGGCCACCAACTGTGCCGCCCCCGACACCGGCAACATGGAGACCCTGCACCTGTTCGCCACCGAAGCTCAGCGCAAGCAGTGGCTCGAGCCGTTGCTGGCCGGGGAGATTCGCAGCGCGTTCGCGATGACCGAGCCCGCGGTCGCGTCCAGCGATGCCCGAAACATCGAGACGACCATGCTGCGCGACGGTGACGACTACGTCATCAACGGCCGCAAGTGGTGGATCACCGGTGCCGCCGACCCGCGTTGCAAGATCCTGATCGTGATGGGCCGCACCAATCCCGATGCGGCCAGCCACCAGCAGCAGTCCATGATCCTGGTGCCCACCGATACCCCCGGGGTCGACATCCAGCGCTCGCTGCCGGTGTTCGGCTGGCAGGACCAGCATGGCCACTGCGAGATCGTGTTCGACAACGTGCGGGTGCCGGCGTCGAATCTGCTCGACGAGGAAGGGTCCGGCTTCGCGATCGCCCAAGCGCGGCTGGGCCCGGGCCGTATCCACCACTGCATGCGGGCGATCGGTGCGGCCGAGCGGGCGCTGGCGTTGATGGTCGACCGCGTGCAGAAGCGAGTCGCGTTCGGCAAGCCACTCTCCGAGCAGGGCGTGGTGCGCGAGTCGATTGCCAAGTCGCGCAACGAGATCGAGCAGACTCGTTTGCTCTGCCACAAGGCGGCCTGGACCATCGACCAGCACGGCAACAAGAGCAAGGACGCGCAGCTGCTGGTCGCGCAGATCAAGGCCGTCGCACCGCAGATGGCCTGCGACGTTATCGACCGTGCGATCCAGGTGCACGGTGGCGCCGGGGTGTCCGACGACGTCCCGCTGGCCCGGCTCTACAGCTGGCATCGGGCGATGCGGTTGTTCGACGGGCCCGACGAGGTGCACATGCGCACCATCGCCCGTGCCGAGCTCGGTCGGGAGAAATCGGCTCTGGAACGCGCGGTGACCGGCTAGTGGCCGCGCCGGGTAGCGAGTTGTCGGGGGCGTGGAACTTCCGCGACGTCTCCGAGCAGACCGGGATCGCACCCGGGCACTTCTACCGCGCCAGCGAGCTCTCCAAGCTCGACGACGCCGGCCGCGCTGCGCTGGTCAGTTACGGCGTGACCGACGTCGCCGATCTGCGCACATTGCGCGAACTGGAGCGACACGGCCCGGGCTTGGTGCCGGCGGGCGTCGACATCCACCACCTGCCGTTCGTCGAGACCACCGCTGCCGATGACGAAGCGCCGCACGAGCATGCGTTCCAGCGGATGATGACCGAGAAGCCCGCCGATGAATCCGTCGCCGACGCCGCAGCGCGCTATATGACCGAGGAGTACGGGCGCATCGCCGCCGCGCCGCTGGCGCAGAAGGCGGTGTATCGGGTGGCCACGCTGCTGGGCTCGCAGCGGCGGGTGCTGGCGCACTGCTTCGCCGGCAAGGACCGCACCGGGTTCACCATCGCCGTCGTGCTGGAGGCCGCCGGCGTCGACCGTGACGCGGTGATGGCCGACTACCTACGCAGCAACGCCGCGGTGCCCCAGCTGCGGGAGAGCATCCTGGCCACGATCCGGGCACGTGCCGCCGAGGCGCCGGAGATCGTCGAGCTGGCCGAGGCGCGGCTGACCGAATCGGTGCTGGGTGTCCGCGAGGAGTATCTGAACGCGGCTCGGCGCACCATCGACGAGCAATTCGGTTCGCTGCGTGGCTATCTGGAAGCGTCCGGGGTGACCGACGACGAGCTGGCACGATTGCGCAAGGCCCTGCACGGCTGACTCCTGCCGGCGGAGCCGTGGAGCTGGGCCCGCCCCCGGACTTGCGTAACCACACGGCGAAATAGCGCCCGATATTCGCCACACGGTTACGCAAATCGCCCGTCGAGCTCCACATCGCCCGCCGAGTCCCGCACATAGGTTGTCGGGGCCCTGGGCCACACTGCCGGCATGGAGGGTCCGTTCCGCGGCAGTGAAGCGCTCGCTACCGGCGCGGTGACGCGTCACGCGTTGCGCACCCGGTTCGTCGCGATCCACAAAGACGTCTACGTACGTAAGGGCACGCAACCGACGGCTCTCAATCGCGCCAAGGCATGCTGGCTCCGTTCACGCGGTCACGGTGTGCTGGCCGGCTTTTCCGCGGCCGCCGTACACGGCGCCAAGTGGATCGACCCGAATGTGCCGGCCACTGTCATCGACAACAACCGCAGACGCACGCCCGGTGTGCTCACATGGGCCGCCGTCCTCGCCGAGGACGAGGTCTGCACCGTCGACGGTATGCGCGTGACGACACCTGCACGCACCGCGATCGACCTTGCCCGTCGGTATCCGCTCGACACGGCGATCACCGCCGTCGACGCACTCGCGCGGGCGACCCGGCTGAGTGTGGAGGCTATCGCAGACGCCGCAGTTCGGTATCCCGGCCGCCATGGCGTGCCCCGCGTGCGCGAGGTGCTGAGCTTCGTCGATCCCGGTGCGGAATCACCGCAGGAAACCTGGCTGCGGCTTGTCGTCGTGCGTGCCGGGTACCCGAAGCCTCGCACCCAGCTACCCGTGCTGAACGAATACGGAGCTCTCGTCGGCACAGTCGATCTCGGATGGATCGAGCACAAGATCGCGCTGGAGTACGAGGGCAAGCAGCATCGGCTCAGCGCTGCCCAGTTCGCGAAGGACATCCGCCGCTACGACGAGATGATCGACCTCGACTGGACCGTGATCCGCGTGACCTCCCTCGACAGCGAAGCCACGGTGCGTCTGCGGCTCGCTGATGCGTGGATCAGTCGGGTGCGGCGCGTCGGCTAAAGCGTCAGGAAGACGCCGACCACCCAGGCCGCGGTCGCCAGCAGGGCACCGATCAGATCGACGCCGACCGACAGCGCCACCCCTTTGAGCGCGTGCACTGTCGAGGCCCAGGCCCGTACCACGTCGCGACGGATCCCCATCTCCGCGGCGAACACGCCGAGGACGAATCCGATCAGCAGGCCGATCACCGGGACGACGAAGAAGCCGACGACACCGGCCACCCCGCCGACCACCAGCACCGAGGTGCGCACCTCGGCCCGCCGCATCCGCTGCACCGGCCAGGTGTACTTGACGATCGTGGCTGCCCCGATCAGCACGGCGGCCACGGCGAAGACAATCCACGAGGTGGCGGTGCCGACGACGAACGCCCATACCCCGATCGCGGCGATCACCAGCACCGCGCCGGGCAGGATCGGCACGATGATGCCGGCCAGCCCGACGGCGATCGCCAGCGCGACCAGGAGGATGCCGGCGACACTCACGCCAGCGAGCTTAGGCGGTCAGGGCTTCCGGCCTCGCACCCACTGCACGGTCCCGATCACCTTGGTGCGCACGCTGACCAGACCGAGCTCCTCGAAGGTATCGGCCAACTGGTCGTCGTCGAACAGGTGCGCACCGACGTCGGGGAGGAACCGGGACAGGGCCGCGGCCGGACCGGCGGTCGGCACCATCACCGCGATCCGTCGGCCGGAGCGCAACACTCGCACCATCTCCGCGATCGCGGTGGCCGGTTCCGGGATCAGCTGCAACATCGCGATCGACACCACCGCGTCGACCGACTCGTCGCGCAACGGCAGATGTTGCGCGTCGGCACGCAGGAATCCGACGGTGGGTCCCGCTTCGGCGGCCACAGCGCGGGCCAGCATCGGCTCGGAGATGTCGACGCCCAGCGCCAGCCCGCCCGGGCCGACCGCACGCCCCAGCGCTGCGGTCACATTGCCGGGTCCGCTGCCGACGTCGAGGGCGACGCCGCCGACGGGCAGGTTGAGCCATTCCGTCGGTTGGTGCCAGGCCGTCAGCACCCGGCGCATCACCGTCTGGGCATTGTCATAGAACAGCGATCCGAGCCGCGACGCCCACAGCGCCTGGATCGGGCCGGTGTTCTTCTGCGCGGCGGGCTGCTCCCCGACGAGGTCCAGATATCCCCGGCTGGCGTCGGGATTCTCCGGTGGGTCGGTGAGCAGCCGCAACGCCTTCTGCAGTGCGGGCGGCAGCGTCGTGGTGACTTCACTCATGACACCACGTTACGCGCGCAGCTCAGATACCCAACTGGTCGGCGAGGTCGTGGAAATCATCTGCAGTGATGTCGAATTCGCCGGCCGCCGGTCTGCGCAAGGTGCGTTCGGGGCCGTGTTCGAGCGCACGGAAGACGAACGCCGTGCGCAACCCCGCTGAGCGTGCGGCGCGCAGGTCGGCCGGATGCGCGGCGACCAGCATCAACTCTTCGGGTGCGACGTCGAGGATCTCGGCGCAGCCCAGGTAGGCCTGCGGGTCGGGCTTGTAGTGCCGGAAGATCTCCGCCGAGAGCACGCAGTCCCACGGCAGACCGGCGCGCTTGGCCATGTGGGTCAGCAGGGACACGTTGCCGTTCGACAGTGTGGTGATCAGGTAGCGCTGCTTGAGGCGCTGCAGGCCCGCAACCGAGTCCGGCCACGGGTCCAGCCGGTGCCACACCCGGTTCAGGTCGTCGATCTCGTTGTCGCCGACGGTGATTCCGGCCCCGTCGAGGAGTTCGACCAGGCGTCCGCGATGCAGATCGTCGAGTCGCGTCCACGGCAACTCACCGCGACGGACCCGATCCATCGCGGGGACGTAGCCGGCCCGCCAGTCGTCGGCGAAGCGCTGCCAGTCCGCCGAGACGTCGTTGCGGTCGCCGAAGTCGGTGAGTTCGGCGATGACGCTGGAGCGCCAGTCCACCACCGTGCCGAACACGTCGAAGGCCAGCGCGCGGATCGGCATGCCGGTCACGGCTCCAGGACGAGCTTTCCGTGGATCGTGCCGTCGGCGAGTGCCTGCAGCGCCGCCACCCCGTCGGACAGCGGAAAACGCACCGGGGCGGGCGGTCTGAGCCCGGCGGCGACCAGACCCGCCAGCGCCGCGCCGACCTCGGCCTGCGCGCCCGGTGTGCGGTTGACGAACTCACCCCAGCCGACGCCGACGACGCTGACATTGCGCAACAACAGTCGATTGACCTTGACGGTCGGGATGCCACCGGCGGCGAAGCCGATCACCAGTAACCGGCCCTCGGTGGCCAGGGCTCTTATCGCATCGTCAAAGGCCGTTCCGCCGATCGGATCGACCACCAGGTCCACACCGCGGCCACCGGTCTCACTCTTGACGGCATCGAGCCAGCCCTCGGTCAAGGGCAGCACCACGTCGGCGCCCAGCGATTCGACGAACTCGCGGGCCGAGGCCCGGTGCACCATTGCGATGACCTTGGCGCCCAATGTTTTCGCGATCTGCACCGCAGCGGTGCCGACTCCACCGCCGGACCCGAGCACCAACACCGTCTCACCGGGCTGCAACCCGCCGCGGCGGTGCAGCGCGAAATACATCGTGTAGTAATTGCCCAGCAGGCACACCGCCGACCCGTCGTCGAGCGCATCGTTGGTCGGCACCACGCTGCCCACCGGCACCGCCACTTGCTCGGCCCAGGCGCCCAGCAGGCTGAACGCCGAGACCCGCTGTCCGACATCCAGTCCCGAGCCTTCCGGTGCTGACCTCACCGTTCCGGCGACCTCGAGTCCTGGGACGAACGGGGCGGGCACCTTCATCTGGTACTCGCCGCGCAGCATCAGCAGGTCGGGAAAGCACACACCGGCCGCACCCACGTCGAGCACCACCGCATCGTCAGCGCAGACATCCTCGACGTCGGTGTAGGCCAGTCCAGCAGGGCCGATGAGCTCTTGTGCGACAAGGGCTTTCATCTAGCCGAGGCTGAAGGTAGCCCGCTCGGCTGCCGACAGGTCGGTGATCTCGCCCCACTTGGCGGCGACGTCGTCGACCGAGGGCACCTCGGTGAACGTCACCCCGCTGTTCTGGAACAGCGCCACCCGCTGCACCTTGCCGCCACCGACGATGAACACCGACGCGGTGTCGGGCACCTCTTCGGTGCACAGGTAGGACACGATCGGCGCCACGTATTCCGGGGTGAGCTTCTCGAACACCTCCGGCGGCAGGATGTCCTGGGTCATCCGGGTCGCGGCGATCGGGGCGACCGCGTTGGCCTTGATGTTGTACTTCGCGCCCTCCTGGGCCAGCGTGTTGATCAGCCCGACCAGGCCCAGCTTGGCGGCCCCGTAATTGGCCTGTCCGAAGTTGCCGAACAGACCGCTGGTCGAGGTCGCGACGACGACCCGGCCGAAGCCGTTCTCACGGAAGTGCGGCCAGGCGGCCCGGATCACGTTGTATCCGCCGTAGAGGTGCACCTTGAGCACGGCGTCCCAGTTGGCGAACTCCATCTTGTGGAAGGTGCCGTCGCGCAGAATGCCCGCATTGCTGACCACGCCGTCGACCTTGCCGAACTCGTCGACAGCGGTCTTGATGATGTTGGCCGCACCCTCGGGTTCGGCGACGGAGTCGTAGTTGGCCACGGCGCGCCCGCCGGCGTCCTTGATCTCCTTGACCACCTCGTCGGCCATGGCCGACCCGGCGCCGGTTCCGTCGCGTGCTCCGCCGAGGTCGTTGACGACGACGCTGGCGCCCTCGCGGGCCAGCGTCAGCGCGTACTCACGGCCCAGACCACCTCCGGCACCCGTGACGACGATGACGCGATCCTGCACTCCTGGCACTGATCTTCCTCTCTGAAAGTTTTGGTCCGGCTACAACTAAAACAGCTTGCGCGCCAGCTTCCACGCCTTCTCTGTATACGGCGGGTAGATGAAGGCGCCGATGTCGGGTCGGGTCGGCTTGGTCAGCACCGACTTGCTGTGGCTGAAAGTCTCGAAGCCGAACTTGCCGTGATAGGCACCCAGGCCGGACGGCCCGACACCGCCGAAAGGCAGCTTGTGGGTGGCGAAGTGGAAGATCAGGTGGTTGACCACCATGCCGCCGGCCGGGACCTCTTTGATCACCCGTTCGCGCACCGCCTTGGACTTGGTGAACAGGTAGGCCGCCAGCGGCTTGGGCCGGGCATTGACGAACGAGATGGCCTCGTCGAGGTTCTTCACGGTGACGATCGGCAGAATCGGCCCGAAGATCTCGTCGGTCATCAGCGGCTCGGCGGGGTCGGGGTCGACCACGACGGTCGGGGCGATCTTGACGTTGACCGCATCGGTCTGGCCACCGACGGCCACCGAGCCTTTGGTGGCGGCCAGTGCCGAGGCCAGCCGGTTGAAGTGCCGCTCGTTGACGATCTTCTTGCCGCCGGGGTTGCCGGCTTCGAACTTGTCGACCGCCTTGCGGATCTCGGCGACGAGCTTGTCCCGCACCGGCGCCTCGACCAGCAGGTAGTCCGGCGCGATGCAGATCTGGCCGGAGTTGATCAGCTTGGTCCAGGCGATGCGCTGCGCGGCGACCTCGATGTCGGCGTCGGCGGCCACGATCACCGGGCTCTTGCCGCCCAGCTCGAGGGTGACCGGCGTCAGATGCGATGCCGCGCTCTCGTAGACCTTGCGGCCGATTTCGGTGCCGCCGGTGAAGATCAGGTGGTCGAATCCCTGGTTGATCAGTTCCTGGCTGACCGCGCCGTCACCCTCGACCACGGCGATCGCGTCGTTGTCCAGGTAGCGCGGCACCAGCTCGGCCATCAACGCCGAGGATGCCGGGGCAACCTCGGACGGTTTGAGCACCACGGTGTTTCCGGCGGCGATGGCGCCGACGGCCGGGCCCAGCGTGAGTGCGAACGGGAAGTTCCATGCGCCGATGATCAGGACGGTGCCGTAGGGCTCGTACTCCACCCAGCCCAGGCCGGGCAGCTGCGACATCTCCAGCATCCGGTAGCGGCGCTTCATCCACTTGCGCACGTTCTTGGCTGCATAGGCCGCCTCGCCGGCGGTGCTGGCGATGTCGGCGAGCCAGGCTTCGAACGGGGCGCGGCCGAGGTCCTTCTCCAGCGCCTCGGCGATCGCGCCTTCGTTGTCGGTCATCAGGCGTTCCAGGGCGCGCAGCTGATTCTTGCGCCATTCGACGCTGCGGGTACGCCCGGTGGCGAACGTCTTGCGCAGCCGGCCGACGACGGCGGGGATGTCGGTGCTGGTGGGGTTGGGTGTGTGGACCGGGGCGGCAGATTCAGTGGTCATGGCGGGGTCTCCTTCCTGACCTCGGAGTACCCGCATGGTAGCCAACCATCCAGTTGGTGAACAGGTCGCCTTCCCGTGCTCAGCCCCGCACCGCGGTGGTGAACGTCGAGAATGACTCTTCGTCACTGTCGGCGATCTCGACGAAGCGTCCGAGCCGGCGCATCTCGTCCCGCGACGCGGTGGCCGCAGCCCGCCAACCGTGCCGGTTGAGCCAGTCGGCGACCTCAGCGCGGTCGGGATCGTCGTAGGTCAGCTCGGCGATGTCCATCGGTTCGTCGATCCCGAGTTCGGCGGTGACGGCGGCGAATCGCGTCCGCATCCGTTCGCGCCGGTCCGGGGCGTGGATGCCCATCGATTCGGCGGCAACCCGGCTCCCGGCGGCGCTGAGGTCGGTGATCTGGGTGAACAGCCGGTCCTGGGCGTCGGCGGGCAGATACATCAGCAGTCCCTCGGCCAGCCACGCCGTGGGCACTGTGGCGTCGAAACCGGCGGCCTTCAGCGCAGCCGGCCAGTCCTGTCGCAGGTCGACGGCGACCGCGCGCCGCTGCGCGGTGGCGGCCACACTGTGGGCAGACAGGGTGGCGGCCTTGTACTCCAGCACCTTGGGCTGATCGATCTCGAAGACGGTGGTACCGGCCGGCCAGGACAGCCGGAACGCCCGGGAATCCAGACCGGCAGCCAGGATGACGACCTGGCGGATGCCCGCGTCGGCGGCCTCGGCGAAGAATCGGTCGAAGAAGTGTGTACGCACGGCCTGGTAGGCGCCCATGTGCTCGAACAACGCGCCGATCTCGGGGTCGGCCTCGGTGATCCGCTCCACCAGGGCCCGGTCGAGCATGTGTTCCCAGGCTCCGGTTCCGGCATGGGTGACCAGCAGGGTGGCGTACGGGTCGCGGATCAGCGGGTCCGGGCGCTCGGTCTCGGCGGCGCGGGCCGCGGCGACCATGACCGCGGTGGCGCCGACACTGGAGGCGATGTCCCAGGTGTCGTCATCGGTGCGCAGTGAACTCATGGTCGAGAACCTCCTACAGCAGCAGACCGTTACTTGGGAAGTCTATCTAACAAAATGACGGCCCGCAGCGGCCGCCATCGGTCCGCTGTCCTGAGGACTATTCGCTGATATTCCAAAGCTTGTGCGCGAGAAGCAGTTCCAGCTTGTGGATGACCGAGCTCAGGTTGGTCTGATCACCGACAAAACCGGCGTAGAAACCGATCCCCCACAACACCGCAACCAACATCTCGACCAGCTGTTCGATATCGGTGTCGGTGCTGAGCTCACCCCGGGTGATCGCGTCCTCGACCACCCAGCCGACGAACGCCCGTGAGTTCTTCAGCGGGTCGTGCTCGTCGTCGATCAACTCGGGATGG
The DNA here is from genome assembly GCF_025263265.1 of Mycobacterium sp. SMC-4. Lineage (NCBI taxonomy): Bacteria > Bacillati > Actinomycetota > Actinomycetes > Mycobacteriales > Mycobacteriaceae > Mycobacterium > Mycobacterium sp. SMC-4. The sequence continues at coordinate 106,212 of NZ_CP079869.1, read as the reverse complement.
CGCTGGTTCTCCAGCACCGAGGTCACCAGGAACGCCGCCGCGCCCCGGTTGTCCGAATCGACCTGGGTGGCGGTGACCAGGAACGCCGCCAGCCGGTCCACCAGACGGGTGTGATCGTGCGCGCGGGCAATGCCGGCGCTAACAACCGAGGCATTGGTCTGCCGCACCACCTCAGCCCACAGCACGCGTTTGCTGGAAAAGTAGTGGTTGATCGCAGGACGCGTGAGATCGGCACGAACCGCAATAGCCTGGAAAGTGGCTGCGTCGTAACCCAGTTCGCTGAAAACTTCACGAGCAGCGCGCACGATGCGCTCCCGCGTCTCCGCGGCCTTCGCTGCGGGAGGACGGCCTGGCCCTCGACTCGCCGTGTACGGCACGGTCAAATTGTGCCACACGCCACTTGGGACCGGTTCGCCCGGCGCGGCGACGCGCGCGGCGGCGACGATTCAGCAAACCGCGGCGCGCCCTTCTCGCGGGTGTTCGGACGGGTAATCGACGCGACGCCCCGACAGCACCACCGAGGGGGAATTAGGGTGGCGGCCGTGGGGGCGGTGTCGTCGCGGGAGGCGTTCTTCGAAACCGGGCTGACGGTGCTCGCCGATCTGGGCTACGGCGGTTTGAAGCTGGCCGTGGTGTGTCAGCGGTTGGGGGTCACGACCGGTTCCTTCTACCACTACTTCTCCAGTTGGTCGGCCTACACCCGCGAGCTGGTGATGCACTGGCGCGACAGCACGACCGACGCGGTGATCGAGGCCGCCGGTTCCGAACCCGATCCGCGGCTGCGCATCGACCGGCTGATCCAGAACGGGCTGACCCTGCCGCACAGTGCCGAAGGCGCCATCCGGGCCTGGAGTGCCGTCGACCCGGACGTGCGTGCGGTACAGGCCGCCGTCGACCGTCAGCGCTTCGACGCCCTGCATGACTGCGCGCTGCAGATCCTGCACCACCCGCGGCAGGCGCAGCTGTTCGCCGCGTGGGGCGTGTACCTGCTGGTGGGTTACGAGCAGGCCACCCTGCCCGCCGATCTCGCCGGGCTCGGGTGGATCGTCGACCAGATGCTCGACACGCTGGACTCCGGCCGATTCGCCTCGGTACCCGACGATGACTGAAGCCACCGAGCATGCCTCCGGGCCCGACCGCGATGGCGGGGATGTCCCGATCCCGCACGTCGTGGCGATGCTGCGGGAACGCCTCTACGGCGCGATCTCCTGCCTGGCGACCCTGGCGGTGCTGACCCGCTACACCGGGGAGGACACCAGCGCCTGGGCCCGAATGCTCGACGTCGCGGTGACGATGGGCGGGTTGTGGGCGGCCAGTCTGCTGGCCGACTGGGTCGCGCACCTCAGCGTGCACGGGCAGTCGCCGCGCGGCATCGAGCGTCTGCGCGTCCTGCAGTCCTCTGGACAGATCCTGCAGGCCAGTGTCCTTCCGTTGGTGGTGCTCGGCGCCGCCGGTATCGGACTGCTCGACACCGACGACGCGATGTGGATCGCGAAGTGGATTCTGGTGTTCGAGTTGGGGGTGATCGCGTTGGCCGCGGTGCGCCGCACCCGGCTGCCGTTGTGGCAGCAAATCGTGACCGTGGTGACGCTGGCCGGGCTGGGTCTGTTGGTCATCGCGATCAAGGTGTTCGCACACTGATGCCCACCCGCGCGGTCGGCGGGCGGGCGCGCATTTCCCGGAGATTGCAGCACCGCGACCCCGACAACGACGCGCTGCGGCGGGCCGTGCGCGCCGCGGTGGTGGTGCCGCTGGCTGCGGCGGTCAGCTTCGCGGTGGCCGGCGACTCCGCCCAGACGCCGCTGTTCACGCTGTTCGGTTCGGTGGCCCTGCTGGTGCTCTCGGACTTTCCGGGCAACCGGCAGAGCCGCGCGCTGGGTTACGCGGGGCTGGGCGTCAACGGCTTCGTCCTGATCACGCTCGGCACCCTGGTGGCCCCGTATGCCGGGCCGGCGGTGCTGGTGATGTTCGTTCTCGGCGTCGTGGTCACCTTCTCCGGTGTGCTGAGCGAGACGTTGGCCGCGGGCCAGCGCGCCACCTTGATGGTCTTCGTGCTGCCGGCCTGCACCCCGGTCGGGCCGATCGGCGAGCGTCTGCTCGGCTGGGCCATCGCGCTGGCGGTGTGCGTGCCGGCGGCGCTGTTCGTGCTCCCGCCGCGCCACCACGGGCAATTGCGCCGACGTGCCGCCCGGGCCTGTCAGGCGCTGGCCGATCGGCTCGATGGTCGAGCCTCGGCCGCCGACGTCACCGCAGCGATGGACGCCCTTCGTAGAACCTTCCTGAACGCCGACTTCCGGCCGGTCGGCCTGTCGGCCGGCAGCCGTGCGCTGGTCCGCGTCGTCGACGACCTGGAATGGGTCGCCGAACGGATCGGTCACGACACCGGGGTGCCACTGCGCGACAGAGCCGCGGTGGTGGCGGTACTGCGGTCGGCCGCGGCGGTGCTGCGGATCTCCCGTCCCGCGCGCCGCGATGCGGCCCGTGCCGATCTGGATGCCGCGCTCAGCGAGCTGCGCACGGTGGCGCAGGGCCGGTGGCGGGAGGACCTCGAGGCGATCCTCGGGGCCGCCGACGACGAGCAGGCGGTCACCCTTGGTCGCCTGTTGCTGCAGCGACGCACCGTGGCCGCCACGATCGGAGCCACCGGGCGCATCATCGTCGCCGCGGCCGCGGCCGATGCCCGGCCGGTATGGGCCCGGGCACTGGGGTTGCGGCTGCCACCGACCGGCGCCTCGGACCGTCTACTGCCGGAAACCGTTGCCCTCGCACACATCACGGCGGGGTTTGTGGCCAACCGGGCGGTGGCGTTGCGCAACGCGCTGCGCACCGGGTTGGGTTTGGCCGCGGCGGTCGCGGTCACCCACCTGTTCCCGGTCGAACACGGGTTCTGGGTGGTGCTCGGCGCGCTGTCGGTGCTGCGTAGCAGCGCCTTGACCACCGGGACGCGGGTGTGGCGCGCGGTGTTGGGCACCGGCGTCGGATTCCTGTTGGGCGCGCTGCTGATTGCGGTGGTCGGTGTCGACCCTGCCGTGCTGTGGGTGTTGATGCCGCTGGCGGTGTTCGGCTCGACGTATGTGCCCGAGATCGCGTCGTTCACCGCCGGGCAGGCCGCGTTCACGATGATGGTGCTGATCTTCTTCAACTTGATCGCGCCGAGCGGGTGGCAGGTCGGCCTGATCCGGGTCGAGGACGTGGTGGTGGGCGCGCTGGTCGGTGTGACGGTGTCGGTACTGCTGTGGCCGCGGGGCGCCACCGCATCGGTCACCCGTGCCATCGACTCGGCCCGCAGCATCTTCGCCCGCTATCTGCAGGTGGCGGTCCTGCGCATCACCCGAGGCGCGTTCGAAGGCCGCACCGATCAGGTCGCGACGGCCGGTCATCAGGCCCTGAACGCCTCGCGGGTGATCGATGATGCGGTGCGCCAGTATCTCTCGGAGAGCAGCGGTGAGACGGACTTTCGGGCCCCTGTGGTGCGGGCGTTCAACCGGGCCATCCGGCTGCGTTCGGCGGCCGACCTGATCGCCGACATCCCGACACCGCCGCCGTTGACGGCTTATCCGGGCGTCCGGCAGGTTCTCGAATCGCACACCGAGGCGGTGTACGCGCGGGCGTGCGGGACGCCGCACCCGGACCGGCCCTCGGCGCCGATCAGCGACGAGTTCGTGTGCGCGTTGCGCTCCGAGGTCCGCCACGACGACCTCGGGGTGGCCGCCGCGCTGCCACTGCTCACGGTGGCTGCGCTGCTCGGCGAGCTGGAGCTGATCTACCCGCTGCAGCCCGATCCCGACCCGTCAGCCAAAGTGCCGCCACGGTAGTTCTACCGCTGAATCCACTACCGCAGCGGCACTTTCGCCGCTACGGATGGTGCGGCATCAGCGCGCCGGGCGGAATGGTGCCGAACTTGCCGGCCTGAAAGTCCTCGACGGCTTCGATGAGCTCACTCTTGGAGTTCATCACGAAAGGTCCGTACTGGAAGACCGGTTCACGAATCGGCCTTCCTCCCAGCAGCAGCACTTCCAGCGCCGGACGGTGCGCGTCCTGGGTCGGTTCGGCGGCCACCGTGATGCGGTCACCTGGTCCGAGCACCGCGAGATGTCCCTGACGGATCGGATGTCCCACCGGCCCGACAGAACCGCGGCCGGACAACACGTAGACCAGCGCGTTGAAGTCACGGTTCCACGGCATGTTCAGCAGTGCGCCGGGGGCAATCGTGGCGTGCGCCATGGTGATCGGCGTATAGGTCGCGCCGGGGCCGTTGGTGCCATCGACCTCGCCGGCGATCACCCGGACCAGCGCTCCGCCATCGGTCGAGGCCAGCAGGGTGACCTGGTCGCCTTCGATGGCCTGGTATCTGGGCGCGGCGAACTTGTCCTTCTTGGGCAGGTTGACCCACAGCTGGATGCCGTGGAACAGTCCGCCGCTCTCGACCAGTTCGGCCGGCGGTGTCTCGATGTGCAGGATGCCCGAGCCGGCGGTCATCCACTGGGTGGCGCCGTCGGTGATCAGCCCGCCACCGCCGTGCGAATCCTGGTGGGCGAAGCGCCCGTCGATCATGTAGGTCACCGTCTCGAAGCAACGGTGCGGGTGCCAATCGGTGCCGCGGGGCTGACCGGGCTCGTATTCGACTTCACCCATCTGGTCCATGTGGACGAAAGGGTCGAGGTCACGGTGGCTGACGCCGGCGAAGGCCCGGACGACTGGGAAGCCTTCACCTTCGAAGCCGGTCGGTCCGGCGGTGACCGAGCGCACCGGGCGCTCGGTGTCCGACGCGGATGGGCCGGCCAGACGGGGGAGGGTCAGGGTATCGGCTGTGACAGCAGGCATGCCTGATGCAACCGGACTATAGTCCGAATAATTCCGCAGCGCGGCTGCCCTCGGCAACCGATGGCGGCCATTCCGCCAGTGCCCAATGGCAGATGGCGTTACGGCTGACATCGGCCGATTGCCTCGGTGACCAGCGTCGCGCTCGCTTACGATCTCCGAATGAGGGGGACTCGCTGGATCACGGCCCAGCGAAATGACGGCTTCGGTGAACTGGTCGAGTCCATGGCCGGTGGCGCGCAACTCGGCGCCGTCATCGTCGGACCCGCCGGTGTCGGCAAGACGGTCGCGTTGCGTTCAGTCGTCGAGCAGTACGTCTCGGAGAACGCCGGCACCACCACACACTGGGCGGCGGGGACGGCCTCGGCGAAGAACATCCCGCTGGGCGCTTTCAGTCACCTCATCGAAAGCTCGGCGTCGGGCGAATCGGTCACGCTGTTGAAAGCGGCTCGCCACGCCCTGTTCGCCGACACTGGCGATGGCCTGCTGTTGGCCGTCGACGACGCGCATCAACTCGACTCGCTGTCAGCCACCCTCATTCATCAACTGGCGCTGGCGGGCTCGGCCCGGATCCTGCTCACGGTCCGCAGCCAAAGTCCGGTGCCCGACGCCGTCACCGCGCTGTGGAAGGACCGCGTCCTGGCCCGCGTCGACCTCGAGCCGCTGACCCGAGACGAGACCGACGCGCTGCTGTGCGCCGTACTCGACGGGCTCATCGAGACCGCGAGCGCCGAGCGGCTGTACACACTCAGTGGTGGCAACCCGCTGTATCTTCGCCATCTGGTGGAAGGCGGATTGGCTTCCGGCGCCTTACGGCCGGTCGAGGGCGTGTGGCAGATGCGCGGCACCGCGCCGCTGACTCCGCAACTGTCGACGCTGATCGACTCGCATCTGGATGCGTTGCCCGCACCGGTGCGCGCCGTGCTGGAATACCTCGCCGTCGAAGAGCCGCTGCGTCTGTCCGACCTGTCCGAGCTGTGCGGGATCGATGCGGTCGAACACGCCGAAGCCGCCCACGCGATCACCGCGCAGGACCACCACGGGGAGATACTCATCTTTCCCGCGCATCCGCTCTACGCCGAATCGGTGCGGGCCTCGACGCCACGGCTGGCGGCGCGTCGGCGACGCACCGAGCTGGTCCAACAGCTCGCCAGTGCGCCGGCGCGCAATGTCGTGGACCGGCTGCGGTTGGCGGCGCTCGCACTCGACACCGATTCTGCGCCTGCACCGTCGGAGCTGGTGTCGTCTGCCTGGGAGGCAATGCAACTCGGCGATCTGGTCCTTGGTGAACAGTTCGCGCGCGCCGCGCTCGACAAGACCGGTGACATTGCGGCCCGTCTGCCGTTGGCCCACTCATTGTCCTGGCAGGGCCGTGGACAAGACGCCGAGGACGTCCTGGATCCGGTGCACCCGGAGTCGTTGTCCGAGTGGGAGCTGATGGCGTGGGCCCTACCGAAGGCTGCCAACCAGTTCTGGATGCTGCGTGATTCGCAGAACGCCATCGATTTCCTCGAGAACGTGCGCAACCGGCTCCAGCTGCCCGCGGCGTTGCACACCATCGACGCCCTGCGCGCCACCTTCGCGATGAGCTCCGGGCAACCGCGCCGGGCAGCGGATTTGGCCACCGACGTGCTCGCTGCGCCCGACGCCGACGACCTGGCTGTGGCGTGGGCGTCGGCCACGGCCACCCTGTCGTCGGCTCGGCTGGGTCGGTTCGCCGAGGTTGCGACGCTGGCCGAACGGGGGTTGGCCGCCAGCCACCCGGGCCTGCTTCGCTTCACCATCGGTCTCGGACAGACCACCGCGATGATCATGGACGGTGAGCTGGCCGCTGCCGAGGACATCGCCCGGCATTACCTCGGCTTCGCCAGCTTCGCACAGCCCGGCCGGGCGATCGGCGAGGTGCTGCTCGCTCACACCCTGCTCGCACGCGGTGACCTCCCCCAGGCGGTGTCGCTGCTGCAGCAGGCCGCCGCGGCGTTGACCACGACCGGATACTCGTGGGGTCCGCTCGCACTGGTCAACGTCACAACAGCGTTGGGTCAGCTGGGTCGGGCGGCCGAGGCAGCCGCACACCTCGAGCGGGCCCAGGCCAACCTCGGGATGCGCGCACGGCTCTACGCGCCCGAACTGGCCCTGGCCAAGGCCTGGGCCCGCGCAGCGGCACGTGACATGCCGGGGGCGATCAGCGCTGCCCGTGACGCAGCAGCCGCGGCGACGGGCACCGAGCAGAAGGCCATCGCACTTCGCGCGCTGCAGGACGGGCTGCGCCTGGGCGACGGACGCACCGCCCGTCGCGTCCTCGATGCCGACGGACCGCCGTCGTGCCGGTTCGAGACCATCCTGCGGGCCCACGCCCACGCGCTGAGCCGCCATGACGGCGACCGGCTGCAGGCGGTGTCCCAGGAACTCGCCGACATCGGCATGGTCGCCGCAGCCGCGGACGTGGCGGCCCAGGCCGCGGCAGCGTTCGAGACCGCTGGGCAGCGTTCTGCCGCGGCTGACGCGAAATCGGTTGCCGTGCAGCGGGCACAGCGCTGCGGACGGCCGTCGACACCGGCACTGGAGCGCCTTCTGCAGCCGTTGCCGCTGACCGGCCGGGAACGCGAAGTCGCCGTGATGGTGTCGCATGGCCTGTCCAACAAGGACATCGCCGACCGGCTCTGCGTGTCGGTGCGCACCGTCGAAGGGCACGTCTACCGGGCGTGTTCGAAGCTCGAGGTCGCCGATCGCGGCCAGCTCGCGGCCGCTGTCACCGCGGGCCACCTTCAGGACGTGCCGAACGGCCCCACCCGGAAGGCACGCTGATGTCCTTCACCTCGCACCTGAGCACCGCGCATACCGAGATAGTGCTGCGCGCACCGCACGGTGGCACGCTCGCGCCGGTCGAGACGGTGTGGTTCACCGCCGGTGACGGTTTCACGCTGAATTTCAAGCATCTTTCGCGCGCGCCCGGCACACCGGACCTGGGGCCCGTGATGCTCGTGCACGGCTCTGGTGTGCGCGCCAACCTGTTCTGTTCACCGAGCATCATCACGCTGCCGGCGATGCTCGCCGCTGCCGGGTTTGACGTGTGGATGCTCAACTGGCGGGCCAGCATCGATCTGGAACCGTCGCAGTACACCTTCGATGATGCTGCGGTCCATGACTTTCCCGCTGCCGTCGCCGAGATCACCCGCCGCACGGGCCACGACAAGGTCAAAGCAGTCGTGCACTGTCAGGGATCGCACGCTTTCATGATGTCGATCACCGCGGGCCTGCTGCCCGACGTCACCCGGGTGGTCGCGAACTCGACAGCTCTGCACCCCCGGGTTCGGCGCGCCGCCATGGTGAAGCTGCCGCTGGCGTTGTGGACTTTCGGAAACTTGACCGACTACTTCAATCCGCAGTACGGGTTGTACGCCCCGCGGGTACTGCCCAAGGTGATGGACTGGATGGTGCGCGCCTTCCATCACGAGTGCCGCAACGCGGTGTGCAAGCATTCGAGCTTCGTCTACGGGTTCGGTTTCCCGACGATGTGGGACCACGACAACCTCGACGACGCCACCCACGACTGGATCAAGGGCGAGTTCGCTCACGTCCCGGTGAGCCTGTTCCGGCAGACGCGTGACTGTCTGGTGGCCGGTCACCTGGTCACCGCACGCAACTATCCGCAACTGCCGCACCGCCTGGGCGTCGACGCCCCGAAGACCGACGCCGTGTTCACCCTGATCACCGGCACGCAGAACCGCACCTTCCATCCGTCCGGGATGCAGCGCAGCTTCGCCTATCTGGACCGTCACACACCGGACAAACACCGCTTCCACACCTTCAGCGGATACGGCCATCTCGACATCTTCCTAGGCCAGTACGCTGCCCACGACGTATTCCCGCATATCCTCGGATGGCTGCGGGACTGACCATGCCGAAGACGCTGATGCTCAGCAATTGTGTTCTGTTGCTCTGCCTTTCGGTGCTTGCTGGCTCTGGACTCGGCTCGGGGTTGCGCGGTCAGACCGTGATGACGATGACGCCGGCTGACGCCAGGTCCTGGGCGATCACGGCCACAGTTCTGGCCGCCGTCATGGTCGGCACCGAGGTACTGTCGGGCCTTCGCTGGCTGGCGGTGGCGGCGTTGGTGGCCGCGGTCATCGGGTTGATTCTGTTGTGGGGCAGGCCCACCGTCCCCCTCGGCAGTGTGTGGGCGTGGGCGGCCGGGTGGTGCGCGGTGGCCGGGTGGTTCGCCGTGATGGCCAATCGAGCACGGCAGAACCAGTGAAGGGCCTGCGGTTCCGGGAGACGATGACCGGCTTGATCGATCTGCGCAGCGCCGATCCGGTGGCCGGGTACGCGTCCGCGACGGCGGTAGCAGTGTCGTTGCATGCGCGCGTCGATATCGACGACGTGGCCGATTTCGTCGGCGCCGATCGGCACTGCGCCAGCTTGCGCGTCGAGTTGGTCATTCCGGTGCTGGGCGGGCACTTTCTGTCCCGCGATGGGCAGTTCAGTTGTTTCGAACGCGGCGCCGGGCACAACGGCCGACCGGTGCAGCAGATGGTCTATACCGCAGTCATATTCAACAACGACCGGGTCTACCGGATGTTCGCACGGAAGATCCTCGAGCCCGGCTGGCCGTGGCGGCTGTGGCGGGACACCACCACGCTGCACCTCGCACTCGTCGACGAGACACCGCCGTCGCCGCAGGACCCCGAATCGGCGCGTCCCCGCGGCGCGGCCGGCGTCGTCCGGCTCAGTCCCTCCGGTTTCCTTGCGCAACTGACCACGATGCGGGCGCACGGTGACGTCGGCTTTCTGGACACACCGCGTCTGGTGTTCAGCTACGCCCGGTTCTTTCTCGCCGGGCTGGCCAAGACCTACCTGTTGCGCGCGCGGTGGTGAACCGCGCCGTCAGCTCATACGTCTGTTTCGTCCAGGAGTTGAGTGGCTGACCAGTCGGCGAACGCGGCGATGGTCAGCGACGGGTTGGCGCCGATCGGACCGGGGAACACCGAGCCGTCGCAGACCCGCAGGCCTGGCACGCCGTGAACGCGGCCAAATCGGTCCACCACACCGCGAGAGTGTGAGGTGTCGGCTGGGCATCCGCCGAGCGGATGCACCGTGATCACCCGGTTGAGGCCCCAGAGCGGGTTGGTGACGTACCGGGCGCCCAGCCGGGCCGCCATCGCCCGCATCTGGGTGTGCACCTGCTCGAAGTAGGCGCGCGAGCTTTTCAGCCGCCAGGTGCTGTCGAGTGGACCACCACGACGGAGGAACAGTTCCCCATCCGCAGTGTCGCGTCCCATCCCCAGCAGCGGCAGAGCCCGCGCGGCCGCCGAGCCTTTCAGCAGACCGCCCACGAGTGCGGACACGTTGGTCTCATGGGCGTTTCGGAACCGACCCCACAGATAGGGCGCCGCGCCTCGGGCAAGGTTGCCCAGCAGCAGCCGGGGGTCGCCGATGGTGGCCAGCCAGGCGATCAGCGGGGGAAATCCACCGTCCTCCAGGTACATGTCGACGTCGGCGCGCAGGCCCGTGCTGTCGCGCTCGGTCCGGTATCGCAGGTGCCGGTAGGCGGTGATCACGGGCCCCCGCGTCCCCTCGAAGTTTTGCGACGCGGTGCGCGGCACTGCGAAGCCCAGCAGGTCCCCGTTGCCGCAGAATCGCGATCCCAGCAACACGCCATACGGCAACCGCACGTGATTGCCAGCGGTACTGCGCAGCAGCAGCTCGGTCGAGCCCAACGACCCCGCAGCGAGGATCACCTGCTTGGCTTTCACCCACCGCCATCCGGTCTCGTCGGCCGGGTCACAGGGATGAACGGTGTAGGCGACCTCGAACAGGTAGCCGTCGGGGTCACAGCGGCGGTGGACGATGATGCGCGCTTCGGTCATCGTGTGTATCGACGCACCCCAGTGCGACGCGGCGGACAGGTAGGTGTGGTCGAGGCTGTTCTTGGCACCTTCGTTGCATCCGATGTCGCATTCGCCGCACAGCTTGCATGTGCGCCGAGAAGTTCCGAAGATGTTGCCGTAGTGCGCTTTCGGCATCTCGCCACCGACCACCGGCCGGCCATCGGGACCGCGGAACTGCACCGCGAGGCTGGCCAGTTCGGCCTGGCCGTCCGATCCGTCGAGAAACCGCCGCGTCTTGGTCAGGTCGAAATCGGCGTGGTCCACCGGCACGGTCTGGATGTCGAGGAAGCGCTCGACGGCACGGTAATGCGGCTCCAGATCCTCGTAGTCGAATGACCAATTCTCCCAGAGGGTCTGATTGTCCGGGTGCGGCTGGGTGAAGGCGTCGGGCTCCATCCGCAGCATCACGTTGGCGTAGATCAGCGATCCGCCGCCCAGACCGCTTGCCACGATTGCGTCGATGCCGATGAAGGACCGAACGTCGAACATGCCGTGCAGGTCGCGGCCGGGATCCCAGAAGTTGGCCGCCAGACCGTCGGGTGTGCGGGGAAACGATCCCGGCGGGTAGGGTTTGCCCCGCTCCAGCACGCACACCTGGCGGCCTGCCTGCGCCAACCGCGCCGCCATCACCGAACCGCCGAAACCGGTTCCGATGACCAGGTAGTCGGTCTTCTCCGGCACGTCACCGATCGACAAGCTCATGTGGCTGCCCCCCAGCACCACCCCGGCGGTCGGGGTTCTGCGCGTCGTGAAGAAGAAGACTACGCATGGCGCGCGCCGTGGCGCCGTTGATCAGAGCCCCGATCCCCTCGCGACAGCAGTGAGCGACAGCGCTGTCTGCGGGCCTACGCAGAAACAGGTAGTGCACTACGCGCGCGCCGAGGACGTCGCTGTTCTTACAGTTCTGATCGGCGCCGGGGGGTGTTTCAGGAGGGGGAACGTCCGGGCTTCGTCTGCGAAGCCCGGACGCCACCCAACTCCGACTCGCCGGTTTTACTCGATTCCGTTTCATCGGTCTGCCAGCGCAGCATTCCGTCAGGGTTTCGTTACTGACGAAGTGGGCAAATACAACGCGGACGTAGTTGTCAGGAAACCTACAGAAACGGATCACCCATGATCGTGCTCGGCATCATCCTCTTGTTGATCGGCTACTTCACCACGCTGCCGTTCCTCTACACGATCGGCGGCATCCTCATCGTCATCGGCATCGTGCTGTTCATCCTCGGCGCGGTGGGCCGGCCCGTCGGCGGTCGAAAAGTCTGGTTCTAGCTCAGCACTGCCAGCGCTGCCGCCCGCGCGTCGGCAGCGCTGGCGGTCGCGAGCACCGCATCGGCGGCCTCGCGGCACTGCTGCAGACTCACCTGCGCCAACTTCGCGCCGACGGACTGCACCGCTGCGGACGCCGCGGACAGTGACGTCACTCCCAGCCCGGTCAGCACGCACGCCAGCAGTGGGTCGGCCGCGGCTTCACCGCACACCCCCACCGGCTTGTCGGCCGCGGTGCCGGCCCGCACCGTCATCGCGACCAGCGCCAAAACCGCCGGCTGCCACGGATCGGTCAGCGTGGCCAGCTCAGCCGACATCCGGTCGGCGGCCATCGTGTACTGCGCCAGATCGTTGGTCCCGATCGACAGAAAATCGACGTGGGCCAAGATCTTGTCGGCCAGCAGCGCCGCCGCGGGCACCTCGATCATCACCCCGGGTGTGAGCCCGTGCTCGCGGCACTGCGCCGCGAAGTTCTGCGCTTCCAGCGCGGTGGCGATCATCGGCGCCATCACCCACGGCGGGTTGCCGGTGCGCTGGCCGGCCACCGCGATCGCTTCCAGCTGACGGGTCAGCAGCCCAGGGTTGCCCTCGGCGATCCGGATGCCGCGCACCCCGAGGGCGGGGTTGGCCTCGTCGGGATGACCGGCGAACTTCAGCGGCTTGTCCGATCCGGCGTCGAGGGTGCGCACCACGACCTTGCGGCCCCCGAACGCGGTGAGCACCTCGGCGTAGATCTCGGCCTGCTCGTCGACCGTGGGCTCGGTGTCGCGGTTGAGGAAGCACAACTCGGTCCGGAACAGGCCGACGCCTTCGGCCGGGGTGTCGCGGGCTTTGCGCGCCGCCCCGCCGTCCTGGACGTTGGCCAGCACCGCGACGGCATGCCCGTCGGCGGTGGCGCCCGGACCCGACCAGTGGGCCGCCTCGGCGGCCAGTCGTTGTGCCTCGGCGACCGCGTCGCGGGCCGTGGCCTGGTCCGGCTCGACGGTGACGGTGCCCAGCGTGCCGTCGACGAGGACGGCGGTGCCTTCGGTGACGTCGTCGAGTCCGGTGACGGCGACCACGCACGGGATGCCGAGCTGGCGGGCGATGATCGCGGTGTGGCTGGTGGGGCCGCCCAGCGTGGTGGCCAACGCGACGACCAGCGTCGGGTCCAGTCCGGCGGTGTCGGCCGGGGCCAGGTCCTCGGCGCACAGGATCGACGGCACGTCGGGCACCGGCACCCCGGGTTCGGGCAGGCCGGCCAGCTCGGCCACCACCCGGTCGCCGATGTCACGCAGGTCGGTGACCCGTTCTGCCATCAGGCCACCCATCTTGGTGAACATGTCGACGAACTGGTCGATCGCGCCGGTCACCGCCCGCACCGCCGGCGCGCCGTCGGTGATGCGTTTTTGCGCCGCACTGATCCACGCCCGGTCCTGGGCCAGCGTCGCCGTCGCGGTGAGCACTTCGGCGGCAGCTCCGCTGGCATGGGTCGCGCGCTCGCGCAACCGGGTCGCGACCGCTGACGCGGCGGCGGTGAAACGCTCGACTTCGCCGGGCCGGTCGGCCTCGCCGAGGTCCGGGCTGGCGCCGGCGTCGATGTCGGGCAGCTTGCCCGGGCGGATCACGGGTGCGTACTGAACTCCGGCCACAACGGGCACCCCACGCAGGACGGTGCCGGCGGATAGTGAGCTGAGCGATGGCGACGCGGTCATGTGAACCAGGTTACAAGAAACTGTTGACAAGTCAACACATTCACGAGTAAAACCAAATGTATCAACATCAATTCGGACCTACAGTCACATAAACCCGCACCGCAGCTACGGAGCTCCATGTATCCCGAAGAGCGTCAACAGGCCATCGCGTCCCTGGTGATCGCCCAGGGTAGGGCTTCGGTGACCGAGCTGGCGCAGGCCTACGACGTCACCACCGAGACGGTGCGGCGTGATCTGGCGGTCCTGGACAAGGCCGGCATCGTGCGCCGCGTGCACGGCGGAGCCGTCCCGGTCCGCGCCCTGCACCTGGTCGAACCCGGCGTCGGTGAGCGCGACACCACCCGCGCCGAGCACAAGGACGCCATCGCGCTCGCTGCCGCGGAGTTCTTCCCGCTCACCGGCGCCACCGTGCTGCTCGACGCCGGCACCACCACCATGCGTATCGCCGCCCAGCTGCCGACCGACCGCGAGCTGATCGTCGTCACCAACTCGGTTCCGATCGCCGCCCGGCTGGCCACCATGCCGACGGTGTCGTTGCAGCTGCTGGGCGGGCGGGTGCGCGGCCTGACCCAGGCCGCGGTCGGCGAACAGACGCTGCGGGTGCTCGACACCCTGCGCGTCGACATCGCCTTCATCGGCACCAATGCGCTCAGCGTGCGCCACGGGCTGTCCACCCCCGACAGCGACGAGGCCGCGGTCAAGCGCGCCATGGTCCGCGCGGCCAACTACGTCGTCGTCGCGGCCGATTCGTCGAAGGTGGGCCGGGAGGACTTCGTCAGCTTCGCCCCCATTACCAGCGTCGACACCCTCATCACCGACACCGAGATCAGTCCCGCCGACAGCGCCGAGCTCACCGAGCAGGGCGTCGAGGTCATCTGCGCAGGAGGCCACCAGTGATCGTCACCGTCACGCCCAACCCGAGCATCGATCGCACGGTCACGCTGCCCTCGCCGCTGACCCGCGGGGCCGTGCACCGGGTGACGTCGGTGACCAGTCAGGCCGGGGGTAAGGGCGTCAACGTCGCGCGCGCGTTGACCCTGGCCGGCCTCGACGCGGTCGCAGTGCTCCCGGCCGGACCCAACGACCCACTGCTGTCCGCGCTGCACACCGCCGCGGTGACGGCCCGCGCGGTGCCGACATCCGAGCCCGCGCGCACCAACCTGACCATCACCGAACCGGACGGCACCACCACCAAGATCAACGAACCGGGTGCGACGCTGGATGCGGGCACCGTCACCGCGCTGACCGATGCGGTGCTCGAGGCCGCCCGCGACGCCGACTGGGTGGTGATGTCGGGGTCACTGCCGCCCGGTATGCCGGACTCCTGGTACGCCGACGTGGTCGCGCTGATGGCCGAGCAGCGCTGCCGCGTCGCGGTGGACACCTCCGACGCTCCGCTGGCCGCGTTGGTGGCCGCCCTGGACCGCGGCGCCCCGGATCTGATCAAGCCCAACGCCGAGGAGCTCGCCGGAGTGCTCGGCGAATCCCCTCAGGCCCTTGAAGACGCGGTGGCCCAGGGCGATCCCGAACCCGTGGTGGTGGCCGCGCGCCGGTTGACCGACCGCGGCATCGGCGCGGTGCTGGCCACCCTGGGGGCGGCCGGCGCGGTGCTCGTCGATGCGACCGGGGCGTGGATGGCCACGCCGCCGCCCATCGTGCCGCGCAGCACCGTGGGCGCCGGTGATTCGTCGCTGGCCGGGTACGTGCGTGCCGAGGTCGGCGCTGCCACGCCGCCGCAGCGGCTGCGGATGGCCGTGGCCTACGGCAGTGCCGCGGCGGCCCTGCCCGGGACCACCCTGCCCGGTCCCACCGAACTCGATCTCGATGCCGTTGTGGTGTCGCCGATTTCACCGATTCCTGCCAACCGGTAACGCCGGACGACGAAAGTAGTGCCATGACCAGCCCCACTCCTTCAGCGCCGATCATCACCACCGATCTGGTGTTGCTCGACGTCGCCGTCGACGGCGACAAGGAAGCCGTGATCGCCCGGCTGACCGCCAGCCTGGCCGGTGCGGGCCGCACCTCCGACGCCGAGGGCCTGCTCGGCGCCGCCATGGCCCGCGAAGGTCAGTCGGCCACCGGCCTGCCCGGCGGCATCGCGATCCCGCACTGCCGCTCCCCCTATGTGGACACCCCGACGATCGGGTTCGCGCGACTGACCCCGGCGGTGGACTTCGGCGCCCCGGACGGCCCGGCCGACCTGGTGTTCCTGATCGCCGCCCCGGAGTCGGGCGGGCAGGAGCACATGAAGCTGCTCTCCAGCCTGGCGCGGGCGTTGGTGCGTAAGGACTTCGTCGCGTCGCTGCGTAGCGCGGGCACCGCCGCCGAAGTGGTCGAGCTGGTCGACGGCGTGGTCAACCCGGCACCGGCTGCCCCGGCCGCGCAGCCCGCGGCCTCGCCGGTCGAGACGGCCACGAAGACGGTCGTCGCGATCACCGCCTGCCCGACCGGTATCGCCCACACCTATATGGCCGCCGATGCGCTGGCCGCCGCGGCCAAGGAGGCCGGCGTCACGCTGGTGGTGGAGACCCAGGGTTCCTCGGGCAGCACCCCGGTGCCGGCTGACACCATCGCCGGGGCCGACGCGGTCATCTTCGCCACCGACGTCGGCGTCAAGGACAAGGGCCGCTTCGCCGGCAAGCCGGTGATCGCCTCGGGCGTCAAGCGCGCCATCAACGAGCCCGCCAAGATGATCGCCGAAGCCGTTGCCGCAGCCGACAATCCGAATGCACCGCGCGTCGAGGGGTCGGGTGCGGACGCCGCACAGGCACCGTCGGGTGACGTCGGCTGGGGCACCCGGACCCGTCAGATCCTGCTGACCGGCGTGAGCTACATGATCCCGTTCGTCGCCGCGGGTGGTCTGCTGATCGCGCTGGGCTTTCTGTTCGCCGGCTACGAGATCGCCGACACCGGCAACGACATCGCGCTGAACTACTCGCTGACCAGCCTGCCGCCGGGCGGCTTCCTGGAATACCTGGGCGCGATCCTGTTCACCCTCGGCGGGTTGGCGTTCGGCTTCCTGGTGCCCGCGCTGGCCGGCTACATCTCGTTCGCGATCGCCGACCGGCCGGGCATCGCGCCCGGCTTCACCGCCGGCGCGCTGGCGGTGTTCATCGGCGGCGGCTTCATCGGCGGCATCGTCGGCGGTGTGATCGCCGGCTTCGCGGCGCTGTGGATCTCCAACATCAAGGTGCCGCAATGGTTCCGGGGCCTGATGCCGGTGGTGATCACCCCGCTGTTCGCGTCGCTGGCGGTCGGGCTGATCATGTTCTTCCTGGTCGGCCGTCCGCTGGCCTGGGTCAACACCAGCCTCACCGAGTGGCTCAGCGGAATGTCGGGCACCTCGGCGATCCTGCTCGGCGTCATCCTCGGCTTGATGATGTGCTTCGATTTGGGCGGCCCGGTCAACAAGGCGGCGTATGCGTTCGCCACCGCCGGGCTGGCCGCGGCCACCACCGCCTCGTTCGAGATCATGGCCACCGTGATGGCCGCGGGCATGGTGCCGCCGCTGGCGATGGCGCTGGCCACCACCATCCGGCCCCGGCTGTTCAGCGAGCCCGAGCGGGAGAACGGCCGCGCGGCGTGGCTGCTGGGCGCGTCGTTCATCTCCGAGGGCGCCATCCCGTTCGCCGCGGCCGACCCGCTGCGGGTGATCCCGTCGATGATGTTCGGCGGCGCGATCACCGGCGCACTGTGCATGGCCTTCGGCGCGACCTCACGGGCCCCGCACGGCGGCATCTTCGTGCTGTTCGCCATCGACAACAAGCTCGGCTTCGTCATCGCGCTGATCGCGGGCACCATCGCCGGCGCATTGGCCGTCGTGGTGGCCAAGCAGTTCATCAAGCCCGGCGCCAGAACCGAATCCGAGCTCGTGGCCGCCTGACCGTCACCCCATCCACCGACCCGACCGACACCCAACCCACCACTCAGAGGAGAACCCCTATGCCCACCAAGACCGTCATCGTCGGCTCGGCCATCGGACTGCACGCCCGGCCCGCGGCGATCATCGCCGAGGCCGTCGTCGAGGCCGGTGTGCCCGTCACCCTGTCGATGGACGGCGGTGAGCCCGTGGACGCCGGCTCGGCGCTGATGATCATGACGCTGGGTGCCGGCAACGGCGCCGAGGTCACCGTCGCCTCCGACGACGAGGCCGCCCTGAACAAGGTCGCCGAGCTGGTGCAGCAGGACCTCGACGCCTGAGTGCTGAGGGTGCTGGGATCTCGGTCGTAACGCAGCGCCAGAGCTCACTCCACGCCGCAACTTGAACGACACGGGTGCGCCTTGGTCCGTCGCGGGCTCAGGACCACCGGTTTGAGGGCTCCTACAACAGCTCTCTGCCGAAGCCTGCCCACCGGCCCGATCCGGTAACTGGTGGAGTGGACCTTCCGAGGTTGCTGCATGACACGACATTTGCTGGACGGCTAGCCCAGCTGATGCACCATCTTGCGCGCCAGTTTGCCGACTTCATAACTTTCATAAGTTATGACTCCGTGGAAGGAATATGGGGGCTGTTTCATAACTGATGCGGCAGTGTGAATACCTGCCTGCTCAGAGTCGGGCATCGGGGCATCAAATCGGCGGCATGCGAACACTCATGTACACATATGTCCCGCCTAATCACGCGGTCCCAACTACGCGAAGTATCTGACTAGTCTCGCCGCGTCGGACTGGCACGGGAGTTGAACGACGGCCACAGAACCTGACGAGACATCACCGCTTGCCCGGAACGCGGGACCTTACGGAATCATAAGTTATGATTCCATGAAGTTCATGGCATAACATCTCCATAGTTATGCATAATGGACTGTGTGGACACGTCCGCCATCCTCGAAGCCGGCGAAAGTATGACTGCCGAGTTCAAGTCCGAGATCAATGACAAGGAGCTGGCGCGAGTAGTCGCCTGCCTAGCAAACGGCGACGGCGGGGTGCTACTGATCGGGGTCGAGGACGACGGCACGGTGATAGGCGCGAGACCCCGTCACGGTACTCGCACCGACCCCGCCAGGGTCGCTGCATACGTACAGGCCAACACCGAGCCGGCGCTAGCGGTTGAGGTCGCAGTCGAAATCATCGACAAGCGCGAGATCATCCGTGTCGACGTTCCGCGGGCGGACCCCGGACCTGTGGGCACGAAGCTCGGTGTCTTCACCCGAAGGGTCCTCGACACGACAGGTCATCCTGCCTGCGTGCCGATGACCCCCCATGAGATCGTCAGCATGGGAATGGTGACGCGTGGGCAGGATTTCGCCGCAGCCCAGGCACGCGGAGCCACGCTGGCGGACCTGGATCCGGCAGAATTCGACCGTTTTCGGAAACTCTGTCGCACCGCTGGAGATGACCTAGGTGGCTTGTCCGACATCGACATTCTGCGCGCACTGGGTCTTGTGCCACTCAACGAACCCGTGAGCCTCGGCGCGATTCTCCTGTTCGGAACAGAGGAGTCCCTACAGCGTTGGGTTCCCAACGCCGAGTGTCTCTTTCAGGACCTTCGTGCGGACAACATGTCAGCCAACGTTCGTATCATGGCTCCGCTCCTACGAGCCGCGGAAGAACTGCGCAAGCTGATCGATCAGCGCAACACAACTACCGAGCTGACGGTGGGTCTGCAGAAGGTCGAAATCTCACTCATTCCTTCGGTGACGCGCCGAGAAGCCGTCGCCAACGCGCTGGTCCACCGCGACTACGCGGCCGTTGGTCCCACTCTCGTGCAAATCACCGGCAGCGAGTTCGTGGTTTCGAATCCCGGTGGCCTTCCACCGGGAGTGACCCTTACCAACATCCTCGATCAGTCGCGGCCGAGAAGTCCGATACTCGCTGCCACCTTCAAGCGCGCGGGTCTCGTGGAGCGTCGCGGCAAGGGTGTCAACGACATGTTCGAACAACAGTTGCGAGCTGGCCGAGACGCCCCCGACTACTCTCGCAGCACCGCCGAATCGGTCGTCGTGACAGTGCCACTTGGAAGCGCGGACCTCGACCTGGTGCGATTCCTGCTCACGTGGGAAGACGCTCATCAACAGCCTCTGAGCCTCGACGAGATCCGCACTGTGCACGAAGTCAAGTCATCCGGATCCGCGACTGGTCCTGAGGTCGCCTCCGCGCTCAATCTGATACCTGCGACAGTCCGGGGCATTCTCGCGCGGCTGGTTGAAGCGGGGATTCTTGAAGCACGTGGGGCTGGCCGCAGCCGGAAGTTCCATCTCACTGCTCGGTTCTACGACCTCGCGCAGGACCGTAGTGCCTACGTACGCGTGAAGGGCGCAGATCCCCTCCAGCAGGAACGTATGATCCTCGATTACGTCGGAGCCTACGGATCGATCACCCGTGGCCAAGCTGCAGAGCTCTGTCAGACAACGCCCCAACACGCGCGCGAAACCCTGAAACGCCTCGTTGAGCGCGGGGCTCTGGCCATGCAAGGGGAACGACGGGGAGCGCATTACGTCGTGGCTGATCGCGGCGCGACGTCGTCGCCACAAGAAAGCGAAATGACTCCCCGTGCGGCGCCCTTAAGCTAGCCGGTGTGCTTCCGACAGGGGCGCCTAACGTAGCTCTTTGCCTGACCCGCGGGGGGTGCTTTGGGTTTGCCGGGTAGCTGTCGGCACACTATCCACGGGTGGATGTCGGCAGGGGGTGACACCAAATGCGGCGTGTAGCGGGGGTGGTCGCCGCATTGCTCTTGCTGGTCGTGTGTGCACCGCCGGTTGGGGCGATCGAACCGCCGGTGATCGACCCTGCGGCGATACCGCCCGACGAAACCGGTCCCGACCAACCGATGGAGCAGCGCCGGGTGTGCGCAGCACCTACGGTGTTTCCGGATTCGAACTTCGCCGACCGCCCGTGGGCCAGCGACTACCTACGCCTGTCCGATGCTCACCGCTTTGCCACCGGGGCGGGCATCACGGTCGCCGTCATCGACACCGGAGCCAATGGATCGGCCCGGGTACCCGCCGAGCCCGGTGGAGACTTCGTCGACCAGGCCGGCAATGGCATGTCCGATTGCGACGCGCACGGGACGCTCACCGCGGCTGTCCTCGCCGGCCGGCCCGCTCCCACCGACGCGTTCGTCGGTGTCGCCCCGGATGCCCGCATACTGTCGCTGCGGCAGACCTCCGACAGCTTCCAGCCGGTCGGCACCCGCAACGATCCCAATGATCCCAACACCACCCGCACCGCCGGGTCACTGCGCAGCCTGGCACGCGCCATCGTGCACGCCGCCAATATCGGCGCCCAGGTCATCAATATCAGCGAGGCGGCCTGCTACAAGACCACCCGCCCGATCAACGAGAACGCGGTCGGTGCCGCAATCGATTACGCGGTCAACGTCAAGGGTGCAGTGATCGTCGTCGCCGCGGGTAACACCGGCGGCGACTGTACGCAGAACCCCGGACCCGATCCGGCTGTACCCGCGGATCCGCGCGGCTGGCAGAAAGTGTCTTCGATCGTCTCGCCGGCGTGGTATTCCCCGCTGGTGCTCACCGTCGGCAGCATCGCACCGAACGGCCAGCCCAGCGGATTCTCGATGCACGGGCCGTGGCTGGACGCGGCCGCGCCGGGTGAGAACCTGGTAGCCCTCGGCTACGACGGGAACCCGGTCAACGCGCTGCAAGGCGAGGACGGTCCCATCCCCATCTCCGGTACCTCGTTCTCCGCCGCCTACGTTTCCGGACTGGCAGCGCTTGTGCGCCAGCGTTTTCCCGAGCTCACCCCCGCTCAGGTCATCAATCGGATCACGGCAACCGCGCGGCATCCCGGCGGCGGAGTGGACAACGTCGTCGGGGCCGGGGTGATCGACCCGGTCGCCGCGCTCACGTGGGAGGTGCCGCCCGGCCCGGCCCAGGTTCCCTACCAGGTCAAGACGATCCCCCCGCCGGTACACGTGCCACCACCCGACCGCGGCCCGATCACCGCGGTTGTCCTCGTCAGTTTCGGCGTCGCCCTCACTCTCGGCATCGGCGCACTGGCCCGACGATCGTTGAGGCGGCGATGAGAAATCTCCGGTCGATCTTCGGTCTGCGCTTCACCACCGGCCACGCGCTGGGGGCCGCGGTGCTGATTCCCGCCGTTGTCCTGCTCTTCAACGCGATCAACCTGTCGTGGCTGGGCATCACGCTGGCGGTTGTGACCGGGCTCAGCGCCGTGGTCACCATCCGGGGCCGGCGTCTGACCGGCTGGGTGGGTGCGCTCGTCGCCTGGCGGCGCCGGCATCGCCAGCCTCCGCCGGCACCGTCGGAGCCGGCCGTGGGGGCGACGGTGGTCCCTGCCGACCACGTCGCGGTGCGGTGGCAGGGTGAGCACTTGGTGTCGGTGATCGAATTGGTCCCGCGGCCGTTCACACCCACGGTGATCGTCAACGGGGCGGCGTTCACCGACGACGTGATCCACACCCGCGTCGTCGAGGACCTCCTGCGCGCGTTTTGCCCCGACCTCCACGCCGATGTGGTTTCAGCTGGTTACCGTGTCGGGAAGACCGCACCGTCGGCTTTGGTCGCGCTCTACGAACAGGTCGTCGGACCGTATCCGGCGCCGGCCCGCCGACGAACCTGGATTGTGTTGCGTGCCAACCCCGAGCGCACACAGAAATCCGCCGTCCGCCGCAACGTCGGAGTCGCAGGGCTGGCGCAGTACCTGGTGTCCTCGACCACCCGCATCGCCGACCACCTCGCCAGCCGCGGGGTCGACGCCCGTCCGGCACGCAGTTTCGACGACTTCGACCGTGCCACCGAGATCAGCTTCGAACGCGAGACCTGGTCGATGATCAAGGGCCGCAGCACCTTTACCGCGGCCTACGCCGCCCCCGGGGGACCCGATGTCTGGTGGTCTGCGCGCGCCGACCACACCGTTACCCAGGTGCGCATCACGCCGGGGTCGGCTCCGACGGCTACCGTGCTACTCACCACGCTGGCCAACCCCTCGACACCGCGCGGGTTTTCCTGCTTGTACGGAGGTCAGCGCGCCGCCCTGCTGGGTCAAAGCCCGGTCACCGACCGACACTACGAACTGCCGGTCGGCTCTGCCGGTGTCCTGGTCGGCGAGACTGCTGACCGCTATCCGGTGTACATGCCCTTCGACGACGTCGACAGTTGCATCAATCTCGGTGACGCGCGGTTGTTCACGCAGTTCGTCGTGCGCTCGACAGCCGCCGGCGCCGAGGTGACGCTGGCGCCAGAGTTCCGGGAGTTCGCCGGGTACGTCAACGCGCGGACCGGGCCGGTCGCCAAGGTGTCATGGCCGCATGCCACCACGTATCTCGGCACCCATCCGGGACTGGGACGGGTTGTGCTGCGAGACAACTTCATAGCCACCCCCCGGCATAAGCAATTGCCGATCAGACTGATCAATCCCCGCGAGGAAAGCCGCTACCAGATGGTGCTGGAATCATGAGCTCCGAGGAGGTTCAGGTCGAGCCTGAGGACTTGCACCGCAAGGCGACCCAGATCGAGAGTCTCGTGTGGACGTCTGCATCGGCGCAGCCCGAACTGGTGGCACCCGACGCCTTGATTGTCAGCAGCGTGGCCGTGACCAATTTGGCGGTCAATGCCAGAGCACTATGGGCGCACCAGCAGTTCGGCAAGATCGAAGGCACCCGACTGGCTCAGACACTGCACAACGTGGCCGACGCGTACGCTCAGATCGACCAGGCCTCGGCCCAGGACATCGCGGCGACGATCGATGGCGACGGCACCCCGCTCGCCGACACCACGGTGTACCCGAAGGCGGTGACCACCCCCGCCCCACCACGGCCGCCGGCGATGCCGATCCCGAAAGGGCAACCTCCGGCTGATCAGATGATGTTCCCTCCAGATGCCCAACGGGCACTCGATGCCGGCGACCACGGTGCATCGCTGCAGGCAGTCGCGCAGTTGTGGCGTTCCAACGCACAGACTTTGGAGGGCTCTGCACGTCAGTTCGAAGTCAACAGTGTGCTGTGGGAAGGCGCGGCCGCGGACGCCGCCTACGCGAAGTTCACCAGATACCGCGACTGGCTGATCGGGCTGGCCGAGTCGTGGAAACGGCTCGCCGGTGAGGCCGATCGCATCGCCCAGGCGCATCGCACGGCTCGACAGGACCACCACCCGGTGGCTGACGAGTACCAACAGCTCCACGACTCTGTCATGGGTAAACCGCTGAGCCCTTATACGTATTCGACGATGGAACGAATGGCCGAACTGCAGGCGCGGTCTGAGTCGCTACGCAACGCCTACGCCCGCGACGGACAGCCCTACCAGATCACCCCCGAGGAACCACCCAACCCGGTGGTGTCGGGCGTCCCGGTGACCTTGCAGGATCATCGACACGCCCGCCGCGCAGACCCCCGATCAGATGACAGCCGTCGCGGCGCCCCGTCCGCGGGTAACGGCAGCAGTTCGGAAGCCGGCGGCGGTGCCCCACGGCCCACCCAGCACGCCGCGACATCGCCGGCTGGGGGATCGCCCGCAGCAACGCAAGCACCCGAAGGCAATTCGCCGGCCGGGAGCCCTTCAGGCGGTGCCCCTTCCTCCGGGGCGCCGAGCGGGGCGACACCTGGGGGCGCTCCGGGTGCAGGCTCCCCGGGCTCGACCGCGCCCACCCACCCGAAGCCCGAGCCCACATTCCCGCGGGGTCCATCGGTCCAGCCGGCCGCGCACAGCGGCGCCGGGGCGGGCGGCGGTGGTGGTGGCGCCGGGGTTCCGGCCGGGCCGCTGCAGCCGGCTGTCAGTGCCGAGACCGTGGCGCCGACCCCGGTCGTCGCGCCGAGCGCACCTGCGCCCGCGCAGGGTGCCGGTGGCTCTGGTGGTGCCGCGATGGGCGGCGGCATGGGTGGGATGGCCCCGATGATGCATGGCGCGCAGGGCAATACCGGCGAGAAGAAGCGTAATCCGCAGCTCTCCGAAGACGAGGAACTCTACACCGAAGACCGTCCGTGGACAGAGCCGGTGGTCGGCAACCGGGCACGGCGCCGTGGTGCGTCCGACGACAGCAGGAAGGAGTCGTAGTGACCGACGACATGCACCCCGAGGTCGCCGCGGTCCTCAAGCAGGCCCGGCGACTGCAGTCGCTGATGGACGACCAATTGGAGAAGATGGCCTCCGACTCGTTCAGCGGATCCGACGAGGACGAGACCATCAAAGTCACGCTCAACGGACATCACTGGATCAAGGACGTCCACATCCGGGACGGCCTCCTGCGGCTGGGCGCGGAGACCGTCGAGGATCGCGTCAACGAGGCGCTACACCAAGCCAACCACGAGGCCTCGGCGTCCATTGACGCGGACCGGGAACGGATCGACGCCGTGGTTGCCGAGATCACCTCCGACCTCTCCGACGGAGCGTGACGGTTACCGCGTGGCGCCCCGTTCGGCCGATGTCACCGGGCGGGATCGCGACGGCCTGAGGACGTCGTCGGCTTCCGCAGCCACGGTGTGTTCAACTCAGCTCGGCACCGGCGGCGGAATGTCGACTCTGCGAATCTGTTCGCCCGAGCGGTGGTCGGTCTGCTCATATTGCGTGGCCGCGTCACGAAGTTTGTCCCCGTAGCTGCGCGCGGCACGGGCAAGCGCTGACAGTTCTGCAGCCATGGTGTTCTGCGCGCTTCGGCACGCGGCAGCGGTCTGCAATGCCGTGACCCCCACGGCCGCGTCACCGAGAAGCCGGTCAACGTCGCTGGATGCCAGACGATCGCCGGCGGCGGTGAAAGTATCGCCGACGGTGCGTAATTCGTCGGTGTTGACCCTCAACTTTCCAGCCATGCGATCTCAGAACCGCAGATTGCGAAGGAGGTCGTACACGCCGGCGATCCACAGCAGCATCGGTATTACTGCGGCGATCGCTGCGCCGTCGAACAGTTCGAGGATCCGTTTGGTCACCGGTGATATCCGTCGGATACCGGTGGTGGCACCGATGACGATGACCGCGCACAGCGCCGCGACTATGTAGATCGCCAGAATCAGCCAGGCTCGCTCGGGATACCACAGGCACAGGCGCACGGCCACACCCGTAGGGATGGCTACCGCGGCTGCCATCAGCGCCCACGCACACCATCTCTCGGCATAGAGACGGGCTCGGAATCCGCACACCAGGGTCACCAGGCCGGCCATGATCATGCTGTGCAGAAAGAAATGTCCTTGCACGACAACGGCAACCGCGCCGACGGTGAGGACAGTCGCGCCGGAGGTGAGGAATCCGATCAGCAGGCGCTTGGCGAGGCGACTGCGCTCGGTCAACCGAGCGGCCGAATCCGGCACCGATGCGATGATGGCCTGCCACGTCTCGGACTCCTCCGACGTGTCAGGCGTGACGACGGGATCGAGCAATTCGTCGTTGGACACCGTTTCCCCAGGTGCCGGAATAGGCGGCAGCGCGATTCGGGCCACAGCAACGGTCAGCTTCGCTGCATTCGTCACGACGATCAGGCCGAACGCGATAGCCCCCGCGGGAACCCAGTCACCCCAGCCGTATCCGAACGCGATCGCCGCCCACGTCACCGCCAGCGCCAGCATCGCCAAGAACGCCGCGATCTCAGCTCGTCGCCGCGGCCCACCACGCGTCGCCAACACCATCAGCAGGACCAGCGCCCCCGCACCGGCGATTTGTGGGGCTCCGAGTGAGTCCACCCCTCGCGGCAACGGTATGGCCAGCGTCACCGCTCCGATCAGCGTCAGCAGCGAGGACACCAACAGGCTCTCCGCCATGTCGACATCATCAAACCGCTTCTGCGCCCGCAGGCTTGCCGCCAGTAGGCACATCCCCAGGACGCCCAACCCAACAGCCCACCACCAGTGCTGTCCCGCCGAGGCCCACGACAGCACCGCGACCACGGTCACTGTGGCCGCGGCAAAGGGCAGCATCCAGCCGACGAAGCGGTTCAATGCCTGGCGGTCGAACTCCGGTGCCTCGTCGAGAACCGCGATCGCATCGATGACATCTTCGACCAGGGGGCGGTACCGCTCGGTGCGACTGACGGGAACCAACGTCAACAGCGACCCGTCCACGACCCCGACTTCGTCGAGTGAGGCGGACTGTCTGATCGGCGGCGCTCCGGGCCGGGCGAAGGACCACACTCCTTGTGCCTTGAAGTCGAACCCTGCCAGATCCTCTGCCGACGTGTCAGACAGCGTGTCGGCCAACACGGACACCGTCTCGTCGACGTATGTCTCGATCGGCGCAGCGGACGGCAAGACCAGGTCTGTCATCCGCCGACCCGTCAGGATGGTCACCCGCGTGGTGGCCGGCCGGCCGGGTGCGACATCGGCCGACGCCGGGGACGCAGCTGTCGAGGTCAACGCCGTTCGATCCTGTCGAAGTCGTCAGACAGCGCGGCAGCCAACTCGACGACCCTGCGCTCGAAAGCTTTGTTCAGCAACCCGAGTTGGATCTCGGTGCCCGAAGCAATGTGCTTGTCGTAGGGCAGGACGACGACACGTCCCGGTGCAACATGCCGCTCGAATTGCTGCACCAGATCCTCGACGTCGATGTTCGGCTTACCGGGCACCACGTGGTTGATCACGACGCAGGATCGGCCCAGGAGATCTTGATATCCGTTCTGCCGCAACCAGTCCATCGTGATGGCAGCTTGGCGCGCGCCATCGATGGACGCGCTGGCCACGATCACCAGCCCGGACACCGTGGACAGCACACCGCGGGCCCCTGGCTGAAAAAGTCCCGCCCCGCAGTCGGCAAGAACCAGATTGTAGTAGCGCGAAACGATTTCGGTCGCAGACCGCCAGTCCTCGTCATTGAACTCACGACGGGCTGCACTGTATTCCTCGGAGGACAGCACCTCGAGATTGGCGCTGTTCATACTGGTGTAGGCACGAATATCGTTGTAGCGGTGCAGTTCCTTGTCCGACAGTAGATCGGCGATGGTCGCCGCGGACTGCCGACCCGCCCGATCGGCGAGGTTACCACCGTCCGGGTCGGCGTCGATGGCCAGAATGCGGTCACCGCGGATGCTGCTCAACGCAGAGCCCAAGGCAACGGTCACAGCGGTCTTGCCCACGCCACCCTTGAGGCCGAACACTCCGATCTGGTACGAATCGCGGGCGTTGCGGCGAATTCTGGTGTGGAGCTCCATCTCGTACATCTCATCGGGCGACAGCCCAAGGTTGACGCGGGTCAGCAGGTAAAGCCAGTGCCGCCACCCGCGTTGCGGGGGCAACTTCACCGCTGAGCGCACGCCGACATGCGACAAGGCGTCGATCGCGCGGTGGTTACCCATCGCTGCCGCCGATGTCGGCGGTTGCGCAACTGCCGGCCGGCGCTCCGCTGGCACGTCGGCGAAATGCTGGCTGGGCGGCGGCGCGGAAGCCTGCCGCGGTGCCGGCGCAGGAGCGGGACGTGCCGCCTCATGCCGGGCCCCCGTCTGACTTTGTGACTGCGGTATGCGCATCAACCCGTTGTCGGGCAACGGTTGCGGAATCGGCGCCTGGGTGAGCGGAATCTGCGCGGTCACCTCAGTCTGGCGAGGCGGTGGTGCCGCGGCGGCCTGGGGGTTGAGGGGAACGGCGGGAATGGGGGCCGGCGCGTCGGTGCGGTGGACGCCACCTTGTGGCGGCGACACATCCCGACCAATCGGTGGTGTCTCCCGATCCGGGTCCTCATCGACGGTGCGCAGCGCATCCGGGGAGTGGAAAAGCCGGTCATAGTCGGCCGACATGTGCACCTCTCAAGGTTGTTGTCGTGGGCTCAGGCACACCCGGTGGGCGATCATTCAGTGTCGGTCGATCACCCACCGGCGTGCACGATTGCGCTTATGTGAAGGTTCCGATCACACCGTTCTCGGTGGTTCCCATGTTCTGACCCGAATTGCTCACCGCGTGGCCGAGGCTCTGCAAGGCCTGGTTGATCTCCATGGAGTTGTTGTCCCAGCGCTGCTGCACAGCCTGATAGGACATCGAGCCCTCGCCCATCCAGGCAGCCTGCAGCCGAGCCAGTGAGCCCTGTCCCTCTTCGAGCAGGCCCAGGGTGCGCTGCACTGCGGCCTGCAATTCGCCTGCACCGCTTTCGATTCCGGCAAAGTTGTATTCGATAAGTCCCATGTCAGTTCTCCTCGTCTTTGTGGTCTCGGTCAGAGCATCTGGTTTGCGAGTTCGTCAGCGTTCTGCGCATCGGTGTTCTGATACGACTGCCCGCTGATGTTGATGTTCTGCGAGATGTCCTCCAGCAGACGGATCTGCTGCCCGGCGGCCTCATTGAAGCGAATCAACGCCGCCTGCGCCGCAGCGCCGGCACCTTCACTGTTCATACTGGCTTGCAGACCCGCGGCCGTCGACTCGACCTGGGCGAGGACGGTAGCCAGCTCGCCGCAGATGCGGTCGAAATTTGCCGCCTCCGCCATCAACTGCGGGGTATCCGCATTCACCAATCCCATTGCTGACCCTCTCTTTGGTTACCTGTGCTCTCGTCTGCTCGACGAGCTCCCCGACCCAGGCGGCCGGCAAGTCTTTGTATGTGCGACGACCTACCAGTCGTCTTCTTCGTCCTCACTGAGGTCGTGCGCCAACGGGGCCGGAGCGTTCAGTCCGGAGCGGTGACCGCCGGCCTGGCCCCGCTGGCCCATCATGCCCATCGGGCCACCCATGCCGCCGCCAGCGGCCACCGGCGCGAGCCCCGCCGCGCCGGCTCCGGCCGCCGCCGCACCGACGCCCACAGACACCGGATTCATGCCCGGCGTACCGAGCAGGTTGGACATCAGCGGCGTGCGGGCAGACGTACCACCGGCCCCGGGAAGCGACGCGGCCCGAACCAGTCCGGCGCCGGCTGCAGCACCGTTGCCGCCGATTGCCGGGTGGTTGGAAAATGGTGTCGCACCCAGCATTCCGACCTGTGCACCTCGGTCACCACCCATCATGGTGCCCATCTGGCCAAACATCGAGGACACCTGCTGCAGCGGTTGTGTCAGTTGCTGGAATGGCTGCGTGACACCTTGCATCATCTGCTGGGGTAACTGACCGAGGGTGGATCCCAGCTGTGAGGCCATCTGCATACCCATCTGCATTCCCTGAGAAGGGTCCTGAAGCGGGCCTCGGCCCGGATCGCTGTGCGTGCGACCTTGATTGGCCGCCTGCGCGGCAGCCTGCTCGGCGCGACCGGCCTTCAGGTTGGCCTCGTCGGCTTTGCCCTGTCCGCTGACCTGTGCGAACACCGCGTTACGCACCGCGGCACCACCCATCAACGGGGCCGCCCCGGCCATCCCACTGGCCAGGGTTGCCTCGGCGGCCCCCGGGAGGACGATCGGCTTGGGCATGGCCACCGGCTCGAAGGTCGCGTTGACCATCGTTTCGGACTCGTAAAGGCCCATCACCGCAGCAGCCTGATCCCACATCCGCACGTAGTCGGCTTCATTCAGTCCGATGGGGATGGCGTTGACACCAAGGAAATTGGTGGCCTCCAACACCGCGTGTGTGATGTGGTTGAGTTCGATCTCGACCAGCGGTGGAGTGGTTGCCATCGCCGTGGAATAAGCGGTGGCCTGCGCCGAAGCCTGCATCGCCCGCTTGTGAGCCTGCAGCGATAACATCCGCAGCCACACCACCATCGGCATCGCTGCGGTGATCGCCCGTTCACTTCCCATGCCCTGCCACATCTGCGCCAACGACGCCAAGCTCGCGGCCAATTCGTCGGCTTGGGTTTCCAACGAGATCGCGAACGCCTCCCACCCCGCAGCAGCCTGCAACATGGGAGCGGGCCCAGCTCCGGCCATCAGGCGGGAGGTGTTCACCTCAGGAGGAAACGCTCCCCAGATGGGCGGGATCGGAATCGTAGGCACAGCCATGGGCAGCTACCGTTCAGTCGGCTCTCCGGCTCACGCCAGAGTGGCGCCGTTTTCTCCGTCGACGGCCTGATAGATGCCGGCAATCTCGATGACGGTGGCACCCGCCCGGGCCAGTTCCTCCTGGGCCAACGCGTTGATTCCCAAGGTCTGGACTCCCTCGGCCATGAAGGCCGCAGCAGCCATCACCGACACCTCGTCGGCTCCGGCCGGGGCCAGCGCGCTGACTTCAGCGGTCGCTGCCGTACCCGCTGCCAGCCCACGGGCACCATTGGCGGCGACCTGACCCCCGATACCTGCAGCGCCGGCGTTATGACTCAACGGTTGCATTTGCTGACTCCTGCCACTCGTTCACGAATCCAGGCGCCGGTCTGCCGATCGGCGCGCGCCAATGGCCGGTGGTTGCTGTTTGAATCCCCCGACTCAAATGTTCCAGGCATGTTCTGCGACTTTGCTAGAACCGCCAGAATGCCATCTTAACCGCCTTCCGGGGGTGCTACGAACACTTCTTCTGACGGTGGATCGACATAGGCCGCCTGAATGACTTCCTTGCCGTCCGGGCAGACGTAAAATGCCTGGCCAGGAGGCCTCTTCTTGACGACGATCTCGCGCGACGGGAAATCCTGTTTTTCGCCGGAGAGAAACAGCGTGGGGGTCCCAGCACCGTAGGCAGCGCCGACGAACTTGTCCATCGTCGCGCGGTGAGCCTGGCTCATCTGGCACGTCACGATCAGGTGCAGTCCGATGTCCGCGGCCGCGGGCAACAACGGTGACAGCGGTGCCATCGGCGACATCATCCCCCCGGCGGCGACGATCATGTGCCAGTCATCGACCAACAACACGATGTCGGGTCCGGTCCACCACGAGCGCGCCCGCAATTGCGCCGGCGTGAGGTCGGCCGGCGGTAACCGTTTGGTCAGGTTGATCGCCAGGGCCTTGATCGACGTCTCCAAGGTCGTGTGGTTGCGGTTGATCGCACCGGCCGCCAGCAGATGCCCGTCGGGGACGGCTTCGAGGAGACCCGACCGGTAATCGGCAATCATGAAGCGGACCTGTTCGGGGCTGTTGCGCGCGCAGATCGCCTGCGCGACCGCGGCGGCGATCGTGGTCTTGCCCGACTTGGGCGCCCCGAAGATCAGCTGATGCGGACTGGTGTGCATGTTGTTGTAGGCGACGGTCAAGTCCGACTCCCGCACGCCGACGGGAACCGTCCACCGCGTCCGGTAGTCCGACTCGGGCCCGGGCGGAGTCGGATCGAGCTGCTGCAGATGGATCCAGCTCGGTAGCACTCGAACCGGCGGTGCCTCGTCGGTGTGGCGGCCGGCGATCTCCTGGACCGCCGCGGTCAGCGCGGGGACGAGTCCCTCGGCACTGTGTACCCCGTCCATCCGCGGCACCCCGATCATCAAGTGGTGCTTCTCCGTCGAGACCGCCCGGCCCGGCCGGTTCAGCGGGATCTCACGGGTGATGCGGTCGATCTGCGTTTCGTTGACGTCACCCAGCCGGAACTCCACCTTGGTGCCCAGGTAGTCCCGGATCCTGGCCTTGAGCTCCGTCCAGCGCGGCGTCGAGATCATGGCATGCACGCCATAGGACAAACCCTGCCCCGCGATGTCTTGGACCGTTGCCTCGAGATCAGGGAACTCCGCCGCGAACGCCGGCCAGCCGTCGACGACGAGAAACACATCACCGAACGGGTCTGCGGACGCCGGGTGGGCAGCGTCGTCGCGCAATTGTCGGTAGTCGGCCATAGAACCGACCCGGTACTGCTTGAAGGTCTGCTCACGTTGTCTCAGTACCGCTTTCACCTCTGCGATGACGCGGTTGACGCGGTCGGGCTCAGCGCGGGTAGCGACGCCGCCGACATGCGGAAGGTCTTCGACGTACATCAACCCGCCACCGCCCATGTCGACGCAGTAGAACTGAATCTGCCGCGGGGTGTGTGACGCAGCCGCCGAGAGGATGAACGTCTGCAGGAAGGTCGACTTGCCGGTTTGCGGCGCACCACCGATGGCGATGTTGCCGGCCGCGGTGGACACATCGATACCCCAGACCTCCTGGCGGTGGCGCCGCGGCTCGTCCATCACACCCAGACCGATGCGCAGCGGCCGCCGGTCGTAGTCGCGGGCGACGAGTTCATTGACCGGCGTCGGGTCGGCCAACGGCGGTAACCACATTCGATACGCGTGGTTCTCGCTCGTCGACAGTTGTTCGAGCACCACTTCCCGCAACACCTTCTGCCCGGTATCGATGCTCATGGGGTCACCGCCACATCGCGAGTCGTCTTCTCCTCGCGCAAGCGCTCGTCGGTGCCCATCTTCTCCTCGCGCAAGCGCTCGTCGGTGATCGGCGCCGCGGTGAAGCGGTGGATGCGGATAGACCTGTCGGCATGCTTGCCGGGGGCATCGTCGTCACCGAGGTCCAGGACGGACGGTGCGTAGGCGTTGCCGGTGTATACGCTCTGGAACTTCACCGGATCCTCCATGCCCACCCGCAGGAAGCCGACCCCACTCTCCTTGTTGGAGATGTACTGGGCTTCCGGTGTGCCGATCACCGCCTTGGACTCCGCAGAGCTGGTGGTACGCAACGCAATACGGTAGGTCAAGTTCGGCTCGAGTTTGTCGATACGGGTGCCGCCGGTATTCAGTGACTGCGTGGCCAGCAACAAGTGCACACGCAGTGATCTGCCCACCCGACAGATCCGGTCGAACAGGCCGATGAAGTCGGGATGGTTCTGCAGTAACTCGGCGAACTCGTCGACCACGACGAACAGCGTGGGCAGCGCGGCCAGGTCGGCTCCGCGTTCGCGGTACTTCTCGTACTCCGCGACGCCGGAGAGCGCACCTGCTGCTCCGACCTGCATGCCGGCTTGCCGAAGGATGGATTGGCGGCGGTCGAGTTCGCCGGAGAGCACCTCCGCCATCCGGCTGACGAGCTCGGCCTCCTCCTCCATGTTGGTCACCACTGCAGCGGTGTGCGGAAGTTTCTCCATACCAAGGAAAGTCGATCCGCCCTTGAAGTCGGTCAGCAGTAGGTTGACCTGGTCAGGATGGTGCGTCGCGGCCAGCGAAAGGATCAGCGTACGGAGGAACTCCGACTTGCCAGAGCCGGTGGTACCGATCAGCATGCCGTGCGGACCGGCGCCGAACTCCGCACCCTCTTTGATGTCGAGATACATCACATCGCCGGTCTTGAGCTCGTGGCCGAACGGAATGCGAAGCCGGTCGCGGTCAGTGTCAGCGAACATCCGCCACCGCGCAGGCGTCACCTCCTCCACCGATTGGGCGCCGACGATCTCGTGCCACTCGGTGGCGACTTTCTTCTGTACGCGGGTGCTCTTGTCGATGATCGTCCCGGTGATCGACCAACCGGCCAGCTTGCGGGCGATCCGCTCGGCCTGGCCAGGTGTCATCGCATCCACCCGATTGGCCACCAGACGAAACGACTGGTTGGGTAGCTTGTCGTCAGCCGTCCCGTCCGCGTCGACGCGAATACGATACGACGAGCGGTGGTTACCGAGGGTCAAGACGGTGACACCGGCCCGGCCGTCGATCGGGAAGCCCGCTCTACCGCCGGTGAGGTCCACGACCACAACGTAGGCGCCACTCGGCGTGGCATCGGCGGTGTGCGGACCGCGGGCCGCCAGATCGCTCAGTCCGTCGGGCCGGGTGAACACCATCCGAGTCGGGCCGGAAGCGTCGACGTCGGACGGGTGCTGGGTGTGGGGCAACCATTTCAACCAGGCCCAGTTCGGATCCTCCGGGTCGTCGGTCAGCACGCGGATCTGGAGTAGGTCTGGGGGATGGAAGACTGCCAGGTGGCAGACCATGGCGCGCAGCAGCGCAGCAGCGCCGTCGACATCGCCACCCAGGGCGATTGTCGGGAATGTACGTAGCTGAACCAGTTTCGGGCAGTCGTGGATCAATCCGTGGGTGCGCAAGAACTTGGTCACCCACATGTGGCTCACGGGTTCCAGATGCGGTTGGGGCGCACCGGACGGCCCAGCCAGGTCCCCGCCGACGGCGGGCTTGAGCAGGCGATCGACCGCCGGCTCGGATCCCAAGCCGATACGGGCCGCGGCATAGAAGTCCGCGTTGGCCGCTCGCGACCACTGCCGGTGAGTCCCGATGATCGACAGCAGGTCCTCGGGGTGTGGCGCATGGTAGTTGAAGAACGTCACCTGCGCTGCTGCCGACGACGTCACCCGGGTACGTAGATTAGCCAGGTACCGCAGGTACTCCTTACGGTCGGCATTGATCTCGGGCACCTTCTTGCCGCCGGTTCCACCGCTGGCCATCAGGCCGACCGCGGCCATCACCATCATCAGCGGCATCATCAGCATGTACGGCGAAAGTTGGCGTATACCACTGAACATCATGATGGCGATCATCCCGAGCATGCACCCGCCCAATACCCACGGCAGCGCCTTCTGCATACCTGACGGCGGAATGTCGATACCCAGGTCGTCGGGGGGCGTCACGTTGATCTCACCTGGCGTCAGGCGTGGGCCCCGCTTCATGATCGGGGTGAACTTCCTGGTCGTCATCGGCCACCTCCGGTCATCGAGCCCGCATGTACCGCACCTCCGCTGTTGACCTTGCGGGGGTTGGGATTCGGCGGCAGGGTGTCGTGTTCGACCAGTGCGGCATCCTTGGACAACACCGGGCCGTCGACGAGCAGGCTGACGACCTGCCACGGCGCGGTGCGTGGGACGGACAGTCCGAGGTCGCGTGCGGTGTCCTCGTCGGGCAGACCGTAGCGCACCCCTTGCGGGTCGACGTAGTAGAGACTTTCCCCGAAGTCGGGGTCTGGTGCCTGCAGCCGAACGTATTGGCCGCCGTCGACGTACACCGTGTTGTCCCCATTGATTTGGTCGATCCCGGTGTTCAGAGCACCAGGCGGTAGCGGCAACCGGCGTCCAGCGATCACCATGGTTCTGGGGGCCTGATCACCTGGCTCGCGAACCCACGACCAACACAGCGTCGGGATGTCCTGGCGTAACAGCATCGTCATCGCGGCATCGGGCAACGGCGATTCGTAGACCTGCTCGGGGATCCGCGACACCGCACTGGGCTCCATCGACGGCGGTTCGATCAGCCCGTAGGAATTGGTGGCGCGAAGTGCGGCCG
Organism: Mycobacterium sp. SMC-4; assembly: GCF_025263265.1. Lineage (NCBI taxonomy): Bacteria > Bacillati > Actinomycetota > Actinomycetes > Mycobacteriales > Mycobacteriaceae > Mycobacterium > Mycobacterium sp. SMC-4. The sequence continues at coordinate 70,668 of NZ_CP079869.1, read as the reverse complement.
CGGTGGTGTCGTTGACCTTGGCCACCCCGTCGATCAGCACCACATAGTGTTGCTGGTCGGATTCTGTGACGGTCTTGAATACGGTGCCGACGACCAACTCCGGGGGCAGCCCGACGCTGTTGGGGGCCCCGGCGCCCGCGATGTCGGAGAGCTGCCACGGCCCGGCATCGGGCAGCGCATTGAACAACCCCTGCGAGATCGGTGCCGAGCGGGCAGTCACCGGGATGCCCACTGCGGAGGTCACAGCACGGTCGGACATGTCGATGGCGTGTCGTCCGGCCGCGGTGACGAGCCAGTCCTGCTGGTTGAAGGTCACCAGCATGCCCTGATCTGGCCTCATCGGGCCGACCGAGTTGTCCAGCGCCAGTGCCGTGATCAGAACCGACGAGTCCACCTGGGGCGCAATGCTCTGAGGCTTGACGACGGTGTCACACAGGCCCCACTGTGACTCCGGGCTCGGCGATACCGGAGTGGCGTACGGGGCACCCGGGATGCCCAACGGTTGCCCCTTGGGCATTCTGTCGAGTTCTTCGGATTTCACCGCGACCGGCGTCCCGTTGGTACCGAGGATCAACCGGGCCGACGTCAGGTTGTACACCGGCCGCAGCTGGCCGTTGTCGGGAAGTACCACATAGAGCTGATTGGTCGCACGGTCGACCAGGAGGTTGTCGCCACCGCGTTTTCCCAGCGGTTTGAAGTAGGCCAACAGCGCAGCGCCCAGACAGATGAGGACGGCGATCACAATTCCAGCGGTCACGGCGCGGCTGTAGAACTGCAAGGGGTCGTCGAACATCCTGGTGTCGCGACGCACTATGGCGTGCTCGACACGACGCAACAGGAAGCGCCAGCCGCTGACCTGGACCTTGGTGGTGAGCCGAAATCCCGCCATGGTTACCCGCCGATGCTGAGTCGGGCGTGCACCGACTCGATCGCCGCGGCCATGTCGTCACTGTTGATCTCGCTGAGCTGGTCGTCGTCGAGCGCGTCGATGTCCAGCGAGCGGGCCAAGCGCATATCGCGGATCTGCTCGCCGGCTTCGACCAGTTGGCGGGCGTAGCGGCCATTCCCGGCCACGTCCAGGGCGGGCTTGCCGTTGACCGCGCTGGAGCTCAACAACGTCGCAGCCTCCAACACATGTTTGGCCGCCTCCTCGCTGATCGACGAATCATGACTAGCAGCAATGACTTTGGCTATGTCGACGATTTCTTCCGGTGAGTATGAGTCGAATTCGATGCGGGTGGCGAACCGAGAGCGCAGTCCGTCATTGCTTTCCAGTAGGCGGTCGATATCCCCGCTGTAGCCGGCGATGATCACCACCAGTCGGTCGCGGTCGTTTTCCATCCGCGCCAGCAGGGTGTCGAGGGCTTCGGTGCCGAACGGGTCAGCCCGCCCGTCGCGCTCCTGCACCAGCGTGTAGGCCTCATCGATGAACAGCACTCCACCCATCGCACGGTCGATGGTGCGCGCAGTCTTGACCGCTGACTGGCCTTCGTATTCCGCGACGAAGTCCTTACGAGAGGCCTCTACCAGCTTTGGTTCGGAGATGACGCCCAGCCCCGCGAGGATGTTGGCCACCACTCGGGCGATGGTCGTCTTGCCCGTGCCCGGCGGCCCGGTGAAGATCATGTGCTTGGACGCCTGCGCGACCTTCATACCCCGCGCCGCACGGACTTTGGCCATCTGGGTGGCAGCGCGGTATCGCTCGACCTGCTCCTTGACCCGCGTCAATCCGATCTGCCGGTCGAGTTCGGACTGAGCGTCGGCGAGCAGCGTGTCCCGGCCCGATGTATCCGCCTCGACGCTGTCGGGGTCCCAGACGTCGCGACGCGAGGCGATCTGTTCAGCGGTGGTGGTGTGCAGCCGTACGTTCGGATCCCGCAGAGCAGCAGTGACCTGCGGAGTCGGGTGGGTCGCCTGTAACCACTCAAGCAAAGCCACCGCCGCATCTTCGTTGCCCAGGCCACGCCGCGTCATCGCCAGGTACCACGCGATCGCCCGAGCGCACGCTTCCGCAGCCGGCGACGAATTCGACTCGACGAGGCGACGTTCGGCCTCGGTGAACAGACCGAGATTGGCTGCGGCGACGCCATGGGCAACCCCGGCGGCGGCCGCCAGAAACGGGTCCGGCCACGAGTTGGCCCCCCGCACCTCGTCGATCACATCGGTCCAGCGCTGAGCGGCGCCGTATACCACCGCCCTGCCCCAGGAGATCAGGTGTTCTGCGCCGGCTGATGGGATCGCCTCGAGCGCCTCCAGCGCGTCGGTGTAGTTGGCGACCTCGGCTTCCTTGACCGCGAACCCCATAGTGATGGCCAACGGCGAGTTGACCGGATAGGTGATGTCGCCGTACATCCCACCAATCGGTACGCGGGCACCCAGGCCGATGATCGGCGACTCCGCGGCGCCGGCGAGTTGGCCGAAGTTGTTGCGGGAGTACCAGGCGCGGAACATCGTGACCCGGTCGGTGTCCCCGCATCGGATACGGCCCACCCATGCGTCACAGGCGGACTCGTCGATATCGGTGATCTCGGTGAACAGTTCCAGCGATCGCTGCGGCGCGGTCGGCAACATGCCCACCGCGGTGCCGAACAGACTTGCCAGATGCTCGGTCATTCCTCACCTGCATATCGAGTCATGAACAGTTCGGCGCGGGCCGCCTGCGCCTGTTCCGGGGTGGGCAGATCCAGATCGCGGCTGAGGAAGTCCCGGGTGGCGGCGTTGTCATGCCCTTGTTCCCGCATGCCTTCCAACATGAAGATGTACTGCGCGGAACGGGCGTCCTGGGTCGCCAGCCCCGCGATCACCACGATTTCGTCAGCCAGTCCGCGCTCGGTCATCGATACCACGTTCGGTGACAGGTCGATCTGGTGAACGCGACCGTCGATGAAGGTGGTCACCGACACGGTCCCTGGCGGGTTGGTCACAGTGAACGTCGCCGGGGCGTCCTCGTCGTGCCTGCGGCCGCCCTCGATCGTGAGCGCGGTATCGGCATCCTCGACCTCGCGGGGGTTGTAGTTGCCGAGCACAAGCCCGAGATCGATGTCGTCCACGGCATCGTCGGTCGCGCTGAAATCCAGCGCAGCCATGTCCTCGCCGCCCCCCTCCGTGGGGGGACCGCCAGGGTTGCCGGGCGGGTTGGGCACCGTTGTCTCGCCTCTCTTGTCAGTGGGGAAGGTTCGCAGACGCGCAGTCGCCGGCAGCTGTGTGGTCGGACCATTCCGCCGACGGCAGGAATTCCACGAGACTGTCGAGGGCGCGCTGCAGGTTCTCCGGGGTGCCGGGCAGGAAGCTGCCGTAGAGCTCGCCGTTGACTCGTCTGGGCAGGGAGACGATTCGTCCGTGCGCCGAATCCAGCACACCAGCGCCCACACCAGCAGGCGAGTAGGTACCGCCCGGATGCCGCTCGTTGGCGGTGATCTCGACCCAGCTGGTAGGCGTCGCCGTCGCCTCGGCATAGATCTTCGCTGACGAAGGTGGCTGCCCGTAGCTGGCGAGTTGGTCGGCAGAGCGCACACCAGACAGTCGATGGGCCAGGCCGGTCAGCGGCTCGACGTCGGCCGCCGGCGCATCCCCGATCACGACGTTCACCATGGCGGCCAGTCCGATCTGCGGTGCGACGCGCTGCAGCACCAACATGTCCTCATCGCGCGCGGCGACGACATGACGCTCCCCCTTGCGGCAAACCACGAAGCGCACCATTTTGCCACCGACATCGCGCCGCCACCACCGGCAGTCGAGGGTCCGGTCGGGCCGGCTCAGCACATCGACCATCGCCGCGACCTCCGGATGTGGGTCGCCGAATGCTGTCAAGACGCCCTGCGCGGTCAAGTCCCGTGTCACGTGCTCCCGCACGATTGCGCGTTGCTCCTCGTAGGGGATGTTCGGCCGAATGGCCAGCGCCAGCGGAAAATCGACGAGATGCAGCAGGTCGGCGATCAACTGGATGCCGTCGATGGTGAGCTCGACACCGACGACGTCGTCATAGTGGGTGGGTTCGCCGTCGCCCAGGAATGGTCCGGCCGTCATCGGGGCCTCCGTGACTGCGGCACCACCTGCCTGTCCAATGCAGACCCCGACACGTCGTCCGTGGCCTGGTAGCGCTCAGCGGCCCCGACCAGCGCGCTGGACAGCGTGGAGGATCGTTGCGCGATACCGCGCGCGGCTGTGCGCCGCGTACGCTCTACGGTCTCCACGGCGCTCGCGCACGACAACGCGATGACGCCGTGCGATACCCGGATTCGGCTGTCCACGCCACTCACCAGTTCAGCCGCGGAGACGAGTTCGACAGCTGCCTGCCCCTGCTTGGCGGCCAGCTCACGCAGATGAGCGGTCGCGACACGTAGCGCTTCGTCATGCATAGCTGTTCCTCACTGCGGGGGCCGAGTCGCGGCAGGCGGAGCCGCAGGAGCGCGGCGATCCTCGGCCTCTGCGGGCGCCGGCACGGCTTCTACCGGCGCCGACGTAGAAGGCGGGGGGCCCGTGGCACTTTCGGAGTCGACTGAGCTCACCGCCTCGGTGCTGTCGCCGGTGAGCGGCTCGTCCTCCGCAGCCGTCGTGGCGGCATCGATCGTCTCGGTGGCGGGCGCATCCTTGTCTTCCTCGGGGATGTCGGGTCCGGCATCTGTCAGTGCCGAAAGTGCTTGGCCAGCCGCGCCGGCCGCACCGGCGACCGCGGCCGTGAGCGGAGCCACGATGGCGCCGACGACTCCACCGATGGCGCCGAAAGCCGACGTCATCCCGGATAACGGATCGGAACGTTGGGCGGATGGCATCGCGGCAGGAGGCTGGGAGCCGGCGGGAGCACCATGGCCCGCTACCGCCGGTGCAGGCATGGCCACTACCGGTGGCGCACCAGGTGAGGCCGCACGGGAAGGACCGCCGGCTGCGCCCAGGGGTGCGACCGTGTCTGGGTCGTCCACGGGTGCGGTATCCGGAGGTGACGGATCCTCGGTGCCGGTGGGGGTGTCGTCCTGCACGTCGTCGTCGGCGCGTAGGTCCCGGTCGAGCAGCGGTGGGCTCTCAGGCACCGTCAACGTCGTGTACTGCGTCGCCAGCTGGTTCAGTTCGGCCGCATTCTCGGATACCTCTTGGGACAGCAGGTGCAACTCTTGGCCGCTCATCTGCAGCGCCGTGGCCACCGCGGCCAGTTCCACCGTCGCTTTCGCGGCCTTGCCGACGCCGGGGATCAAGGCCAGAGCCCAGGTGGTGTAGCTCAAGTCAGCCAGGAAGTTCGACTGCTCGTCGAGGTTGTCGCGATGGATCGCCACCTGACGCGCCTGACGGGAGACCACCCGGTGCACGCCTCGGTCCAGTACGGCGATCGCGTCGGTCCGGCCGGCCTGCTGATGGTTGGCCACGGCATAAGCCTGCGAGCCGGCTCCTTCCCAGTCCGCGGTCGGGTGCGCGGTCGCCAACGTCGCTGCGGCGGCGTCGAACCGCGTGGCGGCCCGCTCGAACACGTCGCCGTCCTCCGGGTCGCCCCATCCGGTGGTCAGTCGCATCCCGGAGATGACGAGCTGTCCGGCGTCGAGGATCGGCGATCCCACCGCGTTCTTGAGTGCTGCAATGTCGGTGGGCCGCCGATGCGCGACCCGCGCAGACGTTGTATCGGCGTGGGGCAATGATTTGCCCGACAGACCGTAAAGGTCGCTGAGATCCACCCGTTCACCCCCTTCCCTGGAGCACAGTACCAGCGCTGCGCAACCCTTTCCGACACCAATTCGGTATACGAATTCGCAACCACCTGCCGCGGAATTGGAGACTGCGGCACACCCTTAACAGCAGGTCATGCAGCTACCGAAGAGTCCGGCCGCAGAGGTACTGCGGTCCAGGGACACGAGAGGGGTGATGCCGCAAGCGCCACCCGTACGACCCTCGACCGAATGCGCACGACCGCAACCCGCAGGACCTACGGATCGCTTCGAGTAGTTTGCTGAATGTTCAAGCGATCTGCTCGACCAGCGCTTCGATGGCGATGACATCAGCAGGTGACACCGTCTCCTCGGACTCGACATTGCGCACCGCATCCTCCGAAACCCCGGCCGCCTGGGCGGTTTCGGCGATCGTGAGATTGGCACCGCGGCGGACGGCATAGAGCCGCTGACCCAATGTCGCGTGCGGGGCCCCGGCAGCGAGCAGCGTGAGCTCGTCGTACAGGCTGCGCACGGTACTGAGGGCTTTGATCAATGACGGGGTGACCTGCCCGATGCGCGCGGCGCGGGATGCGACTGCCTCGAGCTGCCGCAGATCTGCCAGCAATGACGTCGCCCGCGGCGTGAAAGCCTCGTCATCGACACCGGGCAGCGCTGCCATCGACGTCCGCAGCGTGCTGGCCGCTGTGATGACCGCCTGGGCGATCAACGGAATTTCGTCGCCCCTGGGCCCCGCCGATTGCGGCGTGGGCCGCGCCGGCTCTCCGCGTCGCAGTCGCTCGATGGTTCCGGGCGGCCATCGCAGAATGTCTTCGAGTTTCGCCCGGGTTCTCTGCCGAGGCCAACTACGGCCTTTCTCGAACGCAATCAGTGCGCCGGCGTTGATGATTCCCTCGGCGGCCAACCGACGCTGACTGATATCGAGTTCGCGTCGACGAGCCGCGGCAGCGGCGCCTGCGCGCAGCATCCCGGGATCCGGTGCGCCGGCCGATCCGTCGATCGACTCCGCGTTCGTCATGTGGCCCGGGTACCTCGTACTTGCTCGAATCATTGCGCTCGGCCGGTCGCCGCCGTCATCCGCAACGGTCTGACCGCTACGACTTCGACCGCCGGGCTTCGAGATCAAAGTTACACCGTTGCGGCGGCAGAAACTGCATCAATGCTGCGGTGTTTGCGCTCAGCCGCGGCCCACCGAACCGTTGGCGTGATCCCCGGCATGTCCGCAGGTCATCTAGCAGGTCGACGCGTCCCCGGCGGGTCCACGACCGAGTCGCTGCACCACCGCCGCCGATCAACCTGTAGCAGTAACTGTTGCATCGCTACGGTTTGTCGGATAGTTTCTGCGGCATCACGGCATCCAGCCGTCACGCACAGAGGAGCGACACGATGAACGCAACGCCGATTGACGAGACACCGGTGGGCGCGTGCACCGCAGACCCCGAGCGGTGGACCACCACCGCCGACGACGAGGCCAAGGCCATCTGCCGGTCCTGCCCGCGACGGTGGCTGTGCGCGCGCGAAGCGTGTGAGTCACCGCGGGCCGAAGGCCTGTGGGCCGGCATCTACGTCCCAGAGGCCGGCCGCGGGCGCACCTTCGCACTGCGCCAACTCAAGTCGCTGGCCGAACAGCACGGCTACCCGGTGCGGCCCCGTCGCGTGTATTACGCCGAGACCGCCTAACGCTGTCCCGTCCGCCGCCGAGCGCGGGGGGTCGGCGGCGGACGGGCGCCCCAGGGGAATACCCACACCTCCGCACCAGTTACATCTCCCGACGGTGCCGGGCATGCCCCGGGCCCCATCCACATCAGTCGCTTCGAGCGACCATCCGCCGAGAGGCGCAGGCGGCACCGTCCCCAAATGTCCCCCACCCACAGCGCGCCGCGCGCGTGTGGGCACGTACCGCGTTCTTTAATCCCTGCCTCAGGCGTCGAGCGCGTCGATCGCCGCGGCGACCCGCTCCAGCAACTCGTCGACCTGGGCGGTGTTGTAGCCGCGCTTGCCGATGCGGGGCTTGTTGAACGCGACGTGGCGCACGTCATCAGATGACAGGTGGCCGCGCCCGTCCAGTCGTCGGGCGGCCAGTGCCAGGAAGTCGTCGACGGACTTCTCGCTGTAGCCGCGCTGCCCCCACGGCGGCTTGTCGAACGTCACGTTGCGCAGATCCTCGGCCGTCAAACCACCCTCACCCATGGCGCGACCTTAACCCGTCGACGCTCGGCTGAGTGCCGCACGGGATGGGTCTGTCACACCTGTGCCGCTTGACCTCAATGATGGTTGAGGTTCTACGGTCGACGGCGCAGGTCTCGGCCACCTCGGTCGACCTGCGAACCATGTTGGCGCTCAACGTCGTCAGGAGTTCCCGTGACAGCAACGACACCGATCCTCGAAGATTCTTGGCCCGCCGCGTTACGCGTCGCCCAAGTGCGTGTCGCGCGACCGACCGACAAGCTCGCCGAGGTCGAAGAGTTTTACGCCGGCCATCTGGGGCTGCCGGTGCTGTACCGATTCGCCGATCACGACGGTTTCGACGGCGTCATGCTCGGCTTACCCGGTGGCCGCCATCACCTGGAGTTCACCAGTAGCCACGCCGGCAGCCCCTGCCCAGCGCCGTCGAGAGAGAATCTGCTCGTCCTGTACTTCGAGGTCGAGTCGGCGATGTACGACACTGTCGCCCGCCTCGCCGAACGGGGCCATGAACCGGTCGACGCCGACAACCCCTACTGGGAGCGGACCGGCGCGCTCACCTTCGAAGACCCCGACGGCTGGCGCGTCGTTCTCGCACCGAGACCGGTGGTGCTGTAGCCGAGCTGTGTTCGCTTTCGCGTCGCGGGTATAGAGGACAGATGAGCACCGACAGAACAGGCGCCCCGACCGTGGTGACCGCAGACTCCGACCGGTTCAGCATCGCCGTCGAGGGCCGCACGGTTGGCTTCGCCGACTTCCACGACCGAGACGGCACCCGCGTCTTCCCGCACACCGAGGTCGACCCGACCTATCAGGGCCGCGGTCTGGCGACGATCCTGGTCCGCGAGGCCTTGGAGGCCACCCGCGAAGCCGGGTTGCAGGTCCTCCCTCAATGCTGGATGGTGGCCGAGTTCATCGACAAGAACCCCGAATTCGCGGGCCTGGTGCAAAGGAAGGCGTGATGGCCACCGACAAGACCGGCGCACCCACCGAGGTGAACGCCGAAGCCGACCGCTTCACCATCTCCGTCGCCGGTCAGCAGGCCGGGTTCACCCAGATCGTCGACCACGACGGGCAGCGCATCTTCCCGCATACCGAGGTTGATGACCAGTTCAGCGGCCGCGGACTGGGCACCATTCTCGTGCGGGAGGCACTCGAACAGACCCGCGACGCCGGTCTGCGGATCGTTCCGGTGTGTCCGATGGTGGCGGCGTTCATCGACAAACATCCCGAGTTCGCCGACATCACCGACCCGGTGACCACCGACGTGAAACGACTGCTCGCGCGGCGCTGAACACACCGCCCGCTATCGTCATCGGCGATGAGCAGCCGGGCATTCTTCGACGTCGACGGTGAGGATTTCGTCCCCACCTCGTGGGCACGTGGTCCCTGGGGGCAGATGGTCAGCGGCAACTACGCCGGCGGACTTCTCGGCTATGCAGTGGACAACGCGGTCACCGACACCGAGCTGCACCCGGCCCGGTTGACCGTCGACCTGCTCCGGCCGGTGGCCATGGCGCCCGTGCAGCTGCAGACCTCGGTGCGCCGTTCCGGTCGGAGACTGCACCTGCTCGACGCGTCGATGACCCAGAACGGCGTCGAAGTCGCCCGGGCCGGCGCGCTGTACCTGCGCCGCGGCGAGCAGCCGTCCGGCGATCGGTGGACCACTCCGATCACCATGCCCCCGCTGCCTCCCGACCCCGACCCGATCGAGGCCGACGTCACCACACTGGTGTGGACGTTCGGCAACGACGGCGATCGGCCGAGCCGCGGCCTGGGTGGGTGGGCACACGCCGGGCCCAAGTACATGTGGGTCCGCGACCTGGTTCCGCTGGTCGACGGCGTGGAATTGACGCCGTTCACCCGCGCCGCGATGGCCGGCGACATGGCCAGCTCGCTGACCCACTTCGGGGCCGACGGACTGCCGTTCATCAACGCCGACTACACACTGACGTTGAGCCGGCTGCCGCGCAGCGAGTACCTGGGACTGGCCGCCCTGACCCATCACAGCGACGACGGCGTCGCTACCGGGACCGCGGTGCTCGTCGACACCGACGGACCGATCGGTACCGCCACCGCCACCGCATTGGCCAACCCGGGCTTCACCCCGGCCGGTGGTATCGGCTAGAGGTACTGCGCTGTGCTGCCCGACAGCGGCATCGCCTGCATGCCCAGCTTGCGGTGATCCCAGCTGCGCATCCGCGACGGCACCACCCGCACGCAGATGCGGTTGTTCATCATCTGGTCGACAAACGGTTTCACGTCGTCGGTGTAAGGACCGGTGTAGCGCTCCCAGATGCTGATCCCGATCCGCAGATTGGTCTCTGGGTCGTCGTAAATCTCTGCAGTCCCGTCCACCGACACCCCGCGCAGGGTGTCGTAGGTCAGGCCGTCCTCGACCATCACCGTCACGGTCGGGTCGCGGCGCAGGTTGACCGCCTTCTGCGACTTCGCCTTCGTCTCGAACCAGATCTCCCCGTCGATCACCGCGTACCACATGGCCACCAGGTGCGGTCGGCCGTTCGGCAAGAGGGTGGCCATGGTCGCCGTCCGGCTTCGTTCGAGGAATTCGGCGATCTCGCCGTCGGTCATGACGATCTTCGCGCGTTCGTTTCTGCCCACGATCAAGCATGGTTTCAGGTGAGCCGCCGCAGCGACAGACCACCACCAGGTTTCGAACGCGTGTGCGATGGCTACACCCGCTGCGGAGGTGAACGGAAACCATGACTGACAACATCGAGCAGGCCCCCAACGAGAACGCCGAGAAGGACCCGTCGCAGTGGGTGACCGGTGAGGAACCGATGACCGGACCGCAACGCAGCTATCTGCAGACGCTGGCCCAGGAGGCCGGCACCGAGGTGGACGAAAACCTGACCAAGGCCCAGGCCTCCGAACTGATCGATACGTTGCAGCAGCAGACCGGCCGGGGCGCGTAACTTCTCCGCCGAGCAGACGCGTAGGCCCCCAATATGGGCCACTTTGAGGGGTTTACGCGTCTGCTCGGCGGAGAAGGGTAAGGAGAGATCATGCCCAAGACCACGAAGTCCGGAAAACCCAAGCAGAGCGAATTACCCAGCACCCTGCAGAAATCCGACGACAAAGCGCAGCGGACGTTCGCTAAGGCGCACGATGCGGCCGTCGAGCAGTACGACGACGACGAACGGGCCCACCGGGTCGCCTACAGCGCGCTCAAGCACAGCTACGAGAAGGTCGGCGACCACTGGGAGGAGAAGGACCAGCGTGGCCCCTCCGACGAGCGCGCCGAGAGCGGCGGGCCCAATCCCCGCGGCGAGAGCCACGAGGGCGTCAACGCCAACGCCACCAAGAAGCACCTGCTCGACGTCGCGCGCCGACTCGACATCTCGGGCCGCTCGACGATGAACAAGGACGAGCTGGTCGCCGAGATCGAGAAAGCCAATCGGCGCGAAACGCAGCGCAACCGCTAGGGTTTGCCGGTCCGTTCCCGGTGCTTGCAGCCGGGCCAGCAGCAGGGCCGACGCTTACCTTCTTCGAGCTCTTCCTGGGTGCGCCGGATTCGGCGTTCCCGGGTCTTGAGTTGCTTGGCGTCTTCGACCCAGCAGATGAATTCGTTGCGGGCCAGCGGTGTGATGTCGTTCCAGGCGGCCAGCGCGGTGGCGTTGTCGGCCAGCGCGGTGGCCAGGTCGGGTGGCAGTTCGTGGACCACCCCGCCGAGGACCTGTTGGCTGCTCACGCGCCGAGAGTAACGCGGCCCCTGCGGTTTGGCACCCAGCATGAGTGGCAACATGGCTCGGCATGCAGGTCGGGGTCGTGTGCTTGCGATAGCGAACCGGTCCGGCTCCGGTGGCGCTGCCGTGCTGGTCGGGGTGTTCGCGGCCGTGATCAGTGCGCTCGGCGGGGGCCGCCCGTCACTGTGGGTGGACGAAGCGGCCACGGTGTCGGCGTCTACCCGGTCCCTCGGTGCGCTGTGGGCGCTACTGGGCAACGTGGACCTGGTCCACGGTGCGTACTACCTGCTGATGCACGGCTGGCTGACGGTCTTCCCGGTGACCGAGTTTTGGATGCGGCTGCCCAGCGCGGTGTTCGTCGGATTGGCCGCGGCCGGGGTGGTGGTGCTGGGAACCCAGCTGAGCACCCGCAGCGTCGGCCTGGCTGCCGGGTTGGTGTTCGCCGTGTTGCCGCGTGTCACGCTGGCCGGCATCGAAGCCCGCCCGTACGCGCTGACGATGGTGTGTGCGGTGTGGCTGACCGTCGTGTTCGTCGCTGCCGCGCGACACCGACGGCGGTGGTGGTGGCTGGGCTACGGCGCTCTGCTCGTCGTGTCGGCGGTGGTCAACATCCTTGTGCCGCTGGTGATCCTCGCCCACGGCGCGATGTTGGTTGCCGGTGCGGCGGCCCGGCGGGTGGTACTGACGTGGGCGGTGACGACGACCGCCGCGGCTGTGGCGGTCCTGCCGTTCGCGACGGCGGTGTTCGCCCAGCGGGGCCAGATCGGTTGGGTTTGGCCGATCAGCACCGTCACGTTGGGTCAGTTCTTCGGCGAGCAGTACTTCCCGTCGGTGTACTCCGACGGACTGCGCGTGGTCGGGCCGGATCAGCAGGAGCTCACCGCCGAGCAGTTGGGGGTGGCGATGCAGGGATGGGCGCGGGTCGCGCCCATGATCATCGTCCTGGTCGGGTTGGCGGTCGTCGCGGTGCTGCGCCGGCGAGACGTGGCCGGACGTGTCGGCAGCGCACGGGTCCTGCTGTGGGGTTGCGGGGTGTGGATTCTGGTGCCGACGGCCGCGCTGATCACCTACTCGCTTCTCGTCGATCCGTTGTATCAGCCGCACTACCTGTCCTTCACCACCCCGGCGCTGGCGCTGCTGGCCGGGCTCTGCGTCGTGGTCGCGGCGGGCACATCTCGGCGAATCATGCTGGCGCTGCTGGTGATCGGTGTCGCCGCGATGCCCAATTACCTTGCCCAGCGGACCGCCTACGCGAAGTTCGGCTCGGACTACAGCGAGGTCGCGGCGCTGCTGGCCAGTCGCGGCTCCCCCGGCGAGTGCTTGTTCGTGGTGGTCGATTCGACGCCGTCGGCAGCGCACGCGGTGCAGGGCGCGCGGCTGGTGCACCGCGACACTCTGCGTGACATCAGCGTGGAACGCAGTGAGCTGCAGGATGATTCGCTGTTCAGTGCGCGGCGCGACGTGACTGCCGCTGCCACGCGGGGCTGCGCGGCGGTCTGGGCCGTGGGCGAAGCAGCCGACGACTTTCCCGAGGTTGCCGGCTGGGCACCCGTGCAGCGCTGGCTGTTCAACCAGAGCGAGGTGATCCGGTCGGAGCGGGAGTGAGCCCGCCTATCCGGTCTGCTGCAAGCTCACGTCGGACCGGCAGACGCGGCCGAGATCGTCCAGTGTGATGTCGAGGGCCGCAGCCAGCGCCGCGACCGTCGTGAACGCCGGTGTCGCAAGACGTCCGGTCTCGATCTTGCGCAATGTCTCCGGTGAGATCGAGGCGGCTTGCGCGACGTCGGCGAGGGTGCGTTCCCCGCGGGCCGCCCGCAGGTGGGCACCCAGCCGCTTTCCGGCAGCACGCTGTTGTGGCGTCAGCGGGGATCGGACCATGCCCGCCAGACTACCCGGCTCGGTATGAAAATACCGCATCATCGGCTAGCCTGGTATTTCTATACCGGTCAATCAGGAGGTTTCCGTGGTGGAGTTGAAGACACCCGCAGAGATCGCCGCCATGCGCACCACGGGTGCGTTCGTCGCCGCGGTGCTCGATGACCTGCAGGGGCGGGCACGTGTCGGGGTGAACCTCCTCGATCTCGAGCACCGCGCCCGCGAGATGGTCACAGCGCGCGGCGCCCAGTCCTGCTACTGGGATTACGCGCCCTCGTTCGGCCGCGGCCCATTCCGCAACGTCATCTGTCTGTCGGTCAATGACGCTGTGCTGCACGGATTACCGCATGACTATCCATTGCGTGATGGCGACCTGCTGAGCATGGACATGGCCGTGTCGATCGACGGCTGGGTGGCCGACTCGGCGCGCAGCTTCATCGTCGGCACCCCGGACCACGAGGACCAGTATCTGATCGAGGCGACCGAGCGGGCGCTGGCCGCCGGCATCGCTGCGGCACGGCCGGGCCATCGGCTGGGCGACATCTGCGCGGCGATCGGTGCCGTCGCCGCCGACTACGGCCTGCCGGTGAACACCGAGTTCGGTGGGCACGGCCTCGGCCGCACCATGCACGAGGATCCACACGTCCCCAACGTCGGCCGGCCGGGCCGCGGCCTGAAACTACGACCGGGGCTGACGCTGGCGCTCGAGCCCTGGTTCGCCCGCGGCACCGACCGGATCATCTACGACCCCGATGGGTGGACCATCCGGTCCGCCGACGGTTCGCGAACCGCACACAGCGAGCACACCATCGCCGTCACCACCGGCGAGCCCCTGGTGCTGACCGCATCGACGACGTCGTAGGCGCTACGCCCCGGCCGGCCAGGCGACCGGGTCCCGGCTCGGAACCGACTCCGCCATCTGCTCTTCGACCAGGTCGGCACCGAGCGCCACCCCGCCGGAAGCGGCGAAACCGTCGGCGACCGCGGCCGCCCCGGCTCCTTTGGTCATCGCGGCCAGCACCGCGTCACGCAGCCGCGCCGCGGTGAGTCGACCGGCGGGCAACCGGGTTCCCGCGTCGGCGACCTCGACGCGGCGTGCCACTTCGAACTGATCCCGCCCGTAGGGGACCGCGCACACCGGAATGCCACGTGCCAGGGCCTTCTGGGTGATACCGAGACCGCCGTGAGTGATCACGCATACCGCTTTCTCCAGCACCGCCGAGTGCGGCACGAAGCCGGTCAGCGTCACGTTCTCGGCGACTCGCGTCACTGAACCGCCGCCGGCCGTCGGGGCGGTGATCACCACGTGGATCGGCTCCTCTTCGAGGGCTTCGATCGCGGTGCGGATCAGGTCATGATCGGCCTGGGCCACCGACGAGGTCGTGACCAACACGATCGGTTGCTCGATCTCGTGCAGCCACGCCGGTGCGGTGTCGCGCGGATCGAACCCGGCGGGCCCGATCAGTTCGACCGTGTCACCCCAATCGGTGTGCGGATACTCGAAGGGTTTGGCTGTGGCCACCAACAACTTCGGGGCCCGCCGAAGCAGCTCGTCGCCCGAACGCACCGGCGCCAGCCCCAGTGCCCGGCGCACCGGACGCATTCCGCGGCGCAGTGGGATGTCGAAGACCAGACTGGTCACCGCGCCGACGCCGAGGTTGCGAATCTTTCCCCAGGGACCGAACCACGGCCGGGCCCCAGCCCCGAATGGTGGCGAACCCGGCGAGCGCAGGTAGGGAATGAACGGCGACAGCGCCAGCCACGGGCGACGCTGCGCCTCGGCCACCGACATCGCTCCCCAACAGTTCGCGTCGACGACCACCACGTCGGGGTCGACGTCGGTCACTGCCTGGGTGAAGTCGTCGATTTCCAGCTCGGCCCGCCGGGTCAGCACCTGCACGGTCTCGCGGGCGGACCGCAACACGTTGGTGGTGGTGTCGAGGGTCTGCAGACCCTCGATCAGCGGGTCGACCGGTTGCGCGTCGAAGCCCTGCTCTCGGCACAGCGCCACACCCGAGGCCAGGGTGCGGACGTGGATGTCGTGACCTCGGCGCGCCAGCTCACCGAGCAGCGCGCAGAACGGAAACAGGTGCCCCAGAGCCGGAGACATGTAAGCCAGGACGACGGCCATCGTCACCGACCTGCCGGCGCGGTGGTCGGCGGGTTCTCGCGGTGGTCGATCATGCTGCGCACCCTTGTTCGTCGGCGGACCGTCACCAGAGATTCGGAGCTGCCCGGGGACCGGATGGGCGCGGGCGTCAGAATTCAGGAGTGGGTCACCCGGTGCTCGATGCGCTGGTGCAGACGAGCCAGCGGGGCGGGCGCCCACCAGTTCCATCGACCCATCAGCTGCATCAGCGCCGGCAGCAGCACCATGCGCACCAGGGTGGCGTCGACGAGGACCGCCAAGGTCAGACCGAGCCCGAACATCCGCATGAACGAGACCTGTGCGGCGATCAGCGCACTGAACGAGATCGACATGATCAGCGCGGCCGCGGTGACGACCCGCCCGGTGTGGGCCAGCCCCAGCGCGACGCTCTCCGCATTGTCGGCGCGGGTGCGGCCGCTGCGCAGCCAGTACTCCCGGATCCGGGCGATCAGGAACACTTCGTAGTCCATCGAGAGACCGAAGGCGATACAGAACAACAGCACCGGCATGTTCACCACGAGAGTTCCGGTGGGGGTGGTCCCGAGCGCGCCGAGGTGCCCGTCCTGGAAGATCCAGACCAGCGCGCCGAAGGCCGCGGTCAGGGACAACACGTTGAGCAGCAGAGCTTTGAGGGGCACCACGACGCTGCCGCTGAGCATGAACAGCAGCAGAAACGTGACGACCGCGATCGCGATGAGCACCGTCGGCAGACGTTCGGTGATGGAGTCGACGGTGTCGCGGTTGATCTGCGCGCTTCCGGTCACCTGGACCGGGCGGTCACCCGGTGTTGCCAGGCCCCGAATGTCATCGAGCTGGGCCTGCGAGGCCGGCGACGACACCGCCACCGTGCTGCCGACACCGAACACCGCGATGTCGGCGTCGGCTCCGATCGCGCCGGCGGCGTCAGCCACCCGGCTTCCGGCAGCGAAGATGCCGGTCGGTCCGGTGACCATCGAGACGCCGGCCACCCGCGACGCGTCGGCGGCGTAACGGTCGAACTCGGCCGGCGCCAGCCCGGCGATGTCGGGGACCACCACCGTGACCGTGGATTCCATGGCCGGGAACTGGTCGCGCAGGATGTCGCCGACGCGGTGCGCCGACGCAGACGTGGGGAGCACCCGGTCGTCGGGCAGGCCCCACTGCACCCCGGCGAACGGCAGGCCGACCCCGACCAACAGCACGGTCGCGGCCACGCCCACCGGCAGTGCGCGCCGGGTGACGATTTTGGTCCAGCGGTACCAGAATCTCTGGTGCGGTGATTCGTGGGCCGAGTGTTTTGCCCGGACCGCGACGCGCGGGCCGAGCAGCACGATCGCGGCCGGGGTCACCAGCAGCGCCGCCAGCGCGCACAGCGCGACGGTCGCCACCCCGGCGTAGGCGAAGGACTTCAGGAAGTACATCGGGAACACGACCATGGTCGCCATCGACAAGGCGACGGTCAGCGCGGAGAACACGACGGTGCGGCCGGCGGTGCGCATCGTGGTCCGCAGCGCTTCGTCGTGGGGTGCGCCGGCGGCGATTTCGTCTCGGAAACGGCTGATGATCAGCAAGGTGTAGTCGATGGCCAACGCCAGACCGAGGGCGGTGGTGAGGTTCAACGCAAAGATCGACACGTCGGTCCACATCGAGATCAGCCGCAGCACCGCCATCGATGCCGCAATGGTCAGGCCCGCCACCGCGACCGGGACGGCGGCCACCAGGAGCCCTTTAAACACCCACACCAGCACCAGGAAACTCAGCGGCACGGCGATTGCTTCCATGATCAGCACATCGCGCAGCGTCTGGGAGGTGATCTCCGACAGCACCATCGCCGGGCCGCCGGCGAGGATCTCGACGTCGCCGTGGGCCGGCAGTACGGTTGCGTCGACGTTCTCGACCAGCGCTCTGGCCTGGGCCGGGGCGTCGTCCTCGCTGCCGCGGAAGGCGACGATGACCAGCCCGGTGCGTCCGTCGTCGGATCTCAACGACCCGGCCGCCGGGGACGTCCAGGGTGATTGGATGTCGACGACGTTCGGGTCCTGATCGGCGCGGGCGACGATGTCCAGGCCGGCGGCGCGGGCGGCCTCGGCGCCGTCGGGGTGGGTGACGGTGAAGATCAGCGGTGTATCGCTGTGACCGAGTGCGTCCGCCAGCGCCCGGCTGGCCAGCGTGGACTCTGCTTTCGGGTCCTGGAAGCCGCCCGCCGAGAGGCTGGTCGCGGCGGGCACACCGAAAGCCGCCGCCGCGATCAGCAACAGCACGGCGATCGTCACGACGCGGCGGGGGGCCGACGCGGCCCAGGCGGTGATTCGCAGCAGGAGAGGGCCCCTTCCACGCGCACAGCCGAGACGCGACCGCCGCTGCGGCGCGTCGTTACCCACCTATTCGGAACCGTCGACGGTCCGGACGGTTATCCGGTGTTAGATGGCGGCGAAGTAGAAGCCCAGCAGCAACCCGAAGAGCGCCACCAGCCACCCGTTGGTGGTCACCTTCAGCCACACCGGTGCATGCCGCACCTCCATGAAGTGCCAGATCACCAGCTGCGTCTTGAGCGCGGCGATCAGCAGGACGACGACGGTGACCGTGGTGTCGACGTGGTGTGGCCCGCCGCCGCGGGCAGTCAGCCATGACGCCACGGTCACCGCGGTCAGCACTACCCACACGACAGTCAGTGGGTGGCGCAGATAGCCGGTCACGTCGATCACCTCATCAGGTAGAGCAGCGCGAACAGGACGAGCCACAACAGGTCGACCATGTGCCAGTACGTGGCGCCGGTCTCGACCAGGGGCATCCGCGGGGCCGCCGGCCCGCGCAGATTGCGCACGACGAAGTACAGGATCACCAGTCCGAGCAGCACGTGACACAGGTGCATCCCGGTCATCACGTAATAGAACATGAAGAACAGGTTGGTACCCGGGGTTACGCCGACGATGACTTCGGGGACGTACTCGAATGCCTTGAGCACCGGGAACACCGCACCGGCGGCCAACGCCAGCCAGAACAACCGGTACGCCTCGGCGGTCTTTCCGGAGCGCGCCGCCGAGGTTCCCAGCGCGACCAGCAGCGAACTGGTCAGCAGCACAACGGTGTTGACAGCGCCGATGTCGGTGTTGAGCTTGGCCTGACTCTGCAGGAACAGTTCCTGGTTCTGGCCGCGGTAATACATGTAGACCACGAAGTAGACGCCGAAGATGATGAGGTCGCCGATGACGAAGAACCACATGCTGGACTCGCCGGGAAGGTGGTTGCGGGCCTGCTCTTTTCCGGCGGCTGCCCGGGTCGGCGTCGCTGTCGCCTCGGTCATGCACTCACCTTGGGGTCCAGGTGGGCATTGTCGAGTTCGTCGTCAGGCTGGTTCTTGATCGCACGGTAGATGCACAGGTACACGATGATCTGCCACGGCACATACAGCGCCATCGCGAACCAGAAAGTCATCAGGCCGTTCCATGCGAACGGGCCCGACTTGGCGATCCAGACCGGCGCGGCCATCAGCTCGGTGACGTACTGCCAGACGGTGTAGTAGCCAAGCCATTTCGGCAGGATGTTGTTCTGGTCGAGGATGATCGCCAGACCGAAGGCCATCCACATGATGCAGAAGCAGCCCAGTGAACCGATGAATGCCAGATAGCCGAAGTCGTAGAGCATCGCCAGGATGGCGGGGTCGTAGTCGGGCCGGAAGGCGCCCAGCCCGAAGCAGAACATCGGAAAGAGCATGCCGACGACGGTGCCGGTCATCGCGCCGGCCATCAGGCTGTACCGCAGCACCGGGCTGACCGACATCCGCTTGATCTGGGTGAGGTAGCACGCGTTGGACACCGGCGCCAACCCGAAGGCCAAAGTCAGTACGGCACAGGCGATCAACAGGCTAGGCGACTGCATGAATGTGACGATGTCGGATTGCGGGGCACTCGGTGAGCGCGGTGGCATCATCCAGCTCAACGGGACGAAGACCAACCCGAACAGGCTGAAGAAGATCGGGACCGACCAGAACGCGATCCACTGATCCAGTTTCTTGGACTCTCGCCAGCGGCGCCGCGTCGGTGGGGCCGGTCCGGGCGCGGGCGTGATGCTCCTCTGGGTCACACCAAGTCCTCCTGGGCCTCCCGAGCTTTCTGGCGTTGGGCCTGGCGATTGACCACACCCACCAGAACCAAGAACATCACCGCGATGTAGCACGCGAACACGATGAGACGCAGGGAGAACGACAGCGCGCCGTCCCATGCCAACGGTCCCGTCTTGTGCAGCAGCGAGAACGCACTCGGAACCAGCAGCGCTGCGGTGACGATGTTGAAGTGGGCTACCCAGCGGGGAAAGATCGGATCGGGGCGGGCGTCGAGGTAGATGCTCACCGCCAGGCAGAGGTTCTGCACCACGATGGTGCCGACCGGGGCGATGAAGAAGAACCACGCCATATCGTTGAGCAGGCTGATCAATTGGGGATCGCGGTCCGGCCGGAAAGCCGCTATCGCCCAGCAATAGTCGGCGAGGATGAATGCGGTGAGTCCCACTCCCACGCACAGGATGTAGGCGTAGGTGAAGACATTGCTCGACGTGCCGATCCGCGACATCTGCACCGCCGTGACGGCGAACAACGGCACCAGCGAGCACGCGATGAGGTTGCACAGGATCGCAACGCCGATGATGCCGGTGACGTTGTCGGCGAAGAACGCCGCAACCTGCACCGGGGTCATGGTCGGCGACAGCGGCGGCGAGAACACCGGAAACAGGAAGTAGGCCAGCACGAACAGGCCCACCGCCGGCGGCACCGTCCACAACATGATGCGCTGGCCTCTGACGTTCATCGCCGTCGTCGTCATCGTTGCTCTGCCTGTCTGAATGTGCCGCCGAGTCGTCCCAGATATAGCAGGTTCACTGACATATGACAACGAAATCTTCCTCCATTCGCGGCGGATTCGGGAGATTACTCGCTTCGTTCTGGTATTTCTGTCGATATCTGTCAGCATGATGTCCCTATCGGGCACAATGGGGCCGTGCCGAACAGTGCCACCCGGCGGGATGAGCAGCGCCGACACACGCGGGCGCGTCTGCTCGACGCAGCGGTTGTGGAGTTCCAGCGTGCCGGCACGCACGCTGCCGACATCAACGCGATCGTCAAGGCCGCCGGGGTTGCGCGTAGTACCTTCTACTTCCACTTCCCCACCAAAGAACACGTCCTGCTGGAGCTGATCCGCCGCGACGAGGTGCAGCTGGCCAACGAACTCGCCCGTTTCCTCGACACCCGCCACACTCTTCCCGACGTGTTGAAGACCATCATCGAGTTGGTTCTTGATCTCGAAAGCCGCTGGGGCTCGGCGTTGTTTCATGACGTCATCAGCCTGTACTTCTCGCCGACACGACCCGAGCGGGAACAGTGGTCCAACCATCCACTCTTCGTGCTGCTCGCCGCCGAGATCGAGCGCTCGCGTCTGCGCGGCGATCTCTACGACGACGTCGACTCCTATCACAGCGCCGCGTTCTTCCTCCTCGGCGTCTACGCCCTGCTCACCACCGTCGGCGAATCCCGGGCAGAGCGCGACGTCGCCCTGAAGAAGTTCGTGACGAGCACGCTGCGCAGCCTGCAGCCGGCAGCGTAATAAGCCGTCCCACAACAGGTCCGAAATTGTCAGACCTCCCTGTCATGCTGGTTTCATGTCTTCGGTCGCAACGGACAGCGGGGCCGACGTCGGGTCTCCGGCGGAGCGGTTGGCGGTGTTGTTCGATGAGGTCGCCGAGTTGTGTGGGCAGCGTAATGCCATCGATGGCCGTCTGGTGCAGATCGTCGCCGAGATCGACCGTGACGGGTTGTGGGGCATCACGGGGTGTCGGTCGGTGGCGGCGTTGGTGGCCTGGAAAACCGGTGTCTCCCCGAACAACGCCACGTCCATGGTGGCGATCGCCGATCGGCTCACCGAGTTCCCGCGCTGCGTGACGGGGTTGCGGGAGGGTCGGTTGTCGCTGGATCAGGTCGCGGTGATCGCCCAGCGCGCTGGTGCGGGCTCGGATGGGCATTACGCCGAGCTGGCCCAGAGCGCCACGGTCACCCAGCTGCGCACCGCCATCAAACTCGAACCCCGACCCGATCCCGATCCACGTCCACAGCCGAGGCCGTCGATCAGTACGCGGGTCAACGGGGACATGACCTGCTGGACCATCTGGCTGCCGACCATCGAATCAGCGAAACTCGAAGCCGGGCTGGCATCCCAGCACGACGGGCTGATCGCCGACTGGAAACGCGACCACACCACCAACACCGACGATCCTGCTGACGACGACGAGGAGGGGCCGGGGGTGCGGCCGCCGATGCCCACCCGGGTTGATGCGTTCATGGCGTTGGTCGAGGCCGGCTGGGATGCCGAGGTGGCGGCGCGCCCGCACGGGCAGCACACCACCGTGATCGTGCATGTCGATGTCGCCGACAAGATCGCCGCGCTGCATCTGGGGCCGCTGCTCTCCGACGCCGAGCGGCAGTATCTCGGTTGTGACGCCACCGCCCAGGTGTGGTTCGAACGCGACGGTCAGCTGATCGGGTCCGGGCGCACCACCCGCACCATCAGCCGCCGACTGCGCCGCGCCCTGGAGTATCGCCACCCCACCTGCGCGGTACCCGGGTGCGGGGCCACCCGCGGCCTGCATGCCCACCACCTCCGACACTGGGAAGACGGCGGAGCCACCGACCTGGACAACCTGGTGCTGCTGTGTCCCTGGCATCACCGCGCCCATCACCGCGGGGCCATCACCATCACCGGCACAGGACACAACATCACCGTCACCGACTCCACCGGCCAAACACTGCACCCCGGCTCACTGGCCCGCCCACCCACCACCACCGCACCCGACGTGGCGCCCTACCCCGGCCCGACCGGCGAACGCGCCCACTGGTGGTGGTATGACCCCTACCAACCACCCCCACCCACCGACACCAACTAGAGCCGGTCAGGACTCCGAGGGCCGAGCGCACTCCCCAGTCCCCCTTTTGGTCTATACCAATTTTTTACCTTCTGTTCTCGGTTCAAACACTCTGCGGTCAGGGCATGGTCGTGGCGCCCGTAGAGGGTCGCAGCCATCGCGCAGTCCTTCCGTGGCCGCGCGCGAACCCCACAGGAGGCTGCAGCGTGTACGTGTTCGGTTCCCCGAGAAAATCGCCCCGGCTGCTGCCGGCCATCCTCACCGTGATCGCACTGCAGCTGGCGGCGTGTGGCGGATCGAGCTCCGAGTCCGTTGACGCCTCCGCTCCACCGGATACCGCAGCGGCCAAAGAGCAGGCCCGCCAATTCCGCACCGCAGGCATGCCCGACGACTGGATCAACTTCGGCGAGTTCTATCAGTCGGTGTGTGACACCTACCAGTTGGACTGCGACGGATTCGCCGTCAAGGCGGTCAACCGGATCGATACCGACATGAGCTCGGCGGAGGAAATCGCGGCGTTCAAAAACGAGACCACCAACGCCCCGATGTGCGCCGACATCGGCATCGCCTTCGGGCAGGTCGCCGAAGAGGAAGACGTCCTGCTCCAGTATTCGCCCGAGGCCGCCGCTGAACTGCCCGCGTCGTACAAGGCCGCAGATGGCGGCTGGGTGGCCACGGCCGTCGGCGTCATCTCCATCATGACCAACACCGATGTCGTGCCGAATCCACCGAGGTCGTTCGGCGACCTGCTCAAGCCGGAGTACCGGGGCAAGGTCTCGATATCCAACCCCGTGACGTCGGGCACCGGTCAGGCAACGGTGTTCTCCTCCGCGGCCGCACTGTCGCAGAACCAGGGTGAATTCGACCTCGATGCCGCCATCGACTACTGGGCCGAATTCTTCCGGTTGGGGCAACGCAACGAGGCCGAGTACTCCGCAGCCGCCTTCGAACGTGGCGAGACGCCGATCCGACTGGCCTATGACTTCGTCAACATCCAGGCGGCAAATCTGGTCCGAGACAAGGGCGTCGGCGTCGAGATCGTCATCCCCGAAGAGGGTGGTGTGTGGAGCCCGTCGGCCACGATGTGCAACAAGAAGACCGAGGACCCAGACCTGGCCAAGCTGGTACTGGACCATTCGCTGTCCGACGAGGGCCAGCTGACCTTCGCCCGGGTGGGCGCCCGGCCGGTGCGTTACACCCTCGGCGAGCTCGAGGTACCGGCTGAGCTGAAGACGAGCTGGCTGCCGGAAAGCCAGTACACCAACGTGATTCAGTACCCCGATGATGCGTGGCCGCACCCGTCGGTGGTCGCCGAGCGCTGGGAGAACGACGTCCTGACCGCGGGCAGATGACCACTGCCACGCGCGAGGCACCCGATCCGCCGGTCGCCGAGCCGGCGGGTTCGGGTGCGGTGGACCCGCACCGACGGTGGCTGGCTCTGGCACGCACCGTCCTCGCGCAGTGGGGTCCGGCCATCCCGTTCCTGCTCACCGCGGGAGGTCTGCTCGTCGCGGCGGCGCTCTACCTGATCCGGACCAGTTTCGCCGGCCCGGACGGTGCCTGGACCCTCGACCCCTGGCGAGACATCTTCGCTCAGCAGATCACCCGCCAAGCGATGATCCGCTCGCTGACCCTGGCGGCGATGGTGGCCACGCTGTGTCTGGTCATCGGATCCGTCCTGGCCTATGTGGTGTCCGGGTTGGCCCGTCGCGGCCGCGCGTCGGCGCAGGCCCTGCTCAACGTCGTCGCCAACTTCGGCGGTGCGTCGCTGGCCATCGCGATGGTCGCGACGCTGGGCGCGGTGGGGTTTGTCCGGCTGCTGCTCCAGGACTGGTTCGGCTACGTCTGGGGTTTCAACCTGTACTCGTACTGGGGTCTGGTGGTGACCTACATGTACTTCATCCTGCCGCTCTACGTGCTGCTGGTGCTGCCGGCGATGTCGGTGCTGCGCGTGCAGTGGTGGGAGGCAGTCCAGGCCGCCGGCGGCACCCGCTGGCATTACTGGCGCCACGTCGGGTTGCCGGTGCTGTTCCCGTTCCTGCTCTCCGGATGGGTGCTGACGTTCGCCTGGTCGCTGGGTCAGTTCTCGGTGCCCTTCGCGCTGCTCGGTGAGACGACGACGACGTCGCTGATCACCACCCGGCTGGGTAACTTCCTGTTCTCGGCCACCGGAGGGTCCAACCGATTCGAGCGCGCCGCGGCACTGGCGGTGCTGCTGATGGTCATCTCCGCAGTGGCATTGCTGGCCTACCGGCTCATCGCGTCGCGCATGCTGGCGCGTCTGGAGGGAGTCCGGTGATACGCCAAGGTCTTCCGCGGTGGACACTGTTGGGCCTGTGGGGCATCTTTCTCGCCCTGCCTATCGTGGCGACGCTGTTGTACTCGGTGGCCACCGTGTGGCGCGGGCAGGCCCTGCCCGATGGTTTCACGCTGAGCTGGTGGACCAGGACCCTCAGCGAGCCTCGTGTCATCGAGGCCCTGACCCGCTCGTTCTGGCTGGCGGGCGTGACGGTGGTGCTGGTGGCCGCGTTGGTACTGCCGGCGCTGTACTGGGGCTATATCCGCAACCCGCGGATCCGCACGACCATGCAACTGTGCGCGCTGTTGCCGTTCGCACTGCCCTTCGTGGTGCTGGCCTACGGCATCAAGCGTCTGGCCGGGGCCAGTGAGGTAACCCAGCCCTGGGAAGCCAGCCCGCTTCTGGTGGTGCTGGGCCACGTGGCACTGGCGTTTCCGTTCTTTCTGTGGCCAGTGGACGGTGCGATGGCCGCAGCCGGGGTCCGTCAATTGTCCGAGGCGGCCGAGACCTCCGGCGCGTCTCCGATGTCGACGCTGCTGCGGGTCGTCATCCCCAACATCCGCACGGGAATTCTCACCGGCGCGATCCTGACGTTCGCCACCTCGTTCGGCGAGTACTCGATCGCACGGGTGATCACCGGCAACTCGTTCGAGACGCTGCCGGTCTGGCAGGTCTCGGCGCTGCAGGACACCCGGGGCAATCCCAACGGTGTCGCCGTCATGGCGATGTTCACGTTCGTGCTGATGTTCGTCGTGTCGGTGCTGATCGCACGCACCGCCAAGGGCGAACCGTTGCGTCTGCTGCCCGGCATCGACACCACCCACAAGCGATAGGAGACGGCGTGCCCAGCGCAGTAAAGATCGATTCAGCGTCCAAAACCTACGGCGCCACAACAGCTCTCGACGACGTGTCGCTGGATATCGAGCCCGGTCAGATGGTCGCGCTGCTCGGCCCGTCGGGTTGCGGCAAGACCACGTTGCTGCGTGCGATCGCCGGGCTCAACGGTATCGACCGCGGTGTGATCCGCATCGGCGACCGTGACGTCACCCACGTCCCGGCCCGCCAGCGCCCGATCGGCATGGTGTTCCAGAACTACGCGCTGTTCCCCAACATGACGGTCGCGGAGAACGTCGCGTTTCCACTGACCATCAGAAGGCTCTCCCGCGCGGCGCGCACGGCACGAGTGGCCGAACTGCTCGATCTGATCGGCATGGCCGGTCTGGCCGAGCGCTACCCCAACCAACTGTCCGGCGGTCAGCAACAGCGCGTGGCACTGGCACGCGCGCTGGCTCCCGAGCCCGACGTGCTGCTGCTCGACGAACCACTGGCTGCGCTGGACGCGGCTATCCGCACCGACTTGCGTGACGAGATCCGCCGTATCCAGCATCGTGTCGGTACCACAGCGGTTTTCGTCACCCACGACCAATCCGAGGCCATGGCCGTCGCCGACCGCGTCGCGGTGATGGATCGCGGACGCATCCTGGAGGCCGCAGCGCCGGCCGAGATCTACGAGCGTCCGTCCTCGCGCTTCGCGGCAACGTTCGTCGGCTCCCGCAATGCCCTGGAACTCCCGGTCGGACCCGACCGCGTCGTGCGGTGGGGCCAGGGGTTCGCGGTGCCCGCCCCCGACGAATCGAACGGGAAGGTGATGGCTGTGTTCCGGCCCGAAGACGTGCGCATCACCGATGAGGGCATCGTCGGCACCGTCGATGTGGTGGTGTTCCTCGGCGCCACCAGCCGGGTTTACCTGACGGTGGACGGACACACGGTGCACGTCGACATGCCCTCGCGCGCAGCGAGCACCTTCCGTCCCGGTCAGCGCGTCGCGGTGGCGGTCGCCCCCGAAGACGTCCGGGTCTTCGCGTCGTGAAGCAGGCCGCGGTCGTCTTCGTCATCCTCGACGGCGTCGGGGCCCGCTGGGTGCGACCCGACGTCATGCCCGCGC
Source organism: Mycobacterium sp. SMC-4 (assembly GCF_025263265.1). Classification (NCBI taxonomy): domain Bacteria; kingdom Bacillati; phylum Actinomycetota; class Actinomycetes; order Mycobacteriales; family Mycobacteriaceae; genus Mycobacterium; species Mycobacterium sp. SMC-4. The sequence continues at coordinate 43,973 of NZ_CP079869.1, read as the reverse complement.
TGTACGAGCTCGCGATATCGGGAGCCTGGCGGCCCGACGGGGCCGAGGCAGTCCTGTGTTCGGCGACCTACCCGAACATCCTCACCTTGGTCACCGGAAGCCCACCTTCGCAGCATCGCGTGTTCGCCAATCCGTTGTTCGGTCACGAGTCCACCGCCGCTGTCCAGGTGAGCACCATCTTCGAAGACGCACCCGAGCGGTCTTCGGAATTCGTTGTCGGTGACCAACATTTGATCGACGTGGCCAAAGCCCATACATCACACCGTCATTGGCCGCCCGAAGGCGTGTTGCCGGCCGACGCGCTCCTCGACGAGTTCGGTTACGCCGCCGACCGCGCTGTCCTGCCCCACGCCCTGGATGCCGTCGAGCGCCGTCCCGATCTACTGGTCGTGCATTTCAACGGCCCCGACACCGCCTCACACCTCCACGGACCCGACAGTGCCGAAGCAGGGCAGGCCTACCGGGCGACCGACGCGGCCCTGGCCGAACTGGTCGATGCACTGGGCTCACGCTGGGAAGACCTGGTGCTGCTCATCGCCTCCGACCACGACCAGGAGACGATTCACGACGGCCACCGCATCGACCTCGCGGGCCTGGCGCTGCGCCGTGGGGTGCACGCCCAGGTGTTCCACGAGGGCACCGCAGCGGTGGTGTTGGGTCCCGACGCCGACGACGAGCGTTGGCTGACCGACATCCCCGGGATCGAGCGGTCCTGGTTGTGCGAACCGGGATTGCGGGTGGTCGCCTCTGAGCCGTACGCCTGGTTCTCGACAGCGGACTGCGCGCAGCGCCGCGGCGCGCACGGCGGCCCACGCACCCGGGATCAGGTGGCCGTCGCCTCCGGAGGGCATCCGATGGTCGCCCGGATCGCCCAATCGTGGGCTGCGCAACGCCCCCGAGCCCAGGATTGGGCCGGGCTGGTGTCGGCGGGCCTAGCTCAGCACCGTCTCGAATGAGATGCGGTCACCACGGTAGAGCGCACGCACCGTTTCGATGGGCTGCCCGGCGGTGTCGAACGAGCGCCGATTGAGCAGCAGCATCGGCATCGCGGTGCTCGACTCCAGCAGTGTGGCCTCCCGCGGTGAAGCCAGCACCGTCTCGATCCGCTCGACCGCGTGACCGAATTCCACTCCGCCGGCCCGGATCGCCGCATACAGCGACGTGGTCGGATCGAAGGTGTCGAGCAGGTACCCGAACCGCGATGTGGCCAGATAGGTGCTCTCCAGCCCGATTCCCTGGCCGTCTACCAGGAGCACCCGCTCGAGGTGCATCACGTCGGCGCCGGGACTGACGTCGAGCGCCGAGGCCAGCTCCGCAGTGGCCGACACGACTTCCCACCCGACCAGCCGCCGACCCGGAACGTGGCCCTGCCGGGCGGCGCCTTCGGTGTAGGACTGCAACGAAAGTCGCTGCACCAGTTTGGGTTGGGCGACGACGGTACCCCGGCCCCGGCGTGCGATACGGCCTTCGACGAGCAGCTCGTGCAGAGCCTGCCGGACGGTTTCGCGCGCTACGCCGAAACGCAGCGCGAGCTCACGCTCCGGAGGTACCGGATCGCCTTCGTCGAGACCGGCCAGAATCTCGTCGACGCCGATCCGCACGACATGGGCTTTGGGCAGTCGGTTCATGCCTGCGCGAGCCGGGCCGCAACGGCAAGCACATCCTCGATCGTCATACCGGAAGCGTACGGATCCTTGGCGGCGTCGTCGTAGCGGCGTAGCCGCAGCGCGTCATCGCGCCACGGGTGCGTGACGAAGTCCAGGTCGAGGCCTGGGCCCCCCTGGTGCTCCAGGGAACACACCGACGTCGTCGAAAGCGTTGCCGCGTAACGCGGATCGGTGGCGGCGAGATAGCGCTTGGCCACGACGTGGGCGCCGGCCAGCCACCCGACGCGCGACCCGAACCTGGGCGTCAACCAAAGCTGCGCGACTCGGTCGTGTCGATCGTCGGACACCGGGCCTAGCAGCGGGCTGTGGGCCAGGTCGTGCAACGCGGCGGCCAGCACGAGTTCGTCGTCGGCCCCATCGTCACGGGCGCGCGCCGCCGCCTGTAGCGCATGATCGAGTTCGTCGACGGCCTCTTCGTCCCAGACTCCGCGCAGGGACTGCAGCAGTTCGTCTACCTCGCTGACCGGATCCACCTCTGCAGGGTACTCTAGATTGGTCTATACCAATCATTAACCTGTTGTTCGGCGGCACCTCACACGCTGGAAGGCCTCCGGTCAGCCGCCAGCGGAAGCGTCAAACCACATGCAGGTCACCATTATCGGCGCGGGAATCGTAGGTACCACCCACGCCGTGGAGGCCATCACCCGCGGCCACCAGGTCGTCCACCTCGAGCGCGAGGCGGAAGCCCGCGGTGCGACCGTGCGCAACTTCGGCCTGGTGTGGGTGTCGGGCCGTTCTCATTCCGAACTCCAGGCCACGCTGCGCTCCCGTGAACTGTGGGCCGATCTGGCCCAGCGGGTGCCCGAGATCGGTTTTCGCGCAACCGGTTCGATCACCCTGTTGCGCACTCCGGCCGAAGTCGCCGTCGCCGAGGAGGTCGCCGCCCGCGCCGACGCGGCTGCGCGCGGGTTCGCTGTGCTCGACGAGGAACAGGTGCGTGCGCGCAACCCCGCTCTGCAGGGCAAGTTCCTGGCCGGGTTGCACTGCACCGCCGACGCGGCAGTGGAGTCTCGGCAGGCCCTGCCCGCCATCCGGTCCTACCTGGCGGCCAGCGGCCGATACACCTTTCTCCCCGAAACCGAGGCCCGCGCGGTGGACACCGGCGTCGTACGCGACGACCGCGGCCGCACCCATCGCGCCGACGTGGTGGTGGTATGCCCGGGTGCCGCCCACGGCGGCCTGGTGCGTGAGTTGGCCGGCGAGTTGCCGGTGCGTCGAGTGCGGCTGCAGATGATGCAGACCGCTCCGCTGGGAGAACCCCTGACCACCGCGATCGCCGACGGCGACAGCATGCGCTACTACCCCGGGTTCGCCGGCGAGGCGTTGGAGACGTTGCGCGACAGTGAGAATCAGTCCGACGTGGCTGCCGAACACCACATGCAGCTGCTGTGCGTTCAGCGCCTGCACGGGGGCCTGACGATCGGTGACACCCACGAATACGTCGAGCCGTTCGCCTTCGACGTCGAAGAGGCGCCCTACCGGTACCTGATCGACACCGTCGAGGGGTTTCTGGGCCGGGAGCTCCCCCCGGTCCGGCAGCGCTGGGCCGGGGTGTACAGCCAGTGCGTGGACCCGGACCAACTGGTGTGCCGCACCTCGCCGGCCGACGGCGTGTGGGTAATCACCGGCCCCGGCGGGCGCGGAATGACGTTGGGTCCGGCGCTGGCCGAACAAACCGCCGACATCATCGGACTTTAGGAGTGGCTATGACGATCCAGGTGGCTGTCCTCGACATGGCCGGCACGACCGTGGCCGACAACGGTCTGGTGCTGGCGGCCTTCGACCGGGCGGCCACCGCGGCCGGGGTTGCGGCCTCGGGTCCCGGGCGCGATCAGGCCCGCCAGTATGTGCTCGACACCATGGGACAATCCAAAATCTCGGTCTTTCGGGCATTGCTCGGGGACGAGGACCGGGCCCAGGTGGCCAATGCCGCGTTCGAGACCGCCTATTCCGAGCTGGTCGATGCCGGTGGATCGACACCGATAACCGGTGCTGCCGAGACGATCTCGCGGCTGCGGGCGTCCGGCGTGCGGGTCGCACTGAGCACCGGCTTCAGCGCCGCCACCCAGGAGAAGCTGCTGGCGTCGTTGGGGTGGCAGTCGCTGGCCGATGTGGCGTTGGCCGCCGGCCAGGGACTGCGCGGGCGCCCGTACCCGGATCTGAACCTCACCGCGTTGATGCGGTTGGGCGGTGACGCCGTGAGCAACCTGGCGGTGCTCGGTGATACCACCAGCGACATCGACTCCGGTCTGCGTGCCGGGGCGGCCGTCGTCGCGGGCACCCTGACCGGTGCGCACACCGACGCGCAGCTGCGCGCCGCCGGTGCTACACACATCGTCACAACGGTCGGCGAGTTCGCGGATCTGGTTCTGGCGCAACGCTGACTGTCGGCCCGGACAACAGTTCGTCTCAGGCCCAGCCCTGCTCCCCACCGTGGGGAACGTGCTGACCTGCTGCCCACGTTCCGGGCGCTGACCTGAGGATCGGTGCGGACCGTTAAGGTCGATACAGTGGCTGCCTTCGACCCGCCGGTGCGATCCTGCCGGAACATTACTGTGTCGGGTCCCCGGCGGTGCCGATGACGGGCCTGATCGCGGCGTTGGCCGGTCTGGCATTCCTGGATTCACTCAGTGTGCTCAATATCGGCGTGGTGGCCGCGATTGTCTACGTCAGTCGGTTGAACCGGCAGTCCGCTCTGCCGGGGGGGCTGAGCTTCATCGGTGGGGTCTACTCGGTGACGTCGGTGTTCGGCCTGTGCGCCGTGCTCGGCATCGACTTCCTCACCGACCTCACCGGGTTCGAGCTCACCCCGGCAACCCGGTACGGGGGCGGGTTCCTGCTCGGTGTCGTGCTGATCCTGCTGGCATTCTTCCCGCTGGTGGCACAGAGCGCCGCCCCCGGCTGGGCCATGGCGGCAATGCGCCAGCGTCCCTGGCTGCTCGGATTCGTCGGCGTGGCAATCGGTCTCGGCCAAGCTCCGACAGCGGTCCCCTACCTGGCCGGGTTGGCGATGATCGCTGCACAACAGCCGTTACCAGCGGCCTGGCCAGCGCTCGTGCTCGCCTACTGCGCCGTCGCGCTGCTGCCCTGCATGCTGGTGCTGGCGCTGTCCACGAGTAAGAGCAAGAAGGCCGACCGGGCGCAGCGGCTATTGGTGCGCACCCTGACCCAGTACGGCCCACTCGCTGTGCGCATCCTGTTCGTCGTCGCCGGAATTCTGCTGATTGCCGACGCGCTGGTGCACCGCGCCGTGTGGTGGTGACCGCCGGTGTCAGGTCGAGCCGGTGTCAGGTCGAGCCGACCACCGAGAGAAGTTGCAGTTTCTCATAGCTTTCGCTGCCCGGTGCGGCGGTATACACCAGCAGCGTGTGGGACTCCTCCGGGTCGAGCAGGATCTGACAGTGCAGTTCCAACCGCCCCACCTCGGGATGGTTGTAGCGCTTGATTTCTCGGGGTCGGATTCCCACCTCGTGCTGCGCCCACAACGCGCGGAACTCTGCGCTCCGGGCAGTGAGCAGCTCCAGCAGCTGCGCGGCCGTGGACTGCGGACCGCGCAGCGTGAGGACTCCGCGCAGGCCCGACACATACATGCGCGAATAGAATTCGTGGTCTTCGGCAGGGTGCAGCGCCCGGGCGGTGGGGTCGGTGAACCAGCGGTAGCCGATGCTGCGCGACGGTCCGGTGTGTCGGCTCAGGTCACCGACAAGGGCGACGCCGAGCGGTGTCTGACGCAGCGTCTCCCCCAGTTCGGTGACGATCTCGGCCGGGGTGTCGGTGAGCCTGTCGAAGATGCGCAGCATTCCGGGACTGATGTGGTCGGTGCCCGATCCCCGCGGCGGCGGTCGATGGCCGGCGAGCCGGAACAGATGGTCACGCTCGTCGCGTGAGAGGTGCAGGCCCTGGGCAATCGAGGCGATCATCTGCTCGGAGGGCTGCGGTCCGCGTTCCTGCTCCAGCCGCGTGTAGTAGTCGGTGGACATGTGGCACAGCGCCGCGACCTCCTCGCGCCGCAACCCGCTGGTGCGACGCCGTTGCCCGCGCGGCAGCCCGACGTCCTCGGGCTGCAGTACGTGGCGACGACGGACCAGGAACTCTGCCAGTCCGACCCGGTCGATCATGGTGCCGATTATTCCCGCCGCCCGACCGCCCAGCCATGGATCGTCAGACCGTGGATAACAGTCGCGCTCACCCGGCATCGTCGAGACCATGCCACGCAGACATGACGACATCGCCATCCCCGACCTGACCGGCACGCGTGCCGTGCTGACCGGTGCCAGCGACGGGATCGGCCTGGGCATCGCCACCAGTCTGGCCGGCGCCGGCGCCGAGGTGGTCATGCCGGTCCGAAACGCCGCCAAGGGCGAGGCCGCCGCGGAGCGGATACGGGCCCGGCATCCTCACGCGAAACTGGCGCTGGAATCAGTGGATCTGTCCTCGCTGGCATCGGTGGCCGCGCTCGGTGCGAAGCTGCGCTCCGCGGGTGCCCCGATTCACCTGCTGGTCAACAATGCCGGGGTGATGACACCACCGGACCGGCAGAGCACCGTCGACGGTTTCGAATTGCAGTTCGGCACCAATCATCTGGGCCACTTCGCGCTTACCGGGCAGCTGCTGCCACTGCTGCGGGCGGGTCGGGCGCGGGTGACCTCGCAGACCAGCATTGCCGCCCGCAGCGGCGTCATCAACTGGGACGACCTGAACTGGGTGCGCAGCTACAACGGTATGGCCGCCTACCGGCAGTCCAAGATCGCGTGTGGGTTGTTCGGGCTTGAGCTTGCCCGTCGCAGCGCCGTGGCCGGCTGGGGAATCACCAGCAACATCTCACACCCCGGTGTCGCGCCGACGAGCTTGTTGTCGGCGCGGACGGAGGTCGGCCGGGACCGCGACACCACGCAGGTCCGGATGATCCGCTGGCTGTCCGCGCGCGGGCTGCTCGTCGGCTCGGTGGACAGTGCCGCGTTGCCCGCGCTGATGGCGGCGACCGCCACCGAGCCCGGAGCGTTCTACGGGCCGCAGTGGCCCGGTGCCGCCGGCGGTCCGCCAGGTCCGCAGAAGTTGTGGAAGCCATTGCAGGACAACCAGACCGCAGCCCGGCTCTGGGAGGTGTCCGAGGGTCTCACCGGCGTCAGGTTCGACGGCTGACCTCGGTGTAGAGCTCCGGTCGACGATCGGCGAACAGGTCGTTGTTGTTCCCGAGCGCTTTGCCGGTGTCGATGGTGACGATCGCCGAGGCGACGCCGCGCTCGTCGGGCGTCGCGCACACCCAGCCGTGGCCGGAGATCACGGCGGTGCCCCCGGTCCATTCGACCCCGCGCTCGGTGCCATGTCGGTCGGCGATCACCGTCGGCAGCCTCGACGCCCGTGCGGCCGCCATCGCTTGAATGGTCTCGGGCGGGTGCTCACCGTCGGGCCGTTCGGCCAGCGGCCAGTTGACCGGCAGTGCCAACACGTCGGCCCCGGCCAGCGCCAATCGCCTAGGCACCTCCGGGAATTCGATGTCGTAGCAGATGGCGACACCGAGGCGACCGATCGGCGTCTCCAGGACCATCCCCGCTTCGTCGCCGACGCTGAAGAACCGGCTCTCCTCGTCCCAGAGGTGCGCCTTGCGGTAGCAGCCCAGGATGCCGGATCGCGCGAGCACCAGCGCCGAGTTGTACAGCCGATCGCCGGCTCGCTCGCAGAACCCCACCACCGCCACCGCGCCCTGCGGGACATCGGAGGTCAAAGAGGTCAGGCGCGGGTCGTCAGCGGTCATCGACAGCGCGCGGGCTTCGGCACCGTCGGCGAAGACATAGCCGCTGAAGGCCAGTTCGGGAAGCACGATGAGGTGGGGTCCGGGCGCGCACGCCTGCAGGGCCGCACGCGCGGCGGCGACGTTGTGTTCCGCGTCGCCGAACTCGATCGGCAGCGCGATAGCCGAGGCCCGTAGGGTGCGCATCAGTGACTCCCGTCGAACGCGACGGCCCGAACCGGTGCGCCGTCGGCGTCGATCGGCAGCGGGAAGAACCCGACGCACACATTCGCGGCGAGAGTGTCCAGATGGCAGAGGTTTTCGACGATCAGCGCATCGGCACCGAGGACGGCGCGATGCACCGGGAACTCGGCGACAGCCGCTGCGGTAGGGTCCGGGCTGAGGGTGTCGACGGCGAGCACGTGCATTCCGCGGCGCAACAATTCGACGGCGGCATCAGGGTCGAGCGCAGGGTGATCGAATGCCTCATCGGTGCCGAAGTGCGCGGCCCAGCCGGTATCGAGGACGATGATCGGTGGCAGCCGGACGGGCAGGCCGTCCGGAAGCGCCGCCTCGATCTCGGCGAGGCCATATGTCGAGCGCGGTGCGCAGCCGGTGAGATGCACCACCAGCGCATCGCCGACCAGTTCGTCGAGTCCGATGCCTCCGGTGGTGCGCGCCCCGGCGATGGTGTGCGATGGTGCGTCCAGGTGTGTTCCGGTGTGCGAACCCAGATGCAGCGCAACGACATCCACGCCGTCACGGGCGAGTTCGAGAGCGGATTCCACCCGCACCGGGGGATCGCCGGGATACACCTGCATCCCGGCGGTGATCGGGTGGCTCAGTTCACGCATGCCGCGCTCACACCTGTTCTGCGTCGGACCGGACGGCAAGGTGAACGCTGGGCTCCCGAGGCTGACGCGCGCGGCTGGGCAGCATGGCCACCAAATACAGGACGAATGTCAGGAAGAACGCCGGAATGGTCGCGCCGATCGGACTGGGCCAGACGTAGGCCCACACATACGACATCACCGCACCGACCGCCCAGGCCGCGACGGCAATCCAGTTGACCCCGGCGAGATACCAGTAGCGCCCCGGGCCGTCGCGCAGAATGTCGGCGGTGTACGCCGCGCGCTTCAGGATGTAGTAGTCGACGATCATGATCGCGAACACCGGAACGAAGAACGCGCCGATCATCACCAGGAAGTCGGTGAACTGGCCGAGCAACCCCAGCCAGGTTGCGCCGATGATCGAGATGACACCGAGAACCAGCACGGTGGGCAGGAAGCGCAGCCTGCTGCCGGGCCGGGCGTTGACCACCGACTGCACCATGCCGTAGACGACCATCGTGTTGGTGGCCATGACGGACAGGAAGATCACGATCGCCAGGGGTGGGCCGAACGCGGCGACGATGGTGCCCGGGTCGAAGGCGGCGGCCTCGTCGCCGCGAAGGATGACGTAACCGATCGCGGTTGCACCGAGGGTCATCGCGATGACCGTCGAGAGGGTGTAGCCGATGCCCGAACCGACGATGCCGGCCTTGCTCGAGCGGGCCAGCCGATTGAAGTCCGCCGACAACACCGTCCAAGAGATCGCGGTGGCGATGACGATGTCCAGAACCGTCACCGACGTGTAGCCAATCGACGCGTCGATCGGAATCGCCTGGAAATCTGCCGGACTGAAGCTGGTGAACGCGACGATGAAGATGTATCCGATGATCGCCAACATCAGCACGGCCAGCCACGGCTCGATCCGGGCGATGCCCTCGTGGCCGAGGATGGCGATCAGCACCACGATCGTCTGGCACAGGACCGCGAACAGCGCGGGGTTGGAGAATCCGGTGAGGCTTTCGACGAGGTAGTTGACGGTCACTCCGGCCAGCATCGCCTGCACCCAACTCCACCCCATCAGGATCACCACGTTCGCGGCCACCGGCAGCAGACTGCCGCGGATGCCGAACGCGCCGCGGGTCAGCGCCATCGTCGGTAGCCCCGTGCGGGTTCCGATGTTGCCCACCAGAGTGAGCACGACGGCACCGCCGAGGGTGCCCAGCAGGATCATGGTGAGCGCGGTGCCGTAATCAACGGCGGGAATCAGCAGCGTGCCGGTCAGCAGTGTGGTCACGACCAGGTTGGCGGCCAGCCAGATCATGCCGATGCGCGGTAGCGAGAGGGTGCCGCGCAGGGGTCCGGCATTGTCGGCCTGGATTTCCAGGCGACGGTCGAGGCGGGTGTAGAGCGAGGTCATACTGACTCCTCGGGGACCGGCGACAGGTGTTCGGCGTTCGGATCAGCCATGGTCGTGCCCGCGCGGCGCCATTGCGCTGATCAGTTCGTAGGCGACGTGCGCGGCGGCGATGCCGGTCAGCTGGGCGTGGTCGTAGGCCGGGGCGACCTCGACGACGTCGGCGCCGACGATCCGCCGGTCGGCCAGCGCCCGGATGATGCGCAGCAGCTCGCGACTGGTCATCCCCCCTGCTTCGGGGGTGCCGGTGCCCGGTGCGTGCGCGGGGTCGAGGACGTCGATGTCGATGGAGATGTAGAGCGGTGCCTCGCCGACGCGGCTGCGGATGCGCTCGATGGCCACCGAGACTCCCTGCTCCTCAATCTCTTCGGTGGTCACGATCGCGAAGCCCAGGCGCGCGTCGTCGCTGAGATCCTCTACTCCGTAGAGCGGGCCGCGGGTCCCGACGTGCATACTCGCGGTCAGGTCGATCAGGCCTTCTTCGGAGGCGCGCCGGAACGGGGTGCCGTGCGTGACAGGCGCGCCGAAATAGGTGTCCCAGGTGTCGAGGTGGGCATCGAAGTGCAGCACGGCGACGGGGCCGTGCTTGGCCGCGACCGTACGCAACAGCGGCAGCGCAATCGTGTGATCGCCCCCGATCGTCACCAGGCGATCCGCGCGCGAGGCGAGTTGCAGTGCGCCCGCCTCGATCTCGGCGACTGCGGCGTCGATGCTGAACGGATTGGCCGCGATGTCACCGGCATCGGCCACCTGTTGCACCGCGAACGGTGCGATGTGCTGTGCGGGATTGAAGGGACGCAGCAGTCGCGACGACTCGCGGACATGCGCCGGGCCGAAGCGGGCACCGGGCCGGTAGCTGACTCCGCTGTCGAAGGGCACACCGACAACCGCGATGTCGGCGTGGTCAACCTCGTCCAGACGCGGGAGCCGGGCGAACGTGGCGATGCCGGCGAAGCGGGGAACGACGCTGGCGTCGACCGGGCCTATCGGCGGTTGTTGCATTGAAGTAAACTTTCGATATCCTACAGACAACTATGGCCGTGATCCTATGACCGGCCGATACGGCTGTCAATGCGAAGCGAGGATCCCGTGCGGCCAGTCCATGCCGGTCCGAATGCCGCACCGATTGCGATCGGGGCGCGCATTCGCAACGCGCGAAAAGCGCAGGGACTGACGCTTTCTCAGGTCGCCGACAGCAGCGGCCTCACCAAGGGATTCCTGAGCCGGCTCGAGCGCGACGAAACCTCGCCCAGTGTTGCCACCCTGGTGCAGCTGTGCCAGGTGCTCTCGCTGTCACTCGGGGCATTGTTCGCCGAGCCGGAGATCCAGAAGGTCTCCGTCGACGAGGCGCCCTTGATCAATTTGGGCGGCACGGGGGTGACGGAACGACTGATCTCGCCGCGCGCCGAAGCTCGGGTTCAGGTCATTCGGTCGAGCATGCAGCCCGGCGCTACCGGCGGCACCGAGTTGTACACGATCAGCAGCCAGGTCGAAGTGCTCCACGTGCTCTCCGGAGCGGTCACCGTGCATTTCGTGGATCGCGATGTCGCATTGACTGCCGGCGACTCCCTGACGTTCCCGGGCCGAGAACCCCACAACTGGGACGCCGACCCGGTCGCCGGCGCCGAGGTCACGTGGGTGATCGTTCCGGCATCCTGGAGTGGAACCTCCTGAATAACAAGGGGATTGAATCAGCACGGTCCCCCGACGGGCTCAGCCTTCCTGCATCTGTGCCAGGCAGAATCGATTACCTTCGCCATCTGCCAGCTCGGCCGAATCACCGTGGCAGACCGGGCACCGCGGCCCAGTCTTTCCGCGTCCGGGTGCCTCGAACCGGAGATGCAGCCGACCCTGCCTCTTGGGTGGGTTCGAGTTGCGGACGAACTCCAGCCACGCGCCGCCCCCGGCGCGAAGTGCTGCGTAATCCGCGTGAGTGCGCGCCGGGGCGACATCGAGCTCCGCGGCCCAGAACCGGCAGGCGGCACCCGGATCGCGCACATCGGTCACCACCGCGGCGATGGGGCCGAGGCCGAGGTACTCCGCACGTGGCTCCAGGACGCAGAACTCGTTTCCCTCCGGATCTGCCATCACGGCCCAGGGAACTGTTCCTTGCCCGATGTCGATTCGACGACCGCCCAGCACACATGCCAGCTCGACAAGCTCGGATTGCTGGTCGACCGACGTCGAGGCCAGATCCAGGTGGAGGCGGTTCTTGTCGTCCTTGCCGAGGGTGCTCGGCACGAACTCCAAGCGCGCGCCGTCGGCCGGCGAGTTCAACAGCTCCGACCAGAACCGGTTCAGCCGCTCAGGGTCGACCGATTCCACCACCACGGCGGAAAGGACGGCGGTCACCTACTCAGTTAATCAGGGCGATCAGGCGTGGGCGTCGAGTGCGAGCACACACCGCGGTCCAATCAGGCGGCTCCGCGCAACAGGGCATCGATCGAGTGACGGAGTTCATCGACCGTGACGTGCTCGGTGATCAAACCGCAGGCCACAGGGTCGCCCGCCCGCACGATGCCCAACAAGAGATGTTCGGACTCGATCACTGAAGTTTTGTGCGCGAGTGCTTCTCGCAGCCCAAGCTCAAGCGCCTTCTTCGTCGATTTCGCAAACGGCAGTGTGCCGCGTCGAAGGCGCCTCCCCGAGCCCCCCAACGCATTCTCGAATGAACCGGCACCGAAAGTACGGTTGACCCGATCCCGCACCGCAGGAAGGTCGATACCAATAGCTCGCAGGGCATCGGCGTCATCGTCGAAGGACGCCTCACTCGTTCCAGCTGTTAACCGATCGCGAACCACATCGGCGCTCAAACCCAGGGCGGCGAGTTCAGCCGAGAGTTGCCGACTGGCACTCCGCAATACCCCTGCCAAGAGGTGTTGCGGTTCGATCACGTTGGCGCCGAGCTCTTTTGCCTCTTCCTGAGCGAGAACGACGGCAACTCGGGCATGGCGGCCGAAACGTTCGAACATGTTCATTTCCTCCGGTTGTACTTCTGATGGACTGCTTGGCGACTGACCCCGAGTGCGTCGGCGATCGCCTGCCAACTCCATCCCTGGGCGCGGGCATTGGCGACGTGGATGGCTTCCAATCGCTCTTGGAGGCGTTGCAACGCGCGTACCGCGCGCAGACCCTGCGCCGGGTCCGCATTGTCGGCTGCGTCGGTCAATGCACGAAGATCTGTCACGGTGTCAACTTACGTTGACGTCTTGCTGATGTCAACGTTTCTTGACAAATAGGGGCCTGCAGCTCCGCAGAACTGCGAGGCCTTGCGCAGGCACTCGCCGAAGGGGGTGCTGGCCGGTTGGATGGCGACGGCTACGCGACCTCGGGGTGGATTGATCCAAGCCGGTTTGAGTACCAAGCAACTGTGGGTCGCTACTCGGTCCCCTTCGCCGCGACCGTCCGAAGCCCCACCGGATAGCAGCGACGAGCTCCGATACGTAATCGTCTGCGCGCCATTGCTCGTGCTGGCACAGCGCCGACAAGCCTTGATTTCGTTGTCGAGGAAAATCTGGCGCCGCCACCGTGAGGCGTGGAGTGTGGGTACATCGAGGCGGCACGTCGGGCGGACAGCCACTACCGGCCCTGGCCAAACACAAAGGTCACGAACCAAATCTGGTTCGTGACCTTTATGCCTGCAGTTCGTAGAACCGCTCATGGTGGGCGAAGGGGTGTGTGAAACCACGACATAGGTGACAGATGAGTCGCGTCATGGGTTACACCTGCAAGAGTCCTCGATGAGTCGCGTCATAGGTGACAGTCGTGGTCCATGTCCAAAGCGCGTGTGGTCGTCCTCGAAGTCACCAGCGGCCACCTGACAGTCACCGAAGCGGCAAACCAGTACGGGCTGTCGCGCCAACACATCTACCGGCTGCTCGCCCGCTACCGCGACGGCGGCCTGGCGGCTGTCGACGCCCGCTCACGGCGCCCGACCAGCAACCCTCGCGCCGTGTCCGACGACGTCATCATCGCCATCGTCACGCTGCGCGAAGCGCTGACCGCCGACGGCCTCGACGCCGGACCCCTGACCCTGCAGTGGCATCTGGGCCAACGTGGGCTGCCGGTGCCCTCAACCTCGACCATCCGGCGCATCCTGCACCACCACGGCCTCATCACCGCCCAGCCGCGCAAGCGTCCTAAAAGCTCCTACCGGCGCTTTGAAGCCTCCCAGCCCAATGAATGCTGGCAATCCGACTTCACCCACTGGGCCCTGGCCGACGGCACTGACACCGAGATCTTGTCCTGGCTCGACGACTGCTCTCGCTACCTGCTGACCTGCACCGCCTACCCCCGCGTCACCGGCGCAGACGTCGTGGCCAGCTTCACCGACACCGCCGCCACCCACGGACTGCCCGCCGCCACGCTGACCGACAACGGCGCGGTCTACACCTCACGATTCACCCACGGCCACAACGACTTCGAGCGCCTCCTCAACAGCCTCGGCGTCACCCAAAAGAACGGCCGCCCAGGCCACCCGCAAACCCAAGGAAAGATCGAACGCTTCCACCGAACCCTCAAGCTCTGGCTCAGCCAACACCAGCGCCCCTCGACACTGGCTGAGCTACAACAGCTGCTCGACACCTTCGCCATGATCTACAACACCGAGCGTCCCCACCGCGCCCACCGCCACAGCGCCACACCGCACACCGTCTACCACGCCCTGCCCAAAGCCCACCCCGCCGGCGTCACCGAGCACTTCCGTATCCGCCACGACACCGTGGACCAATTCGGCAAGCTCACCCTGCGCTACAGCAGCCGCCTACACCACCTCGGCATCGGCCGCCAACACGCCCACACCCCAGTCCTGATCCTCGTGACCACCCAAACCGTCACCGTCATCAGCAAAACCAGCCACCAACTCATCGCCAGCCACCACATCGACCCCGACCGCAACTACTGGCGCAACCAACAGAAAAACCCCGGCCGATGGCCGGGGCAATCTGTCACCGATGACGCGACTCAGGTGTAACCGATGACGCGACTCATCACAATGGTGGGCGAAGGGGGACTTGAACCCCCACGTCCCGAAGGACACTGGCACCTGAAGCCAGCGCGTCTGCCATTCCGCCACTCGCCCGGACGACCGAGGGAGCCTATCACGCGCTCCGCCGGACTCCCCAACCGTATCGAGGCGCCCCCCACTTCGCCAAAACGGGTGCCGGCAGCGCTGTGACCAGGCTCGATTCGATTCTCAGAGTTTGGATGGTCCCGCATCGGCGCACCGGCCCACTACCATGCAGGCAGCACTCCCACCAGCCGACACGCTGGCGGGCCACCCAGCAGACGCATCACCGCAGAACGGAGACCACAACGATGGGACTCGTCGACCGTTTCGAGCGCAAGCTCGAAGATTCGGTCGGCAATGCCTTCGCCCGTGTCTTCGGCGGATCGATCGTTCCGCAGGAGGTAGAGGCGCTGCTGCGCCGGGAAGCCGATACCGGCACCCGGGAGATCCCGGGCGGCCACATTTTGGCACCGAACGACTACGTCATTACCCTCAGTGTGCCTGACTATCACAAGGTGAGTGCCGATCCGGACATCACCTCGACCACGTTCGCCAAGCATCTGGAGGGATACATCCATGAGCAGGGTTGGCAAACGTATGGTGATGTGGTCGTCAGATTCGAGCAGTCACCCAACCTGCACACCGGACAGTTTCGCGCGCGTGGCGCGGTCAATCCTGACTCCACCACGGATCGATCGGTCCCGCCGCCTCGACAAGACTCGTCCCCCGCAGAACCAGGAGTACCACCGATGACCGACAACCCGAGCTATCGCGGCGGCCCAGGACAGGGCCGGCCCGCAGACGATTATTACGACGAGCGCTACAACCGTCCGGATGATCGCGGCTATCCCCCACCTCCCCCGGCTGAGCAGGGCTATCCCCAGCAGGGTGAGCACGCTTACCCGCCGCCGCGCGGCGGTTACCCCGACCAGGGCGGCTACCCGGACCAGGGCGGCTACCCGCCGCAGTCCTACGAGCAGCGTCCCCCGGCCGGCTACGGCCCGCCCCAGGGCGGCTACCCGGACCAGGGCTACCGGCCCGGTCCCGGCGGGTACGGCCCGCCCCCCGGCGGTGGCCAGCACGGCTACGGCGGCCCGGCCGGCGACTACGACTACGGGCGTCCTCCCGGACGCCATGAGGAGGGCGGCTACGGCGCCCCGCCCCGACCGGGGTACCCGGATCAGGGTGGCTACCCCGACCAGGGCGGCTACCCGGATCAGGGCGGTTACGGCGGTCCGGGCGGTTACGGCCGCCAGGAATACGGCCAGCCCGACTACGGCCGCTACGCCGAGCCGGCCGCCGGCTATGGCGACCAGGGCTACACCGACCAGGGCTACGGTGCCGGCGGCTACGGCGGCGGAGGGTATGGCGCCGCCCAGGGCGAGTACCCGAGCGCCGGCGCGACGGTCACGCTGCAGCTCGACGACGGCAGCGGCCGCACCTACCAGCTGCGCGAAGGCACCAACGTCATCGGCCGTGGTCAGGACGCCCAGTTCCGGCTGCCCGACACGGGTGTGTCACGTCGGCATCTAGAAATCCGCTGGGACGGGCAGGTCGCGCTATTGTCAGACCTCAACTCCACCAACGGCACCACGGTGAACAACGCTCCGGTCCAGGAGTGGCAGCTGGCAGACGGCGACGTCATCCGGCTGGGCCATTCCGAGATCATCGTCCGCGTTCACTGAGCTCGGGCCGCTGACGGAAGCGGTCGTGTCGGTCGACGCCGCCAGTATGGTGGCGGTGCCGTAGGGACAGGAGACGGAGAGGACGTCAGATGCAGGGCCTGGTACTGCAGCTGACCCGCGTCGGCTTCCTGTTGCTGCTGTGGCTGTTCATCTGGTCGGTGCTGCGCATCCTGCGCACCGATATCTACGCGCCCTCGGGCTCGGTGATGGTGCGCCGCGGGTTGGCCCTGCGCGGGTCGCTGCTGCCCAACCGGACCCGTCGCCACGTGGCGCGCCAGCTCGTGGTCACCGAAGGCGCGCTGACCGGCACCCGCATCCCGTTGGGCACCCAGCCGGTGCTGATCGGAAGGGCGGACGATTCCACACTGGTGTTGACTGACGACTACGCCTCCACGCGCCATGCCAGGCTCTCGCCACGAGGTCCGGAGTGGTATGTAGAGGACCTAGGATCAACCAACGGTACATACCTCGACAGGGCGAAGGTGACGACGGCGGTACGGGTTCCGATGGGCACACCGGTGCGAATCGGCAAGACGGTGATCGAGCTGCGCCCGTGACCCTTGCCCTGCGCTACGCCGCCCGCAGCGACCGAGGGCTGGTCCGCGCCAACAACGAGGACTCGGTCTACGCCGGCGCGCGACTGCTCGCGCTCGCCGACGGCATGGGCGGCCACGCCGCCGGTGAGGTGGCCTCCCAGCTGGTGATCGCCGCGCTGGCACACCTCGACGACGACGAACCCGGCGGCGACATCCTCAGCAAGCTCGACGCCGCGGTGCGCGAAGGCAACTCCGCGATCGCCGAACATGTCGAAGCCGACCCCGAACTCGAGGGCATGGGCACGACATTGACGGCGATCCTGTTCGCCGGTAATCGTCTCGGTCTGGTCCACATCGGTGACTCGCGCGGGTATCTGCTGCGCGACGGTGAGCTGACCCAGATCACCAAGGACGACACCTTCGTCCAGACGCTCGTCGACGAGGGACGGATCACCGCCGAGGAGGCGCACAGCCACCCGCAGCGGTCGCTGATCATGCGGGCGCTGACCGGCCACGAGGTGGAACCGACGCTGATCATGCGGGAAGCCCGCGCCGGCGATCGCTATCTGCTGTGCTCCGACGGCCTGTCCGACCCGGTCAGCCAGGAGACCATCGCCGAAGCACTGCAGATCCCCGACGTCGCCGAGAGCGCGGATCGGCTCATCGAATTGGCGCTGCGCGGGGGCGGCCCGGACAACGTGACCGTGGTGGTCGCCGACGTCGTCGACGTCACGTCCTACGACTACGGCCAGACCCAGCCGATCCTGGCCGGCGCGGTGTCCGGCGACGACGACCAGAGCGCCCCGCCCAATACCGCCGCGGGCCGCGCATCAGCGTTCAACCCCAAGCGAACAGCCGCCAAACGTGTTGTGCCGCAACCCGAAGAACCGCCGCCACGACCTCGGTCACGGCGGCGAATGTACATTGCGGCCGCCGTCGTCGTGCTGCTCGTCCTGGCCGGTCTGGCGGTCGGCCGCGAAATCATCCGTTCCAATTACTACGTCACCGAACACGAGGGCATCGTGTCGATCATGCGTGGCGTGCAGGGCTCGTTCCTCGGCTACCCGCTCCAGGAGCCCTATCTGCTGGGCTGCCTGAACGCCCGCAACGAATTGTCCTTGATCAGTGCCGGCCAGACCAGCGACAACCTGGGCTGCCGGCTGCTTGCCGTGGCCGACATGCGGCCCTCCGAACGCGCCCAGGTGATCGCCGGGCTGCCGTCAGGCTCACTCGACGATGCCATCCGCCAAATCGAGGAACTGTCACGCAGTTCGGTGCTTCCGGTCTGTGCCCCCCGCACCACCACCCGGCAACCGGCCCCGAGCCCGACCACGTCACCAGGCGCTCCCCCACCGGCCACGACCGGCCCCGCCCCGACGCCGACACCGAGCCCACGTCCCGGTGCCACCCCCGGCCCGGCGCCTGAGACGCCCCGCACGGTCACCTCTCCGGCACCTGCACCGCCGCCTCCACCGCCCCCTCCCACGGTGACCGCCCTACCCCCGCCACCACCTCAACCGGGAACGAACTGCCGGGAAGTGGCATGACGACCCCGACGCAGTCCCCCGGCGTGGCAACCCCGACGCTGCCTGACCGCCGCAACGCCGAACTGCTGTTGCTCGGTTTCGCGGCGCTGATCACCACGGTGGCACTGCTGCTCGTCGAAGCCAACCAGGAACAGGGCCTGGACTGGGACCTGGCCCAGTACACCATCGGCTACCTGGCGTTGTTCGGCGGCGCGCACCTGGCCGTGCGACGTTTCGCCCCGTACGCCGACCCGCTGCTGCTGCCCCTGGTGGCGTTGCTGAACGGCCTGGGACTGGTCATGATTCACCGCCTCGACCTCGCCGAAGGCACCACCACCGCACAAGGCTTGGGCGGCTCGGCCAATCAGCAGATGCTGTGGACGCTGGTCGGGGTGATCGGGTTCTCGGCCGTGGTGTTCCTGTTGCGTGACCACAGGTCGCTGTCGCGATACGGCTACATCTGCGGCCTGAGCGGCCTGATCCTGTTGGCCATCCCCGCCGTGCTGCCCCGATCGATGTCGGAGCAGAACGGCGCCAAGATCTGGATCAAGTTGCCGGGCTTCTCGATCCAGCCCGCCGAGTTCTCCAAGATCCTGCTGCTGATCTTCTTCGCCGCGGTGCTGGTGTCCAAGCGCGATCTGTTCACCAGCGCCGGCAAGCACTGGCTGGGCATGGATCTGCCCCGTCCGCGCGACCTGGCGCCGCTACTGGCCGCCTGGATCGCCTCGATCGCGGTGATGATCTTCGAGAAGGACCTGGGCACCTCGCTGTTGCTCTACGCGTCGTTCTTGGTGCTGGTCTACATCGCCACCGAACGATTCAGCTGGGTGGTGCTGGGACTTGCGCTGTTCGCCGCCGGCAGCATCGTGGCGTACTACATCTTCGACCACGTCCAAGTGCGCGTGCAGACCTGGCTCGACCCCTTCGCCGACCCCGAGGGCGCCGGCTACCAGATGGTGCAGTCGCTGTTCAGCTTCGCCACCGGCGGGATCTTCGGCACCGGGTTGGGTAACGGCCAGCCCGGCACCGTACCCGCCGCGTCGACGGACTTCATCATCGCCGCCGTCGGTGAGGAACTCGGCCTGGTCGGTCTGGCCGCGGTGCTGATGCTCTACACCATCGTGGTCATCCGCGGACTGCGCACCGCGATCGCGGTGCGTGACAGCTTCGGCAAACTGTTGGCCGCCGGCCTGGCTTCGACGCTGGCCATTCAGCTGTTCATCGTGGTGGGCGGGGTGACCCGGCTGATCCCGCTGACCGGCCTGACCACCCCGTGGATGTCCTACGGCGGTTCGTCGCTGGTGGCCAACTACCTGCTGTTGGCCATCCTGATCCGCATCTCGCACTCGGCGCGACGCCCGCTGGTCAGCAAGCCGCTACCGGCCGGCAACATCGCCGCGTCCAATACCGAGGTGATCGAGAAGGTATGAACACCTCGCTACGCCGTATCTCGGTGATGATCATGGGTCTGGTGGTCCTGCTGCTGGCCAACGCGACGCTGACCCAGGTCTTCGCCGCCGACGGGCTGCGCTCGGATCCTCGAAACCAGCGGGTTCTGCTCGACGAGTACTCGCGTCAGCGCGGACAGATCACCGCCGGCGGCCAGCTGCTGGCTTACTCGGTGAACTCCGAGGGGCGGTTCCGTTTCCTGCGCGTCTACCCCAACCCGATGACCTACGCACCCGTGACCGGCTTCTACTCGCTGAGCTACTCCAGCGCCGGGCTCGAACGCGCCGAGGACCTGATTCTCAACGGCTCCGATCAGCGCTTGTTCGGGCGCCGGCTCGCCGACTTCTTCACCGGCCGTGACCCGCGCGGGGGCAATGTCAACACCACGATCAAACCCCAAGTACAGCAAGCGGCTTGGGACGCGATGGAGAACGGGTGCAATGGCCCGTGCCGCGGCGCGGTCGTCGCGCTGGAACCCGCGACCGGAAAAATCCTGGCGATGGTCTCGGCACCCTCCTACGACCCGAATCTGTTGGCCACCCACGACATTGCCGAGCAGTCACAGGCGTGGGAGCGACTGCGCGACGACCCCGGCTCGCCGCTGCTCAACCGCGCGATCTCCGAGACCTACCCGCCCGGTTCGACGTTCAAGGTGATCACCACTGCTGCCGCGTTGCAGAACGGCGCAACCCCGCAGACCGAGCTGACCGCGGTGCCGCGTATGCCGCTACCCGAGAGCACCGCCACGCTGCAGAACTTCGGCGGCTCGCCGTGCGGCGGCGGGCCGACCGCGACGCTGGAGTACGCGTTCGCGCACTCCTGTAACACCGCGTTCGTCGAACTCGGGCTCGACACCGGCGCCGATGCGCTGCGCGCCGCCGCTCGCGGGTTCGGCATCGACGACGTCCCCGCCGGCATCCCGTTGCAGGTCGCCGAATCCACCGTCGGTCCGATTTCCGACGCGGCAGCACTGGGTATGTCCAGTATCGGACAACGCGATGTGGCTCTGACGCCTCTGCAGAACGCGGTGGTGGCGGCGACCGTCGCCAACCGGGGGGTCACGATGCAGCCGTATCTGGTCGACAGCCTGCAAGGTCCCGACCTGTCCAACATCGCCACGACCGTGCCTGACGAAGAGCAGCGGGCCGTCGACGAGGACGTCGCAGATACACTTACCGATTTGATGGTCGCCGCCGAGCAGGTGACGCAGCAGAAGGGAGCCATCGCCGGCGTGCAGATCGCATCCAAGACCGGCACTGCGGAGCACGGCATGGACCCGCGCAACACGCCTCCGCATGCCTGGTACATCGCTTTTGCGCCCGCACAGGCACCCAAGGTCGCGGTCGCTGTGCTGGTGGAGAACGGCGGAGACCGGCTCTCGGCCACCGGTGGTGCGGTCGCGGCGCCGATTGGTCGCGCCACCATCGCCGCGGCGCTTCGGGAGGGCTCATGAGCCACCTTGCCGGAGGCAAGAAATGAGCCCCCGCGTCGGAGTCACGCTGTCGGGGCGCTACCGGCTGCAACGCCTCATCGCCACCGGCGGTATGGGCCAGGTCTGGGAGGGCGTCGACTCGCGGCTGGGCCGGCGCGTCGCCGTCAAGGTTCTCAAGGCCGAGTATTCGACCGACCCGGAGTTCGTCGAACGCTTCCGCGCCGAGGCCCGCACCGTCGCGATGCTCAATCACCCGGGCATCGCCGGGGTGTACGACTACGGCGAGACCGACATCGATGGGGAAGGCCGCACCGCCTACCTGGTGATGGAATTGGTCAACGGGGAGCCGCTGAACTCCGTGCTCAAGCGCACCGGCCGGCTGTCGCTGCGCCATGCGCTGGACATGCTCGAGCAGACGGGGCGGGCGCTGCAGGTCGCCCATACCGCCGGGCTGGTCCACCGCGACGTCAAACCGGGCAACATCCTCATCACGCCGACCGGTCAGGTGAAACTCACCGACTTCGGCATCGCCAAGGCCGTCGACGCCGCCCCGGTGACCCAGACCGGCATGGTGATGGGCACCGCGCAGTACATCGCGCCCGAGCAGGCGCTGGGCCACGACGCCACCGCTTCCAGTGACGTCTACTCGCTGGGAGTCGTTGGCTACGAATCGGTTTCGGGCAAACGGCCGTTCACCGGCGACGGTGCGCTGACGGTGGCGATGAAGCACATCAAGGAGACCCCGCCGCCGCTACCGGCCGATCTCCCGCCCAATGTGCGTGAGCTCATCGAGATCACGCTCGTCAAGAACCCGGGCGCGCGCTACAAGTCCGGCGGTGCTTTCGCCGATGCCGTTGCCGCGGTGCGGGCCGGCCGCCGACCGCCGCGGCCCAACGCGGCACCGGCCATCGGGCGGGCCGCGCCGACCGCGGTGCCGCCCGCCATTGCGCAGCGCCCGGCAGCGGAGATGACCGGCCGCGCGCCGGCCACCGCGACGCGTGCGCGCGCGGTCGGCAGTCACCGCTCGGCGCCGCCGCCGCGGCGCACGTTCTCGTCAGGGCAGCGGGCGCTGCTGTGGGCCGCCGGGGTGCTCGGCGCGTTGGCGATCGTCATCGCGATACTGATCGTGCTCAACGCGCAGGACCGTCGGGACCGCACCCCACCGCCCACCGTCACCGAGACTCCGACCACCGAGGTGGTTCCGGGTGAACCGCCCGCCGAGCCACCACCCGAGACGCCCGCTGCTGCACCGGCCGGTGCAGCGGAAAACCCGGCCGCTCGTGAATCTGCCCGATACTGGGTATCAGCATTCCTCGACCGCTCACCGCCGGTGGCGGTGTCCCTGGCGCTTTCAGAACAGATGTTGACATGACGACCCCACAGCACCTGTCCGACCGGTACGAAGTCGGTGAGATCCTCGGCTTCGGCGGTATGTCCGAAGTGCACCTGGCTCGTGATCTGCGGTTGCACCGCGACGTCGCGATCAAGGTGCTGCGCGCCGACCTGGCCCGCGATCCGAGCTTCTACCTGCGGTTCCGGCGGGAAGCCCAGAATGCAGCGGCGCTGAACCATCCCGCGATCGTCGCCGTGTACGACACCGGCGAGGCCGAGACGCCCACCGGGCCGCTGCCCTACATCGTGATGGAGTACGTCGACGGTGTGACGCTGCGTGACATCGTCCACACCGACGGGCCGATGGATCCCCAGCGGGCCATCGAGGTTATTGCCGACGCCTGCCAGGCGCTGAACTTCAGCCATCAGCACGGCATCATCCATCGCGACGTCAAGCCGGCCAACATCATGATCAGCAAGACCGGCGCGGTGAAGGTGATGGACTTCGGTATCGCCCGGGCCATTCACGACGCCGGCAATCCGGTCACCCAGACCGCCGCGGTCATCGGCACCGCGCAGTACCTGTCGCCCGAACAGGCCCGCGGCGTCAAGGTCGACGCCCGCTCGGATGTGTACTCGCTGGGCTGCGTGCTCTACGAGGTGCTCACCGGCCAGCCCCCGTTCGTCGGCGATTCTCCGGTCGCGGTGGCCTATCAGCATGTCCGCGAAGACCCGGTGCCGCCGTCGCAGCGGCACAGCGACATCTCCCCGGAACTGGACGCGGTCGTGCTCAAAGCGCTGGCCAAGAACCCGGACAACCGCTACCAGACGGCCGCGGAGATGCGCGCCGACCTGGTCAAGGTGCATAGCGGTCAGACGCCGGACGCGCCCAAGATCCTCACCGACGCCGAACGGACGTCGCTGCTGGCCGCGACGCCGTCGCACCCGCACACCGAGCCGATGGGCCCGGTGCGCGGGCGTCGGGCCCGCTACGAGGAGTCGGCGGGCCGCGGGTCGGTGGGCCGGTGGCTGGTCGCGGTGGCCGTGCTGGCGGTCCTGACGATCGTGGTGACCGTCGCGATCAACATGTTCGGCGGTGAGACCCGGGAGGTCCAGGTTCCCGACGTCAGTGGGCAGCCCTCGGCCGACGCCATAGCCGCACTGCAGAATCGCGGCTTCAGCATTCGCACCCAGCAGCGACCGGACTCGACCGTGCCGCCCGACCACGTCATCAGCACCGAGCCCGACGCCGACACCTCCGTGGCCGCCGGTGACGAGGTGACGCTGAATGTGTCGACCGGGCCCGAGCAGCGCGAGATTCCCGACGTGTCGGGGCTCAGTTATGCCGAGGCGGTCGAGAGACTCACCGACGCCGGATTCGAACGCTTCCGCCAGACCGAGTCGACCTCACTGCCCGAGCAACGCGACACGGTGATCTCGACCGTCCCGCCGGCCAATCAGACCTCGGCGATCACCAACGAGATCACCGTCGTGGTGGGTCGCGGTCCGGCCACCGCGAGCGTGCCCGACTGCGTCGGCCAAACCCCCCAGGTATGCGAGCAGGTGATGGCCGCCTCCGGTTTCACCAACGCCGTGCCGATCGAGGTGGACAGCACGGTGACCGCCGGCCAGGTGGTCGGCAGCGAGCCGGCGGCCGGTGAGACCGTGCCTCAGGACACCGTGATCCAGATGCAGGTCTCGCGCGGCAACCAGTTCGTGATGCCCGATGTGGTCGGCATGTTCTGGACCGACGCCGAACCGCGGCTGCGTGCGCTGGGCTGGACCGGGGTGTTGGACAAGGGCCCCGACGTGGCCAATTCCGGTCAGCGCACCAACGCGGTGGTGCGTCAGGCGCCGGCGGCCGGCAGTGCGCTGACCTTCGGCAGCAGAATCACGCTGAGCTTCGCGTCGTAGCCGCCTCGACGGCGCCGGCGACCTCGTCCTCGAGCTGGCGGACCAGCGTCTCGGCCGGCGGCTGGCCGCAGTAGCCCAGCCAGTTGGCCAGCATGCGGTGGCCGCCCTGGGTCAGGATCGACTCGGGGTGGAACTGCACCCCGTGGATCGGCAGCTCGACGTGTTGCACGCCCATGATCACGCCGCCCTCGGTGCGGGCGGTCACGGTCAACTCGGCGGGCAGCGTTTCCGGCAGGATCGTCAGCGAGTGGTAGCGCGTGGCGGTGAACGGGTCCGGCAACCCTTGCAGCACACCGAGATTCACGTGATAGACGGTGCTGGTCTTCCCGTGCAACAACTCGGGGGCACGGTCTACGGTGCCGCCGAACGCCACCCCGATGGCCTGGTGGCCGAGGCAGACGCCCAGGAGTGGGGTGCCGGCCTCGGCGCAGGCCCGCACCAGTCCGATGGTGGCGCCGGCGCGCTCGGGCGTGCCGGGCCCGGGGCTGAGCAGCACTCCATCGAAGTCGCGGGCTGCCGCGGCGATGTCTGCAGCGGTCGTCAGATGTGCGTCGTCGTTGCGCCACACCGTCGCGTTCACCCCGAGCTGACCCAGGTACTGGACCAGGTTGAACACGAAGCTGTCGTAGTTGTCGACGACCAAGACCTGCATCAGGCCAGGCTAGCGTGCGCCTCGCTCAGGACGCAGCGGATGCCCGCTCGCTGCGACGGCTCTCACTGCGGGCAGTTGAGCCGCTGTCCGAGTCGCCACCGGCCGACGGTGTGGTCCCGGCGGACTGTCGGGGGTCGGGGGAGACGTCGTCATCTTGCTCGTCGATATCGGGCTGTGTGAGATCGGCGTCCTGGAGCTCATCGAGGTCGACGGACTCTTCGAGCTCGACGGCGTCGTCGACGGGCTCACCAAGGTCGGCCGACACGTCGGCGGCCAGCGGCTCGGTCCCACTGGAGTCGATCAGCGGCTCGTCCGCCGCGTCCACCGACCCGTCGGCGGACTCCTCGATGACGGGGTCGGCGGCAGGCGCGACGGTGCGGCGTTCGGCCTGACGGTCACTGCCCTGCAGCGACGCCGGCGGCAGCCCGTTGCCCCAGTCCGCGCCCTCGCCCTGCTCGACGTAAGCCGGACGATCGTAGTCGCGTTCCACCAGCGGCCGGAAGATGGCATCGAGCTGAGCCATCTGGGACTCGCTGGCGAACCAGCTGACGAACTGCAGCATCGGCAACACCTCGGCCTTGACCAACATGTAGGTGGTGCCGTCCTCGTCCTGGTAGACGAGGTTGCGCGGATCGTTGATGTCGATGTTCTTGTACGCGAAGTGGTTGGCGAAGGACAGGTTGATCAGTGAGAACAGGCCGAAGCGGTCCGGCCGGTCAGCAACACTGTCGTACTGCATGGTCACGTTGAGCACCTTGTAGGGCAGATCTTCGGGCAGCCCGGTGCCCGGGAAGTCCTTGGCCTGTCCGCCGTACTTGCTCTCGGGGTTGCCGTAGGTCACCAGCAGCACGACCCGGTTGGGGTCGGGAGCCACGCCGGGGAACACGTCCCAGGTCCGCAGGCGTTCGTAGATCGACGAGGCGCCCACCGAGTAGCCCATGATGATCAGGTCGCCCGGGGTGAGCATGGCCGCAGCCTGCAGCGCCATGGCGCCGGTGAAGGCGTCACCCAGCCCCGGGGAAGTATTGACCGTTTTGCACGAATTGTGCTCGCAGAACGCGCCCTTGAAGCCCTTCTGGGTGGTCTTGGGCGGTTGGAATGTCCCCTCGACGTTCAGCACCGTCGCGGCCTCCGCCGCCGGCGATGGGGTCAGTCCCAGAACTGCCGGCACGCACAGTGCCGAAGCCGCCACAGCTGCTGCCGTGCGACGGGGCCGACGGGGCCGACGATGTCGACTGGTCATGGGTTCCCTCCGAGTCATCCGAGCGCCGGACCGTCGGGGCCACCCCCATCCGAGCTTTGCTCATGTTAGGGGTTAGCTAACCAGCGCGCCAGCGGAAGCGAGCAGTTCCTCATTTTTCCGCCGGGCCCCGACGAAGGACCACACAGCGGGCTGAACACCAGGCCTGCTGTGTGATCTTGAGTTAACGAATACCAAACGCCAGGCGCCGGCGGGTGAAGTTCAGCAATTTTAACTGCTGCGTCACTTTAGTAGCCCACAGGGCCGAGTGGTTCGGCGAACTGCATGCGGACCGGTTCGGTGTGGCCGACCAGTTCCACCTCGTCGCTGCGTTGCTCCACGTAACCCAACCCGAACCGCACCGCGTACTGCTTGTACAGCGAGACCATCTGGGACTCGGCCAGCGCCGACTGCATCTGCGTCGCGTCCCCGACCGCCGAGATCACATACGGCGGGCTGTAGGTGCGTCCGTGCAGCAGCAGGGTGTTGCCCACGCAGCGCGGGGCAGACGTCGCGGTGATGCGCTGGTCCTGAAGCTGGATCCCTTCGGCGCCCGCACTCCAGAGCGCGTTGATCACGGCCTGGATGTCCTGCTGGTGGACCACCAGGTCGTCGGGGGAGGCGTCGCGCGGAAAGCGTCCCTGGGCATCGCGCTGGGCGTCTTGCAGGGTCACCACGAGGCCTGGTCCGCGCAGGGCGGTCAGGCCGGCCTGATCGGAGAGCACGTCGGCACGCCGGGTCATCGCCTCCAGCGCCTGCACGGTCGCCGGTGACCCGCCGTGGTGGTTGTCGGTCTCGGCGACCAGCACATCACGCTGGCCGGTCAGCCGGTCCACCGACTGCTGGGACTCCCGGACGAGGTCGACCAACCGGGGCGAGTCGCTGCGCCGGATCTCGTCGCCACCGGAGACGCCGTAGGTCACGCCCAGCAGCAGCCCGGCGGCCGCACAGACCACCGGGACACCGAAACGCCAGCCGGTTCGCTTCTGCTCGGACACGTCGCGATCCTTCACCGGTCGTCTCCTTCGCAAGCCGCAGCCCCGGGCTGCGTTAGGCTTTCTTCTACCCATCGTCGCACCGTCCGAAGGTTCCCATGCCCAAGTCCAAGGTCCGCAAGAAGAACGACTTCACCATCAATCCGGTGAGCCGGACGCCGGTGAAGGTCAAAGCCGGTCCGTCGAGCATCTGGTTTGTCGTGTTGTTCGTCGGCCTGATGTTGATCGGACTGGTGTGGTTGATCGTGTTCCAGCTCGCCGGCAGCGGGCCGGAGGTCCCCAGTCTGCTGCAGTGGATGGCCGACCTGAACGTCTGGAACTACGCCATCGCGTTTGCCTTCATGATCACCGGCTTGCTGCTGACCATGCGCTGGCGGTGAGTTGACGGGGCCGGAAATTCGGTCGCGGTCCGTTTCCGGGCCCGCAACCTGCGCGTTACCAGATCACACGCGTGTAGTTCATCCCCATTGGGGATAGCACCTGTGGATAACAGTGAATGCCACGCTAGGAGGCTGTGAATTGTCGCCACAGCAAACACAGTGGGGTCCGCCGACCGCGGGCATCCTGGGCGCCGCCGCAGCGGGCATCATGCTCGGTTTCGGCGCTGTGACGCTGGTCACAGACCTACCCGGGCGCATCCTGATCGGGTTGGCCGCCCTGGGTTTGCTTGTGTTCGCCGTCATGTCGTGGCGGGCACGTCCGAAATTGGCAATCGCCGACGACGCGCTCGTCTACCGCGGATGGTGGCAGCAGCGCACGCTGAACCGCGCGGAGATCACGTTGACCCGCATCACCGAGTTCCGCCGCATCGGGCGCAGAGTGCGGCTGTTGGAGATCGAGACGGTCGACGACCGTCTCCTGGTGCTCAGCCGCTGGGACCTCGGGACGGACCCGGTGGAGGTCTTCGATGCGCTCACCGAGGCCGGGTTCACACCCGGCGCCCGGTGACGCGGCACTAGGAGATGGTGACCGACTCGATGACGACGGGGTCGGTGGGACGATCGGAACGGTCGGTGGCCGTGGTCGCGATGGCATCGACGACCTTCTTCGACTCGGGGTCGACGACCTCACCGAAGATGGTGTGCCGGCGGTTGAGATGCGGCGTTTCGGTCACGGTGATGAAGAACTGCGAGCCGTTGGTGCCGGGACCGGCGTTGGCCATCGCCAGCAGGTAGGGCTTGTCGAACTGCAATTCGGGGTGAAATTCGTCGGCGAACTGGTAGCCCGGCCCTCCGCGACCGGTTCCGGTCGGGTCACCGCCCTGGATCATGAACCCGTCGATGATGCGATGGAACACCGCGCCGTCGTAGAACGGGCCCGAGGATCCACCCGAGGAATTCTCGGTGCTGTAGTCCTTGGTGCCCTGGGCCAGTCCGACGAAGTTGGCCACGGTCTTGGGAGCGTGATTCCCGAACAAAGCGATCTTGATATCGCCGCGGTTGGTGTGCAGGGTCGCGGTCGCGGTCTGAATAGGACTGGTCACGGAAAGTCAGTGTGCCACGCGCCCTCGGAGACCAACCGGGCACCGTGGGGTTGGCAGAGATGGCAGGCTGAAGACCCGACCGTGACACCGGTCCTCCGGCGTGAGAGAGGTAAGCGATGAGCTCCAAGACCGAAGACCGACTGAGCCCGGGCCAACGGCTGGGCCGCGGCCTGAAGTACTCGACCGTCGGCCCGGTGGATGTCACCAGGGGAGTAGCGGGCCTGGGCGTCGATTCGGTGCGCTCGTCGGCATCCTGGGTCGGCGAGCGTTATCGCCGCAGCAAGGTCGCCCGCCAGCTCAGGGCCGAGCTGGCCTCGGCGCAGGAGGCTGTCGCCGGCCTGCCGGAGGCACTGGGGAAGGCCCGCAAGTCCCGCAGCCGGCGCCGTCCCCTGCTGATTGTCGGCGTGGGCGTGGCGGTGCTGGCCGGGGGAGCGGTCGCGTTCTCGATCGTGCGCCGCTCCACCCAGCCTGAACCGTCTGCGCTACCGCCCAGTGTGGAGGTCACCCCGAAGCCGTAGGTGTAGTGGCGGGCATCGGCGGGGTATGGCTGAGCCTCAGAGGACAACACTCCCGGAAGGCAGCCGATGAGCACCAAGGACGACGTCAAGCAGGATCTGGCCGTGGCCTACCCCGACCTGACCCGGTCAGACCTCGAGCGCGTCGTCACCCTGTTGGCGCAGACGCCGGCCATCGGCGGCGCCACCAGCATCGCCACCGCGCTGCGACCGCTGCTACCCGACGTGGCCAAGCGACTGGACACGATGTCGGCCGGCGAGGTCAGCGAATACCTGCGGATCCTGAAGGGCGCGGTGACCACGACGCTGCAGTCCTGGCATGACGGCACGCAGCAGGGGCCGGGAATCGAGCAGATCCACACGTGCATCGACGCCGTGATGGACTAGGACGGTTCGAAAGGCACTGGGTGCCTACGGATTTCGGCCAGCCTGTGATGGGGCACCGGTCAACTGCCGGCGCAGAGCCGCGGGGGTGTAGCCCAGGTGTTCGCTGACCGTGCGGGTCAGGTGTGCCTGGTCGGCGAAACCGAGGTGCGCTGCGAGCTCAGCAAGGCTGGTGTCCCCGTCGGCGACTCGCTCGAGAGCCTGCCCGACCCTTATCCGGTTGCGGTATCGGGTCAGCGACACCCCCATGCATCGTGAGAACACCCGGCTGAGGCGGTACGGCGAGACCTTCAGCGCAGCGGCCAGCGGACGCAGCCCGGTCGATTCCGGTGCCCCGTCGATGATCGCTTCGCGGGCGGCGCTGACCAGCATTCGGTCGGTGGGCCCCGGCCGGGGGACCGGCCACTGGGCGGCGAGCCCGACGAGCCGAATCAGCTCTTCGGTCAGCGCACAGTCGACATCGCCGGCCGCGGCTGCGGCGAGCACCCGGCGGTGGGCGAGCTCGACACGCGCGTCAACATAGACCGCCCTGGGGTTCATCGCTGCTTCCAAGAGCTCTGGCTCGATGGTCACCGCGGTGCAGATGTCACCGCCGGCGGGGTGGGCAAACCCTTCCTCTTCGCCCGGTCCGCCGATGTAGCCGACAGTCCGATCCAGGTCGACGATCTCGCCGTCGGCCCGCCGCCGGAAGCGGCCATGACGGACAAGCACGAGCCGATGATCACCGCGGATCTGTGAGGCCGAGAAATCGGACTCATTCGGACAGCAGCGCACGGTGCTCACAGTGAAGCCCGGCCAGGCGGCGACGGTCTTGGCACAAAGCACCCACCAACCGTAAGCCGGGGTTACGACAATCGCCGACAATCTCCGTCGCGCAAGAATCTTCAAGACCTGCGCCGTGTGGGGATGCAGGCTCGAGGCCCCACCCGAACAACCCCAGCGAGGACTCCATGGCATCCATCCACAAAGAATTCGTCGTCAACGCCACGCCCGATCAGGTGTGGGATGTGCTGGCTGATTTCGGCGCGGTGCATGAGCGTCTCGCCCCGGAATTCGTCACCGCTACCCGCCTCGACGCCGACACCCGCGTCGTCACCTTCGCCGACGGCACCATCGTCGCCGAACGCCTCATCGACCTCGACCCCGTGCACAAACGGGTGGCCTACTCAGTGGTCGGGGGAGACCTCCACCTCGCCCATCACCACGCCTCGATGCAGGCCGTGCCCGCCGCGAATGGCAGCACGCTGTTCGTCTGGCACATCGACGTCCTGCCCGAGGCGGCGGTCGCACCGATGGCCACGGTGGTCGAGCAGGGATCGATGGTGATGCAGCGAGCACTGCAGCAGTGTGCTGTTGATTGTGGAGCCTAGGAGATTCGAACTCCTGACATCTGCCTTGCAAAGGCAGCGCTCTACCAACTGAGCTAAGGCCCCTGAGGGGATCAGGAAGGTGCGTCCGCTGTGTGCCAGACCTCGGCGCTGTGCTGACTGCGCCACACCAGCACTGCGACGGCGGCAGCCGCGGCAGCGAGCAGGACCAACAGCCTCATCGATGGGCACCTTTCCGTGGGGCTAGGAGGACTCGAACCTCCGACCTCTTCGTTATCAGCGAAGCGCTCTAACCGCCTGAGCTATAGCCCCGTCAAACCGCACGGCCGAGCGACGAGATTACCCCACCGGCAACCGGTCTCCCAAACCGTGGTCAGTCCCGGTCAGCCAGGGTCACCTCGACCCCGCCGACCAGGTCGGTCGTCAGGTTGTAGATGAACGCGCCGATGGTGGCCGCCGCGGTCAGCAGCACGATGTTGACCAGGCCCACCAGGGCGGCGCCACCGAATATCGTGCCGCTGGAGACCAGCTCACCGCCGGCACTGCCGCTGGCGCTGGTCAGCAGGTCACCGACGTTGCTGTTGAGCTTGGCCCACACGCCCATCCCACCCAGCACCAGGTACAGGAATGCGACCGCGATCATCCACACGAAGAACAGCGCCACCGACAACAGCAGCGAGACCTTCAGCATGCTCCACGGATCGACCCGCCGGATCTGCATGGTGGCCCGCACCGGACCCCGGTGCTGACGTGAGGCCACCTCGATCGCGCGTCCGGGGGCAGCCGAGCGCTGGGGGCGGGGCGGCTGGTCGGGCCTGGGCGGCTGGTCGGCGGGCCGCTCAGCGGGCTTGCGCTGTTGCACAGAGCGCGGTGGCGCACCCGACAGGTCGGGAATTTCGCTGGCGTAGGCCACCGGGCCGGAATCAGGGCGCTGTTGTCCGGGCTCCGGACGCGGCGCGGGTTCAGGCCGTTTGCCCTGCTCGGTGCGACCAATATCGGTGCGCATCTCCTGGGTCCGCTCGGTGGCGTGGCCGGCCTGATCGACGCCCGGTGCGCCGCCGCCGGCCATGAACCGATTCAACCGGGCATCGAGGCCGGACGGGCTGCCGGTCGATCGGCCCTCACCACCGGGCGCCTCTGGCGCCTGATGCTGACGGGCACGGGCAGCGGGGCCGCGCTGCCACGGCGGGACGTCGTTGCCGGGTGAACCGCCTTCGGGGGCGGGGGCCGAGGTGGCCGGCGAGCCGCCCGAACCTCCCGATCCGTTACCCGCGCCAGATCCGTCGCCCGCACGCGGGTGCCCCGGCTCATTCGGTGAGCTCACCTACGACTCCTCACTCATCGGTCGCGTCGACGTCGGTGTCGACCTCGTCGGTGCCGTCACCGGCTTCGGCGTTGCGCGCGATCGCGATCAGTGTGTCGCCGTCGCCCAGGTTCATCAAGCGAACGCCCTTGGTTTGGCGCCCGGCCTTACGAACCTGACGTGCAGCGGTCCGGATGACGCCGCCACCGGAAGTGATGGCATACAACTCGGTGTCGTCGTCGACGATCAACGCTCCGACCAGCGTGCCACGTCGACGGTCGTACTGGATCGTCAGGATTCCCTTGCCGCCGCGCCCCTGTGCGCTGTACTCCTCGATCGCGGTGCGTTTGGCGTACCCGCCCGAGGTCGCAACCAGCAGGTACGTGCCTTCGCGGACCACGTTGAGCGAGAGCAGCTGATCCTCTTCGTTGAACCGCATGCCCTGCACACCCGAGGTGGCGCGGCCCATCGGACGCAACGCCTCGTCGGTGGCCGAGAATCGGATCGACTGTCCCTTGGCCGACACCAGCAGCAGGTCGTCGTCGGACGAGCACAGCACCGCACCCACGAGTTCGTCGCCGTCACGCAGGTTCACCGCGACGATGCCCCCGGAACGGTTGGAGTCGAAGTCCACCAGACGGGACTTCTTGACCAGGCCATTTCGGGTGGCCAGCACCAGGTAGGGCGCGTCCTCGTAGCTCTTGAGCTGGATGACCTGGGCGATGCGCTCCTCGGGTTGGAAGGCCAGCAGGTTGGCGACATGCTGACCGCGCGCGGTGCGCGACGCCTCGGGCAGGTCGTATGCCTTGGCACGGTAGACGCGACCCTGGGTGGTGAAGAACAAAATCCAGTCGTGGGTGGAGCAGACGAAGAAGTGGTTGACGATGTCGTCCTGCTTCAGCCCGGCGCCCTGTACGCCCTTACCGCCGCGCTTCTGGCTGCGGTAGAGATCGGACTTGGTGCGCTTGGCGTAGCCGGTCTCGGTGATGGTGACGACGACCTCTTCGCGAGCGATCAGGTCTTCGTCGGCGACGTCGCCGTCGGCCGGGATGATCCGGGTGCGACGGTCGTCACCGTACTTGTCGGCGATCTCCTTGAGTTCGTCGCGCACGATGGCGCGCTGGCGCTCCGGCTTGGCCAGGATGTCTTCCAGGTCGGCGATCTCGGCCTCGATCTTGGCCAGGTCGTCGACGATGCGCTGACGTTCCAGCGCGGCCAGCCGCCGCAGCTGCATGTCCAGGATGGCCTGGGCTTGGATCTCGTCGATCTCAAGCAGATCGATCAGGCCGTTGCGCGCGATCTCCACCGTCTGCGAGGCCCGGATCAGCGCGATGACCTCGTCGAGCGCGTCGAGCGCCTTGACCAGACCGCGCAGGATGTGGGCCCGTTCGTTGGCTTTGCGCAATCGGTAGGTGGTGCGGCGGACGATGACGTCGAGCTGATGGTTGACGTAGTGCCGGATCATCTGGTCCAGGCGCAGCGTGCGCGGCACACCGTCGACGATGGCCAGCATGTTCGCCCCGAAGCTGGTCTGCAGCTGGGTGTGCTTGTAGAGGTTGTTCAGCACCACCTTGGCCACGGCGTCGCGTTTGACCTCGATGACGATGCGCAGACCGACACGGTCGCTGGACTGATCCTCGATATTGGAGATGCCGGTCAGCTTGCCGTCGCGGACCTGCTCGGCGATCGAGGTGATGAAGTTGTCGTGGTTGACCTGATACGGCAGCTCGGTGATGACCAGCGAGGTGCGCCCGCGGCTGTCCTCCTCGATCTCGACCACACCGCGCATCCGGATCGACCCGCGCCCGGTGTTGTAGGCGTCGGTGATGCCCTGGGATCCCACGATCAGACCGTGGGTGGGGAAGTCGGGGCCCTTGACCCGCTCACACACCGCCGTCAGGGTGGATTCCTCGTCGGCCTCGTGATTGTCGAGGCACCAGTAGACAGCCTCGGCGAGCTCACGCAGGTTGTGCGGGGGGATGTTGGTGGCCATACCGACCGCGATGCCGCCCGAGCCGTTGGCAAGCAGGTTCGGGAACCGGCTCGGCAGAACCGTGGGCTCCTGCACCCGACCGTCGTAGTTCGGCGCGAAATCGACTGTCTCCTCGTCGATCTCGCGCAACATCTCCATCGCCAGCGGCGTCAGCCGCGCCTCGGTGTTGTGGCTGACGAAACCGTTGGTGATGAAGGCGTGGTCAGCAGTGTCCACCCGCAAGCTGTACACGGGTTGTACGCCTGCATCGACCACAGAGGCCACTGTTGCGTAGTAGAACCGGCCGTCAGTGAGTTCCTTGGCGACCGCACGTACCTCTGGGTCTGCGATATGCCCCAGTATCTCGTCGCTGTCGCGCTTCCACCGCGAGATGCGATCGATGTTGTGCTTACGCAGCCATTCCTTGTCGACCCAGCGGCCACCGCCGTGTTGGCGAATGAAGCGCGCCAGCCCGGGCACGAAGTCGCGGTCGAGACCGGCGGCCTCTTTCGGCAGGTCCGCCAGGATCTGCAGCAGTTTGTCTTGCTTCGCGCCGCCGAAACCGATTTGCGCGGCGAAGAGTTCCGCCTGAGCTCGGTTGGTGAGAACCACCTTGTACTCGCCGACGGCATGTCGGTAGCGGCGGGAAACGACGCCGAACTCGAGCAGCATCTGCTGAACATCGGCGGCCAACCGTTGGCTTCGCGTCGAATACGACACCTGGACCGTATTGCGGGGGAGACTCGAGCAGGAGCCGTCCCCCTCGAACAGCGCCCGGAGAAACGCGCGCTTGGCCCCGGCCGGGGATTGCCAAACCCAATCCGGCACGAACTTGTCCGCAGACCGCTGACCGACGACGAGGCCCAATCGCGATCCCCGCAACGACTCGAGATTGTGGACGTCGAGCTCATGCAATAGAGAGCCGGACGCGATAGTCCGACTCGAAACGTATCGCGGACCACCGACGACAGCGTCGTAGGCGGCGACCACCATGTTGAAGAAGTCACGGTCGAGGTTGTTGAAACCTGCCCGCTTCTCCGAAACGAAGCCCTCGCTGATGAACGCACCGGCAAGCAAACCTTCCAGCGTTTCCTGCCATTCAGCCGGACCGAACTCCGCCGGTGGGGTCCGCTGGAGAACGACGGTATCGCCAGGGTTGATCTCACCGACGAGTTTCCACAACAACGTCGGGACACCACCCACATCGACCAGGCAGAGAAGGGGGTGATTGTCCGTGCCGGTGACTGTATATCCCTCCGAGGTGGTCACCGTGTACGTCTGATGATCTCCGGAGTGGAAGAGCCTGTCGGCTGCCACGGGATCGCCGTGGCGATCGACAACCTTCAGATCGATGGGGTTGTCGGAGTTGGGTCTCACTCCTGGGACCACACCATCGATTCGCACGGACTGACCCAGCGGCAACCGCACTAGCGCGTCACCGGTGACGCAGTACCGCATCGCCGCCGGCGGGTCGTTGCCCGGCGAACCGAAGTTACCCTGGCCGTCGACCAGCGGGTAGCGCAGCGACCACGGTTGGGCCATCCGGACCAGGGTGTCGTAAATCGACGCATCACCGTGCGGGTGGTAGTTGCCCATGGTTTCGGCAACGGAGCGCGCCGATTTCGCGTGTCCGCGGTCCGGACGGAATCCGGAGTCGAACATGGCGTAGAGCACCCGTCGATGCACCGGTTTGAGGCCGTCCCGAACCTCGGGCAGTGCACGGCCGACGATGACGCTCATCGCGTAGTCGATGTAGCTGCGCTGCATCTCCTGCTGAATGTCGACCGGCTCGATGCGGTCGCCTGCTTCGCCGCCCGGGGGCAACGTGGTGTCAGTCATGGAATTGTCCTATGTGAGGTTAAACGGCAACGTTAAACATCAAGAAAACGAACATCTTTGGCATTGCGGGTGATGAAGCTGCGACGCGCTTCGACGTCCTCGCCCATCAGAATCGAGAACAGTTCGTCGGCTGCTGCGGCATCGTCGAGGGTGACCTGGCGCAACACCCGCACCGAGGGATCCATGGTGGTTTCCCAAAGCTCCTTGGCGTCCATCTCACCGAGACCCTTGTAGCGCTGGATACCGTCTTCGACGTTGATCTTCTTGCCGGCGGCGCGTCCGGTCTCGAGCAACCCATCGCGCTCCCGGTCGGAGTAGGCGAACTCCGGCTCGCTGCGCTGCCACTTCAGCTTGTACAGCGGTGGCTGCGCCAGGAAGATGTGGCCGTTTTCCACCAGCGGCTTCATGAATCTGAACAGCAGCGTGAGTAGCAGCGTCGAGATGTGCTGGCCGTCGACGTCGGCGTCGGCCATCAACACGATCTTGTGGTAGCGCAGCTTGGAGATGTCGAACTCGTCGTGGATACCGGTGCCCAGCGCGGTGATGATCGCTTGAACCTCGGTGTTTTTCAACACCCGGTCGATGCGGGCCTTCTCCACGTTGATGATCTTGCCGCGCAGCGGCAGAATCGCCTGGAACATCGAGTCCCGGCCGCTCTTGGCCGAGCCTCCAGCCGAATCACCCTCCACCACATACAGTTCGGACTTCGACGGGTCGGTGGAACGGCAGTCGGCGAGCTTGCCCGGCAGGCCGCCGATGTCGGTGGCGCTCTTGCGGCGCACCAGGTCCCGTGCTTTGCGCGCGGCGGCGCGGGCCTGTGCCGACGACACCGCCTTGTTCACCACGGTTTTGGCCTCTGCAGGATTGGCCTCGAGCCAGTGGCTGATCTGCTCGTTGCAGATCTTCTGTACGAACGATTTGACCTCGGTGTTGCCCAGCTTGGTCTTGGTCTGGCCCTCGAACTGCGGCTGCTTCACCTTCACTGAGATCACCGCGGCCAGCCCCTCGCGGATGTCGTCGCCGGTGAGGTTCGGATCCTTGTCCTTGAGCAGCTTCTTGTCCTTGGCGTACTTGTTGACCACCGACGTCAGTGCCGCGCGGAAACCCTCTTCGTGGGTGCCGCCCTCGTGGGTGTTGATGGTGTTGGCGAAGGTGTGCACCGACTCGGTGTAACCGCCGTTCCACTGCATCGCGACCTCGACCTCGTGGTCCTCGCCCTTGCCGTCGAAGTCGATGACACTGGGCTGGATCGGGTTCTTGGTGCGGTTGATGTGCTTGACGAAGTCGACCAGACCGCCGGGGTAGTGGAACACCCGGTGTTTGACCTTGACCGGGGCGGCGGCCTCGGCGGCCTTCTCCTCGGCTGTTTTCGGTGCCTCCGCCTGATCACTGACCACGTCGTCGACGACTTCTTCGGCGGTGACCCGCTCGTCGGTCAGCTCGATGGTCAGACCCTTGTTGAGGAAGGCCATCTCCTGCAAGCGGCGCGCGATGGTCTCGAAGTCGTAGGTGGTGGTCTCGAAGATATCCGGATCGGCCCAGAACCTGATCGTGGTCCCGGTCTCCTTGGTGGGCTCGCCCTTGCGCAGTGTGCCTGGCACGGACCGGTCGTAGGTCTGGAACCATTCGTTGCCGTCACGTCGAATATCGGCCTCGAGCTTGCTGGACAACGCGTTGACCACCGAGACGCCGACACCGTGGAGGCCGCCCGAGACCTGATAGGCACCCTCTTCGAACTTGCCACCGGCGTGCAGGACCGTCATCACGACATCGACGGTCGGGATCTTCTGGGTCTTGTGCATCTCGACGGGAATCCCGCGGCCATCGTCGGTGACCTGTACGCCGCCGTTGGCCAGCAGGCGTACGTCGACCCGGGTCGCGTAGCCGGCCATCGCCTCGTCGACCGCGTTGTCGACGACCTCCCAGATCAAGTGGTGCAGGCCGCGCTCACCGGTGGAACCGATGTACATGCCCGGGCGCTTTCGGACCGCTTCCAAACCTTCGAGCACCTTGATCGCATCGGCGCCGTACTCGCTGGGAGCGTTCTTCTTCTGGGCAGCCACGTTGGACGCGTCTCCTTGGGGTTCGCAGGCGAGCGGTCAGACACCGCCCGTGGATCTCCACCACTCTACCGGTATAGACCGTCAGGACTGACACTGCAGCCGCGTTTCTGAGCACCTAATCGCGCCGTGCGCGGATTTTCTCGGATCTGGATAGGTCTTGACGGCGTGGATGGTGTCCGGATTCGTTCTGGTGGGTCTCAGCCAACCCCCGCCAGACTCACCCGTAGGTGTCGCGCGGACCGCGTCCGGGCACGCTGTAGGGCCCTTTGCGCCAGGACGGGCCGACCGGGCCGACGATCTTGACAGTGCTGACCACGCCGTCTCCGACCGCCGCGGCGATCTTGGCCAACAGCTGAGCCTGCACCATCCGTAACTGGGTGGCCCATGCGGTGGATTCGGCGGTGATGGTCAGCACCCCGTCCGCCAGCGACTTCGGAGCGGCATGGTCGGCGATCTGGTCGCCGACGACGGCCCGCCAGCGGCCGAACACCGCACCTTCTGCCACCTTGGCCGACCAGCCCCGGGTACGGGCGAGGTCACTGGTGGCGGCTCCCAGCGGCTGCGGATCGCGCTGATCTGGGCCCGGACCCGACCAACGGCGGCGGCGGGCGCCGCCCGGGCGGCGCGCCGGCGCCGCCGTCCGGCCGCGGCCGACATCCTTACCTTGCACGCGTGCGGCCCCGCGGGCCTCTTCGAGCGCCCGGCGCACCAGGTCCATCCCCTTCAGACCCGCCAGATGCGCGGGCGGCCCGAATCCGTCCGCAGCCTCGTCGCCAGTCTCACTCACTGCCGCACCTGCGAAATTCGTCCGGAGTCGTCGTCGATCATCGCGATCTGCACGCGCCGGGCATCCCAGTCTGCCGGAATGTCCTCGGCGACGGCGGCGGTCACCAGCACCTGCTCGGCCGAACCGGCAACCTGGGCCAGCGCCTGCCGGCGCGCGCTGTCGAGCTCGGCGAACACGTCGTCGAGGAGCAAGACCGGGTCACCTCCTTCGGCACAGAGCAGCTCGTAGGATGCCAATCGCAAAGCCAATGCCATCGACCATGATTCCCCATGGCTGGCGAAACCCTTGGCTACCTGGTCGCCGAGTCGCAGTTCCAGATCGTCGCGGTGGGGCCCGACCAGACACACCCCACGCTCCAGTTCGGCTTCCCGACGCCGACTCAACGCATCCAGCAGCGCGGCTTCGAAGACATGCGGATCGACGGTGCCTGCCGACGCTTCAGCCTCGATGAGCTCCACCCCGCTGCGGTAGCGGATCGCCGCCGGCCGGGATGCCGGCGCGAGCAGTTGGTAGGCCTTTTCCACTTCGGGTGCCAGTGCATTGACCAACTGCACCCGGGCGGCGATCAATTGCGCGCCGTGTGCGGCCAGGTGGCCGTCCCAGACGTCGAGGGTCTCCAGTGCTGACTTGTCGCCTCGAAACCGAGCCGCCGTCGCGGTCTTGAGCAACGCGGTGCGCTGACGCACCACCTTGTCGTAATCGGCTCTGACAGCTGCGATCCGGGGCCTGCGGGTGGTCGCGAGTTCGTCGAGGAACTTGCGTCGCTCGCCGGGATCGCCGCGGACCAACGCAAGATCCTCCGGGGCGAACAACACCGCACGCAGCACGCCGAGGATCTCGCGCGCCGATCGCACCGGGGAGCGGTTCAACCGGGCCTTGTTGGCCCGCCCGGCGGTGATGTCCAGGTCGACCGCGAGCTCACGGCCCTCGTTGACGACGATGGTCGAAATCACGGCGCGCTCTGCTCCGGAACGGATCAGTGGCGCATCCGAGGCCACTCGGTGCGACGAAAGCGTCGACGAATACCACAGAGCCTCAACGAGATTGGTTTTTCCGAAACCGTTGGGACCGACGAACACCGTGCGGCCGGGATCCAATGCCAGCTCCACGCGCGGCCACGAGCGGAAATCTGTCAGGGTGAGCTGGCGAACGTGCACCGAAGCACTCCGTCAGCCGGACTCGCTGATGCGCTTGACCGCATGCCCGCCGAACTGGTTACGCAGCGCCGCCACTGCCTTCATCGTCGGCGAATCCTCTTGCCGGGAAAGGAATCTGGCAAACAAAGAAGCGGCGATGCCCGGCACCGGGACGCGGAGTCGGATGGCCTCTTCGACAGTCCAGCGACCCTCCCCGGAGTCCTCGGCGTAC
The DNA here is from genome assembly GCF_025263265.1 of Mycobacterium sp. SMC-4. Classification (NCBI taxonomy): domain Bacteria; kingdom Bacillati; phylum Actinomycetota; class Actinomycetes; order Mycobacteriales; family Mycobacteriaceae; genus Mycobacterium; species Mycobacterium sp. SMC-4. The sequence goes on along the minus strand of NZ_CP079869.1, from coordinate 3,520 downwards.
CCACTGATCTCGTTGAGACCCGGGTCTTCGCGCAGTGCCTTGGCCAACAGCTGCTGCAACCACGAACGCACCACGGTGCCGTTGGACCATGCCTGGTAGACCGCTTGCGGATCACGCACCAGCTCCTCAGCTGCGAGCATCTCGTAACCTTCGGCGTAGGCGGTCATCAGCGCGTATTCGACGCCGTTGTGCACCATCTTGGCGAAATGGCCCGCCCCCACCGGGCCGACATGAACGAATCCGTCCTCGAGTGGACCCGCGGGGCGCAGCGCGTCGAAGATCGGCATGGCCCGAGCGACATCCTCATCGCTACCGCCGACCATCAGTCCGTACCCCTCGGTCAGCCCCCAGACACCGCCGGAGACGCCGGCATCGATGAATGCAATTCCGTTGTCGCCGAGCAGTTTCGCGTGCGGTGCGTCCTCGGTGTAGCGGGAGTTGCCACCATCGATGACCAGATCACCCGGGCCGAGCACATCTGCCAGGCTCACGATGGTCTGGTCGGTGACCGTACCCGAGGGCACCATCACCCACACCACCCGTGGCGTGCTCAGCGCATCGGCGAGATCCTGTAACGACGCCACATCGGAAACCTCCGGCCGGGGGTCGAAGCCGATCACATCGTGGCCGGTATCGCGCAACCGCGACCGCATGTTGAAGCCCATCTTGCCCAGGCCGACCAGACCCACCTGCATGGTTACGCCCCTTGTTTCGTCGTCGTGATCGGTCAGCGTCGAGATCGGTCAGCCCGGAAGTCGCACCGGCATCAGCAGGTAGACGTAGTCGGTCTGTGCGGCGGGGAACGGACCGCTGCCGTCGGCCGCACTGTCATTCTCGTCCGCCGGCCGCAGCACCGCTGGCCGACTGGGCGTGGTGAACCCGAATGTGACGCGGTCGGAGTGCAGCGATCCCAGGCCGTCGGTCAGATAGGTCGGGTTGAAAGCGATGGTCAACGGATCACCGGAGAACTGCACAGGCAGATCTTCTTCGGCCCGGCCGACGTCGTCGGCACCGGCCGACAGCCGCAGCGCATCCTCGGCAAACTCCATCCGGATCTGTGCTCCGCGATCGGCGACCAATGCGACACGTTTGATGGCCTCGGTCAGTTCGGCCACCCCCAGAGTTGCGACAGCGGTGTGCTCGGTAGGCAACAGCTGGCGAAACTTCGGGAATTCGGCGTCGAGCAGACGAGTGGTGCTGCGCTTGCCCTTGCTGCGGATACCTAACAGACCCTCTTTGCCGACGGTCGGCCCAGAGCCCAGCGACAGATGGACCTCGGTGCCGTCGGTTCCGGCCCGGGCGGCTTCGGCCAGCGTCTTGGCCGGCACCAACACTGCGGCTTCCACCCCAGGGGTTGCCGCCGACCAGGTCAGTTCCCGGACTGCCAACCGGAAGCGATCGGTCGCGGCGAGAACTACTTTCTCCCCGGCGATCTCGACGCGGATGCCGGTCAGCATCGGCAGTGTGTCATCTCGGCCGGCTGCCACGGCGACCTGACCGATGGCTTCGGCGAACAGGTCGGCAGAGACCACACCGGTCTCGTCGGGCAGCGTCGGCAGCGTCGGATAGTCCTCGACGGCCATCGTCGGCAGCGAGAATCGGGCGCTACCGCAGCTCAGCGCCACTCGAGTGCCTTCGACGGAAACGTCGACGGGTTTGGCCGGCAGCGACCTGACGATGTCGGAAAGCAGCCGGCCCGATACCAAAACGCTTCCCGGAGAAGCTATTTCAGCCGGAACGTGGACTTCGGCAGATACTTCGTAATCGAAGCCGGAGATCGTCAGGCCCTCGTCGGAGCCGGTGAGCAGCACGCCGGCCAGCACCGGAACCGTCGGACGGGACGGCAGGTTACGTGCCACCCAAGCCACTGCATCGGCGAACTCCTCGCGGGTCAGCCGAAACTTCAGATCGGTCAGACCAGTCGTTGTCGTCGCCACGTCCATAGCGTCCCTTCGATGCACACCCCGATAAGCCTCTTGCAGCGAATTCGCGGAGTCGCAGGTCGCGCCGAACAGGCGCGTCACGACGACCGGAACGGCTGTCGATGAACCACCGTAGATCGTTCAGCGTCAATCTGAAAGCTAAACCATCGGGCCGACATGCCTGCACTGGAGAACCGGGCAGCAGGCCCGGGGATGAGTGTTTCCCCAACAGGCTTCTTCTAAAAGAAATTGAGAGAGATAACTGAGTATCAGTAATAGGTGCTGTGCATTCTGGGGATAACACCGGTTCCCCGCAGGCCAGCGGTGCCGCAGTCGTGTGGGTGAGCTGGGGACAGCCGTGGAACGGCGGACCCGGCGATGGGGATGGCTGGCCGGTTGGGGACGAGGACCGGGGTTTCCCTGTCGTTCATCGGCAGGTTGTCCACATGTCGTGCACAGCCGTCGGTGTGAAGCGTGTGACAACCGAGGCGGAAGTTTCTCAGCCTGCGGGCGGACTCGCCGAGCGAATATCGGAACGACACGCCGGAGGCAGCGCGGACGACAACGGACGGGGCGGGCCCGAACGTGGTGAGCGGAGACAGAGATCAGCGCTTGGCGCGTTGGCGGATGCGCGTGGTCAGTTCTTTGACGTGGTCGAAAACTTCGCGGCGCTCGGCCATCTCGGCGCGAATCTTCTTCTCCGCGTACATCACTGTGGTGTGATCGCGGCCGAAAGCCTGGCCGATCTTGGGCAGTGAGAGGTCGGTGAGCTCGCGACAGAGGTACATTGCGATCTGGCGGGACTGCGCCAGCGCACGGGTCTTGCCGGGGCCGCGTAGCTCATCGACGCTGGTTTCGAAGTACTCCGCGGTGGCGGCCATGATGGCCGCGGTGCTGATCTGCATGGTGGAGGGATCGGAGATCAGATCCCGCAGCACGATCTCGGCCAGTGCCTTGTCGATCATCGTCTTGTTCAGCGAAGCGAACGCGGTGACGCGGATCAACGCACCTTCGAGCTCGCGGATGTTGCGCTCGATGCGACTGGCGATCAACTCCAGCACATCGTCGGGCACGTCGAGGTTGTCCATCTGCGCCTTCTTGCGCAGGATCGCGATGCGGGTCTCCAGCTCCGGCGGTTGGACGTCGGTGATCAGGCCCCACTCGAAGCGGGTTCGCAGCCGATCTTCCAGGGTGGCCAGCTGTTTGGGCGGCCGGTCGGAGGAGATGACGATCTGCTTGTTCGCGTTGTGCAGCGTGTTGAAGGTGTGGAAGAACTCCTCCTGGATTCCGTCCTTGCCCTCGATGAACTGGATGTCGTCGACCAGCAACACGTCGATGTCACGGTAGGTCCGTTTGAACGAGGCCCGACGGTCGTCACGCAGCGAGTTGATGAAGTCGTTGGTGAACTCCTCGGTGCTGACGTACTTGACCCGCATGCCCGGAAAGAGGCGCTGCGCGTAATTGCCGGCGGCGTGCAGCAGGTGGGTCTTGCCCAGGCCAGACTCACCCCAGATGAACAGCGGGTTGTAGGCGCGGGCCGGTGCCTCGGCGATGGCCAGCGATGCAGCGTGGGCGAACCGGTTGGAAGCGCCTATGAC